>NZ_JAPUDY010000011.1 GCF_027492855.1 Acidovorax sp.
CAGTAGCAGCGAAGAAGGCCGCACCTGCCAAGAAGGCAGCAGCACCGGCAAAGAAAGCCGCTCCCGCCAAAAAGGCAGTAGCAGCGAAGAAGGCCGCACCTGCCAAGAAGGCAGCAGCACCGGCAAAGAAGGCCGCTCCCGCCAAAAAGGCAGTAGCAGCGAAGAAGGCCGCACCTGCCAAGAAGCCTGCAGCGCCCGCCAAGAAGGCCGCTCCTGCCAAAAAAGCAGCAGCACCCGCCAAGAAGGCTGTCGCCAAGGCCCCTGCCAAGAAAGCTGCACCGGCCAAGAAGGCCCCCAAGGCGCCTGCCCCTGCTGCCCCTGCAGCACAGACCACCCTGAATCCTCAGGCGGCCTGGCCCTTTCCTACGGGCAACAAGCCTTAATACCGGCGTACTACGCGCTCAACCCGGTGCCTGTGCACCGGGTTTTTTTACGCCTGCCGAAAACAGGTGAACGCCAGCAGCAGGGCAGCGTTGGCACGAAATACATTTCGCCCGGCCCCTCAACCCGCGCCGCACCTCGCATCACGCCACGGCAAAATCCAGCACGTAGTTCTGGGGTCCACGTTGCGCGATCTTGAGCGCACCGACACGGTTGCCCAATTCTGCGCAGCGCACCAGCGTCCAGCCCTTTTCCAGGCCAAACAACAGGGCACCACGCCACGCATCGCCGCAACCGGTGGGGTCTACCACCTGCGCAGGCACCACAGCGGGTACATGGGTTTTTTCTCCATCCACCCAGACCTCGCAGCCTTCGGCGCCCTGCGTGACCACCACCCCCTTCACCTTGCGCGAAATCTCCGCGAGAGTCCAGCCCGTGCGATCGCACAGCATCTTGCCCTCGTAGTCGTTCACCGTCACCCAAGACGCCTGCTCAATGAAGAGCGACAGTTCTTCGCCATTGAACATGGGCAGCCCCTGGCCCGGATCGAACACAAAAGGAATGCCCGCCGCCACGAATTGGGCGGCGTGCTGGAGCATGGCATCGCGCCCGTCCGGCGCGATGATTCCCACGCTCACCGTGGCATCTGCCTCGATACGGTTTCCGTGCGCCTGCATCATGGCGCCGGGGTGGAAGGCCGTGATCTGGTTGTTGTCACGGTCGGTCATGATCATGGCCTGCGCGGTGTAGGTGTCTTGCACCTGGCCCACGTGGCGGCCGCTGATGCCCTGGGACTTCAGCCGCTCCAGATAGTCGGCGCCATCGCTGCCGAGCATGGCCATGGGCAAGGGCTCGCCACCCAACAGCTTGAGGCTGTAGGCAATATTGCCCGCGCACCCACCAAAATCGCGGCGCAGGGACGGCACCAAAAAGGACACATTGAGGATGTGCAACTGGTCGGGCAGTATCTGTTCTGCAAACCGCCCCTCGAAGGTCATGATGGTGTCGAACGCCAGGGAACCACAAATAAGGGCAGCCATATTGAAATTGAATGAAAGGGTAAGAGGGAAAAAATTGCGAGGCGAATCTCAGGGATAGAAAGCCAGCAGCCGGTATCCCGCAACACGGGCCCCGCCGGTGGTCACGATCACCGAGACCGAGGTGCTCCACTCGCCGCGCGCTGGCAGTTCTGCAGGCGCGCCCATGTCAGTGGGCAACAAGACCCGCCGGAGCACAGGCTGGTCCTGGGCATCGGTCAGCGTCAGCTCAACGGCCGGCATCGCAAGCGGGATGTCTGCCTTGCTCTTCATCGCAAAAGCAAGTTGATAGCTGTCTCCCCTGGCCTTGTTGAAGGAAGAACTGTCGATCACCATGTCGGCGATCTGGCGCCGTGGTGCGACCTCGCAACGCAAGGGTTCACACAGTCTTTGCAGCCACGGTCTCGCGCGGGCGTCCATGGCCGCGATACGGTCACGCTCCTGGATCACCATCTGCCCCGCCAACCCCAGGGTCAACAGCAGCACCACCAGCACCAGCACCACGCGCACCGCTGGCTTGCGCCAGAACGCCTTGCGCCGCGCCGCAACCACAAAGCTGACCTCCGGACTCTCGTCATGCGTTTCGTCATCGCCTGCACCGCCCGCATCCGCAGCACTGCGGGTGGATTTGCGCGAGCGCGCCTGCAACACCGCCGCCGGGGAGTCGTCGGCCACCAGCTCCAATGCCGCAGCAGGTGGCTCCACAAAGGCCACCGAGGGCAAGGCATCCGGCACCGACAGCGGTGGCTCCGCAACGGGCGCAGAAGAAGATGGGGATTGACCAAGTTCTGCGTCGGACGGCGGCACGATTGGCGGAAGTGGCGCGGGGATCTCCAACGGCGGATAGGCTTCTTCAGACCTCGCTGTAGCCCCGACAGACGCCACGGCCCCCTCGACGTCCGAGGCCACCAGATCGACGGGCGGGTGGGGATCAGGCAAATCAGCAAGGCTGGTGGCGGGGGGGCGTTCGTAGCCTTCGCTCAACGCCTCCTTGGCAGGATCTGCCACAAGCACCGATGCGCCCGTAATCGGCATCTCGGGGGGTAGCGCATCCGCCACATCAAACAACACCTCATCGCCCCCTGATTCCACCGCAGCGGCGGGCTCGTGGAGGGGTTTTGCCTCGCTCGGTTCCGGTAGCGACGGCGAAGGGGGTCGCCAGGCAAACGGCGCAGCGGGTGATGGACCAGAGCCTGCAGCACCCGGCTCGGCAACGAGGAACGCAGGCACCGCGGGGTCGGGTATTTCCAACACCGGCGTTGCCGTAGCGGCAGGCACGGCCAGCGATACCCCATCGGTATGGGGCGACCCCACATGGGTCGACAAGGGTGGTGGCGGCTCTTGCCTATCGCGTGTTTCGCGGAAACGGCTACCCCAGCCAGGCGCCGGATCGGCTTTGCGCTCCACCGGTGCTGGGGGGGGCCGCACATCGGTCAACGACACATCCGGCAACAGCGCGGGGGCCGCCACGGGCAGCAAATGCGCCGAGGCGTCAAACACCTCCTTGCATTGGCCGCAGCGCACCCATCCTTCCGATATGCGCAATTGGTCTGCCACAACCTTGAAGGACGTGGCGCAGGACGGGCAGCGAGTGATCTGGCTCATCAGCGGAGGATTGTAGGGGCCGCGCCAGGCTGGCCCAAGCGGGATACGCGCAGGCTCAGCGCTTGGCGGTCATCAGTATCCAGCCGTCTTCGGTATCAGCAACTTCCAACTGCACCCAGGGCGCATAGGCTTCTTTCAGTTCGTCCGCCTGCCGCTCCAGAATGCCCGCCAGAACCAGATGGCCGCCCGGCGCCACATGGGCACACAACAAGGGGGCCAGCACCCGCAGGGGCGTGGCCAGAATGTTGGCCAACACCGTCTGGTATTCGCCCCGTGCCTTGTCCGGCAGGCCCGCGTGCAACAACACCTCGTTGGCCTGGGCGTTCTGGGCCGTGGACTCGACGGCAGCGGGATCGATGTCCACTGCGTCAATGTCCGTGGCCCCGAACTTGGCGGCGCCGATGGCCAGGATGCCCGAGCCACAACCGTAATCCAGCACCCGGCCCAGCGGATTGCCCGCCTCTGGCTGCGTTGCACCATTGCGTGCGATCCATCGCAGGCACATGCGCGTGGTGGGGTGGGTGCCGGTGCCAAATGCAAGCCCTGGGTCCAGGCGGATGCTGCGCACGGCCTGCGCGGGCAACTCGTGCCAGGTGGGCACGATCCAGAAATCCGGCGTGATGTCCACGGGCGCAAACTGCGACTGCGTGAGCCGCACCCAGTCCTGCTCGGCGACCTGCGCCACGCCCAGCACCTGGCAACCTTCAAAGAAGTCCTGCACCGCCAGCAGCTGCTGCGCTTCGCGGGCGGCGGCCTCGGTTGAAAACAGCGCGACCACGCGGCTGCGCTGCCATCCATCCTTGGGCGGGGGCATGCCGGGCTCGCCAAACAGCGCCTGCTCGGCGTCGGTCTGGGCATCGGCGTCCTCCACCGACACGCTCAAGGCATCGAGTGCATCCAGCGCATCGCTGACTGGTTCGATACAGTCCTCGGGGCACATCAGAATCAGCTCAAACATGGAACAACGCCTCTCAGAAAAATGAAATGCTGACCCCCGTTGCCAGGGGCCAGCATGGAATACAGCCGCGTGCCGTCTTCAACGTTTGTGCTGCGACAGCCACTCTTCCAGGTAGTGGATGTTGGTGCCACCGGCCATGAACTTGGCGTCCACCATCAGCTCGCGGTGCAGCGGCACGTTGGTGTTGATGCCTTCGATCACCGTCTCGGACAGTGCCGTGCGCATGCGGGCCAGCGCCTGCTCGCGCGTGTCGCCGTGCACGATGATCTTGCCGATCATCGAGTCGTAGTTGGGCGGCACGAAGTAGTTGGTGTAGGCATGCGAATCCACACGCACGCCGGGGCCGCCCGGTGGATGCCAGGTGGTGATGCGCCCTGGCGACGGGACGAACTTGTAGGGATCTTCCGCATTCACACGGCACTCGATGGCATGGCCACGGATCTCGATCTGGCGCTGCGTGAACGGCAGCTTTTCGCCCGCCGCCACCATGATCTGCGTCTTCACGATGTCCACGCCCGTAACCCATTCCGTCACGGGGTGTTCCACCTGCACGCGGGTGTTCATTTCGATGAAATAGAACTCGCCGTTTTCGTACAGGAACTCGAACGTGCCCGCACCGCGGTAGCCGATCTTCTTGCAGGCAGCCACGCAGCGCTCGCCGATCTTCTCGATCAGCTTGCGGGGAATGCCCGGCGCTGGCGCCTCTTCGATCACCTTCTGGTGGCGGCGCTGCATGGAGCAGTCGCGCTCGCCCAGATAAACCGCGTTGCGGTGCTTGTCGGCCAGGATCTGGATTTCGATGTGACGCGGGTTCTGGAGGAACTTCTCCATGTACACCGCAGGATTACCAAACGCGGCGCCCGCCTCGGCCTTGGTCATCTGCACGGCGTTGACCAGCGCGGCCTCGGTGTGCACCACGCGCATGCCCCGGCCACCACCGCCACCAGCGGCCTTGATGATGACGGGGTAGCCCACGGCCTTGGCGATGCGGCGGATCTGCACCGGATCATCGGGCAATTCGCCCTCGGAGCCCGGCACGCAGGGCACGCCCGCGCGGATCATGGCCTGTTTGGCCGACACCTTGTCGCCCATGATACGGATCGACTCGGGCGTGGGGCCGATGAACTGAAAACCGCTTTTTTCGACGCGCTCGGCGAAATCAGCGTTCTCCGACAGGAAACCGTAGCCGGGGTGGATGGCCTCGGCATCGGTCACTTCGGCGGCCGAGATGATGGCCGGCATATTGAGGTAGGACAGCGGCGAGGGCGCGGGGCCGATGCACACCGCCTCTTCAGCCAGCTTGACGTACTTGGCGTCGCGGTCGGCCTCGGAATAGACCATCACGGCCTTGATCCCGAGTTCGCTGCATGCGCGCTGAATGCGCAGAGCGATCTCCCCACGATTCGCAACGAGAATCTTCTTGAACATGGGCACCTTATTCGATGACGAACAGCGGCTGTCCGTATTCCACCGCCTGGCCGTTCTCGCCCAGGATGCGGGTGACCGTGCCCGACTTGTCGGCCTCGATCTCGTTGAGGATCTTCATGGCCTCGATGATGCAGATGGTCTCGCCCTCTTTGACCTGGCTGCCCACTTCGACGAATGCCTTGGCACCGGGGCTGGACGAGCGGTAGAAGGTACCCACCATGGGCGACTTGACGATATGGCCTGCAGGCGCTGCGGCCACAGGCGGCGCGGGCAGCTCGGCCACAGGTGCGGCCGCCGGTGCGGCGGCAGCAGGGGCGGCCTGCATAGGGGCCGGAACATACTGCTGAACCACGGCACCGCCACTTTTGACGATGCGGACTTTGCCCTCGGCCTCCGTGATTTCGAGTTCGGACACATTCGACTCGGACACGAGATCGATGAGGGTTTTGAGTTTTCGCAGATCCATGGAAGCTCCAACGGCTATTTAACTGAATAGGGCGCGAATTTACTCCAATTTCACCCTATCGCAGCCTTTCACATGCATTTTCCACAAACTTCGGCATGGAAATTCAAGGCCGCAGGACTGCCAATCGGTGCATTTCGCAGGAAACAAAGGCCTCAGGGCTCAGCGCAGCGGGGCCCACAATTGCAAATCCTGCGGTGTCACCTGCCCCATTTTACGGTGCAGCACCCGCCCCTCCCCGCCCAGCACCACCGTGAACGGCAGCCCGCCCGTCAGATTGCCCAGCGAGCGCCCCAGGTCGGTGCCCCCCAGGCCCGCCAACCCCACCGGAAACTCCAGCGGAATGCGCGCCAGGAACTTGCGCACGGCCGAAGGCTGGTCGATGGCCAAACCCAGAACTTGCCAGCCTTTGGCGGTCTGTTCACGGTAGAAGGCGTTGAGCATGGGCAACTCCTCCACACAGGGCGGGCACCAGGTGGCCCAGAAATTCAGCAGCAAGGGCTTGCCCGCAAAGAACTTCATCGCGAGGGTTCCGCCCTCGGGCTTCTCGAACTCCATGCCCCACAGCGCCTGCTCGGCCCCAGGCTGCAGGGCGTGCGGCTGAAACTTCCACCAGGCAAACCCCGCCCCACCCAAAGCCGCAGCACCTGCAACGCCCGCATACAGCAGGCGGCGGCGGGCGGGCGACGGTGCTCCGGCAGGGGTAACGGTTTCAGATTGGGGCGGATGGGCAAGATTCGTCATGGAGCGCTGGTTTCCTGGAGCAAGCGGCGCACGGCCGTCATGTCGCCGCGCGGAACGCGGCCTTTGGCATCGGGCTTCAAGGCGCCCCGCAGATCGTCGAGGTCGTAGATGAGCAGATGCACGCCGATCATCTCATTGAGCTCGGGCGACTTGCTGCCCAAGCTCAAGGCTTCGACCGATTCGCCATGAAAGCCGGTCACCGTGCGGGGTTCGTAGTCCACATGATGGTCTATCAGCGCTATCTCTGCTGATTTAGGGTCATCACAAAACAACTGCAAATAAATATCCGACAAGCGCGTGGCAGTGCCATGCCACACGGCACCACCCAGGTGCGGGCGGAAAGCCGCCATGCGCTCCATCCAGACCAGCGCCAGCTGGCGCAGCGCCCTCAACTCGCGCGGCTGCGTATCGGCACAGAAGATCTGGATGTACTCGCGCACTGCCGCCTCAACCAGGTCGTTGTCGGGTAGCGGGGTGCGGGCCGGCAGCCCCATCTGGCGCAGCGCACGGCGCTTGGCTGGCCCCCATTCAAGCCCTTCCTCCACCACCAGGCGGGCCGTGGTGTGGGCGATTTCCTCGCTCAAAGGTGTGTGCATGGCTGTGGACGGCAACAAAGGAGCCCGCATTGTGCGCGCGAACGGCCAGCGCAGCCCCGCAGTCCGCCGAACCTGGCCACCTGATCAGGGCGGGAATTTTCCATTTACTATAATTTTGATAGCTGGTAGCGCTTATAAATAAAGCGCCAGATGCCAATTTCACCTTGAATGGATAGCCCTTTCACCGGCCTTAGAATCTGCCCCCATGCATATACACATACTGGGCATCTGCGGCACGTTCATGGGGGGGCTCGCTGCGCTGGCGCGCGAGGCGGGCCACAAGGTCACCGGCTGCGACGCAGGCGTCTATCCACCAATGAGCGACCAGTTGCGGGCCCTGGGCATCGATCTCATTGAAGGCTTTGGCGCCGACCAGTTGGCCCTTGCGCCCGACATGTTCGTGGTCGGCAACGTGGTCAGCCGCGCCCGGCTGCCGGACGGCTCGCCCAAGTTTCCGCTGATGGAGGCCATCCTGGACGCGGGCCTGCCCTATACCAGCGGCCCACAATGGCTGGCCGAGCATGTGCTGCAGGGGCGCCACGTGCTGGCCGTTGCGGGCACACACGGCAAGACCACCACCACCTCGATGCTGGCCTGGGTGCTGGAAAGCGCGGGGCAGCAGCCCGGTTTCCTGATCGGCGGTGTGCCGCTGAACTTTGGCCTGTCCGCCCGACTGGGCGCCCCCCAACGGCCCGCACCCGGCCCCATGCCGCTGGGCGCGGCGCCGCTGTTCGTGATCGAGGCCGACGAATACGACACGGCGTTTTTCGACAAGCGCAGCAAGTTTGTGCACTACCGCCCCCGCACCGCCGTGCTCAACAACCTGGAGTTCGACCACGCCGACATCTTTGACGACCTGGCCGCCATCGAACGCCAGTTCCACCATCTGGTGCGCACCGTGCCGCCGTCAGGCCGCGTGGTCGTCAACGGGCTGGAAGAAAGCCTGGCCCGCGTGCTGCACACCGGCTGCTGGAGCGAGGTGAGCAGCTTCGGCGCGGCCGTGAGCGATTTTTCCGCCGTGGGCGACCCGCAGGCGTTTGACGTGATCCACCAGGGCCAACGGGTCGCGCGCGTGGAGTGGGCGCTGACCGGTGTGCACAACCAGCTCAACGCACTGGCCGCCATCGCCGCTGCCCACCATGTGGGCGTGCCACCCGAGCAGGCAGCCGCTGCGCTGGGGAGTTTTCAGAACGTCAAGCGGCGCATGGAGCTGCGCGGCACCGTGAACAGCATTGCGGTGTATGACGATTTTGCGCACCACCCAACCGCACTGCGCACCACGCTGGACGGCCTGCGCCGCAGCCTGGGTGCTAGCGCCCGCATCCTGGCGGTGTTCGAGCCCCGCAGCAACACGATGAAGCTGGGCGCCATGAAAAGCCAGTTGCCCTGGGCGCTGGAGCCCGCCGACCTGGCGTTCTGCCACACGGCCGGGCTGGACTGGGACGCGGCCCAGGCACTCGCCCCCCTGGGCGTGGGCCCCGGCCAACGCGCACAGACCGCTGCCGACATCGACACCCTGGTGGCCCTGGTCACACAGGCCGCCCGGCCTGGGGACCATGTGGTGTGCATGAGCAACGGCGGGTTTGGGGGCATCCACGCCAAGCTGCTGCAATCGCTACAAAATTAATAGCTGCTAGCGCTTGCCCATCAAGCGCTAGCAGCCAAATTGGCTCAAAACGTGACCGCCATCCCCGGCACGTCCACCCGCACAACGGGCTTGGCCAGCGCAGCGCTGGCGGCGCGCGCAAAGTCGCGCGACCACGCGGGGTCTGCCAGCAACGAGGCCCCGGCGGCGCGGGCCACGGTCAGCACCTTGTCGGCCAGCAGCACCTTGCCGCTGGCGCGCAGGGGCTCGCAGTCCAGCGAGGTAAATTGCTCATCCAGCCAGCGTCGGCCGGCCTCATTGCCCATGGGCTCCGCGCCCTCCAGGTCAAACCGAAACTCCTGGTGACCGTCCAGCTTGACCGACACTTCGCTGTGCATGATGACTCGCCTTTCTTCTGTTCTGAAATCAACGCCTGGGACAACACAGGAGCGTGCAGTCCACAGGCCTGAGTTTAGAGCCTGAGCCTGCCTGCAGCAGGCCCCAAAACTCAGCGCGCGCGGCGCGCCTTCACGGCGGCGGACAACTCGGCCAGCGCCTTGAGCGAATCGTCCCAGCCCAGGCAGGCGTCGGTGATGCTCTTGCCGTATTCAAGCGCCCCCGGCTGGTCCTTGCCGGGCGTGAACTTCTGGGCGCCTGCGTTCAGGTGGCTTTCGATCATGAGGCCGAACACGCTGCGCGAGCCGCCAGCGAGCTGCGTGGCGATGTCGCGGGCCACATCCAACTGCTTTTCGTGCTGCTTGCTGCTGTTGGCGTGGCTGCAATCCACCATCAGCGTGGCGGGCAGCTTGGCGGCTTCGAGGTCCTTGCAGGCGGCGGCCACGCTAGCGGCGTCGTAATTGGGGGTCTTGCCGCCCCGCAGGATCACGTGGCAATCCTTGTTGCCCTTGGTGTTGACGATGGCGACCTGGCCGTTCTTGTGCACCGACAGGAAGTGGTGGCCCCGGCTGGCCGACTGGATGGCGTCGGTGGCGATGCGGATGTTGCCGTCGGTGCCGTTCTTGAAGCCGATGGGCGCCGAGAGGCCGGACGCCAGTTCGCGGTGCACCTGGCTTTCGGTGGTGCGCGCGCCGATGGCGCCCCAGCTGATGAGGTCACCGATGTACTGGGGTGAGATCACGTCCAGGAACTCGCTGCCCGCAGGCATGCCCAGGCGGTTGATTTCGATGAGCAACTGGCGCGCGATGCGCAGGCCTTCGTCGATGCGGTAGCTCTCGTCGAGGTAGGGGTCGTTGATGAGCCCCTTCCAGCCCACGGTGGTGCGGGGCTTCTCGAAGTACACGCGCATCACGATTTCCAGGGTATCGGCGTACTGGGTGCGCACGGCCATCAGGCGGCGAGCGTATTCGACGGCCGCGCCCGGATCGTGGATGGAGCACGGGCCGATGACGACCAGCAAGCGGTCATCCTTGCCGGCCATGATGTTGTGGATGTTCTTGCGGGTCTGGGTGATCAGCGTCTCGACCGGCGTGCCGCCGATCGGGAAAAAGCGGATCAGGTGCTCGGGAGGAGGCAACACGGTGATGTCCTTGATACGTTCGTCGTCGGTCTGGCTGGTTTTTTCGACGCTGCGGTACCAGGCATCGCTGGTGGGGGTGTTGGAGACCGTCATGGTTGCTTCCTCGTGGAGTAGATGTAGTGGTGAATGAAGAAAAACGGGAGGGCAGAAAAACAAAAACCGCCGGGCTTTGCAGCGTCGGCGGTTGGTATGGGGAGGTTGTGTTTGCTTGCGCGTTTTCCTCTCATCCGCCGGGGACCGAGATAAAAAACCAAAAATAAAACGCGCTGCGAACTTGCATGGCAGCCAATGTAGCACAGGTGTGCGGCGGTGCAGCAAACACAGGATGTTGCAATTTCACGACAAACACAGGCATCACCGCCCGGATTTCGCCCCGCCGGAGCGGCCCCAGCGGTTCAGCCAGGCACGCGCGCGCTGCAGCGCAGACGCCTTCTTGCGCAGCGGCGTATCCATCAAGTCGCTGGGAGGATCGTTGTGGTGCTCGTACATGTCGATGAGCAGCAGCGCCTCGCCCAGCGTGCGCCAGGCCAGCAGCTCGAAATGGTCGAAGCTCGCGCTCTCCTTGGAGCTTCGGCGCTCCAGCATCTGCTGCCAGTCAACAATGGCGTTGCGCAGCTCGCGCAATGCGGCCTGGTAGGCATCGAACTCATACAGCGCGTGCCAGGCCGATCCGAGGCCGGTGAGGAACAACTGGTGCTCACGCGCGCAGTGCGACAGGGTGGCGACGCGGCGCATGATGTCGGCCGTGTCGGTGCTGGTGCGACGGATGCGGACGGCCTCGTCGATCTGCATGGACAAGGCACCCAGGCTGTCTCGCAACTGGCGGGAATCCTCGTCCGCCACGCCTTCGCGCAAAAAGCGGCTGATGTCTCCAAACGACTGGAGTGTCAGCAGTTGGCTGGGACGCGTGGCAGGCATGGTCTTTCCATTTTGCGCTGCCCACGGGCCGCTGTGCAGCGCTTTACATCACGGCAAATGCAGCGGGCGGAAGGGGCCGCCCCCAAAGAGGTTCAGGCCGTTCCGCCCACCGTCAGCCCCTCGATGCGCAAGGTGGGCTGGCCCACACCCACGGGCACGCTCTGGCCTTCCTTGCCGCAGGTGCCCACGCCGCTGTCAAGGCGCATGTCGTTGCCGATCATGGTCACCTTCTTGAGCGACTCGGGGCCGCTGCCGACGATGGTGGCGCCCTTGACGGGGTACTGGATCTTGCCGTTTTCCACCCAGTAGGCTTCGCTGGCCGAGAACACGAACTTGCCCGAGGTGATGTCCACCTGGCCGCCGCCAAAGTTGCTGGCGTACAGCCCCTTCTTGATGCTGGCGATGATCTCTTGCGGGTCCTTGTCGCCGCCCAGCATGTAGGTGTTGGTCATGCGCGGCATGGGGATGTGCGCATAACTCTCTCGCCGGCCGTTGCCAGTGGGCGCCACACCCATCAGGCGTGCGTTGAGCGAATCCTGGATGTAGCCCTTCAGGATACCGTCCTCGATCAGCACGTTGCGCTGGCTGGCATGGCCCTCGTCGTCCACGTTGAGCGAGCCGCGGCGGTCGGCAATGGTGCCGTCATCCAGCACCGTGACGCCCTTGGCTGCCACGCGCTGGCCGATGCGGCCGCTGAAGGCGCTGGAGCCCTTGCGATTGAAGTCGCCCTCCAGCCCATGGCCCACGGCCTCGTGCAGCAGGATGCCGGGCCAGCCCGAGCCCAGCACCACGGTCATCTCGCCCGCAGGTGCGGGGCGTGATTCGAGGTTGACCAGGGCCGCATGCACGGCCTCGTCCACATACTTGCCCATCTGCTCATCGTCGAAGTAGGCCAGGCCGAAACGGCCGCCGCCGCCCGCAGAGCCCACCTCGCGGCGGCCATTTTGCTCGGCGATCACGGTGACCGACAGGCGCACCAGGGGGCGCACATCGGCGGCCAGGGTGCCATCGGCGCGGGCCACCAGCACCACGTCGTATTCGCTGGCCAGCCCAGCCATCACCTGTGCCACGCGCGGGTCCTTGGCGCGGGCGCGTTGCTCCAGCCGCTCCAGCAGCGCCACTTTGGCGGTGCTGTCCAGCGAAGCGATCGGGTCCACGCCAGGGTAGAGGCTGCGGCTGGTTGCTATCTTTTTAGGAGCCATTCGCGCTTTACCTGCCTGCGCAACAGCCGAAATAGACCGCACGGTGCGGGCCGCATCCAGCAGCGACGCCTCGGAGATGTCGTCCGAATACGCAAAGGCCGTCTTCTCGCCGCTGACCGCGCGCACACCCACGCCCTGGTCGATGCTGAACGAGCCCGTCTTGACGATGCCTTCCTCCAGGCTCCAGCCCTCGCTGCGCGTGTACTGGAAGTACAGGTCCGCGTCGTCCACCTTGTGGGTGCGGATCTCGGCCAGGGCGCGGGCCAGGTGGCCTTCGTCGAGACCGAACGGGGTCAACAGCAGTTCGCGGGCAACATCGATGCGCTGGCTGGTCGCCGCGCGCTGAGGGGCGGCTGTGGGGGTGCGGAAGGTCATCGGGGCATTTTAGGGCGTATCACCATTCAATTCCCCAAGCGAAAGCCATCCAGGCCGTGCAGTGCTAGGCGCCCTGAGTGCCGTGTAGCTCGGCTACACAAACGAAGGGCAACGACGCAATGCGCGGCCAGCGCGTGGGGGATTGAATGGTGACACGCCCTAAGCGTGCCGCCATGCCCGTAGGGATGCAGGGGCACGCACGGTGCCCCTGCCACTCGGCCACTGAGCGCTGGAGCGCCCGGTCAGCCCGCAGCGGTGAGGTCGCTGGTCACCGCGCCTGGTGCGTTCTGCTGCACGGACTCGATGCCCGCGTCGCGCGCTTTTTCGCCAGAGTACATCTGGCTTTGGCCGATCACCTGGCCATTGGCCGCCTTGAGCGTGAAGTACGGAGAGCCGTCCTTGGCGCTGAGCCGGCTGTACCGGCCGCCATCCGGGCCGTTCTTCTTGACGGATTCGATGCCGTTGAGCGCGCTCGCCTTGGAGTCATACATCTCGCTGGTCAGGATGACCTGCCCATTGCCCGCCAGCAGATTAAAGACAAATTTATCGTTCTTGGACTTCTTCAGCTCGAACTTCGACGCCATGAGGGAACCTCCAGAGATTGCCAAAACACAGTTGGCAGTCGCTTTGTACCCGGAACGCCCCGCGCGCGCAACGCCGCCGCCCCGGCTACAAAGCCTGGCGGGGGTCTTTGGTGTCTTGCTTCTGCGCCCGCGCCACCGACATCAGAATGCCCAGCGCCAACCCCAGGGTGACCATGGCCGTGCCGCCATAGCTGATGAACGGCAAGGGCACCCCCACCACGGGCAGGATGCCGCTGACCATGCCCATGTTCACGAAGGCATAGGTGAAGAAAATCATCGACACAGCCCCCGCCATCAGGCGGCCGAACAGGCTGTTGGCCCCTGCGGCAATGGCCAGGCCCCGCCAGACGAGCAACAAAAAGCAAATGATCAAAAACAGGTTGCCCGCCAGCCCGAATTCTTCGGAGAAAGCGGCGAAGATGAAGTCGGTGGTGCGCTCGGGGATGAACTCCAGGTGGGTCTGTGTGCCCGCCATGAAGCCCTTGCCCCACATGCCGCCCGAGCCGATGGCGATCATGCCCTGGATGATGTGGAACCCCTTGCCCAACGGATCGCGGGTGGGGTCGAGCAGCGTGCACACGCGCTGCTGCTGGTAGTCGTGCAGCACCACCCAGCGCACGCCGTCCGCGCAAAGCTGGTCGCCCAGCAGCACCAGCGTGAGAATTCCCAGCCCGCCGATCAGCACGGGCGGCAGGATCAGCTTCCACGACAGGCCCGCAAAGAAGATAACCGACAGCCCCGCCGCCAGCACCAAAAGCGAGGTTCCCAGGTCGGGCTGCTTCATGATCAACCCCACCGGCACCACAAGCAGCAGCCCCGCCGCCGCAAAATCGAGCGGGCGCAGCGTGCCTTCGCGCTTCTGGAACCACCAGGCCAGCATCAGGGGCATGGCGATCTTGAGGATTTCACTGGGCTGGATGACGATGCCCACATTGATCCAGCGCGTCGCCCCTTTTTTGGTGATGCCGAACAGCGCCACGGCCACCAAAAGCGCCACGCCCGCCACATACAGCGGCACGGCGCAGGCCATGATCTTTTGCGGCGGCACCTGAGACACCATGAAAAGGATGGCGCCCGCGATCAGCATGTTGCGCCCATGGTCCACAAAACGCGTGCCATGGTCGAACCCCGACGAGTACATGGCCAACAGGCCCGCGCAGGCCAACACCAGCACCAGCAGGATGAGCGGAAGGTCGAACCCGCGAAACAGGGGAACCAGGCGCTGGGAGAGCGTGGGTTTTTCAAATACGACGGCCATCCCCCGATTATCGGGCGCCGTCACCCCGCCTGGCGAAAGGCCATCACCGCCTGGTTGCGCAGGGTGCGCAGCAGGCCCAGGGCCTTGTCGTCCACCACGATGCCGCCCGCGCTGGACTGGTCGGCATAGATCAAGGCAAAGGGCTGCCCCTTGATCTGCAGTGGCAGCAGCAGGAACGAGGGGGCGTCGAGCCCCGTGCGGTACCACTGCGGCAGGCGCGCCTGCATGCGGGGCTCGGTGGCGTCGTTGATCAGCGTGTCGGCGCCGCGCAGGCACACGGCAGCAAACAGGTCGCCCTGGGCCTTGAGCGGCACCTTCATGGCGCGCACGGCGGCCTCGCTGCCCTCGCCCAGGCCAAAACGGCCGGTCAGCGTCTCCGTCTTGGCATCGCGCAGGCAAAACACCATGCGCCGAAACCCCAGCGCGCGGAACATGGTCTCCAGAATCATGCGCAGCACGTCGTTGAGCTGAAAGTTCTCGACCATGGCATTGGTGATGTCCTGGATGCCTGCCGCCAGCACCTCGTTGACCTGCTCCACCGACACCGCGCCCCCCGCCTGCGAAGCAAGCACGGCGGGCAAAGGCTGGGTTTCGCTGGCCCGCAGCTCGTGGGAGCCCAGGGCATCGTCGGGGGCAGGGGCGGCACCCGGTGCCACCGGCAGCCGCAGCAGCCGGGCGGCGGGCGCATCGGGCGCCACACGCAGATCCAGCGCCTCGGCCAGCGCCACCAGCTTGTGGCGCGCGCGCAGGGTGGCTTCGGCAATCGCCTCGGCCGACAGGGCCAGCGTGCGCGCGTACCGGGCGCCGATCTGCCCCAGTTGTGCCTCCATCTGGGCAGGATCGCCCAACAGCAAGGTGCTGGCCACTTCATTGGCGGCCGTGGCGGCCCAGCGCAGGCGCTCCACGCCCTGCTCGGGCGCGCGCTGCATGGGCGAACCCATGGGCTTGCGCATGCAGCGCTGCAGGCTCTCGGGCAGCCCCCAGACGCGGGCCACGCCCACCCCCAGCTCCTCGAACCCAAGGCCCAGCACCTGCAGGGCGGCCGATTCTTCGCCGCCCTCTATCCTCCCCGACGCCACCAGGCTGCGCACCTGCCCGGCCTCTTCGGGAAAATAAAACTCGCACAACATGCGCCCCAGGTTCTGAAACATGGCGCCGATGAAGGCCTCTTCGGCCGCCTGGCTGCTCTCGCACAGCTCCGCCGCCACCGACCCGGCCATCATGGCGCGCAAAAACTCCTCGCGCATCTGGCTGGCATGGGCCTTGTCCTGCATGTGATCGAGCAGCACCAGGCTCAGCGCCATGTTGCGCACGGCGTTGAAACCCACCAGGCTCACCGCGCGCGACACCGTGCTGATGGTGCCCCGGCTGGCATGCGCGAAATGCACGCTGTTCACCAGGCGCAGCAGCTTGTTGGTCAGCGCCACGTCCTTGAGGATCTCGTGCGTGAGGTCGCTGATGCTGTCGTCTTCCGAGTTGGCCACCCGCTGGATACGCGCCACCGAATCCGACAGCGCCGGGAAATCGCTCTTGTGCCGCATGCGCCGCAGCAAAAAGTCCAGCGTGGCATTGCTTGCCGCCGAGGGCGCGCTCACCGGGGCCGCCCAGGCACGCAGCGCATCGCGAAGCTCCGCCGCCGATGCGTAGCGCTGGCTGGGGTCGCGCGCCATGGCGCGCTGCAAAATGGCCCGCAGGCCGTCGTCCACACCCGGCCCCAGGTCCTCGGGCAGCGCCAGGCTCTCGTTGGCAATGCGGTACAGCGCCTGCCAGGTGTCCTTCTGGTGAATGAGCGGCCGCCCCGTGAGCAACTCAACCAGCACCAGTGCAGCCGAATACACGTCCATGGCAGGCGTGGGCGCGGCGCCTGCGGCGGCTTCGGGCGCCATGTAGGCGGGCGTGCCGCTGGCCAGTTGGGCATCGGGCGCGGCCTGCACGGTGGCGGCCAGGCCAAAGTCCATCACCCGCGCGTGGCGATGGGCATCGACCATGATGTTGGAGGGCTTGAGGTCGCGGTGCACGATGCCCGCCTGGTGCGCCGCGTGCAGGCCGTCGAGCGCATCCACCATCAGCGCCACAGCATCGTGCGGCGTGCACCGCCCCTGCTGGGCCAGGTGCTCGGCCAGCGTGCGGCCGGGCACGTACTCAAACACGATGTAAGGCTGCAGGCCCTGCACATCGGCCTCGAACACCGGCACGATGTAGGGGTGGGCCAGGCGCCCCACGTGGCGCGCCTCGCGCAGCCACTGCTCCAGCACCGACGGGTCCTGGTCCTGCAGGGGCCGCATGAGCTTGATGGCCACCTCGCGCTGCAGGCGCGGGTCCACCGCCAGCCAAACGGTGGCCTGGGCACCCCGGCCCAGTTGCTTCTTCAGCTCGAACCGGCCCAGGGTTGCTGGGGGCTTGTCGCCCGGCCCAAGCGCCCAGCGCCGGGTGGTGGAAAGCGGGGCAGAATCGGGCATGGCGCCTTGTGGTTACGATTTGATACCACCTATCTTATGCCTGCGCCACCCGGCATGAAGCAGTGATTCCCCTGCCCCGCATTCCCCAATTCCGATGACCACTACCCACCTTCTGTACCTGCACGGCTTTCGCTCGTCGCCCCTGTCGGCCAAGGCCCGGCAGATGGCGGCCCATGTGGCGCGGCACCATCCGAAGGTCACCTTTTGGTGCCCCCAACTGCCGCCGTCGCCAAAGACCGCCATGGCGCTGGTGGCAGAGGGCATCGCCCAGTGGCCGCACCAGGCCATGGGGGTGGTCGGATCGTCGCTGGGTGGGTTTTATGCCAGTTGGGTGGCGCAGCAGGCTGGCTGCCCCAGCGTGATGCTGAACCCCGCCGTGGACCCGGCCCGCGACCTGGCGCGCTACATCGGCGAGCAGACCACCTGGCAAAACCCCGCCGAGCGCTTCTTTTTTCTACCCGAATACATCGCGGAACTTGAGGCCCTGGACATGCGTGGCCGCCCGCCAGCCGCGCCCGAGCTGGCCATCATCGCCAAGGGCGACGAGGTGCTCGATTGGCACGAAATGGCCTGGCGCTACCCCAAGGCCCAGCAGATCGTGCTGGAGGGCGGTGACCACGCGCTGGGCAACTTTGCGGACTACCTGCCGCAGGTGGTGGAGTTTCTGGACCTGGCCTGAGCAGACACATCCCGCTACGGAGCCGCCCGGCTGGCGCCCTTCCACCGCTCGTACTCGCCTGGATAGGCGATGCGATAGCGCTTGATGTGGAACGCGGCCTCGTCGTCCTGACCCAGTTGCACGGCGCTTTCGATCAGCGCCTGGATGACACGGGGCTCGGGCGAGAAATGCAGCAGCGCCGTCGCCAGCACATGCATCTGCGGAGCGTTCTCCCGCGTTACCGGGGTGGTGGACAGCAGCGCGAAATCCACCTGGTCCGAGAAAAACAGCGTGTCAGACACTTTGCCCATGGTGTCGTCCTGGTACGCCGCAGGCCGCTGCGGCACGGGCCGGTACAGCATGCCGACGCGGTAGTAATCCCACACCACCATTCCGCCCAGTGCCACCGCGCCCGCCAGCCCAAGAACGGCGGCGGCCTTGGCTGCCGGCAAGGTCGCCCAGCGCGGCAGCCCCCCTTGCCACAACAAGGCTACCGCCAGCACCGTGACCAACTGGAAAGGGCCGTACCACAGGGGAAACTCCAGCAGGCTGTGCACCCCGACGATGGCCAGGATGCCCCAGGCGAGTTGCCGCGCTGGGTTCACCTCGCGCCAAGGCCGCGCGCGCAGCACCCAGGCCACCACCGCAGCGCAGGCCAGCACGGCCACCGGCAGGCCCAGTTCCACGGCCAGTTGCAGCGGCAGGTTGTGGGCGTTGTCCAGCAGCACACAAAACCGGACTCCGGGGAACAGGGTGACGTAATGCGCATAGTCCAGCTCGCCCCAGCCCCAGCCCAGCCAGGGTTTCTGGGCGATCAGGTACAGCACATTGGCCCAGAGGGCGCGGCGGCTCTCGCACCGGTGCCCTTCGTCCACGAAGCGGGTGAAGAGGCCATCGGTGGTGAAACCCGTCCAGTCGAGCAGTAGGCCCGGCAACAGCCATGCCGCGGCCGCATACAACAGGATGCCCACCAGCGACAGGCCAAGCGCCAGTCGGCCACTGCTTGCGCGCCACACCACCAGCAGGCCCACGATAAACAACCACTGCAGAGCCCCTGTGCGCGACGACGTTGCGGCACTGGCCGCAGCCAGCAGCGCCAGCCCCCAGGCCAGGAGCAACCCCGTCAGCCACTGCGGCCAATGCGGCCAAGCCCGCCCACCGCCCAGCAGAACCGCCCCCGCCCGCCCATCCAGGCGCGCCTGCAACTGCGCCACCATCCACAACAAGGCCCAGACGCCCAGGCTCAGCAGCGACGCCTGCTGATTGCGCTGGCGCAGGTTGCCGATGGCCTGGCCGGGCGTGGACGACTGGATCCAGGGCGACCACCCCAGGTCGCCCCCAAAATACTGCGCCAGCCCGATCACGCCGCCCACAACCGCCGCCAGCACCAGGCCTGCGGCCAATTGCGCAGCCATGAAATCGCGCCAGCCCGCCCGTACCTGCCGCCGCACGCCCCCTGCACGCCACACCATCAGCATCAAAATTACCGCCCCGCAAGACCAGGAGGCCATGAGCGGCCAAAAATTGGCATTCGGGGCCTGGGTGATGCCAAAAACAAAGGGCAGCGCCAGGGCCACCAGAAACAGCGGCGCGGCAACGGCGTCAAAAAGCATGGAGCTCACTCAGGATGGGTTCGGCGGCGGGGCGGTATCGGCGAGGTGGTGCGCATCATAGGGGGCAGGCCAGCACGAGCCTCGGGCCGGTGCAAGCCCATGGGACAATCCCCGCCATGCATGCACTGTTTGAAGAAGCCGGCAAATTCATGGCCGGACGTATCCTGTCGGAAGCCGACACCTCGGCCCAGGTGGAGCTGGACTCGGGCAAGCGGGTCAAGGTCAAGGCCGCCCACATCCTGCTGAAGTTCGAAAAACCCGCGCCCGCCGAGCTCGTTGCCCAGGCCCAGGCCGTGGCCGAGACCATTGAGCTGGACCTGGCCTGGGAATTCGCGCCCGAAGACGAGTTCGGCTTTGCCGACCTGGCGCGCGACTATTTCTCGGAGAACGCCACCCTGGCCCAGCAGGCGGGCGCGCTGTTTCGCCTGTACGACGCGCCGCACTATTTCCGCCGCGCTGGCAAGGGCCGGTTCAAGAAGGCGTCGGCCGAGATCCTGCAGCAGGCGCTGGCAGCCATCGAGAAGAAAAAAGCCGTCCTCGCGCAGATCGATGAGTGGGCCGCCGCCCTGGGCAAAGGCGAATGCCCGCAGCCCATCCGCGACCAGCTCTACAAGATTTTGTTCAAGCCCGACAAGAACGCGCCCGAGTACAAGGCCGTGGTCGAGGCCAGCCGCGCCACACACACCGCGCCGCTCGATCTGCTGCAAAAGGCCGGGGCCATCGATTCCAGCTACCAGTTCCACTGGAAGCGCTTTTTGTTCGAGAACTTCCCCAAAGGCACGGGCTTTCCGTCCGTCACTGCGCCGGTCATTGCCGACGAGCTGCCGCTGTCGCCCGCGCAGGCGTATTCCATCGACGATTCACAAACCACTGAAATCGACGATGCGCTGTCGGTGCAGGGCCTGGGCACGGGCACCGTGGTGCTGGGCATTCACATCGCCGCGCCGGGCCTGGCCATCCAGCCGGGCAGCGCCATCGACCAGTTGGGCCGGGCGCGCCTGTCCACCGTGTACATGCCGGGCTACAAGATCACCATGCTGCCCGACGATGTGGTGCAGACCTACACGCTGGACGAGGGCCGCGCCAACCCGGCCGTGTCGCTGTACGTCACCATCGACGAAGCCACGCTGGAGTTCAAAAGCTCCGAGACCAAGCTCGAGCGCGTGCACGTGGCCGCCAACCTGCGCCACGACCAGCTCGACAGCGTGGTGACAGAGGCCTGGCTCACCGACCCAGCGTTTGAGCATCAAAACGACCCCCAGCGCTTGTCCGACATGCGCGAGCAGCTATCATTTTTATATCGCCTTGCCAAAGACCTGAAAGCCCGCCGCGAGGTGGTGCGTGGCAAGCCCGAGAACTTCAACCGGCCGGACTACAACTTCCGCCTGGTCGGCAACAACGGCGCCGAGCCCACGGGCGACGAGCAGGTGCAGATCAGCGTACGCCAGCGCGGTGCGCCGCTCGATTTGATCGTGGCCGAGGCCATGATCGTCGCCAACAGCACCTGGGGCAGTTGGATGGCCGAGCTGGGTGTGCCCGGCATCTACCGCAGCCAGGCCAGCATGGCACCGGGCGTGAAGGTGCGCATGGGCACCAAGGCGCTGCCGCACGCGGGCATTGGCGTCAAAGCCTATTCGTGGGCCACCTCGCCCCTGCGCCGCTACACCGACCTGGTGAACCAGTGGCAGATCATTGCCTGCGCGCGCCACGGCAAAACCGCCGCGCTGGCCGCGCCCTTCAAGCCCAAGGATGCGGACCTGTTCTCCATCATCAGCAGCTTTGACGCCGCCTACAGCGCCTACAACGGCTACCAGGGGGGCATGGAGCGCTTCTGGACGCTCAAGTACGTAGAGCAGAACGGCATCACCGAGCTGAACGCCACCGTCTTCAAGGAAGGCCCCGGCGGCAGCTTTTTGGTGCGGGCGGACGATATTCCGCTGGTCTTCCCCGTGCTGGGCGCGCAGAACCTGCCGCGCGGCGCGCGCCTGAAAGTCAAACTGGGCGAGGTAGACGAGATCACCCTGGACATCCACGGCACCGTGATCGAGCGCCTGGACGACCCGGCGGATGCCAGCGACGACGGCCCGGCAGATGACGAAGGCGATGACGACGCCGTGGCAGGCCCCATCGCCATCGCGGTGGACGTGAACGAGGCACCAGCCGACGCCGCAGCCGCCACCCCCTGATAATTGCCGGCGATGAAATTCCCCGCCTTCCTCCGCACCTTCAGCACGCTGCAACTGGCGCTGGGCGTCTCGGTGGCCGTGCACGCGGCGCTCATCTCGGTGCGTTTTATCGACCCCGAGGGCTTCAACCGCGTGTTCCAGGACACGCCGCTCGAGGTCATCCTGGTCAACGCCAAGTCGAACGAGCGCCCCGACAAAGCCCAGGCGATTGCTCAGGCCAACCTGGCGGGCGGCGGCGATGTCGAAAAGGGCCGTGCCACCAGCCCCCTGCCCTACTCGGCGCTCACGGCCATTGGCAACGACTACGAAGACGCGCAGCGCAAGATGGACGCGATGCAGGAACAGCAGGCCCAAATGCTGGCCCAGTTGCGCAAGCAACTGGCCACCATGCCCGAGCCCGACCCGCGCAAACCCAGCCAAAGCGCCGAACAGGTCAGCGAGCAGGAAAAACGCCGCCAGCTCGTCAAACTGCTGGCCGAGATCGAAAAACGCATCAACGAAGAAAACTCGCGCCCCAAAAAGCGCTACGTCAGCCCCGCCACCCGCGAGGAAGCCTACGCCGTCTACTACGACACGCTGCGCCGCAAGGTGGAAGACAAAGGCACCGAGAACTTCCCCGAGCAGGCGGGCCGCAAGCTCTATGGCGAGCTGACCATGATCGTCACCGTGAACCACGACGGCCGCGTGATCGACACCGAGGTGGTGCAAGGCTCGGGCAACGCCACGCTGGACCGGCGCGCCGAGGCCATTGCCCGCGCCGCAGGCCCCTTTGGCAGCTTTGGCCCTGACATGCGCAAAAAAGCCGACCAGATCGCCATGGTGGCGCGCTTCAAGTTCACGCGCGACCAGACCCTCGAAACAAGCGTCCGGTAATTCTCGACGCGCCCCTCCCTGGGGCCATCCGCACAGGCTTTCTCCCATGAGCAAAAACCCCGACTTGTACTGCGTGATGGGCAACCCCGTGGCCCACAGCCGCTCGCCCGCCATCCACGCCCGCTTTGCCGAACTCACGGGCGAGCCCATAGCCTACGAACGCCGCCTGGTGCCCATGGACGGTTTTGCCCAGGGCGTGCGCGACTTTGCGGCCCAGGGCGGGCGCGGCTGCAACGTCACGGTGCCGTTCAAAACCGAGGTGCCTGGCCTCGCTACCGAATGCAGCGAACGTGTGCAACTGGCGGGCGCCGCCAACACCCTCACCTTTCGCCCCGACGGCAGCCTGTATGCCGACAACACCGACGGCCTGGGCCTGGTGGCCGACATCACGCGCAACGCGGGCGTGCCGCTGGCCGGGCGCGACGTGCTGCTGGTGGGCGCAGGCGGGGCCGCCGCAGGCGTGCTCGGCCCGCTGCTGCTGGCGGGTGCCCGCCACATCACCGTGGCCAACCGCACCCTGGCCAAGGCACAAGCGCTGGTGCAGTCACACAGCGCACTTGCGGCGCTACAAAAAGCAGAGCTGGTAGCGCTTGAACCACAAGCGGTAGCGGCCAATTTCGACATCATCATCAACGCCACGGCCAGCAGCCTGGCGGGCGCCGGTGTGCCCGTGCCCGCCACCGTGCTGCGCCCCGGCAGCCTGGCCTACGACATGATGTACGGCCCCGCCGCCCAGGGTTTTCTGGACTGGGTCCGTGCCCACGGCGCCACGCCGCGCGACGGCCTGGGCATGCTGGTGGAACAGGCCGCCGAGGCCTTTTTGCTGTGGCGCGGCGTGCGCCCGCCATCGGCCCAGGTGCTGGCTGAAATGCAGCAGGCCACCTGAACCATGAGTCGGCATGAACTTGCAGCACCGTTCGGGCTGAGCCCTTCGACAGGCTCAGGACAGGCTTGTCGAAGCCTCGCGCGGCGCTTCGACCAGCTCAGCGTGAACGGTTCTGGTAGGTGCATGCCCGCTCACAAGCAACACCACACACCAGGAGACACGCCGCCATGAAAGCCGTGCTGCGCTGGCTGGGCCTCGTGCTGCTCGCCCTGGTGGCGCTGCAGCTGTTCTTCGTGCTGCGCATCGCCACCATGGCGGTGCTCAACCCCGAGTCCACCACCTTTCAGCGCTCAGAAGCCTGGGCTCTGCTCTCCACCAAAGGCCGCATCCCCTGGCGCCAGCAATGGGTGCCCTATGCCAGCATCTCCGACCACCTCAAGCGCGCCGTGGTCGCATCGGAAGACGATGGCTTCGTCAACCACGACGGCGTGGACTGGAATGCCATCGAAAAAGCCTGGGAGCGCAATGCCAAGGCCGAAGCCCAGGCGAACAAAGCCCAGGCCCGCGCCCCCGACCGCCCCGTGCGTGCAGCCAAGATCCGGGGCGGCTCCACCATCACCCAGCAACTGGCCAAGAACCTGCTGCTGTCGGGCGAGCGCACCCTGCTGCGCAAGGGCCAGGAGTTTGTGCTCACGCTGGCGCTGGAGAAACTGCTCTCCAAACAGCGCATCCTGGAGATCTACCTCAACAACGTGGAATGGGGCGAAGGCGTGTTCGGCGCCGAGGCCGCAGCCCAGCACTACTTTGGCAAAAGCGCCAACCGCCTCAGCACCACCGAGGCCGCCCGCCTGGCCGTGATGCTGCCCGCGCCCAAGCGGTTTGAGAAGACGCCGGGGTCAGCGTATCTGGCGGGGCGGACGCGGACGATTCTGGGGCGGATGGGGAGTGCGGAGTTGCCATGATGGACGACAAGGAAACCTTGCCGCCGAGAGCGTTGAAGCGCAAGGCTACCTGGCAACAAGTACGAGCACCAGGAATATCGCATCTGTCATCGCTCAGGAGTACCCGGCGGTAGGGCAAGAAGCGGTTCTCAAGATTGGAAATGACCGGCTGACAGTAGGCGATAAAGACAAGCCGGAAGGACGCCCGCACTGGTTGACAGGTTAGCCACGCAATGCACCCGCAAGGACCCACGCGGCGTAGAAGGCAATGAGCAGTTGCCCCAATACAAGCCAAGCCTCAACCTGCGCCAGGACCAAGATAAGACGACCACCCGCCGCAATATCCCCAGCCAGGATCTTTCGATTGGAACGACGTACAAGCCACTTGGTAGGCCAAAGAACTGCTTGCTCCATACTGTCAAGCAATACCGCCATCTGCATGTCGGCAGGGACAGGATGCAGCTCTACTTCTTTCCCCGCAGCTGCACTCGATGCGACGACGGCTGCGGAATACCGCTGCACCAAATGCAGGAACACAGCAGCAGCGAACAACTCAGCGAAGGTGCTCAAAGTATTCGGGGCAAGATACTTCGCAGCCTTGTCGAGGTTGGCGAGTAAGGTTCCGAGGATTGCAGCGAACCCGATCAGCATCCAGCCCGCAAATGTCGCCAGCCCTGAACTTACCTGAGCGCCCATGGTAAGGAATACTCTACCTAGATACACGCTTTCATCAGTCGAAATGGGGCGCTGTTGATTCATAACGAACTGCTTGGATGGAAACAGAAAATTTACTGAAATGGCTCCTACACAACAATGCCCAGAAGGGCGCTGCCTTGATACGCCCAATTTACTGTGTGACAGACAGCTTTGCGGCTGATTTGCAAATATCTCTTATGCCCCAAAACCGACAGCGGCCGCCATCACCCCGCACCGCCCCCCGCAGGCACGCCCGGCACCGCGTCTACGGGCGGCCGCGTACAGCGCTCAGGCCCTGACCATGTTCAGAACCTCCACGACCGACACGGCCGTCGCGGCCCCCTTGAGGACACCGGAAGCGCCCGACACAGCCTCCTTCACCCGGGCAGCATCGTTGAGCGCGTCGCCATGCAGCGCTGTCGCCGTATCTTGGCCGTCCATGGAGCGCAGGATCGCTGCCGCCACCATCTGGCCGTCCGCATCCAGTTCAGTGCGCCCGCTCTCAGGCTCTTGCCGCGACACAACGTCCTTTCGGATCTCATCAAGGCTCTCTTGAAGCTCTTCGCGGTCACCGGCATCCGTCATCAGGCTGACCACGGTGGATGCCACTGCCACCCCGGTGCCAATGAGCGATGCCGCTTTACCGGCCACATCGTAAGCCATGGGCATATCCGACAGGCCCGCGCCCACCGCCAGGGAAGCCACGACAAGCCCCAGGGTCACCACGCCGCCAGTCACCTTGGCGGCCACGGTGGCGTTTTCCGCACTGACACCCAGCCGCGTCAAAACGCCGTGAGTCATGTTGCCCACGATGCTGTTGCCCATGGGTAGTTTTTCATACGGAGGCGTCCTGAACTCCGCAATCGCCTCGGTATTGCGCATGTTGCGATAGGCGCACATCGCGTCTCCGGTGGACACCGCAAAATTCACGCAGGCCAGCGCCAGCAAAGGCGTGGCACCGCCGAAGGAAATTGTGGTGAGGCCCACGGCCACACCCACGGCGACGCCCGAGAGGGCCACACCCAGGGCCTTCTTCCAGAAAGAGGTCTTGGCCACATCCACACCGGCTTGCCGGGCTTCCAGCAACTTGCCGCCCGCCGCCTTCAGCTTGCCTTGGGCGACATCGGCCCGCGAAGGCGCGACCCCGGCCCGGGCGGGCTCCTGGGCGACCGTTCGCACGCGGTCAGCCTGCCCTGCAGAAACTTCGCTGCGCGGCGGCGGGGGGAGTGTGAGAGAGACCGGGGCCTCCAGCGATGCCTCTGCCGCGCGGGCGGCTTGAGGGCGAGGTTCGATCCCGGTAGTGCCTTGCAGACTGGCCATCCGGCCCATTCCAACGCCGATGGGGGAGCTCATGCTGCACCTCCCGTCAGGCTGGCCAAGCGTGCTTGCGCATGGGCGCGCACCAGGTGGTGCTCGGGGCTGAGGTAGCTCAGCTGGATGCAGGCGCGAAACGCCTCTTCGGCCTCCTGGGCGTTGCCCATCGCCTCCAAACATTCGCCAAGGCGCAGGATGCAGCCCGCATTGGTAGCGTCCATCAGCAGCGCCTGCGCGTAGTGTTGCGCGGCGGCCTCGTGCTGCCCCAGCATTTGCAAGGCCAGCGCATAGGCGAACTGAAATCGCGGCTCCCAGGAATCATGTGTCACCAGCAGGAGCAGGTCTTCCACGGCGTCCTGGGCGCGGCCTTCGGCCAGATGGCCGTAGGCCACGGCGTAGAGCGCCTCCAGGTCGTCATCGGATATCCCCTTGATCGAGGCCAGGGTGACCCCGTGGTTGACGAAGGCATCGGCAATGCCGTCCGGGGTGCTGAGGTCGACGTGGGCTGCGTCGGGTGTGTGGTTCATGGTTCTGCTCCTACTGGGTGAATCCAGTGACAACTGAGTAACAGATCGCCGTGCAGAGTTCCTTTTTTAGCGCGCCACGCCTCGATACCACCTGCCCGGAGCAAGTGTGGCGCGCACAGGTGATGCAAAGCGCGTGCGCCCCGTATGATCCGCGCCATGCTTGCCAAGTTGATGAGTCTTCTCCTGCTGGGGGTCGTGCGGTTTCTCACCGGTTCCCAGGCCCGCTGGTATGGCTGCCCGCCCAAGGCGGAGCAGCGCATCTATTTCGCCAACCACCAGAGCCATGCCGACATGGTGCTGATCTGGGCCGCGCTGCCCGAGGAGCTGCGCAGCATCACGCGGCCCATCGCGGCCAAGGATTACTGGACCAAGACGCCGTTTCGGCAGTGGATCACCACGGCGGTGTTCAACGCCGTCTATGTAGACCGCCAGGCCACACCCGCACGCCCCCCGGCCCCCGAAGGCGCGCCCGACAACACCATGGCCACTGCGGTGGCCGAGGCCGATACCGCCGCGGCTGGCGGCCCCGACCCATCGCCCGAGGCCCCGCCGCGCACACCCAGCCCCGAGGAACTGCGCGCCGCCCTGCCCGAATCCGATCCGCTGGCGCCGCTGGTGCGTGCGCTGGAGAGCGGCGACTCGATCGTGATCTTCCCCGAGGGCACGCGCGGCCATGGCGACGAGCCGCAGCCGTTCAAGTCGGGCCTGTTCAAGCTGGCGCAGATGTTTCCGCAGGTGGTGCTGGTGCCCGCCTGGATCAACAACGTGCAGCGCGTGATGCCCAAGGGTGAAGTGGTGCCCGTGCCTATCCTGTGCTCGGTGACCTTTGGCGCCCCCGTTCAGTTAGAGCCGGGTGAAGAACGCCGCCCGTTCCTCGACCGCGCCCGGCGCGCCGTCATCGCACTGAGGGAAGTTTGAGCATGAACTCCTTTCTTCGCAACCTCACCGCCACCCAGCAGATCGGGGCCTTGTTCCTGGTCGTGTTCGGCATCCTGTCCATCGTGACCGTGTGGGCCTTTGTGCGCAATCTGCGCGAGCATGCGGGCGACGACCCCGATTCGGAAGTGCGCGCGATGGAGGCCAAGCGCTTTGGGGGGCTGCTGCAGACCTCGTGGATGATGGCCACCGTGTTCTGGATTGGCTGGGTGCTGGGCGACACCGTGGCCACGGTGCTGTTTGCCATCGTGGCGTTTTTTGCGCTGCGCGAGTTCATCACGCTTTCGCCCACGCGGCGGGGCGACCACCGCAGCCTGGTGCTGGCGTTTTTTGTGGTGCTGCCGCTGCAGTTCTGGATCGTGGGCAGCAAACACTTCGACCTGTTCACGGTGTTCATCCCCGTCTATGTGTTCCTGGCGCTGCCCGTGGTGAGCGCACTGGCCAACGACCCGCAGCGCTTTCTGGAGCGCAATGCCAAGCTGCAGTGGGGCATCATGGTCTGCGTGTACGGCATGAGCCA
>NZ_JAPUDY010000012.1 GCF_027492855.1 Acidovorax sp.
GAAGCCATCGTGCTGGCCGTGGACGTGGACCGCGAACGCATCTCGCTGGGCATCAAGCAGCTCGACGGCGACCCATTCACGACCTTCGTGACCGTGAACGACAAGGGCCAGACGGTGACCGGCAAGGTCAAGACCGTGGACGCCCGTGGCGCTGAAATCGACCTGGGCGAAGACATCGTGGGTTACCTGCGCGCTTCGGAAATCTCCCGCGACCGCGTGGAAGATGCCCGCAACGTGCTCAAGGAAGGCGACGAAGTCACGGCCGTGGTGGTCAATGTGGATCGCAAGACCCGCAACATCCAGCTGTCGATCAAGCAAAAGGACATGGCTGACGAACAAGGCGCCATGGCCAACCTGAGCCAGCAGTCGAGCCGCGAAAGCGCCGGCACGACCAGCCTGGGCGCTCTGCTGCGCGCCAAGCTGGACAACTCGGAAAAGTAAAGCGCTGACCCGTTAAACGGTCAGACAGCGGGCGCCTAGTGCGCCCGCTCTTTTTTCACGACAAAGAGACAACCACCTGCCCACGGGCAGTCTGCCTATGTCCCAAGACTCCATGACCCGCTCAGACCTCGTTGAAGAACTGGCCGCACGCTTTGGCCAGCTCACTCACCGCGATGCCGAATACGCCGTCAAGACCATTCTGGACGCCGTGGGCGATGCCCTGGTACGCGGGCACCGCATCGAGATCCGGGGCTTTGGCAGTTTTTCAGTCAATCACCGTCCGCCCCGCATGGGCCGCAACCCCCGCAGCGGCGAAGCCGTAGCCATTCCCGAAAAGCGGGTGCCACACTTCAAGCCAGGCAAGGCCCTGCGCGAGGCCGTGGACAAACGCACCGCCGAAATGGCAGAAAAAACCCAGATAACCTCCGCTCCAGAAGATCAAAAATGATAGCTGCTTGCGCTTGATGGCCGGGCGCTAGAGGTCTTTCTGATAACTACGGTTTCTACATTGTGTCGCCGGGGCCATGCGCCCAAGCTCTTAGAATCGCCCCACCACGGGGGAGACCAATGAAATACTTCCTGTGGCTGCTCAAGGCAGCCATTTTTTTTACGCTCTTCGCCTTCGCGCTGAACAACCAGCAGGATGCGACCGTGCATTTCTTCTTTGGCACCCAGTGGCGCGCGCCCCTGGTGCTGGTGGTGCTGACAGCCTTCTCGGCCGGGCTCGCCGTGGGCGTGCTGGGCATGGTGCCGCGCTGGTGGAAACACCGCACCGCCGCCCGCAAAGCACAGACATCGACCACCGCAGCGCCCGCTCAGGCCGAAGCCACGGCCAACGCCACGCCACCTGCCCCCCCACCACCGCCTGACCTGCCCTCGATCCATGGAATTTGACCTCAGCTGGATTCTGCTGGGCCTGCCCCTGGCCTTCGTGCTCGGCTGGCTGGCGTCGCGCTTTGACCTGCGCCAGCTGCGCGCCGAAAACCGCCGCGCCCCCAAGGCTTACTTCAAGGGCCTGAACTTTCTGCTCAACGAGCAGCAGGACCAGGCCATCGACGCCTTCATCGAGGCGGTGCAAAACGACCCCGACACCTCCGAGCTGCACTTCGCGCTGGGCAACCTGTTTCGCCGCCGGGGCGAATACGACCGCGCTGTGCGCGTGCACGAGCACCTGCTCTCGCGTGGCGACCTCTCCCGCGCCGACCGCGAGCGCGCCCAGCACGCGCTGGCGCTCGACTTCCTCAAGGCCGGCCTGCTCGACCGCGCCGAAGACGCGCTGCACCGCCTGGAGAGCACCCCCTTCGAGGCCCAGGCGCGCCTGGCGCTGCTGGCCATCTACGAACGATCGCGCGACTGGCCCCATGCGGCCACCATCGCCCGCAAGATGCACGATGCCGACCAGGGCGACTTCAGCACCCGGCAGGCGCACTACCTGTGCGAGCAAGCCCTGGCACTGGCCACCCAAGGCGATCTACCCGCCGCCCAGGCCCTGCTGGAGCAGGCCATGGCTGCAGCCCCCGACGCGGCGCGTGCCCGCATCGAGATGGCGCGGCTGCAGCGCCTCATGGGCCAGCCCGCCGCCGTGCTGGCCACGCTCAAAACCCTGGGTGAGCGCACCCCCGCTGCACTGCCCCTGGCAGCCCCGCTGATGGTCGAGGCCGCAACGGCCACCGGGCGCACGCCCGAGGTCCACGCCCTGCTGCAGGCCCACTATGCGCAGACGCCTTCGCTCGACGTGCTGGAGAGCATCGTGGCCATGGAAACCGCGGACGAAACCACCCGCAGCACGGCCAGGCAGCGCTATGTGGAACACCTGGACAAGGAGCGCTCACTGGTTGCCGCCGCCAAATGGCTGGCCGCCGAAAAACTGGAGCACGAGGAGTTCCACCCCCAGATCCAGCGCGCGCTGGATCACGCCGTGAAGCCCCTCACCCGCTACCGCTGCGCCGCCTGCGGCTTCGAGGCCCGTCAGCATTTCTGGCAATGCCCCGGCTGCCAGACCTGGGACAGCTACCCCGCACGGCGCGTCGAGGAACTCTGAACCCTTGCCACCCCCACCCTAGGACTCCGCCATGTTCAAGAAACTGCTGACCTTCCTCATCGCCACCCTGCTGGCCACCGCCGCGCTCGCCGCCGTGGACGTGAACACCGCCACCGAGGCCGAGCTTGACGGCATCAAGGGTATCGGGCCCGGCCTGTCGGGCCGCATCCTGGAGGAGCGCAAAAGCGCTCCGTTCAAGGATTGGAGCGACTTCATCGGCCGCGTGGGCGGCGTGGGCAACAAAAGCGCCGTGAACTTCTCCAAGGACGGCCTGACCGTCAACGGCAAAAAGTACAGCGCGGCAGCCGCCGCCAAGGCCGAGGCCGAGGCCAAGAACCACAAAAAACAAGGCGCCGAGCGCAAGGCCAGCAGCCCTGCCAGCGCCAACAAGGAAGCGGCCGCGCCAGCAGCCACTGCCAGCGCTAGCAAAAACTAAGCGCACTTCGCAAGCTACAAGCCCGCTCCAGCGGGCTTGTTTTTTTTAGGCCGTCTCCGGCGTGGCAGGGTCTTTTGGAGCCAGCCTCTAAAATCGCCTGCGCATGCCCCTGATCACCCTCATCCTCCTCCCCTTCATCGGCAGCCTGATGGCGGCAGTGTTGCCCGCCAACGCCCGCAACACCGAATCCACGCTGGCCGGGCTCATCGCCCTGTTCTGCACCGTGCAGGCAGCGTTGTACTTCCCCGAGATTGCCGACGGTGGCGTGATCCGGCAGGAGCTGGCCTGGCTCCCCGCCCTGGGCCTGAACCTCATCATCCGCATGGATGGTTTTGCCTGGATGTTCTGCATGCTGGTGCTGGGGGTGGGCAGCCTGGTGGTGCTGTATGCGCGCTACTACATGTCGGCGGCCGATCCCGTGCCGCGCTTTTTCTCGTTCTTTCTCGCCTTCATGGGCGCCATGGCGGGCGTGGTGCTGTCGGGCAACATCATCCAGATCGCGTTCTTCTGGGAGCTGACCAGCCTGTTCTCGTTCTTGCTGATTGGCTACTGGCACCACCGCCGGGACGCACGGCGCGGCGCACGCATGGCGCTCACCGTGACGGGCACGGGCGGCCTGGCCATGTTTGCCGGCATGCTGGTGCTCGGCCACATTGTGGGCAGCTACGACCTCGACCACGTGCTGGCCGCCGGGCAGCTCATCAAAGAGCACCCGCTGTACCTCACCGCCCTGGTGCTGGTGCTGCTGGGGGCGCTTACCAAAAGCGCGCAGTTCCCCTTTCACTTCTGGCTGCCCAACGCCATGGCGGCGCCAACGCCCGTGTCGGCCTACCTGCACTCAGCCACCATGGTCAAGGCGGGCGTCTTTCTGCTGGCGCGGCTGTGGCCGGCCCTGGCGGGCACCGAGCAGTGGTTCTGGCTGGTGGGCGGCGCGGGCTTGTGCACGCTGCTGGTGGGCGGCTATGCGGCCATGTTCCAAAACGACCTCAAGGGGCTGCTGGCGTATTCGACCATCTCGCACCTGGGCCTGATCACGCTGCTTTTGGGCCTGAACAGCCCGCTGGCGGCCGTGGCCGCCGTGTTCCACATCATGAACCACGCCACCTTCAAGGCTTCGCTCTTCATGGCCGTGGGCATCGTCGACCACGAAAGCGGCACGCGCGACATTCGGCGGCTGTCGGGCCTCAGGCACATGATGCCCATCACCGCCACGCTGGCCATGGTGGCCAGCGCGGCCATGGCGGGCGTGCCGCTGCTCAATGGTTTCCTGTCCAAGGAAATGTTTTTTGCCGAGACGGTGTACGTGAACACCACGCCCCTGCTCGAATGGCTGCTGCCCACGGCGGCCACGTTGGCGGGCATGTTCAGCGTGGCGTATTCGCTGCGCTTCACCGTAGATGTGTTCTGCGGCCCACCAGCCACCGACTTGCCCCGCCAACCACACGAGCCCCCACACTGGATGCGCGTGCCCGTCGAGCTGTTGGTGCTGGCTTGCCTGGTGGTGGGCATGCTGCCCGCATGGTCCGTGGGCGCCTACCTGGCCGCCGCTGCGCGGCCGGTGGTGGGGGGCGAGCTGCCCACCTACAGCCTGGCGGTCTGGCACGGGTTCAATACACCGTTTGTGATGAGCCTGGTGGCGCTGGGCGGCGGTATTGCGCTGTATGCGGTGCTGCGTCGGCAGCGCGAAAAAGGCGTGGTGGACGCACCGCCGCTCATGTACCGCATCAGCGGGCAACGCCTGTTCGTGTACGTGCTGGCCCTCCTCACCCAGGCCGGGCGCCATGGCCGCAAGCTGCTGGGCACGAAGCGCCTGCAGTGGCAGATGTTGTGGCTGGTGAGCGCGGCGCTGCTCGCCTGCGTGCTGCCCCTGTGGTCGCGTGGCCTGCCGATTGGCGACCGCACGCCCCTGCCGATGTCGCCCTCCTTTGCCCTGCTGTGGCTGCTGGGCGCCGTGTGTGCCATGGCGGCCGCCTGGCAAGCCAAATACCACCGGCTGGCGGCCCTTACGCTGATGGGTGGCTCGGGCCTGTGCGTGTGCCTGACCTTCCTGTGGTTCTCCGCCCCCGACCTGGCCCTCACGCAGATCGTGGTGGAGGTGGTGACCACCATTCTTGTCCTGCTGGGCCTGCGCTGGCTGCCACAGCGTGACGAGGCCCTGCGCAAGCCCACACTGGCCGAAGAGCGCCGCACCCAGCTGCGCCGCTACCGCGACATGGCCCTGGCGCTGACCACGGGCGCGGGCATGGCGCTGCTGTCGTTCGCCATGATGAGCCGCCCTTTCCCCGACAGCACATCCACCTTCTTCCTGGAGCGCGCGCTCACCGAAGGCGGCGGCACCAATGTGGTCAACGTGATGCTGGTGGACTTCCGGGGCTTCGACACCTTTGGCGAGATCGTGGTGCTGGGCATCGTGGCGCTCACGGTGTATGCGCTGCTGCGGCGCTTTCGGCCCGCGCGCGAGGTGATGGACCTGCCGCCCCAGCAACGCACCCTGCCCGCCGATGTGGACACCGACCTGTCCAACCCGCGCCAGACGGCCGACACCGCCGTGGGCTACCTCATGGTGCCCGCTGTGCTGGTGCGGCTGCTGCTGCCCTTTGCCACGCTGGTGGCCATGTATTTGTTCATGCGCGGACACAACGAGCCCGGCGGCGGCTTCGTGGCCGGGCTGGTGTTCTCGGTGGCCCTGCTGCTGCAGTACATCGTGTCGGGCACCTCATGGGTCGAGGCCCACCTGCCGCTGTACCCGCGCCGCTGGATCGGCGTGGGGCTGCTGACCGCGCTGGCCACCGGCCTGGCCGCACTGGCCTGGGGTTATCCGTTCTTGACCAGCCACACGGCCCACCTGCACCTGCCCTGGGTGGGCGAAGTCCACGTGGCCAGCGCACTGTTCTTCGACATCGGGGTGTTCACGCTGGTGGTGGGCTCCACCATGCTCATCCTCACCGGCATCGCCCACCAGTCGGTTCGCAGCCACCGCTACAACAATGCGCGCGCTGCCGATGACGAGGAGCAGCAGCAGACCGCAGCCGCAACGGCAACCGTGCCCACAGCGCGAGGAGAAACTCCATGGAACTGATTCTGGCCCTGGCCATCGGCGTGCTCACCGGCTCGGGCGTGTGGCTGCTGCTGCGCCCCCGCACCTTCCAGATCATCATGGGCTTGGCGCTGCTGTCGTACGCGGTCAATCTCTTCATCTTCAGCATGGGCCGCCTGGGCCTGGCGATCGACAAGGAACCCGTGCTGCAGCCCGGCGTGCTGCAGGACCTGGCGCACTACGCAGACCCGATGCCCCAGGCGCTCACGCTCACGGCCATCGTGATCGGCTTTGCCATGACCGCCCTCTTCCTCGTCGTGCTGCTGGCCTCGCGCGGCATGTCTGGCACCGACCATGTGGACGGCACCAAAGGCAAAGACGTGCAGGAGATGCCTTGAATAAAGAACACCCCCCTGAGGCGCTTTGCGCCTCGGTGCGTCCACCAGAGGCGGCCGCTCTTCGCTGCCGTCCAAGCCTGCGCAGGCAGGCTTGGAGCCGCGGCACTCAGCCCCCGCTCTCGCAGCGCTGTGCGCTGCGGGCAGGGGGACGCAGCCCTCGATGCGGGGCGGCCCTTTCTCGGCTGCTCTGGCCTGGGGTGCGCCAGTTTTGTACCCAGCGCCTTGGACGACCCACATGACAGCCATGCAATTCATGCTGGAGCGGTTGATGCCGCACCTGATCCTGGCGCCCATCGCGCTGCCCCTGCTCACGGCCGGGCTCATGCTGCTGCTGCGCGAGGAGCGCCAGCGCACCAAGGTTGCGCTCAACATTACCTCCACCTTCCTGGGCCTGGTGATCGCGGTCTTGCTGTTGGTGCAGGCCAAGGCCACGGGGCTGAGCAGCAGCCTGGGCGTGTACCTGCCTGGTAACTGGCCCGCGCCGTTTGGCATCGTGCTGGTCATCGACCGCCTTTCGGCCATGATGCTGGTGCTGTGCAGCACCGTGGCGCTGGCCGCCGTGCTGTTTTCGGTGGCGCGCTGGCACCGTGCGGGGGTGCACTTTCACCCGCTCTTCCAGTTCCAGCTCATGGGGCTGGCGGGCGCGTTTCTCACGGCCGACCTGTTCAACCTGTTCGTGTTTTTCGAGATCATGCTGGCCGCCTCCTACGGCCTGTTGCTGCATGGCTCGGGCCGACCGCGTGTGTCGGCGGGGCTGCACTACATCGCCATCAACCTCGCGGCCTCGTCGCTGTTCCTGATCGGCGTGTCGATGCTGTACGGCATCACCGGCACGCTCAACATGGCAGACCTCGCGCGCAGCATTGCCGGTGTGGCACCCGCTGACCGGGGCCTGCTGCACGCAGCGGCTGCCATCCTGGCGGTGGCTTTTCTCATCAAGGCCGCTGTGTGGCCGCTCAACTTCTGGCTGGTGCCCGCCTACAGCGCGGCCACCGCGCCGGTGGGCGCATTGTTCGCGCTGATGACCAAGGTGGGCATCTACAGCGTGCTGCGGCTGTGGACGCTGCTGTTCGGCGCCGAGGCCGGTGATTCGACCCAGTTCGGCAGCCAGTGGCTGATTGGCGGCGGCATGGTCACCATGGCCTTTGGCGCCATCGGCATGCTGGGCTCGCAGCGCCTGGGGCATCTCGCGGGCTTCAGCGCCATCCTGTCGTCGGGCACGCTGCTGGCGGCCCTGGGCTTTGGGCAGAATCTGCTCACCGGCGGGCTGTTGTATTACCTGCTCAGCTCCACGCTCGCGGTGAGCGCGCTGTTTTTGCTCACCGACCTGATCGACCGCTGGCGCAACGATGGCGCCAACCTGGCCCCCCACGAGCGCACCGATGACGCACCCTTCCTCTCAGCCGACCTGGTGCCCACCGAAAGCATCAACCTCGATGACAAGGAAGAAGCCCTGATCGGCGAGGTGATTCCTGCTGCGGCGGCGTTTTTGGGCCTGGCATTCATTGCCTGCACGCTGGTCATCGCGGGCCTGCCGCCACTGCCGGGGTTTTTGGGCAAGTTCGCCATGATTCACGCACTGCTCAACCCGCTGGGGCTGGGCGCATCCAGCGGCTTTCGCCTGAGCGCTGCGGGTTGGATGCTGGTGGCCTTGCTGGTGGGCTCGGGCCTGCTCGCGCTGGTGGCCCTGACACGTGTCGGCATTCGCCATTTCTGGGCAGCGCACGACCGCTCGTCCCCCAAGCTCTTGGTGCTGGAGGGCCTGCCGATCGCCCTGCTGCTGGGGGCCTGCGCGGCCCTGACCTGGCAGGCGGGCGCCGTGATGCGCTACACCCAGGCCACGGCCGACATGCTCTATGCCCCCTCTACCTACGTGCGTGGCGTGATGGAGGCCGAGCCCGTTCCCAACCCGCCCAAGCCCGGCGTTGTGCAGGGAGGCAACCCACCATGAAGCCGCCATCCACCCCTTTCCACCAACGCCTCTTCAAGCGGCTGGTGCCCGCGCCCCTGCTCTCGCTGGCGCTGCTGGGCCTGTGGCTGCTGCTCAATCGCAGCCTGAGCGCGGGCCAGATCGTGCTGGGCACGGTGCTGGCGCTGGCCATTCCGCTGCTCACGGCCGGGCTGCGCCCGCTGCCGGTGCGCGTGCGCAAGCCGGGCACCGTGCTGCGGCTGGCGCTCACGGTGGCGGCCGACTCCACGCGTTCCAACTTCGCCGTGGCACGCCTGCTGCTGACGCCTGGCCGCAGGCGACACCCTGCGGGGTTTGTGCACATCCCGCTCGACATGCGCGACCCCAATGCGCTGGCCGTGCTGGCAACCATCGTCTGCATCACCCCCGGCACGGCCTGGGCCGAGCTGTCGCTCGACCGCAGCATGCTGCTGCTGCATGTGCTGGAGCTGGACGACGCCGCAGCCATCGCCGCCGACGTGAAGCAGCGCTACGAACGCCCTTTGATGGAGATTTTCGAATGACCCCGATATTGGATTGGGCCCTCCCCATCGCCCTGTTCATGCTGGCACTGGCCATGGGCTGCGCGCTGATCCGCCTGCTCAAGGGCCCCTCTGCCCAAGACCGCGTGCTGGCGCTCGACTGCATGTACCTGAGCGGCATGCTCACGATGCTGGTGCTGGGCCTGCTGTATGGCAGCAAGAACTACTTCGAGGCCGCGCTGTTGCTGGCGCTGTTCAGTTTTGTCGGATCGATGGCCATGGCCAAGTTTCTGCTGCGCGGCGAGGTGATCGAATGACCGAAGCCGCCGTGCTGCCGCTATGGCTCGAAATCATCGTGGCCGTGCTGGTGCTGGCGGGCTCCGCGCTGGCCCTGCTGGGCTCCATCGGGCTGCTGCGCCTGCCCACTTTTTTCGAGCGGGTGCATGCCCCCGCCATCATCGCCACGCTGGGCTGCTGGCTGATCATGCACGGCACGGTGCTGTATTTTTCGGTGGCCGACCGCAGCATGGCCCTGCATGCGCTGCTGATTGCCGTGTTCGTGGCGATCACGGTGCCCATCATGTCGATTTTTCTGATGCGCGCAGCGCTGTTCCGCGCACGCCGGGCGGGACTTAACGTGCCCCCCAGCCTGAGCCTGCCCAGGGAGCCGGAGCCGGAGCAGGCTGCACCAGCGCAAGCACCCAATAACTCCTGATTTGATAGCTGCTAGCGCTTGATAGACAAGCGCTAGAGGCCATTTTCATCACTATTTTGAGGGCAGAGAACCAAAACCACCGCCGCCCGGCGTGTGGATCTCGAACACGTCGCCCGGCTGCATCTCCGCCTGGCCGATGTGGTCGAGCAGCTCCACGCGGCCATCGCTGCGCACCACCTTGTTGATGCCCACGGCGCCCGGCGCGCCGCCCGCCATGCCGAACGCGCCATGGTGGCGACCGTTCGACAAGATGCTGGCCGTCATCGGCTCCAGGAAACGCACGCGGCGGATGCCACCGTCGCCGCCCTTCCACTGCCCGGCGCCGCCCGATCCCTTGCGGATCTCGTAGCCGTCGAGCCGCACGGGGAAGCGGAACTCCAGCACCTCGGGGTCGGTGAGGCGCGAGTTGGTCATGTGGCTTTGCACCACGCTCGTGCCCCCAAAGCCGCCCGTGAGTTGCCCCGATGCATCCCACACGCCGCCCGCGCCGCTGCCACCTGAGATGGTCTCGTAATACTGGTAGCGCGTGCTGCCAAAGGTGAAGTTGTTCATGGTGCACTGCCCCGCCGCCATCAGGCCCAAGGCGCCGTACAGCGCGTTGGTGATGCAGGTGGAGGTCTCCACATTGCCGGCCACCACTGATGCGGGCGGGTTGGGGTTGAGCATGCTACCGGGCGGGATGATGACGTTGAGCGGCTTGAGGCACCCGGCGTTCAGCGGAATGTCGTCATCCACCAGGGTGCGGAACACGTACAGCACCGCCGCCATACACACCGCCGTGGGCGCGTTGAAGTTGTTCGTCTGCTGCGGGCTGGTGCCAGTGAAGTCGATGGTGGCGCTGCGGCTCTTGGCATCCACCGTCACGGCCACGCTGATCTGCGCGCCGTTGTCCAGCGGCAAGGTGAAGGCTCCGTCCTTAAGGCGCGTGATCACGCGGCGCACGGATTCTTCGGCGTTGTCCTGCACGTGGCGCATGTAGGCCAACACCACGTCAAGGCCAAACTCGCCCACCATGCGGCGCAGCTCCTGCTGGCCTTTTTCGTTGGCCGCGATCTGCGCGCGCAAATCGGCCATGTTCTGCTGGGGGTTGCGGCTCGGGTACTCGCCGCTTTGCAGCAACGCAATCATCTCTGCCTCGCGCAACACGCCGCGCTCTACCAGCTTCACGTTGTTGATCTGCACGCCCTCTTCCTCGATGCGCGTGGAGAACGGTGGCATCGAGCCCGGCGTGGTGCCGCCCACGTCGGCATGGTGGCCCCGGCTGCCCACGTAGAAGGTGGGCTGCGCCTCATCAGCGATATAGACCGGCGTGATGACAGTGATGTCCGGCAAATGTGTGCCGCCGTGGTACGGGTCGTTGAGCACATACACGTCGCCGGGCTGCATCTTGCCCGCGTTCTCGCGGATCACGGTCTTGATGCTTTCGCCCATGCTGCCCAAGTGCACGGGCATGTGCGGCGCGTTGGCGATGAGGTTGCCAGCGGTGTCGAACAGCGCACAGCTGAAATCGAGGCGCTCCTTGATATTGACCGAATACGCCGTGTTCTGCAGTTGCAGCCCCATCTGCTCGGCGATGTTCATGAACAGGTTGTTGAACACTTCAAGCAGCACCGGGTCCACCGTGGTGCCCACGGCATGCTGCACGGCGCGGGCCACGCGGCGGTTGAGCAGCAGGTGGTCCAGCTCGGTCAACTGCGCCTCCCAGCCGGGCTCCACAATGGTGGTGGCGTTTTTCTCGGCGATGATGGCCGGGCCGGGGATCACGTCGCCGGGGCGCAAATCTTCGCGCACCACCAGCGCAGCGTCATGCCAGGCAGCCACACCGTCCACACCACCGGTGTACATGCGCACGGTGCTGCGGCGCGGCACTTCGCGCGCGGGCTGCAGCGCGTGGCGTGGCTCCACGGGCGCGTCGCCAGGCACCACGGCCTCGACCGACACGGCTTCCACCACCAGGCCCTTGCCCTGCATCAAAAAGGCAAAACGCTGGCGGTAAGCGTTCTCGAAAGCAGCGGTGATCTCGGCCATCGAACCAAACGGCACGATGAGCGCAGAGTCACTGCCCTCGTAGCGCACATGCACGCGGCGGTGCACCACGGCGGTGCCGCTGCCCGATTGCTGGCGCGTGAGCTCGGTGCGCGCGGTGCCCGCCAGTTGATCCAGCGTGGCTTCGATGCCCGCGAGCGCGTCGGGCGCGAGCTTGGTTTCCACCGCCTGCTCGCGGATCACGTTCTGGTCGGCCAGGCCCATGCCGTAGGCGCTGAGCACACCGGCCAGCGGGTGCACAAACACGCGCGTCATGCCCAAAGCGTCGGCCACCAAACAGGCATGCTGGCCACCCGCGCCGCCAAAACACTGCAGCGTGTAGCGCGTCACGTCGTAGCCGCGTGCCACGCTGATTTTCTTGATGGCGTTGGCCATCTGCTGCACGGCGATCTGGATGAAGCCATGCGCCACGTCTTCGGCATTGCGGCCCGTCTGCGTGGCGAGGTCGCCAAACTTTTGCGCCACGGCATCGCCATCAAGCGCCTCGTTGGCCGCATGGCCAAACACCCTGGGGAAATGTGCGGGCTGGATCTTGCCCACCATCACGTTCGCATCGGTCACGGCCAGCGGGCCGCCCCGGCGGTAGCTGGCGGGGCCGGGGTTGGCGCCCGCACTCTCGGGGCCGACGCGAAAACGTGCGCCGTCAAAGCCGAGGATGGAGCCGCCACCGGCCGCCACGGTGTGGATGCTCATCATGGGCGCGCGCATGCGCACGCCCGCCACCTGGGTCTCGAACTCGCGCTCGAACTCGCCCGCGTAGTGGCTCACATCGGTGCTGGTGCCGCCCATGTCAAAGCCGATGACCTTGTCATGGCCCGCCAAACCCGCCGTGCGCGCCATGCCGACGATGCCGCCTGCGGGGCCCGACAGGATCGCGTCCTTGCCCTGGAACACCTGGGCATCGGTCAAGCCGCCCGACGACTGCATGAAAAACAGTTGAACGCCCGGCATCTCGCCCGCCACCTGGTCCACATAGCGGCGCAGGATGGGCGAGAGGTAGGCATCGACCACCGTGGTGTCGCCCCGGCTCACCAGCTTCATCATGGGGCTGGTGGCGTGCGATGCACTCACCTGGGTAAAGCCCAGCTCGCGCGCAATGCGGACGGCGGCTTCTTCGTGTGCGGTGTAGCGGTAGCCGTGCATGAACACGATAGCGGCGCTGCGCAGGCCCGCGTCGTAGGCGGCCCACAGGCGCTCTTTGAGGTGTTCTTCGTCCAGCGGCTCGATCACGTCGCCCTGCGCACCCACGCGCTCCTGCGCTTCGATCACACGCTCGTACAGCAGCTCGGGCAACACGATGTGGCGGTCGAACAGGCGCGGACGGTTTTGGTAGGCAATGCGCAGCGCGTCCTTGAAGCCCTTGGTGGTGATGAGCAGCGTGGGCTCGCCCTTGCGCTCCAAGAGCGCGTTGGTGGCCACCGTGGTGCCCATCTTCACGCATTCCACCAGCGCTGGTGTCACCGGCTCACCAGGCGCAAGGCCCAGCAGGTGGCGAATGCCGGCCACGGCGGCGTCCTTGTACTGCTCAGGGTTCTCGGACAACAGCTTGTGGGTGACCAGACTGCCGTCAGGACGCTTGCCCACCACGTCGGTAAAGGTGCCGCCACGGTCGATCCAGAACTGCCAGCGGGACATGGGAGAGGGTTGGTTGGACATATGAATACTATTAATTTGATAGCTGCTTGCGCTTGTTGAATAAGCGCTAGAGGCCATTTTTATTCAAATATTGGGGAAGCAGGAAGGAGGCCGCGGGGCAACTACAGCGACGCCGCAGAGCGCGCCGCCTGGTCGTACATGCCCGACAACACACGCAGCAGGCGGGCCAGCTCGCCGATGTCGCGGTTGAGCGCGTCGTCGGCGTTCAGCGCATCGATGAGGCAACTCTCGCGGATTTCGCGGTAGCGCTGCACATAGGCGCGGCCGGTGTCGGTGGCTGCGTAGGTCACCTCTTTGCCGTTCTTTTGCGAGGCCACCACGCCCAGGTTCTGCAGCTTCTTGAGCGAGTAGTTCACCAGGTGGGTGTCTTCCACGTTCATGATGAAGCAGATGTCCGCCAGCCGCTTGTTGCGTGCCCGGTGCGTCACGTGGTGCAGCACCAGCACGTCGAGCGGCGTGAGGTCTTTGAGGCCCGCCGCCGACATGCAATGCGCCACCCAGCGGTGAAATGCGTTGCCCGCCACGATGAGGCCGAACTCGAACTCGCTCATCTCCGCGCTCTGCGCGGACACCAGGTGCGCAGACGACACGATGGGCCCGGACTCACCGGGCGCCTTGGCTGCAGACTTCATGAATGAGGGCCTTTGCACGCAAGTAGCGTATGAACCATGTGAATCGAACGAACCGCTGGCACGGCTTGTGCATGCGGCCATTGTAGGTATGACGATAGTAATTTGTCGGCAATTTGTCGACATTTAGGAGAAACACCTATCCCAATCGGATCGGCTTCCGATACAGTGATTTTTCATATTCAACCCTGCGGAGCTATTTCATGAAGCGTCGAATCTTCCCCGTCACCGCACTTGGCCTGGCCCTGGCTGCGGGCCTGTCCGTCACCTCGGCTTTTGCGCAAACCAAGTGGGATCTGGCCGCCGCCTACCCGGCCACCAACTTCCACACCGAGAACATGGTGCAGTTGGCGGGCGATGTGGACAAGGCCACGGGCGGCAAGCTCAAAATCACGGTGCACGCCAACGCGGCCCTGTTCAAGGCCCCCGAAATCAAGCGCGCCGTGCAGGGCGGCCAGGCACAGATGGGCGAGATCCTGCTGGCCAACTTCCAGAACGAGTGGCAGTTGTTTGGCGTGGACGGCCTGCCCTTCCTGGCCGACAGCTACGACGCCTCCAAGAAGCTCTATGCCGCGCAAAAGCCTTTCCTTGAGAAGAAGCTGGCCGAGCAAGGCATGGTGCTGCTGTACGCCGTGCCATGGCCACCACAAGGCATCTACACCAAGAAGCCGCTGGCCAGCGCCGCTGACCTCAAGGGCATCAAGTGGCGCGCCTACAGCCCTGCCACCGCACGCATCGCCGAGCTGGTGGGCGCACAGCCCGTCACCGTGCAGGCCGCAGAGTTCTCGCAGGCACTGGCTACGGGCGTGGTCGAGTCGACCATGACCTCGGGCGCCACGGGCGTGGACAGCAAGCTGTACGAGCACCTCAAGTTCTACTACGACACCCAGGCTTGGCTGCCCAAAAACGCGGTGCTGGTAAACAAGAAGGCGTTTGATGCGCTGGACAAGCCCCAGCAAGAAGCCCTGCTCAAGGCCGGTGCCGATGCCGAGACACGCGGCTGGGCCAACAGCCAGAAGGTCAACACCGACACCGTGGCCAAGCTCAAGGCCAACGGCATGACGGTGGAGGCGCCGCCCGCCGCCCTGAAGGCCGACATGGCCAAGGTGGGCGACACCATGCTCAAGGAATGGCTGGACAAGGCCGGCCCCGAAGGCAAGGCGCTGATCGACGCCTACCGCAAGTAAGCAAGCACGCCTGAACCCTCATGCGTCGTCTGCTTGATTTTCTGTACGACAGCGCCGCCGCCTTGGCGGCGCTTTTTATGGTCGGGCTGCTGGGCATGGTGCTGCTGTCCATCCTCAGCCGCCAGTTCCACTTCCATGTGCCGGGCACCGATGCCTACGCGGGCTATCTGATGGCCGCGGCGGGCTTCCTGGCACTGGCCCACACGCTCAAGCGCGGGGAACATATCCGCGTCACGCTGCTGCTCAACTTTTTGAAGGGCGGCGCCAAGAAGGCGTTCGAGGTTTGGGCACTGGCCATCGCCACGCTGCTGGCCTTGCTGTTTGCGGCGTACAGCTGCAAGCTGGCCTGGCAATCCCACGAGTTCCACGACATCTCCACCGCCAGCGACGCCACGCCGCTGTGGATTCCGCAGATCGCCATGGCCCTGGGCACGGTGATCCTGGCCATCGCCTTCATCGACGAGCTGGTGCTGGAGCTGATGGGCAAGCGCACCGAAGCCCAGGCTGGCGAAGCCCTGCGCAATGAATGAACCAACCAGGCCCCACCTACCATGAGTGATCTCGCCATTACCGGCCTGCTCGTACTGTCGCTGTTCCTGATTCTGGGCAGCGGTGTATGGATCGGGCTCACCCTCTCCGGCGTTGCCTGGATAGGCATGCAGCTGTTTTCGTCACGCCCCGCTGGCGACGCGATGGCAGTCACCATCTGGGGCAGCGCCTCCAGCTGGACGCTGACCGCACTGCCCCTGTTCATCTGGATGGGCGAAATCCTGTTCCGCACCCGCCTGTCGCAAGACATGTTCAAAGGCCTCGCGCCCTGGGTGCAGGCGCTGCCGGGCCGCCTGCTGCACACCAACGTGGTGGGTTGCACCATCTTTGCCGCCGTGTCGGGCTCCAGCGCCGCCACCTGCGCCACCATCGGCAAGATGACCCTGCCCGAGCTGACGCGCCGTGGCTACCCCGAGCACATGGTCGTCGGCACGCTGGCCGGGGCCAGCACGCTAGGCCTGTTGATTCCGCCCTCGATCATCATGATCGTCTATGGCGTGTCGGCCGAGGTCTCGATCTCGCAACTGTTCATCGCGGGCGTGCTGCCGGGCATTTTGCTGGCCGCGCTGTTCTCGGGCTACATCATGCTGTGGGCGCTGCGCAACCCCGACCAGGTGCCCGCCGCCGACGTGCGCATGACCTTCATGCAAAAGTTGTCCGAGTCGCGCAGCCTGATCCCCGTGGTGCTGCTGATCGCTGCGGTGCTGGGCAGCATCTACACCGGCTTTGCCACCGCCACCGAGGCAGCGGCCGTGGGCGTGGTGGGCTCGCTGGTGCTCTCAACCCTGCAAGGGTCGATGAACTGGAGCACCTTCAAGGACTCGCTGATGGGCGCCACGCGCCTGTACTGCATGATCGCACTCATCCTGGCGGGGGCGGCCTTCCTCACGCTGGCCATGGGCTACATCGGCCTGCCGCGCCACCTGGCGGAATGGATCGCATCCCTGGGCCTGAACCAGGCGCAGCTCATTGTTGCGCTGGCGATTTTCTTCATCGTGCTCGGGTGTTTTCTGGACGGTATCTCGATGGTGGTGCTGACCATGGGCGTGCTCATGCCCACGGTGCAGGCCGCAGGCATCGACCCCATCTGGTTCGGCATCTTCGTGGTGCTGGTGGTGGAGATGGCGCAGATCACGCCGCCCGTGGGCTTCAACCTGTTCGTGCTGCAGGGCATGACGGGCCGCCAGTTGCCCTGGGTGGCCAAGGTGGCCATGCCCATGTTTTTCCTCATGTGCGCCGCCGTGGCCCTCATCTACGTGTTCCCCGGCATCGTGACCTGGCTGCCGCAGCAGATGTCCGCACGCTGACACTGACACCGGCGCGCCCCAGGCCAGGGGCGGCGCCGAGGGGGCATCAAATCCAGCGACAATGGCCCGATGCTCAACGTTCTCGCCATCTGCATCGGAGCCTGCGTAGGGGCCCTGGCCCGCTGGCGCCTGGGCCTGTGGCTCAGCCCCGGCGGCTGGATTCCCTGGGGCACCCTGGCCGCCAATCTGGTGGGGGGCTACCTCATCGGCGTGGCTGTCATGGTCTTTCACTCCATGCCCCAGATCGATCCGGTGTGGCGGCTGGCGCTCATCACGGGTTTTCTGGGCGCGCTCACCACGTTTTCGAGCTTCTCGGCCGAAGTGGTCGAGATGCTGATGGCGCAGCGCTACGCCACGGCGCTGGGCACCACGGCGCTGCACCTGCTCGGGTCTCTGGGCCTCACGGTGCTTGGGATGCATACCGCTTCATATTTCATAGCAGCTCGCGCTTGATACAAAAGCGCAAGCGGCCAAAATCGCCATAAAACCACGCCACACTGCGGCACGGCTTTCCTCTATCCACGGCCCCACTTACCATCCCCACCATGGAATCCAACACCCAACTCAACGAACGCCGCCTGGCCGATGCCTGGGCTGAACTGCACAACCATGCCCACAACGGCAACCCCCCGCAGGCCGACGCCAACCGCATGGCCTTTGCCGACCCGGAATTCATGTTCCGCCGCGAAACACGGGGCATCCGCTTTCAGCTCGAAATGCTCAAGCCCGACCTGGGCCAAGCCGAGCAAGGCATCGAAAGCACCGTGGTGGTGTACGGCAGCGCCCGCTTCGTGGCGCCCGACGAAGCCGCCACGCAGCTGACCGAAGCCGAAGCCAGTGGCGATGCCGAGCGTGTGCGGCGCGCCCGCCTGGCGGTGCGCAATGCCCGCTACTACGACCTGGCCCGCCAGTTCGCCAAGCTGGTGGCCGACTACAGCGAGCGCCAAAGCCCTGCCGACCGCATCTACATCTGCACCGGCGGCGGCCCCGGCATCATGGAGGCCGCCAACCGGGGCGCCCATGATGCGGGCGCGCTGAACGTGGGCCTGAACATCGCCCTGCCCCACGAACAAAGCGGCAATCGCTTCATCTCGCCATCGCTGTCCTTCAAGTTCCACTACTTCGCGCTGCGCAAGATGCATTTCATGATGCGCGCCAAGGCACTGGTGGCCTTCCCCGGCGGCTTTGGCACGCTCGACGAGCTGTTCGAGGTGCTCACGCTGGTGCAGACCGGCAAGGCCAAGCCCGTGCCCATCGTGCTGTTTGGCACCGACTACTGGAAACGGTTGCTCAACTTCGATGTGTTGGTCGAAGAAGGCACCATCTCGGCGCAGGATCTGGAGCTGTTCCGCTACACCGACGACCCGCAGGAAGCCTGGGACATGATCCGGGCGTTCTACAAGCTTTGATGCACCACGGGGCCGGGGCCTGTATGGCCCCGCCCCGTCGCCGCCACTAATTGACCCTCGGCGGCGGGGGCGGCGGCAAGCGGAAGATCGGCACAACCGGAACGAACACAAACGGTGGCCGCACGACCGGCGGCGGTATCGGCGTCGTTGGAGGGGGGGCGGTTGGCGGCCGCGTGGTGGTGGGCGGTTGCTGCCCAGTGGGCGGCGTGGGTGCCGGGGTGGGCGTGGAAGGCTGCGGCGTGCCTGTGGCAGGCGGTGGCGGTGTCCCAGGCACCGACGGCGACGGAACCTGCGGCGCAGGCGCCGTGGTGTCTGGCGGGGGCGCTGGCACAGGGATGGGAGTGGGCGCGGGGGCAGGCTCCGGGACCATGTACACAAAGGCGCGGCGCCCCTGCACATCCAGTTGCTCTCCCATGATGAACGGCCTCGGCAGCTCGGGCACCGGCAGCAGGGCACGGGTATGGGTGTACACCGGCAGTTCGCTGTTCGACAGCACCAGCACCGCCTCGCCCGCCGTCACACCCACACAGCCTGCCTGTGTGCAGACCTCGATTTCATCTTGCTCACCCGACACCAGCACCTGGCCGTTGGCATCAATGGCCAGCATGAAGGCCGAGCCCCGAATGCCCACCACCGCCGTAGGCGTGATGACCTGGTAACTGGCCGGGTTGCGCTTGCCAATAAGCCCCGTGATGGCGCGCATGCCGCCGCGCAGCAGGTTGACCACAAAATGGTCTTCGCCCGTGCCCGCACCATCTGAATAGCGGGTCACGGTGAACTGCGAGCCCGGGTACAGGGCCACCAGGCCACCGTCCGAAAAGCGGATCTGCGCCCGCCCCTCGTTGCCCGTGAGCACCACGTCCCCGCCATCAAGCTCGGCGCCCTTGGCCAGGCGCGACAGGTTGTCGCCCCGGCGCAATTGCACATCGCCCGCCGTGAGCTGCACCAACCCAGCGGCGGCCAGCCCTGTGAGCGGCCAGGCCGCCACCATACTCATCAGCAGCGCCAGTCGGGCTTTTTTATGGTCGGATGTCATATGAGCCTGTCCAAAGTCTCGCAGCGAAAACCCAGGGATATAGCCGCCACATTCAGAACTCCCTGCGCACAAGGATGGAAAACACCCGCCGTTCGTAGTCGGTGACCGGCAGCGTGGAATCGTTGCGCGTGTACTGCCACTGTGGCGTCACGCGCCAGCCCGGCGCGGGCGTCCAGCTCAGGCCCAGCGCCACCTGGGCCTGGCGGTCGGTGCGCGTCACGGCAAAAAACGGGTCTTGCCCACCATAGCGCCGGTGTTCCCAGTCAGCGCTGATAAACGCCGCCCACTGGGGCGCCACGGGCCACTGCCCGCCCGCGCGAAGGCCAAACAGGCGGTGCCCCAGAGGATCGGCGCCGCTGGCTTTGGGCTGCTCGCGCCCGCCATACAGCCCGGCGTATACCGAAGAACCGCCCCGGAACAGATGCGAATACGAGGTGCCCAGCACACTGCGCCGCACGTTGCGCAGCCCCTGCCCAGGGTAGCGCACCTCCAGCACCTGCAAGAAGCTGCCCCACTGCCGGAACCCGTCGATGCGGTAGATCCATTCACCCAGCACGCCGCCCATGGTGCGCAGCCGCGAGCCGTCGAGCGCGTAGTACGAACCCTGCCCCGATACGATCACCTCATGGCGCTCGGCCCGCCAGGACATGCCTAAAGCGGCGTCGAGGGTGGTGTGGTCGAACCGATCCGCCTGGCCCGCATAGTGGCGCGTGGCCGCGAGCGCGGTGCCGACCACCGACCAGCGCGAGTTGAGCACCGCCCGCCCTCGCAAGCCCGCCTGCGCCAGCGCAAAGCTGCCCGACGTGGCCCGTGCCTCGGGCAGCAGGGCCCACGGCGGCGTGCCCGGCACCGGGGACTGCAACTCGCCCACCACGGGCGCCGCGTTGGCATTGGAGTCATGCCCCAAGCCCAGCTCTACATAGCCTTTGAGCGAAGAATGGCCGCCATACGCCGCGCGGTCGTAGGAATACAGAAACTGGTCGAGCGTGTGCCCCGCGTCCACAGGGATCAGCAGCGCCTGCGCCTCGGGCGGCAGGGCCAGCACCCCACGGCGGTCGCCCACTGCCTGCAGGGATTGCCCTAGCGCCACCTGGGCCGCCAGGTTGCCGGGCTCAGCAGCCAGCAGCCGCTCGCGCGCCAAGATGGCCCGCGTGTAATGGCCTGCGGCATGGGCAGCGTCGCCCATGGCGGCATCAAAGGCGGGGTCGCCCGCGCGCGCGGATTCGTGCGGGTCGAGCAGTTGAAAGGCCTCTACAGCCTGCCCCTGGCGCACCAGGTTGAGCGCCTGCGCCACCACATCGTCGGCCAGCGCCACCGATGGCAGCAGGCCCAAGCCCAATGCCGAAGCCAGGCACCATGGCAACACGCGCCGTGACCAGAATCGAAGGTACATGATGACAGCCCCCTGACCGAACCCGCCAACTGGCGGGTGGGAGGCAATTTACACCTGTTTACCCCTTTTGTGCCCCCAGGGAGACCCTTCCTGCAATGCCCCAGGCCAGCCGGGAGCCAACCAAGCCGGCCACGCCCACCACCCAGAACAGCCCGGCCACCCCGATCACCGCCCCGGCCGATCCGAACATGAGGGGCATCGCCACGCTGGATGCGTTGATGGCCATCAACCGCAGGCCCAGCGCCTCGCCCTGGCGGTGGGACGGCGTGATCTGGTGCAGCAGGCTCATCACCATAGGCTGCCCCGTGCCCAGCGCCAGGCCCAGCAGCACCGAGCACAGCCCCATGGTCCAGGCGCTGTGCAGCAGCGGGTACACCGCAAAAATCACCGCCGTGATCAGCATGGCGCCCGCCATCACGGCCTGCTCACGCAGGCGGCTGGCCACAAAGGGCATCAACACGCGGATCACGGTGGCGGCGACAGCAAACGAGCCAAAAATGGTGCCGATGACCGACGCCGACAGCCCACGCTCGTGCCCCAGCAGCGGCACGGCAAAGGCGTGCACGTCCCAGCACGATGAGATGAGCCAGTTGACGATCAGCAGGCGGCGAAACGGCGCATCGCCCAGCAAATCCCAAGCCCGCTGGGGCCGGCCGCCGGTGGCACTACCCGCAGGAGCGGGAATGGTCGGCAGCTCTTGCATGCCGCGCACACAAAACCAGCTCAGCAAAGGCAGCAGCGCCAACAGTGCAAACGCTGCACGGTAGCCTTCGATGCTGTCAGGCACGCTGCCCGCATTGTCAATGGCTAGCCCTGCTGCAAAGGGGCCGATGAAGTTGGACACCGCCGGGCCGATGGACAGCCAACTGAACACCTGTTTGAGTTCGGTGGCGTCATGCACGGCGCGGCCCGCGTGGCGCTGCACCGCGATGGTGGCGGCCCCTGCGGCGGCGCCGGTCATCAGGGCGGAGATACACAACACCGGAAAGGTGGGGAACACCACCGCCAGCCCCGCGCCCACGCAGGCCACAGCCACCGAATACGCCACCGGGCGCTTGAGGCCATGGCGGTCGGCATACCGGCCCGCAGGCAGGGCCAAAAACACCTGGGTCACGGCAAACAGCGCCACCAGAAAACCCACGGCCGCCGCGCTGTAGCCCTCGCGCAGCGCCATCAGGGGCGCAGCCAGGCGCATGCCGGCCATGCTGGCATGCACGCAGATCTGTCCGGCGATCAACCGGGCCAATGCGCCGTTCATGGAAGATCGTCCTCGGCGTCCAGCCCTGGCAGCGAGGCCGTGCGGGCGATGGGCAGGGCCGTATCGGGCGCGGGCAAGTCCTGCACGTCGCGCAACTTGCGCTGGATGGCGCGGGTGCGCACGCCCACCTCGTCAAACTTCTTGGCTGCGGCGTCGATGGATTTTTTGGTGGCTTCAACCACGTCGCCAAACTTGGCGAACTCGGTCTTGACCATGCCGAGAAGGCTCCACACCTCGGACGAGCGTTTTTCAATGGCCAGTGTCTTGAAGCCCATCTGCAGACTGTTGAGCATGGCCGCCAGGTTGGCCGGGCCGGTGATCATCACGCGGCAGTCGTTCTGCACGGCTTCAACCAGGCCAGGGCGGCGCATCACCTCGGCAAACAGGCCTTCGGTGGGCAAATACAGCACGGCGAAGTCGGTGGTGTGCGGGGGCGAGACGTACTTGGCGAAAATCTTTCTTGCTTCGAGCTTGATCGACGTTTCAAACGCGTTGCCTGCCGACAGCATGGCCGCCTTGTCGGCCGCATCCTGCGCGTCCATGAGGCGCTGGTACTGCTCCACCGGGTACTTGGAGTCGACGGGCAGCCACACCGGGTGCTCGTCGCTCTTGCCCGGCAGGCGGATGGCAAACTCCACCAGCTCGTCGCTGCCCGGCACTGTCTTGACGTTGCGCGCGAACTGGTCGGGCGTGAGCACGTTGTCGATGATGGCCCCGAGCTGCATTTCGCCCCAGGTGCCGCGCGACCTCACATTGGTCATCACGCGTTTCAGGTCGCCCACGCTGCCCGCCAGGGTCTGCATCTCGCCCAGGCCCTTGTGCACTTGTTCGAGCCGGTCGCTCACCAGCTTGAAGGATTCGCCCAGGCGCTGCTCCAGCGTGGCGTGGAGTTTTTCGTCCACGGTGCGGCGCATTTCCTCGAGCTTGGTGGCGTTGTCGGCCTGGATGGCGGCCAGGCGCTCGTTGAGCGCATTGCGCAGTTGCTCGGCGTTGTGCTGGCTGCCCTGCACCATGCCCGTGAGCTGCTGCGAGACGGCGTCCTGCAGCACCGAGAACTGGTTTCGGATCTGGTTGCCATTGGCTTCGAGCTGGTCCTTGAGCGCGGTGGACACCGTGCCCATTTGCGTCTGGATGTCGGTCTTGAGCGAGTCGAGCGTGCCGCGCGTGGCGGCCGACAGGGCCTCGAAGCGCTCCTGAATGCGCTGCTCGAAAAGCTGGGTGCTCTCGGCCAGCGCCTCGCGCGAGCGTTGGCTGTCTGACGCGAGCGACTGCGCGGTCTGCGTGAGTTCGGTGCGAAAGGCCGCCAGGGCGTCCGACAGCTCCTTGCGCGCCAGGGCAGCCTCGGCCTGGCCCTGGGCCAAGCGTTGCTCGAGCTTGACTTCAAACGCGCCAAAGGCCGCCAGCAGCTCGGTGCGGCCGGTGCGGGATTCGCCCACCGCCTGCGCCAGCCGCTCGTCCACCGCGCCGCGCAGGGTCTCGAGCTGGTGCTGCGTGGCCTGGGTGAAGCCCGTGATCTGCTGCGCCAGCGCCTCCATGGCGCCGTCGTTGCGGGCCACGGCCAGTTGGGTGGCCTGGGCTGTGGATTCCAGTGCCTGCAGGCGCGCCAGCCATTCGGCAGGCAGTTCCACCCGTGGGCGGCGCAGCAGCAGCACGGCCAAAAGCACTACCACCAAAGCCAGTACTGCCAGCAAGACAAGCGTGTCGATAGTCAAGGTATTTACTATTATTTTTATAGCTACTAGCGCTTATCCCTCAAGCGCTAGAGGCCTATTTTGCCTGAGTATGTACATGCCTCAGACGCGTCTCCCCATCCGTTCGCGCTGAGCCCTTCGACGGGCTCAGGACAGGCCTGTCGAAGCCTTGCACGCACACGGCAAGCCCTGGCTTCGACAAGCTCAGCCCGAACGGTTGGATCGGTATCTGAAGAAGGTACATAGTCAGGCTATTTTGCTTAAAACTCAGCCGCGCAGGCCCGCCGCAGGCTGGTTCACCGGCGTGAGCGGCCCGCGCCCGCCAAAGAAGGCGACGAGGTTGTCGGCCGCCAGGTTGGCCATGGCACGGCGTGTGGGCACGGTGGCGCTGGCGATGTGGGGCGTGAGCACCACGTTGGGCACCTCGAGCAGGCCCGGGTGCACGCTGGGTTCGCCCTCGAACACATCCAGGCCCGCCGCCGCGATGCGCCGCTCGCGCAGCGCCACGGCCAACGCTGCATCGTCCACGATGCCGCCGCGCGCGATGTTCACCAGGGTGGCCGTGGGCTTCATCAGCGCCAGCTCGGCCGCGCCAATGGTGTGGTGCGATTCGGCGCTGTAGGGCACCACCAGCACCACATGGTCTGCCGTGCGCAGCAGTTCGTCCTTGCTCACATAACTGGCCTTGCATTCGGCCTCCAGATCGGCGGGCAGGCGCGAGCGGTTGTGATAGACCACCTTCATGCCAAAACCATGCGCACCGCGCTTGGCAATGCCCTGGCCGATGCGGCCCATACCGATGATGCCCAGCGTGCTGCCGTGGATGTCGGAGCCCGCGAACATGTCGTAGCTCCACTTCGTCCACTTACCGGCACGCAGGTAGTGCTCGCTCTCGGTGACGCGGCGGGCCGTGGCCATCAAGAGCGCAAAGCCGAAGTCGGCCGTGGTCTCGGTCAGCACGTCGGGGGTGTTGGTGCCCTGCACGCCTGCGGCGGTCATGGCGTCCACGTCGAAGTTGTTGTAGCCCACGGCCATGTTGGCGCAAATCTTCAGGCGCGGGGAAGCGGCCAGCAGCGCGGCGTCGATGCGCTGGCTGCCGGTGGTGAGCACGCCGTCCTTGTCGGCCAGGCGCTCGGCCAGTTCGGCGGGGGTCCAGATCGCATCGTCGGGGTTGTCCTGCACCTCGAAGTGCTGGCGCAGGCGGTCCACGATGTCAGGGAAGATCGCGCGGGCGACCAGGATGCGGGGTTTGTTGCTCATACCAATCAATCTCCTGTCAACGGAACCAGATGAAGGTCATGACAATGAACAGCGGCACCAGGATGCCGACCGACCACAGCATGTAGCCAAAGAAGCTGGGCATCTTCACGCCCCGGTCTTCCGCGATGGCCTTGACCATGAGGTTGGGCGCGTTGCCAATGTAGGTGTTGGCGCCCATGAACACCGCCCCCGCCGAGACAGCCGCCAGCGTGGGAGCCAGCGTGGTCATCAGCACGGCCGGGTCGCCGCCCGCCGTGTTGAAGAACACCAGGTAGGTCGGCGCATTGTCCAAAAAGGAACTGAGAACGCCCGTGGCCCAGAAGTACATGGCCGGATCGGGCGAACCGTCCGCCCGCGTCACGGCCGACACGACAGCACCGAACGGGCCGTTGACACCGGCCTTGAGCATGGCGATGACGGGAATGATGGTGAGGAAGATGCCCGCAAAAAGCTTGGCCACCTCTTGCATGGGGCCCCAGCCGAACTGGTTGTCCTCATGCACCTTCTTGGGCGTGAGCGACAGGGACAACAAGGTCACGATGATGAGCCCCACGTCGCGCACGATGCCGGGCAGGCCCACCTCGGTGCCCGCGATGTCGAACACCACGGGCGACTTCCAGAAGCCGCTGAGCAGCACCAGTGCCACCACCACGCCCAGCAGCGCGAAGTTGATCTTGCCGTCAAAACCAAAGGCCCGGCTGTCGGGCGTGGGGTCGGGTTTGTTGATCTCCTCGCGGCTGTGATAACACCACCAGTCGATCGCAAAGAAGATGACCAGCAGCGCGCCCACCAAAAAGAGGGTTTCCTGGAAGATGTGGCTCACCGTCCAGAAAAAGTCCACGCCCTTGAGGAAGCCCAGGAACAGCGGCGGGTCGCCCAGCGGCGTGAGCGAGCCGCCCGCGTTGGACACGATGAAAATGAAGAACACCACCACGTGCGCCACATGTTTGCGGTTGTCGTTGGCGCGGATCAGCGGCCGAATGAGCAGCATGGACGCGCCCGTGGTGCCCATGAAGCTGGCCAGCACCGCACCAATGGCCAGGATGGCAGTGTTGAGCCCAGGGCTGCCGTGCAGGTTGCCCCGGATGAAGATGCCCCCCGCCACCGTGAACAGCGCGGTCAGCAGGATCACAAACGGGATGTATTCGGCCAACAGCGCATGCGCCAGGCTGGCCCCGGCAACACCGGGGCCGAACGTGATGGCAAATGGCAGCAAAAACGCCAGGCCCCAGGCGGCCGCGACCTTGCCGAAATGGTGGTGCCAGAAGATCGGCGCCAAAAGCGGCATGAGGGCAATCGACAGCAGGATGCCGGCAAACGGAACGCCCCAGAGAACGGACAAGGTGCTGCCATCCACATCTGCCGCAAAGGCCATGCCCGGCAGTGCAGCCAGAAGACCGGCAAACGCCAGTCCGCGCGAAAATTTCATCTTTGTTGTCTCCATCTCTTTATCAAAAAACAGTGCGCCACAGGCTGCGCCTGGGCGCGGCGCGGTCACACCGGCGTGGGGATCTCGAACACCTGGCGCAGATAGGCCAGGTATTTCTCGTCATCGCACATGCCCTTGCCGGGCGTGTCGGACAGCTTGGCCACGGGCTGGCCGTTGCAGCGCGTCATCTTGATGACAACCTGCAATGGCTCGTGCGCGGGCGGGCTGCCCAGATCGTTGGTCAGGTTGGTGCCAATGCCAAACGCCAACTGGCACCGGCCCCGGAACTGCTGGTACAGCTCGATGGTACGCGGCACGGTAAGCGCGTCGCTGAAGATCAGCGTCTTGGTCAGCGGATCGACGCGGCTCTTGCGGTAGTGCTCCAAGAGGCGCTCGCCCCAGGCAAACGGGTCGCCGCTGTCGTGGCGCGCGCCATCGAACAGCTTGCAAAAATACAGGTCGAAGTCGCGCAGGAAGGCGCTCATGCCGTACACGTCCGACAACGCAATGCCCAGGTCACCCCGGTATTCCTTGGCCCACACTTCAAAGCCAAACACCTGGCTGTCGCGCAACCGGGTGCCCAGTGCCTGGCAGGCCTGCAGGTATTCATGCGCCATGGTCCCGAGGGGCGTGACACCCAGCTTCATCGCATAGAGCACGTTGCTGGTGCCCGCAAACTGGCCGGGGCCAACGGGGGCGCCAGGGCGGCGGTCGCCCGTGCCCAGGCGGGCCACCAACACGCGCAGCACCTCTTCGTGCCACGCACGCGAAAAGCGCCGCCGCGTGCCGTAGTCGGCGATCTTGAGATCGGCCAGGCCCTCGCCCTGCAGCAGCGCGATCTTGGCGTCCAGGCGCCTGCGGCCCTCGGGGAAATCCGGCACCTTCTGCGTGTTGCGGAAATAGACCTCGTTGATGATGGCCAGCACCGGTATCTCGAACAGGATGGTGTGCAGCCAGGGCCCCTGGATGGAGATGTCGATCTCGCCGTTTGGCTGGGGCGTGATGGTGATGTACTTCTCGTTGAGCTTGAACAGCCCGAGGAAATCCACGAAGTCGCTCTTGATGAAGCGCATCGAGCGCAGATAGCTCAGCTCGGCATCCTGGAACCGCAGCCCGCACAGCGAGCGGATTTCGTCACGGATCTCGTTGACGAAGGGCGCCAGTTGCACGCCGGGGTTGCGGCACTTGAACTTGTATTCGACCTGCGCGCCCGGAAACT
>NZ_JAPUDY010000013.1 GCF_027492855.1 Acidovorax sp.
TGCGTCATTGTGCTATCGATGGCCTCAGATATCAATACCTGTGGAGCAATCCCCATTTCCAGGCGCCAGCGCTTGCAGGGATTGCGCAACAAGCTATAGAAAAAAGAGCAACCTCCAGATTCTACGGGGCCATGGGCTGCGGGACGGCACGCAAGCTGCTTGGCTCCGGGGCCCAGGCTCCCTACACTGAAACCCATCACGCTGTCCTGAAAGTGCCCGCTACCATGCCGCCGAGCTTCGCCTTCCGTCCCCGTCTGCTCGACGCACTGCGCGGCTACGACAAGAGCCGCTGGCTGGCCGATGTGGGCGCGGGCATCACGGTGGGCATCGTGGCGCTGCCGCTGGCCATGGCGTTTGCGATTGCCAGCGGGCTCAAGCCCGAGGCGGGGCTGTGGACGGCCATCATCGCGGGCTTTCTGATCTCGGCGCTGGGCGGCACCAACGTGCAGATCGGCGGACCGGCGGGCGCCTTCATCGTGATCGTCTATGGCATCGTCGAGCGCTACGGCGTGGCCAACCTGCTGATATCGACCGCCTGCGCGGGCGTTCTGCTGGTGCTGCTGGGCCTGTTCCGCCTGGGCACGCTGGTGCGTTTTGTGCCGGTGAGCATCGTGATCGGCTTTACCAACGGCATCGCGGTGCTGATCGCGCTGTCGCAGGTGAAGGACTGGCTGGGCTTGTCCATTGACCGCATGCCGGGCAACTTCTTCTCGCAGATCAGCACACTCGCGCAGCACATTGGCAGCTTCAATCCCTATGCCTTCGGGCTGGGCGCGGCCTGCGTGGCGGGTCTGTTTCTGTGGCCCAAACTCACGCTGAAGGAGTCCCCCGTGATGCGGGTTCTGGAGCAGCACACCGTGCGCACGTTTGCGCGCGTGCCAGCGCCCGTGGTGGCGCTGGTCACGCTGAGCCTGCTGGCCTGGGCGCTGAAGCTGCCGGTGGAGACCATCGGCTCGCGCTTTGGCGGCATTCCGCAGGCGCTGCCCGCGTTTGCACTGCCCGATTTTTCGTGGGAGACGGTGCGCCTGCTCGTCACGCCCACGCTCACCATTGCGCTCTTGGGCGCCATCGAATCGCTGCTGTGCGCACGGGTGGCCGACCAACTCGCCACCGATCCACACTACAAGAAACACGACCCCAACCAGGAGCTGATGGCCCAGGGCGTGGCCAACATCGTGGTGCCGTTCTTCGGCGGCATGCCCGCCACGGGCACGATTGCGCGCACGGTGACCAACATCCGCTCGGGCGCCACCTCGCCCATCGCGGGCATGGTGCACGCGCTCACGCTGGCCGTGATCGTGCTGGTGGCCGCGCCGCTGGCGCTGCACATTCCGCTGGCGGTGCTGGCGGGCATCCTGCTGTATGTGGCCTGGAACATGGGCGAGTGGCACGAGTTCACGCGCCTCAAGCACTTCAGCAACCACTACCGGCTGCTGATGCTGGGCACGTTTTTCCTCACCGTGGTGTTTGACCTCACGGTGGCGGTGGAGGTGGGGCTGTTCATGGCCTGCGCGCTGTTCGTGCGGCGCATGAGCGGGCTGTTCCGCGTGGAGCGCCAGCCGGAGCCAGCGCCCGCAGACACCTTGGCCCCAGGGCGGCCCGTGGCCACCTGGCGCCTGCATGGTGCGCTGTTCTTCGGCGCTGCCGCCAAGATCGATCCCATCATCCAGGCCATAGAGGAAGGCCCGCCCGGCATGGACGTGGTGCTGGATGCCAGCGAGATGATGGCGCTGGACACCACGGGGCTGGACGCGCTGGCACAGATCCTCAAGGCCGTGGCCGCGCGCGGCGGGCGCCTGAGCATGGAGAACCTGCACGAGCAGCCCCGCTCGCTCATCGAGCGATCGGGCTTTGGCGCGCGGCTGGCGGCGCAGGCCGATCAGCCCGTCTGATGCGGATACGCCTCAATCCATCAAAACCGTTCGGGCTGAGCCTGCCTGTCCTGAGCGCGTCGAAGGGTCGAAGCCTCGCGCGGCGCTTCGACGCGCTCAGCGTGAACGGATGGATGTGTATGGGGTCCGGCGTTATTTGCCGCCCTTGTACTCGGGCGCATCCAGGTCCGGGCCGGTCTGGGTGCGCATCACGATATGGTCGGGGCCGTAGATGGCGGTGAACACCATGGACTGGTTCGGCTCCTTCAGATAGCGCCAGTCGGCCCAGGTTTCCTTCTTCAGCTCGTAGGGCGTGGTTTTGGCGGGCTTGCCCAGCAGGCGGCGCACCTCGTCCATGCCCATGCCGGGTGACACGCGCGCAAAGTTCTCGGGCGTGAGCACCTGGCGCAGCGCCGTCATGCGGCCATCGGCGCCGATGGTGATCATGTAATTGACCTGGCCCGCTGGCTGGCGGTTGTACTCCAGCGTGCGGGCGCCGTCGGGCTCGTTCCACGTGTTCTCGGGCACGCCAAAGCGGTCCCGCACGTCGGCTTCGGTCGAAACGCCCTCCTTGAGTTCGCTGATGCGCTGCGGGTCGCAGGCAGAAAGCGCCAGGAGGGAAAAAGCGGCGGTCGCCACGGCAGCGGCGCGATATATCAAGGGCATAAGTCGGTCCCGGTAAAATCCACAGCAGAGAGGTTAACAGTCCATGTCCATTTTCCGCCGCCCCGATTACCAATCCGATGCCACCCAGTTCATCAACCAGCTCAAGGCCAGCCGGCCCGAGCTGGATGCACAGCAACAGGTCGGCCGCGCCCTGCTGTGGGACAAGCAGGTAGACCGCAACATCTGGGGCGAGTACCGCGAAGGCCAGGTTGCCCAAAAGCCTTACGTCTACCAGACGAACGCAGAATAAGCATCAAATTGGCCCTTAGCGCTTATTCAATAAGCGCTAGCAGCTCATTTTTTAATAGCAATCCATGACCACCGCGAACGCAGCCGGCACGGCGGATTCGCCGGACATGCGCGCCCTCCCTGCGTCCGGCATGCCCGACGTGGTGGACCAGGTGGCGCTGGCGCGCCTGTACGGCGAGCCGCTGTTTGCGCTGCCCACCGACCTGTACATCCCGCCCGACGCGCTCGAAGTCTTCCTCGAAGCCTTTGAAGGCCCGCTGGACTTGCTGCTGTACCTGATCCGCAAGCAGAATTTCAACATTCTTGACATTCCCATGGTGGGGGTGACCAAGCAATATTTGGCGTATGTGGACGAAATCCGCAGCCGCAACCTGGAGCTGGCGGCCGAGTATTTGCTGATGGCGGCGATGCTGATCGAGATCAAATCGCGCATGCTGCTGCCGCCCAAGAAGCAGGCCGAAGGCGAAGAACCCGAAGACCCGCGTGCCGAGCTGGTGCGCCGCCTGCTCGAATACGAACAGATGAAGATGGCCGCCGCCCGCCTGGGGCAGATGCCGCAGTACGGGCGCGACTTTCTGAAGGCCCAGGTTTATATCGAGCAAAGCCTGCAGCCGCGCTTCCCCGACGTGCACGTGGTCGAGCTGCAAGAGGCCTGGCGCGACATCTTGAAGCGCGCCAAGCTGGTGCAGCACCACCGAATCACGCGCGAGGAACTCTCGGTGCGCGAATACATGAGCATGGTGCTCAAAACCCTGCAAGGCCGCCGCTTTGTGGAGTTTGAAGAACTCTTCGAGCCCGAAAAAGGCAGCACCGTGCTGGTGG
>NZ_JAPUDY010000014.1 GCF_027492855.1 Acidovorax sp.
TACTTGGACAGCTATACACCAAAATAATTCAATTTACTTCTGAGACACCACACTATGGACGAAGCATGCAATCCCCACCGACAAGAAAGCGGGCAAAGAAGCGGCCTACTGGATACCGTTGATCGCCTGCTACACCGGGGCACGCTTGACCGAAATTGCACAGCTCTGGACGGATGACATAGCGACCAAGCCGGGCATGGAAGCCTTTGAATTCAGGGCTGACGCGCAACGCGGCCAACAGCTTAAAAACACGGGCTCCTGGCGGGCAGTGCCTATGCATCCTGAGCTGGTCCGGCTGGGCTTCTGCGACTACGTAAAAGCTCTCCCGAAGGGATCGCTGTTCCCGCATTTGCCCAAGGAAGGAAAGAACGGCGCGGGTGGGCAGTTCGGCAAGTGGTTCGGCACCTTCAAGAGCGCAAAGGGCTTCACATCTCCGGCTAAGTCGTTCCACTCCTTCAGGCACCTTGTCGCCACAGAGCTACGGCTGGCGGGCGCCACCGATGCACAGGCAGATGCCATCACGGGACATGCTGGTAACGGCGTGGGTAGGCAGGTCTATGCGGCAACCATTAGGCGCAAGGCAGAGCAGCTTCGGCAGGTAATTGAACTGCTGGAATTTCCGACGAAGCAGATTCCTCCCTCCATTCATCGTAAGCAGTAAGCGCAGGCCCTCACGCCCGACACGCAAATTCAAAATTGGACTGCATATCCGGGGGTGCCAGTTCCAACACGAAAAGTAGCAAGTCCCCCGTAGGGGGGGGGCTGCCGCAAACGTGTGATGCTTTCAGGCCGCGTGCCAACGTTCTGCCTACGCCTATCAGCCTTGCCCGTTGACCTGTGCGCGGCATCGCCTGCGCTATGGCTTGCATCGCAACTGCTTGGCTACTTTGCATTGTTGCCATATTCCATGCGCTGGGCTTGTCCTGTGGGCTAGCAGTGCACTCACAGACTCTTAGAGTGTTCAAAACCGACCGTTTACGGACATGCACTCACGCCATGTCCAAAATATAGGTTGACATGCTTTCGGACATGTCGCATGATTCGTACACCTATTTCGTACAGGATGCCATATGAGCCGAGTTTTTGCGTACTGCCGCGTTAGCACCACAGACCAAACCACAGAGAACCAAGTCCTTGAGATCAGTGCCGCAGGCTTTGCGATCAACGGGCGCCGGATCGTTGAGGAGACTATTTCCGGCTCGGTACCCGCAGAGCAGCGCCCAGGCTTTCAGCGCCTTATGGACAAGCTGGAACCAGGGGATGTATTGGTGGTCACTAAGCTAGATCGTCTGGGGCGCAATGCCATGGACGTTCGCGCCACAGTTGAAAAGCTTGCACATGTCGGCGTGCGGGTTCACTGCCTTGCGCTGGGTGGAGTTGATCTGACGAGCCCCGCAGGAAAAATGACCATGGGCGTCATCGCCGCAGTAGCCGAATTTGAAAGGGATTTACTGATCGAGAGAACTCAGGCCGGATTGGCCCTCGCCAAGGCGTCAGGAAAGGCCATAGGGCGGCCTCAAAGCCTCGACAAGGGGCAGGCGGGCATAGTGCGCCAGAGACTCTCAGAAGGCCATTCTGTAGCTTCTGTGGCCCGTGAGTTCGGCACCAGCCGCCAGACCATCATGCGGGTTCGGGATAGCGTTGCGGCCTAGATGAGACACCCGAGTCGGGCAGGCTGCGCTTCCTGTCAATACATAGAATAACAAGCTGCCCTCTCGCTCGTTTTTCTAATGAATCATACGGACACCGTATGCGACTGTAGCCCTGTCACTGTACACCTCCGCTCTTGAGCTGAAGCTGACACACTAGGAACTGGCCCCACCTGAAAAGACTACAGTCGTAAGCAGAGTCTGGAGTAATCCAGCACACCGTGAAATCTATACATTGACGACCTCATATCAAAGCTATGTGATACATAGTTGATATAGGAAGATGCAATGGCAGATGAACCGGGTGGGACGGGGCTGCTTAGAACTACTTAAGCAATTTAATAGCGCTTACCCCATCCAATCTCCGTATCCTTCTGCAATGCATGGCAGTTATCGTTAACCCTTCATCCTGTTGATAAGCTCAGTCATCGCGCGATCACGATCTCTTGGAGTTAGGCCAATAGTGGTGTTTTGCTTTTCAGGCGCGGTTAACGGTTCTATCAGCGTCCCAACTGCGTTTTTCATGGCAGCTCCGGCTGATCCATATTGAGGAACAAGAAGCGTCCCTTTCTCACCCGCACTTTTGAATACCTCTGTTAGTAGTCGATCATGGCGTACCAGCGCAGCACCTGCTAGAGATTGGGCTATTTCTTTGGAGCCTTCTCCCAGCACGGTGTGGAATGCTTCGCCAAACACTTCTTTGGCACCGACTGCAGTAGCCTTTTGATCCGCTATTCCGGCATCTACCAGCAGCAGAGCCAACTCCTCTGGGTTAAGCTTTTCCCTGTTTGCATAATCTGTCAGGCGCACCACGGTTTCATTAATAGGAAGGTAGGACTCCAAACTGCTATGCACAGCAGGATAGTTCAGTCTATCAAGACACTCCGCAATTACCTTTCTCGCTGCCTCCAATCCATGTTTCTTGGCAGCGCCAGATGCTACTTGCTGAAATTCCGACAAGGCTTTTACATTGCCTTCGACCGTCCATCGTCTCTTCGATTCCGTCAAGTCAAACCAGATAACATCTTCGTCTATTTGCGATGTAGCAACGATAAGTCTGTCATAGAAGCGGCCTTCTTCTTCGATGCTCGCTTGGTTAATCAATCGCCAACTACCTGCGCCATACCGGGCGTCAAGATGGCTGCGCTCGGCCAATATACAAGACATGGAATCGGGACCATCAATGGGTACTGCGTCCCGCTGTGAACTCCCGGGTGAAAGGTTGAGGTTAATATTGGTCGCATCAACGAAAGCCAAGAGTTCAACCAAGGCCCGCTCGGCGATATTCTGCTCCCATGGTGCAAGTTTTTTATCGGGAGCTGTTGCCATGCGTAGCAGCCCAAGCCCTGCGCTCGCAAATGGCATTAGTTGATCCCGTGGCGCACGATTGCTGCTCACGAATGACACCAACCAACTAACCGCCAGCATCGTTGGATTCATACTGTCCATCATGGCTTTTGGTAGTCGGGGCGTTGAAAAATCCTCGACTGCCTTGGCGCTTGCAGCAGGATCGCCTTCAAAAAGGCCGTGCAATTTCCAAGCTTTTAGGCTGCCTTCGATCTGCGCACGTGCCAAGGATCGGCGAGAAGGGGTAAACCAATTCATCAGTCCCATGATTTAACTCCGAAGTGGATATGACTGAGCATCAGCATCTGTATCGGCTGTCGCCGTACAGTTCTCTGGTGGCCACTGGGTGGTAAACCAAGTTTGAGCGATGTCCAGGGTAGGCAGAAGCGGCGCTGAGAGACCGGTTTCAGGGTCCCTAAGCACTCCCCCGGCAATGTAGCGCCCTGCCTCGAATAAGTCCCAACCCGCCTTCTGCATGGGTATCGCTGCATGGGCTGCATGCGGGCATGGCGTCAGGCACGGGAACGATGCGGGACGAGCTTGGCAGGAGCGACCATTCGCGCGGATTTCCACCTCTTCAAAGAGCGGGCGGGCCATGGGCTGAAAGCGCGGCGACGGCGCTGCGGGGATGACGATCCCTTGGTGCTGTCGCCATTTCGCTAGCGATGCCACCCGGCAGGGGCAAGATTGCTCAGGGCAAACCAGTGTGAGCAGTGTCTTGCGCTCCATCCTCACGCCGCAATAGCTGTAGCCCAGCCGAATGGCTCCCCCTGCGCCAATGCGCCCCAGAACCTCCAGCCGGTCACCATTGACGTACAAGACGGCGACTGTCCGCTTTTGCCCCTGCCTGCTGGCCTCCAGTTCATCGCGTACCTCGTTTTCCAGATGCTCAATCATCTTGCGCTGCCTTTCGATTCGCCAAAAAAAGATCGCACCGCGTACCCAGCCAAAGCCGGGACGGAGGGTGCGATGAAAGAGCCTCTAGGTTCGCAAGTTCATCTGCGCCGGTCAACGGGGAACGTATGCGCAAAACGACGAAGGGGCTTGCGCAGTCAACAGGAGCCTGGTAGCGCTACGGTAAGCCGCGCACAAGGCAATTCGGCACTCATCTGCTACGATCCGGCCATCTCAACTCGTGAACTTCACCGTGTAACTTTGCACTGCGAGTCCGAGGTTTCTCCTCTGGAGATTGGTGGATTCGGGGCTGTCCCGCCCTCTCCGCCAGTAAGCAAACAAACAAGCGCCTCTCGGGGCGCTTGTTTGTTTTTGACGCCGTCGTTTCTACCCTTGGCCGTGCACATCGCCGCACCGGCTTTCAGGGTTGCCAAGGGCGCAAAGCGGCTCTGCGCAAACGCGCGCACCCGTCACATGCACGACTCTTTGCTGTAAACGCAAACTCCTTCGGCCGTTGCCGCATCTCCGGCCAGCCATTGCCCTGGCCTTCCTCAGGGATTACCCCGTAAACAGCGGGCTACCACCTGCGCAGGGGGTACAGGGGAAATACTTTCATCGCAGCGCGCCCCGTGCTGGCAAGCGCCCCACAACGATGAAAAAGGAGACACCCCATGCGAGTGATCAGCATAGCCCCCACACCGCCGCGTACGTCCGCGTGCAACGATGAACATGGCGAAATCGTCGACACCCCACGGCTTGCGCTGCCGCTGGTGCGCCGCGATTTCCTCAAGGGCTCGGGCATTTTGATGGGCACCATTGCGGCGGGCTCGGCCCTGGCTGCGCTGGCGCCATCGTCAGCCTGGGCGGTGGAGTTAAAGACGCTCAGCCAGTCCCACGGCAAGGCCTTGATGGCCATGGGCCGTGTGCTGTTTCCGCACAAAAAACTGCCCGACGCCGTGTATGCACTGCTGGCCAAGGACCTCGATGCCAAGGCGTCGGCCGACCCCGCCACACGGGACTTACTGCGCGAGGGCATTGCCCAGCTCGACAAGGCGGGCTTTGCCAAGGGCAACACCGCTGGGCGGCTGGCCATCGTCAAGGCGATGGAAGGCAGCCCGTTCTTCAACGCAGTGCGCGGGCAGTGCGTGACCTCGATCTACGACAACGACATGGCCTTCAAGGTGTTCGGCTATCCGGGCGCGTCATGGGACAAAGGGGGCTACATCACCCGGGGCTTTCAGGATTTGAAGTGGCTGCAAGAGCCCCCGAAGGAAGCCAGCCCACCCGCCTACATGGGTTGAACACAACGACAAAACAAAGGAGACACCCCATGAAGAAATTTGCACACAACGACGACAGCGTCGTCGTCATCATCGGCTCGGGCGCGGGCGGCGGCACGCTGGCCAACGAGTTGGCACAAAAAGGCATCAAGGTTGTGGTGCTGGAGGCTGGCGCAGCGCAAACCCCGGCCACGTTCATCAACGACGAGTGGAAGTCGTTCAACCAGTTGGCTTGGCTGGACCAGCGCACCACCTCGGGCAGTTGGCGGGTGGCCAAGGATTTCCCCAACCTGCCCGCGTGGATCTGCAAGACCGTGGGCGGCACCACGACCCACTGGGCAGGCGCATCGCTGCGGATTCAGGCCCACGAGTTCAAAGCCCGCACCCACTATGGCGAGCTGGCGGGCGCCAATCTGATGGACTGGCCGCTCACGCTGCAGGAGCTGGAGCCCTTTTATGCGCGGGCCGAGGACAAGATGGGCGTGACACGCACCAACGGCATCCCCGGCCTGCCGGGCAACAACAACTTCAAGGTGATGTACGCGGGCGCCACCAAGCTGGGCTACAAGGATGTGCACACGGGCAACATGGCCATCAACAGCCAGCCGCGCGACGGCCGGGGCCGGTGCCTGCAGATCGGCTTTTGCTTCCAGGGCTGCAAGAGCGGTGCGAAATGGTCCACCTTGTATACCGAACTGCCCAAGGCAGAGCAGACCGGCAACATGGAGCTGCGGCCCCAAAGCCATGTCACGCGCATCGAGCACGACGCTGCGGGCAAGGCCAGCGCCGTCATCTACTTCGACCAGGACGGCAAGGAGCAGCGCCAGAAGGCCCGCCTGGTCTGCGTGGCGGGCAACTCCATCGAAACCCCGCGCCTGCTGCTGCTGTCGGCCTCCAGCTTGTTCCCCAACGGCTTGGCCAACAGCTCGGGCCAGGTGGGGCGCAACTACATGCGCCACATGACGGGCTCGGTCTACGGCATGTTCGACAAGCCCGTGCACATGTACCGGGGCACCACCATGGCGGGCATCGTGCGCGACGAGGCGCGGCACGACACCAAGCGCGGTTTTGTGGGCGGCTATGAGATGGAGACCGTGGCGCTGGGTATCCCTTTCATGGCGGCCTTCATGAACCCCGGCGGCTGGGGCGCCGACTTTGCCAGCTACATGGACAACTACACCCACCTGGCCGGCATGTGGCTGGTGGGCGAAGACATGCCCCGCGAGAGCAACCGCGTCACGCTGCACGCCACGCTGAAAGACCGATGGGGCAGCGCCATACCGAACGTGCACTTCGACGACCATGACAACGACATTGCCATGCGCAAACATGCCTTCACGCAGGGGGAGAATGTCTATCTGGCCGCAGGCGCGCTCAAGGCCTTTCGCACGCCGCCGTACCCGTCCACGCACAACCTGGGCACCTGCCGCATGGGGGCGTCGGCGCAAAGCAGCGTGTGCAATGCCTACGGCCAGACGCATGACGTGCCCAATCTGTTCATCTCCGACGGCAGCCAGTTCACCACGGGCGGGGCCGAAAACCCCACCCTGACCATCGTGACGCTGGCGATCCGGCAGGCCGAGTACATCGCCAAGCAGATGAACGAGCGCGCACTCTGACAGCTATGGCTCATTTCGTGGAGGTTTGATATGTGTGAGTTCTTCATCAAGGCCGATCCCATCCAGTACGAGCAGCGCACGCGCACCGTGCGCATCCACGGCGTGCTCACCAGCATCCGCCTGGAGAACATGGTCTGGGACGTGCTGGCCGAAATCGCCGAAGAAGAAGGCAGCACCACCAATGCGCTCATCTCCAAGTTCCACGACGAGATCCTGGCGACACGGGGCGAGGTGCCCAACTTCGCCTCGTTCCTGCGCATCACCTGCCTGCGTTACCTGCGCCGACTGAGCCTGCCGGTGCCCCTGTCGGTGCTCCACCCGCCCGCTGCGGCTGCAGCGCGTGCCACGGCGCAAGTTCGTTGACGTTTTCCTTTCACCCCTTTTGATCCATTCATGCAATTCACCACCGAAAAATACCCCGGCATCTGCGAACAACCGCCCTCGCAAACCAAGGGCTTCGTGTTCAACCACACCATGGTTCGCGTCAAGGACCCGGCCGCTTCGCTTGATTTTTACAGCCGCGTGATGGGCATGCGCCTGCTGCGCAAGCTCGACTTTGCGGAGATGAAATTCTCCCTGTACTTCCTGCAGCGGGCCGTGGAGGGCGAGCCCGCCCCTGAAGACGAAGGCGAGCGCACCGCATGGACCTTTGCGCAGCGCGGGCTGCTGGAGCTCACGCACAACTGGGGCACCGAGGCCGATGCCGACTTCAAGTACCACGACGGCAACGCCCAGCCCCAGGGCTTTGGCCACCTGTGTTTCTCGGTGCCCGACCTGGACGCCGCCATCGCCTGGTTCGACGAGAACCAGGTGCCCTACGTCAAGCGCCCGGACCAGGGCAAGATGAAGAACGTGGCCTTCATCAAGGACCCGGACGGCTACTGGATCGAGATCCTGGAGCCCGCGCGGCTGCAGGCGTTGGGCCGCGCAGCATGAGGGCGGCGGGGCGCTGGCCCCGCGCAAATCGCAACCAACGGTAACAGCACCCAGGAGAGCCACGGTATCGCCGTTGTCTGACAGACGGAACCGTGGCACTTTGCTGAAATCTCACCCTGGCAGCCATTGCGGCAGCCCGGGAGGTCATTGCGGCCCCCGCCCCTATTGCCTCTTGATGACGAAGGAGCTCATCATGAAACGCCATTCCTTGCCGCCGGGAGCGCGTGCGTTGGCGGCGTTCATCGCCACCGTGGTGCTGGCGGTTTTGGCTGCGGTGGCCCTTCTGATGCCGGACGTGGCGGTGCAGGCTGTGGATTCGATGCTGTTGCTGCCCACCACCGGGTTGAACGAGATTCTGTCCGCCCTCGCTGCCGACCGGTGAGCATTCCGGCGGCTTTGGGCGCCATGCCACACGGTGTTTCGGCGTTTGGTGCAAAAAAGCCCTTCAGTAGCAAAAACCATAGCATCGGAGTACCATTCTGCGCTGCACACCAGGGGTTTCTGGTGGCATTCAAGAATGGAGGACGATCGTGACCCCACGTTTTCGAATCTCTGCCAAAGACATTTCCCACTCTCTGTTGAGCCCCCGGCCCTGGGCGGCGATGGCGCTTTTGGCCGCGCTGCTGGGTTGTTCCAGCCCCCGCGACGGGGCGCTGGAAGAGTTTTCGCGATGGCATGACAGTGCGCGCGCGCAGGCGCAAGCCGGTGCGCTCAGTTGGAGCGAGCTTTACAGGCAGAGTTTTGACCGCCTGACCGCGTTGCCGCCGTCGCTTCAACAAGACACGCGCCTGGAGAACACCGTGCTTTTGCTGTCCACGGCACGCAAGTTTGAATCCAACGAAATCAGCGCCCAGCAGTTCGCGCTGGAGCGCGACGGCATCGAGACACAGCTGCAGGCGCGCTTGCGCTAAAACCGCCTGCTCTGCAGGCCGCCCCTTGCGCGGTGCCTATTTCAGCGCACCGCCCTGCTCCACGATGGCCACGCGGCGGCGCAATGCGGCGGCCGCTTCGGCGTCTCCGGCTGCCTCTGCCCGCTGAACCTGCAGCCCCAGCCAGGCCAACAAGGGCCTGCGCCAGCCCTGGGCCGATGCGGTGTCGGTGGCTGCGGTGATGGCTGCCGGGCTTGCTCGCCCCCCCTGAAAAAGCACACCAGCAGCCACCAGGCGCGAGAGCGGGTCTTCAATGCCCGCCAAGGCGGCGGCATCGCCTGACGCGGCCACTTTGCGCTGCGCCTCGGGCAGCAGCGGCACCCGCTCTGGCGACAAGCGGCCCGCCAGGTAATTGGCATAGGCCCGCTCGGGCTCGGCGGCGTCCGGGCGCAGCGCCTCGAAGCGCTCGCAAGGCCCCGCCACGAGGCTGGCCACCTGTGCGGCGCAGCGCATCAGCTCCAGCCGCGCCAGCAGGTCGGGGCGGCCTGTGCGGGCCACCTCGGCACGGGCACGCTCCCATTCGAGTTGCTCCACACGCGTGTTGCCAGACAGGTAGGCATCCAGGGCCTTTTGCGCAGACCCCTGGGCGTTCATCTGCCAGTCGGGCACGGGGGGCTGGCTGGAGCAGGCGGCCAGCAGCAGGGCGCTGCAAACAGCGGCAAACCGCATCCTGGTACGGATTTGCATCCGATCCATCAGATCCGTTCGGGCTGAGCTTGGCCTGTCCTGAGCCTGTCGGAGGGTCGAAGCCCCGCGCCGCGCTTCGACAAGCTCAGCGTGAACGGGTGGGTGTTTTTGAACGCTGTACGGCGCCAGGCTTGGATGGGCAGGTCGCTTCATGGCAGTTTCAGCTCCGTGTCGCGTGCAAAGGGCCACTTGCGGTTGATCTCGTTGACCAGGCTCTCGACCTTGCGCAGGTTGCTTTCCACTTCGGCGCGCAGCGCGCCCAGGTCGGTGGTGGCCTCGCGGGCGTTGGCGCCAACGGCCTGGGCCTCCACCAGCACGGCATCCACCTTCTTGAGGCTGCTGCGGGTGTCGGCCAGCAGGCCATTGAGTTGGGCGACGGTGGCCCGCACCTCGGGCACCAGCGCGTCCTTGCCGCCCTCGCCGCCAAACACCTGCTTGTCGGCGCGTGCGGCCATGCCGTCCAGGCGCGCCAGCAGCGCATTGGTGCGCTCCAGCGCCGAGAGGATTTTTTTCGCGTCGGCCTCGTTGCCCATCAGAACGCCCAGGGCACCGCCAGGGCCGTTGATGCGCTCGGTCAAGGCCTTGACGTTGGCCAGGCTGCTGCCCAGCGCGGCCTCGGGTGCGGTCAGGGCGTTGAGGTTGGTGAGCAGCTCGCGCGCGGTGGCCATGAGCTGGGGAATCTCGGCAGTGGCGTCGCCACGCAGCACGGGTCGCACGGCGCCGTCGGGCAGCGGGTCGTCCGTCAGGATGCCGGTGTAGGCCCGGATGTTGGTGCCGCCCACCAGCCCCCGCACCAGGGTGAAAACGCTCGATACGCGCAGCCAGTGCGCATCTTTGCGCGGCACATCGACCAGGATGCGGGCATTGCCGCTGTCGGCCAGCTCGATGCGGCGCACCCGGCCGATGGGAAAGCCCGAAAACGTCATGTCCATGCCCACCGACACGCCCTCAGAGTCATCGGCCGTGAGGACCAGGGTCTGCGTGGGCTCGAAAGCGCCCCGCGCATACAGCAGGTACAACCCCGAGCCCACGATGAGCGCCAGCGTGAACAGCAGCAGCGCCGCCGCCTTGAGTTCCAGATGGGCCACGGGGCACAGGGTTTCGACCGGTGCGACGTCAGGCGGCACGGGCGTACCGGGCGATGGCTTGTGGGGGGTGTCGTTCATGGGCTTTCAGTGGTGGGGGGTTCCGCTGTGGCGGTCGGCCTTCATCGTCATCGTCATCAGTAGTAGTTGCCCATGAGCGATGCCATCTCGATCAGCAGCAACACAGCAAACATGCGGGCCAGGCCGCCCAGCTCCGAGTCGGGCTGGGCGCGCTCGCCCGTGTCGTACAAGCCAGCGGCCATGGGGATCAGCGCCACGGCCAGGCTGAAAAACAGCGTCTTGAGCACAAACACCATGGTGACGCTGGGCGCGAACACGTGGCCGAACATGCGGGTGTAGCTGGGCAACCCCGCCAGGTTGAAACCATACACGCCCAGGTACGCCAGCACCAGCGCCACCACGCAGCTCAGCGCGGCCAGCGTGACGCAGGCAAACACCCCGGCGATCACACGGGGTAGCAACTCGATGCGCACGGGGTCGGAGCCCTGGTTGCGCAGCGCATCGAACCGGCCCGCCTGCCGCAGGCGCGCCAGTTGCGCGCCGTTGGGGATGGTGCAGCGCATGGCCACAAACAGGGCCGCCGTGAGCGGGATGAGTTCGAGCACCAGCACGCGGATCACCATCTCCAGCGCATAACTCGACAGGCCGTAGCTCAGCGCCGTGACCACCACGATGCGCGTGAGCACCAGGCTGATGAGCGCGGCCAGCACCGTAAAACCCAGCAGCACCGGCGCCGTGTCCAGGTACAGATGGCGCGCCAGCGCCTTGCGCGTGCCTTTGCCGTAGCTCGACGGCGACAGCACCAGCACCAGCACCACGGCCCCCAGGTAGAGGATGCGCCACCAGGCCACCGCCCAGCGCCGCGCGGTGTTCCACACACGGTCGGGCAGGGTCAGGCCGGGCAAGCGCGAGATCATGGCCGGATCATAGCGGGGGCATGCCGCCAGGCACGCCCAAGCCCGCACTCGCTGGTATTTGAACGTTTTTTGGCCCTAGCGCTTTATTCACAAGCGCCACCAGCTATCAAAAAGTGAGCAATCTTTGCCATAGGGAAACATGCCCTCACACATGGCGCTTGCCCGGCCCCGCAGCGGCGGGCGTGGTCATCATCTGCTGCGCGTCGGCACGCTCGTGCAGGGCTTCGATGATGTGACAGGTCGGGTCTGAGCCATCGCAGCGGTTGCGCAGCGCGAGCAGGTCGGCCTCCAGCGCCTGCAGCTCAGCCAGGCGGGTGCGCACATGCTGCAGGTGCGCATCCAGGGTGACGCAGGCGGCATCGCAGTCTTCCTTGCGGCTCCAGTCCAGGGCCAGCAGGGTGCGCACCTCGTCGAGCGACATGTCCATGGCGCGGCACAGCCGGATAAAGCGCAGCTGGTGCACGTCGGCGCTGCTGTACAGGCGGTAGCTGTTGTCCTCACGCGCACCGGGCAGCAGCAGCCCTTCTTTTTCGTAATAGCGGATGTTGGCGGCCGACACCCCGGACTGCTGGGCGGCCTCGCCGATGCGGAACTGCGCGGCTTGGTGATCCATGGGCTTGACCTTCAAGTGACTTCAGGGTTTTCAATCATGCCATCGCTTTCAAAAACTGTCTGGAGAACCCCTTATGTCCGCCCATTGCCACCATGACCACGGCGCTTCCTGCCAAAGCCCCGGCGCCGCCATCGGCGCAGACCCGCGCTACCGGCGCATTTTGTGGATCGCGCTCATCGTCAACGCCGCCATGTTTCTGGTGGAGCTGGGCGCGGGCATGCAATCGGGCTCGGCCTCGCTGCTGGCCGACGCCATCGACTTTCTGGGCGATGCAGCCAACTACGGCCTGTCGCTGTGGGTGCTGGCCATGGCCCTCACCTGGCGCGCACGCGCCGCCCTGGTCAAAGGGGCGAGCATGCTGGCGTTTGGCGTGTTCGTGATCGGGCGTGTGGCCTGGGGTGCGTGGCAGGGCGTCCCGCCCGAGCCCTACACCATGGGCGGCGTGGGCCTGCTCGCGCTGGCCGCCAACCTGGGGGTGGCCGCCTTGCTTTATGCCTACCGGGAGGGCGACTCCAACATGCGCGGCGTGTGGCTGTGCACCCGCAACGATGCTCTGGGCAACATCGCGGTGATGGGCGCGGCCCTGGGCGTGCTGGGCACCGGCACCGTGTGGCCCGACCTGGCCGTGGCCGCCATCATGGCGGGCCTGGCCATCAGCGGCGGCTGGAGCGTGATCCGCCATGCGCGGCAGGAGTTGGCCAGCATTTCTCAAGCAAAAATAGCACCTAGCGCTTGATACATAAGCGCTACAAGCTATCAAATCAGGAGTAAATTATCCGCTTACGCCACCGCCAACATTGATGCGGGTCAAGCCAGATGTGGAGTCTGCATGGTCCAATGCAGCGCTTGTGTGCACTGGCGGCCCCTTCGGTGCCAGACACGCGCCGCAGCCTCTTTGTCCGTCTTTTCCCATGTCCAGCACCCCAGCCACAGCCCCTGCCACCATGACCGCCTCCGTGCCCCATAGCCTGCTGGAAGACGGCGTGGCCATCTTCACCGGGGTGCTGCTGATTTCGGTGGGCGTGGCGTTTTTCACCAGCGCGGGGCTGCTCACCGGGGGCACGGCGGGCCTGGCCTTTTTGCTGCACTACGCCACGGGCATCGGCTTTGGCAAAATTTTCTTCGTGCTCAACCTGCCGTTCTACTGGCTGGCCCTGCGCAAGCTGGGGCGGGCGTTCACCGTCAAGACCTTCATCGCCGTGCTGCTGCTGTCGGTGCTGACCGAGCTGCAGTCGCAGTTTCTGCAGTTCGCGCAGTTGCAGCCGCTGTACGCGGCCATTGCAGGCGGGTTGATCACGGGCACGGGTTTTCTGGTGCTGTTCCGCCACCGCTGCAGCCTGGGCGGCGTGGGCATTGCCGCGCTGTACCTGCAAGACCGCTACGGCTGGCGCGCAGGCAAGGTGCAGATGGCGCTGGACTGCTGCATCGTGCTGCTGGCACTGTGGACGGTGGAGCCCCTGCGCGTGGCCTGGTCCATCGCAGGCGCCGTGGCATTGAACCTGGTGCTGGCCATGAACCACCGGCCGGGCCGCTACATGGCGGTGTAATCACCACCCCGCAAAAAAACTGCGGGAACTTCGCACAAGGCCCCCGTATCATTCGGTCATGCGTCGCGGCTTGTATATTTTGATGATGGTGGTGCTGGTCCTTCGAGGACTCACCGGCACCGCCATGGCCGCTGGCGTGCTGCCGCCGCTCGCGCCTGTGGATGCGCCGCACGCGCAGCATCAGGAGCAAGAGCAGTCGCACCACCACGACGAGGCCGCCACCTTGGCCGCCTGCGATGCATCCACAGCGGGCTGCGCCGCCCACGAACACGAGCACCACACCGCCGCCTGCTCGGCCTGCGAAATCTGCCACTCGGCCATGCTGGACGCGCCCGCCGCGCCCACACTCGGCCGCCTCTCCCCTGGGCCCCAGCAGCCCCTGGCCACCGCGCCGTTTGACAGTGCCCCCGTGGCGCTGGCCATCAAACCACCCATCGCCTGACCTCTGACGCCCGAAGTGCGTCTGCCATGGCCTGAAATATCCCTGCCACAGGGTGTTTCAGGCGGCAGCGCCGTGTTTTGTCCGTTCGTTGTCTGGAGATCGCCATGCGCGCCCCCACCCCTTTTGTCTTTCCACCACCGCCCTTGCTGCTATTGCGGCAAGCCGCCTGCCTTGCCCTGCTCGCGCCCGCACTGTGGCCCCTGGCCGCGCTGGCCCAAGGCCCTGTGGTCGATGCCGCCCAGCCCACCGCGCCCACAGCCCCCTTGGTTTACCAGCCGCTGGCCACAGCCCCCACCGCAACAATGCCCGAGCCCGAGCCCGAGGGCTGGCGCGAAGCCAATGACGCCGTAGCCGCCTTCCCGCGCGGTCATGCCGACATCCTGGCCTGGGAGGCCCGGCAAGGCGCAGCACCCGCAGCGCCTGCCGCCACCACGCACCAGGGCCACCACGGCATGCGCCAGCACCACCACTCCATGGGATCTGGGGGCAAACCATGAGCGCGCATCACACCTTGGCCCGGCGCCTGTCCCTGCTGGCAGCCGCTGGCGTGCTCGCGGGTTGCTCCAGCGTCTCGCCCGACGGCCTGCGCGGCGACGTGGCCGCGCTCACCCAGGGCCGCACCGGCGGTGTCGATGCCGCCCTGCCCGCCACCGACCCGGCGGCCCGCGCGGCCGCGCAGCAGTCCGTCAACAACTGGCTGGCCCAGCCCCTCACGCAAGACGCCGCCGTGCGCATCGCACTGCTCAACAACCCCGGCCTGCAGGCCCGCCTGGCCGCGCTGGGCGTGGCCGATGCCGAGCGTGTGCAGGCCACCACCCTGCCCAACCCGCACCTCACCCTGGGGCGTTTTGCCAACAGCCACGAGCGGGAGATCGAGCGCACTCTGGGCTTTGGCCTGCTCGACCTCGTCACCCTGCCCTGGCGCACGGCGCGGCAGGGCGAGCGGGTGCAGATCGCCACGCTGCAGGCCGCGCAGGATGTGGTGCAACTGGCCGCCGACACACGCCGCGCCTGGCTGCGCGCCGCCGCCGCAGAACAGATCGCCGCCACCCACGAGCGCATGGTCGAAGCCGCCGAAGCCGGGGCCGAGCTGGCCCGCCGCATGGTGCGCGTGGGCAACTGGAGCCGCCTGCAGCAGGCGCGCGAGCAGGCCGTGCTGCAAGAGGCCACCCGCCAGCGTGCCCGCGCCCGCCTGGCCGCTGCCACCGAGCGCGAGCAGCTCAGCCGCAGCATGGGCCTATGGGGCGTGCAGGCGCAGTACACGCTGGCCGCCCCACTGCCCCCGCTACCCGCCACCGCCTTGCCATCGGACGGCATCGAAGCCACCGCGCTGCGCGAGCGGCTCGACGTGCAGGCCGCCCGCCGCCAGCTCGACACCCTGGCCGTCCGCCAGGGCTGGAGCCGCGCAGGCGCCGTGTTTGGCGACATCGGCCTGGCATACAGCCGCAACACCACCGCCGAACGCGAAAGCGGCCACCGCGACATCACGCGCGGCTGGGAGCTGGAGCTGCCTTTGCCCCTGTTCGACTGGGGCGGCGCCGCACGCACCCGCGCCCAGGCCGAGGTAGAGCAAAGCGCCGCGCAGTTGCAGGACACTGCCGTGCGCGCCCGCAGCGAGGTGCGCGCCGCCTGGCTCACCTACCGCACCGCGCTCGACCTGGCGCGCCAGCAGCACAGCGAAGTCGTGCCCCTGCGCCAGTTCATCAGCGACGAAACCACCCTGCGCTACAGCGGCATGCTGGCCAGCGTGTGGGAGATGCTGGCCGAAGCACGCAACAGCACCCAAGCCGTGGCCAGCGCCATCGAGGCCCAGCGCGACTTCTGGCTGGCCGAGACCGACCTGCAGCTCGCGCTCACCGGCACCTCGCCGGGCGCGCTGCAGGGCCTCGCATCTGGCGCCGCAGCCACCAACACACCCCAAGGCCACTGACATGAACCGCCGTAACTTCTTCTCCGGCGCAGCGGCCACTGCCGTGGCAGCCGCCTCCGTCAGCCGCGTGGCCCTGGCCGCACTGCCCGAGCCCGCCATGCAAAACAGCGCCGACACCGCGCCGCCCCTGCACCCGCCCACGGGCCGCCCCTACAACCCCGTGGTCACCCTGAACGGCTGGACCACCCCCTGGCGCATGAACACAGGCGTCAAGGAATTCCACCTGGTGGCCGAGCCCGTGGTGCGCGAGGTGGCGCCCGGCTTCATGGTCAACATGTGGGGCTACAACGGCCAAAGCCCCGGCCCCACCATCGAGGTGGTCGAGGGCGACCGCGTGCGCATCTTCGTGACCAACCGCCTGCCCGAGCACACCACCATCCACTGGCACGGCCAGCGCCTGCCCAGCGGCATGGATGGCGTGGGCGGCCTCACCCAGCCCGCCATCCAGCCGGGCAAGACCTTTGTGTACGAGTTCGTGGCGCGCCGCCCCGGCACCTTCATGTACCACCCGCATGCCGACGAGATGGTGCAGATGGCCATGGGCATGATGGGCCTGTGGATCACCCACCCCAAGGGCAGCCACCCGCACATCGCCAAGGTGCAGCGCGACTACGCCTTTTTGCTCAACGCCTTCGACGTGGAGCCCGGCAGCATGACCCCCAAGGTCAACACCATGCTGGACCACAACATCTGGTGCTGGAACAGCCGCGTCTTCCCCGCCATCAGCCCGCTGGTGGCACGCCAGGGCGAGCGTGTGCGTATCCGCGTGGGCAACCTCACCATGACCAACCACCCCATCCACATCCACGGACACGAGTTCGAGGTGACCGGGACCGACGGCGGCCCCGTGCCCCACAGCGCGCGCTGGCCCGAGGTGACCACCGACGTGGCCGTGGGCCAGATGCGGCAGGTCGACTTCATCGCCGACGCGCCCGGCGACTGGGCCCTGCATTGCCACAAGAGCCACCACACCATGGGCGCCATGGGGCACGACGTGCCCACCATGATCGGTGTGGACCACCGAGGGCTCGTCGGCAAGATCCAGAAGATCGTGCCCGACTACATGGTGATGGGCGAGCGCGGCATGGCCGACATGGGCGCCATGGAGATGCCGCTGCCCGACAACACCTTCCCCATGATGGCGGGCACCGGCCCCTTCGGCCCGCTGGAGATGGGCGGCATGTTCACCACGTTCAAGGTGCGGGCCGACCTGGCAGCGGGCGACTACCGCGACCCCGGCGACTTCAAGCACCCGCCGGGCACCCTGGCCTACGAATGGCAGGGCGCCCCCGCCCATACCCCACGCCCCACACGCGCCGACACCCCAGGCACCGCGCCGGGGGCGGCCTCCGCACGCAAACCCGCCACCGGCGGCCACCAACATTGACACTCAGCACACCATGAAAACTATCAAATTCATAGCTGCTAGCGCTTTATGGATAAGCGCTAGCACCTCTTTTGGCCATGAAGGCGCCACACACACCGCATCCAGCGCGCCCGTGGTCAAGGAGCAAAAAACCTGGGGCATCGCGGGCGATGCCAAGGCGGTGGGGCGCACCATCACCATCCGTATGACGGACAACATGCGCTTTACCCCCAGCCACATCGAGGTGCGCGAGGGCGAAACGGTGCGTCTGCGCGCCGAGAACAAGGGCCAGGTGCTGCACGAGATCGTGCTCGGCACCCAGGCAGACCTGGACGCACACGCCGCCATGATGGCCAAGCACCCCGGCATGGAACACGACGAGCCCCACATGGCCCACGTGGGCGCGGGCAAGAAGGGCGACATCGTCTGGACCTTCAACCGCCCAGGCCAGTTCGACTTTGCCTGCCTCATCGCAGGCCACTACCAGGCGGGCATGACCGGCACGATCACTGTGTTACCCCGCAAACATTGAGATGAAAAAGAAAGGCACTTCCATGATGGACACGACGATGACCGCAACAAGCACCCGCCGCGCCTGGCTGGCTGCCACCCTGCCGCTGCTGGCCGCCGCAGGCACCCTGCCCTTTGCCGCCCAGGCCGCAACCCCCACGCCGGTCGAGGTGTGGAAAGACCCGAGCTGCGGCTGCTGCCAGGACTGGGTAGACCACATGCAAGCCAACGGCTTTGCTGTGAAAGTGCACGAAACCGGCAACAACGCCGTGCGGGCCCGCCTAGGCTTGCCGCAAAAGCTGGGCTCGTGCCACACCGCACTGGTGGGCGGCTATGTGGTCGAAGGCCATGTGCCCGCCAGCGACGTGCGCACCCTGCTGCAGCAAAAGCCCAAGGCCCTGGGCCTGGCCGTGCCCGGCATGCCCATCGGCTCGCCCGGCATGGACGGCCCCGCCTACGGCGGCCGCCGCGACCCCTACGACGTGTTGCTGGTCGCACACGACGGCAGCACCCGCGTCTTCAAAAGCCACAACATCAAGACCGCGTCATGAAACACATCCGCCTCACCCCCAACATGCCCGCAGCCGCTGCGCTTGCACTCCTGATGCTGGCCGGGGCCTCAGCCCCCGCACTGGCCCAAGCCGCCGCACCACAAGCCACTGCCGGGGCCGAAAGCGCCGCCACCGACGCCTTGAGCGAAGGCGAGATCACCCGCTGGGACGCTCGCACCCTGCGCGTCACGCTGCGCCATGGCGAGCTCAAGAACCTGGACATGCCGCCCATGACCATGGTGTTCCGCGTCAAAAGCGCGGACGTGATGAACGGCCTGCAGCCCGGTGACAAGGTGCGCTTTCGTGCCGAGCAGGTGAATGGCGCCTTCCACGCAACGCACATCGAGAAAGCCCCCTGACGCCTCGCAAGCGCCTCTCGGCGCCAGGGCTCCATAATCGACGGCCATGAGTCTTCACGCACGGGCCGGCGACGCTGGCAGCATCACCCGCGTGGCCGGTATCGAGGTCGGCCACTTCACCGACACCCGCCGCCCCACGGGCTGCACCGTCGTCATCACCCGCGAGGGTGCCGTGGCCGGTGTGGACGTGCGCGGCGCCGCCCCAGGCACGCGCGAGACGGATTTGCTGCACCCCTCCAACCTGGTGGACAAGGTGCACGCCATCATGCTCGCTGGTGGCAGCGCCTGGGGGCTGGACGCCGCCACCGGCGCCGTGCGCTGGCTCGAAGAGCGCGGCGTGGGCTTTGACGTGGCCGTGGGCCGCCTGCCCATCGTGCCCGCCGCCGTGTTGTTCGACCTGCTGGTGGGCGACATGCGCATCCGCCCCGACGCCGCCGCGGGCTACGCCGCCTGCAACGCCGCATCTACCGCCGACCCGGCCGAAGGCAACGTGGGCGCGGGCACCGGCGCCGCCCTGGGCAAGATTTTTGGCATCGTGCGCGCGATGAAGGGCGGTATCGGCACGGCGTCCGTCACGGTCGATGGTGTCACGGTGGGCGCGCTCATCGCCTGCAACGCCCTGGGCGACGTGATCGACCCCGACACCGCCCAGGTGATCGCGGGCGCCCGCACCGACGACGGCCTCGCACTGCGCGACACCCGCCGCGCCCTGCTGCGCGGCGACCCACCCCAGCCCCTGCTGGCGGGCACCAACACCACCATCGGCGTGGTTGCCACCGATGCCACAATCACCAAGGTGCAGGCCCACCGCCTGGCCGTGGCCGCACACGACGGCCTGGCCCGCAGCATCAACCCGGTGCACACCATGTCGGACGGCGACACCCTCTTCAGCCTGGGCACCGGCCGCGCAGGCAAAAGCCTGGGCATGATGGTGCTGGCCACCATGGCGGCCGAGGCTACCGCCATTGCCACGGCGCGGGCCGCGCGCATGGCACGGGCCATCACCACGGCAGAGGGCTTGTATCTGCCCTCCATCGCCGAACTGGGCTGACAGCCATTCGCGTTCAACAGACAAAAACCGCACACATCCACACCCATGTCCCAGGCTCTTCGCAACACCTTGCTCACTTTGCGCGATCTGATCGTGTCCGCCGGTCCATTCGCCTTTCTGGGGGTGGGGCTGCTGGTGCTGGCGTACTGGTGGCTCAACCCCAACCCGCCCAAAACCGTGACTCTGGCCACGGGGCCCGCGCAAAGCGCTTACGAGGAGTTTGGCAAGCGCTACCAGGCAGCCCTGGCGGTGGACGGAATCGAGGTGGTGTTACTGCCCAGCGATGGCTCATCGCACAACCTGCAACTGCTGCGCGAGGGCAAGGCGGACGTGGCCTTTGTGCAGGGTGGCACGGCCGAGCTGCTGCCGGACGACCCTGACGAGCTGGTGTCGCTGGGCAATCTGTTCGTGGAGCCGATCTGGCTGTTCTACCGCGCCGAAACGGCCGAGCGCATGTACAAAATGCCCCGGCTCGATGGCATGCGGCAGTTGCGCGGCCTTCATGTGAACGTGGGGTCGCAGGGCAGCGGCGTGCCCACGTTGGTGGAGCGCCTGCTGGAAGCCAACAAGGTGGAGCCGGGCACGGTCAAGATGTCGCGCCTGGAGCAGACCCCGGCCACCGTGGACTTCCTGGCGGGCAAGCTGGATGCGCTGGTGTTTGCATCCGCACCCGAATCCCTCATGGTGCAGATGTTGCTGCAAACGCCGGATGTTCAGTTGCTGAACTTTCCCCAGCACGAGGCCTATGCGCGGCGCTTCCCGTTTCTGACACCGGTGACGCTGCCACGCGGCGTGGTGGACCTGGCCACCAACGTGCCCGCGCGGGACGTGCGGATGGTGGCGTCCACCACCTCGCTGCTGGCGCGCGAGAGCACGCACCCCGCCCTGCTGACGCTGTTTGCGCAGAACGCGCAAAAGCTGCACGGCGGCGCAGGCTGGTTCAACCGCGCGCGCGAGTTCCCCAACGCGCGCAACAGCGAGCTGCCCATCGCCAAGGAGGCCGACCGCGCCATGAACGAGTCCGTGCCCATACTGCAGCGCTACCTGCCGTTCTGGATAGCCAACCTGATCGAGCGCATGTGGCTGGTGCTGGGCATCTTGCTGGCGATCATGCTGCCGCTGTCGCGCGTCGTGCCGCCGCTCTACCAGTTCCGCGTGCGCTCGCGCGTGTTCCGCTGGTACGGCCGCCTGCGCGAGGTGGAAAACGACCTGGAGGCCGGCAAGACCGACACCACAGATCTGCTCAAGGCACTGGCCTCGCTGGAGGCGCAGGTGGAAAAGGTGAGTGTGCCGCTGTCGTACGCCGATGAGCTGTATGCCCTGCGCAACCACATCCACCTGGTGCGCAAGAAGGTGCTGCGGACCTCGGAAAGTGGCTCGGGAGAGCCCCTGCGGGCGTAGAAACGACTTCCGGGGCATCAAAGCCCCGATCTCTCAGCGGTTCTTGGAGGACTTGGAGCCCGAAGAGGGCGACAGCGGCGCGGACTTGGAGAGGGGTGCTGACTTCGACAAAGGCGCAGGCTTGGACAGCGATGCCATTCGGGAACTGGAGGACGATGACCGCAGACCCGACGAGCGCGTGTCGGGCGCCCTGCGCTCCGCACCATCGGTGCCAGCAGCCCTGGCTGGTTTGGCGGGCTGCGCAGGCACCACGCGCAAAGAACCCTCTTGGGCAAGCTTGTCGCGCATCCGCCGCGTCATGGACTGGGTGCTGGCGTCGGCTGCGGTAAACAGGAACAGCGTGCCGTGCGGGCTGGCCCAGGTGAGCTGCGTGCGCACCAGTCGCCCATTGGTCACCAGCTCCACCCAGGCGCCAATCACAAAGTCGGCATAGGGGTCGGGGGCTTTTTCCACCGGCGCCGCCGCACTGTCGCCTTCAGGCGCGGGGGCAGAAAGCACTGCCTGTTCGGACTCGGACACCAGCGCATCCTCAATAGCTTCGACAGCATCGGCCGTGGGCTCGGGGGTTGCGGAAGGCGTTGGCGCGGGTTTCTCGAAGGCCTCTTGGTGCAGGCCCACCAGGCGCTGCAGCAAGGCACTGGTCTGCACAGCCGGGTATTGGATGGTCTTGAGGCCCTTGCGCAGCTTGGCCAGCAGGCTGGGGATGGACTCGTTGAGCCGGTCGGGCTCTTGCCGGGTCAGGTCGGGCTGGGAGCTCCAGAGCAGCACGGGCACCAGCGCCAGGTAGCCACCAGGGTCGTCCTTGCCGTCTTCGCCCTTCATCACCTGGTCCAGCGCGATCACATCCGCCCACGGCCCTGCGGCGAAATCGAGAATATCGGCAGGCACCTGCCCCAGGTCTGGCAGCCTGCGGATGTCGGCAGCCACTTTTTCAGCCAGCAGTTCGCGCTGCTCTGCCTGCAGCCGGGCCTTGTCCTCGGCCTCCTGCTGCGTCTTGATTTTTTGCTCTTGCGTGTCCCAGGCCGATTGCAGTGCCTTGAGCACCGTATCGAAGGGGCCCGCGTCCTTGATCTCGTTGAGCGACAAATGCCCGACAGCCTCCGTCACGAGGCGCATGAAACGGCTGAATCCGGGCGCTGTTTCGGTCGTGAAGGCCAGGCTGCGCTGGGTCAACTCGTCGAGCAAGCGGCGCGCAGGATGGGCGCCATCCGTAAAAAACCGTCCGTCATGGTGCACCAGCTGCTTGAGTGCGGGCTCCAGGCTTTTGACGGCCTGCTGCACCGGAGGCAACAGGCGCACATCCTGCGAGATGTTCGCCATCATGCGACCCACCACCTCCACGGCCATGGCTGTGGACTGCGTCGCGGCATCCATGGGCATGGCGGCATACACCACGGGCGCCACACCAGGGCCCCGCCAGCCTGTTGTGACAGGCACGGTCAGCGGGCCCGGCTGGCTGGTTGCACCGCCACCGCCCCCGGCCAGGCGCCCCACCAGGCGCTCCAATTGGGCCATGTCTTCGATGGCTTCGGCTGCGGCGCCTGAAGGGTAGTAACCGCCCCCAGACAGCGACGACGGGGCTCCGCTGGCCATGCCCACACGCGGGTCCACCCAGCCGGGCTGCCCCGCCACCGGTTGCACCACCATGGGCTGCACGGGCACCGTTCCATAAACAGGCGGAGCAAACGGGTCGCCGCCCGCCAGCATCTGGCGCAGGATGCCCACCGTGAGTAGCGCTTCTTCAGCGGCATCTGCCGGCACCATGGGCACCATAGGAACTTGCGGAGACTCACCATTCCAGCCCGCGGACGACGGCCCCACGCCACGGCCATAGCCGGTGTTGCCGTAGTCGCCCATGGGCGCATTCATCGAATGGCCGTAGCCTGAATAACCCGAGCCATACCCCGTGCCTGGGCCGCCATAGCCGCCGGTCCCATAGCCCGTGCCATGGCCGCTGTTACGCCCGCCACCGGCACCCGAGGGTGTTCCCAGCACGGCGTAGCCCACGGGCTCGACACCATGCTCACGCAGGCTCTTGGCGGTTTTTTTGTATTCATCCACCAGCAGCCTGCCCAAGAGGTCCCGCATGTGCTGCATCCAGAGCTGACGGACTTCGGGCGACACGCCGGTCTCGCTCACCACCTGCTGCAGGGCCCGGATATAGCTTTCGGGCCGCAGCGGATTGCGCTCGGGCTGCACGCTGCGCAGGCCCTGCGCGGCACTGACCAGGGTGTTGAGTTCGGCCAGCACGGCGTCGGTGGCGTGCAGGGCCGATTGCTGGGCCTTGGAGAGCTCCACCTGCGCCAGCATCTCGTTGTCATCCATGAGCGAAAGCTCACCGAAGTCCATGCCGGTGTCGTCGGCCGAACTGCGCCCCTTGGCCGTGGAGGGGCCTTCGGCAAAGATCTCCAGCAGCGCCATGGGGTAGCCCTTGACCAGGGCCGCCTGGTGCTGGTTCAGAAAACGCAGGCTGTCACTGACCAGATTGCGCTGCTGAATGCTCAGCCCGCTCGACTCTTCTTCCGCCAAAGCCCCTTGCGTGACTTTGACCAATTGCCCCATCAGCGCCTCGCCCCCGCGAACGGCGTTCACAACGCAGGCGCGAAACACGGTTCTCAAACGCGATGCGGGCAGGGACATGGTGGGATGAAATCAGGGGCGAGCGGGTTTCCAGATGCAATGCTACTTGAGCTGACGCCTTATTTGAGGGCCTTGTAACGCATTCGCTTGGGTTTCGCGCCTTCTTCACCCAGGCGTTTCTTCTTGTCGGCCTCGTACTCCTGGTAATTGCCGTCAAAGAACGTCCACTGGCTGTCACCTTCGGCGGCCAGGATGTGGGTGGCGATGCGGTCAAGGAACCAGCGATCGTGGCTAATAACCAACATGGTGCCAGCAAACTCCAGCAGCGCATCTTCCAGGGCGCGCAGGGTTTCCACGTCCAGATCGTTGGACGGCTCATCGAGCATCAGCACGTTGCCGCCTGCGATCAGCGTCTTGGCCAGGTGCAAGCGACCGCGCTCACCACCCGAAAGCATGCCGACCTTCTTTTGCTGGTCGCCACCATTGAAGTTGAAACGGCCACAGTAGGCGCGGCTGGCCATCTGGAACTTGCCCACGTTCAGGATGTCCAGGCCGCCCGACACGTCTTCCCAGACTGTCTTGTCATTCGACAAGTCATCCCGGTGCTGGTCCACAAAGGCCATCTTGACGGTGGAGCCGATCACGACTTCGCCAGAATCCGGCTTTTCTTTACCAGCAATCAGTTTGAACAGCGTGGATTTACCAGCGCCGTTGGGGCCGATGATGCCGACGATGGCGCCTGCTGGGATGTTGAAGCTCAGGTTGTCGATCAGCACACGGTCGCCAAACGACTTGGTGACGTTCTTGAACTCAATGACCTGGCTGCCCAGGCGGTCGGCCACGGGGATGAAGATTTCGTTGGTTTCGTTGCGCTTTTGGTATTCGAAATCGCTCAGTTCCTCAAAGCGGGCCAGGCGGGCCTTGCTCTTGGCCTGGCGGGCCTTGGGGTTCTGGCGCGACCATTCCAACTCCTTCTTCAGGGCCTTGGCGCGGGCTTCTTCACCCTTTTGTTCGGCTTCCAGGCGGGCGCCCTTTTGCGTCAACCAGTCGGAGTAATTGCCCTTGTAGGGAATGCCGGAGCCACGGTCCAGCTCCAGAATCCACTCGGCCGCGTTGTCGAGGAAGTAGCGGTCGTGGGTGATGGCCACCACGGTGCCCGAATAGCGCTGCAGAAACTGCTCCAGCCAGTCCACCGATTCGGCGTCCAAGTGGTTGGTCGGTTCGTCAAGCAGCAGCATGTCTGGCTTGGACAGCAGCAGGCGGCACAGCGCCACGCGGCGCTTTTCACCACCAGACAGCACGCCGATGTTGGCATCCCATGGGGGCAGGCGCAGCGCGTCGGCAGCGATCTCCAATTGGTGCTCGGAGTCGGTGCCAGCGGTGGCGATGATGGCTTCCAGCTCGGCCTGCTCGGCGGCCAAGGCGTCAAAGTCGGCGTCTTCAGCACCGTAGGCGGTGTACACCTCTTCCAGGCGTGCCTTGGCGGCAAACACCTTGCCCATGGCCGCTTCCACGCTTTCGCGCACGGTTTGGTTAGGGTCGAGTTGGGGTTCTTGCGGCAGATAGCCGATGTTCAGGCCAGCCATGGGGATGGCTTCGCCTTCGATTTCCTTGTCCAGGCCCGCCATGATTTTCAGGAGGGTGGACTTGCCGGAGCCATTGGTTCCCAGCACGCCAATCTTGGCGCCAGGGAAGAAGCTCAGGGAGATGTCTTTCAAGATCTGCCGCTTGGGCGGCACGATCTTGCCGACGCGGTTCATGGAAAAAACGTATTGGGCCATTGAGTATCAAACCTGCAAAAGTGAGCAGAAATTCTGCGTGCAAACCGAGATTATCGGGCCATGCGACAATACCCACCGTAGCAGGCTCCAGTTGCCCGCTACATCAGCACAATGCTGGGGACGAAGGAAGCACCCAAACTTCCGGGCTCCCACTCTTGAACCTCATCGGCTTGAGACTGGCTCGGCGACCTCCCGGTTGCACGACAGGCCGATACCCGGCGCCCCGGACGGGCGCATCCAAAGACATGACATTTGACGAACTGAACCTGGCTCCTGCCATCCTGAAGGCCGTGCACGAAACGGGCTA
>NZ_JAPUDY010000015.1 GCF_027492855.1 Acidovorax sp.
TTGACGAACTGAACCTGGCTCCTGCCATCCTGAAGGCCGTGCACGAAACGGGCTACGAGATCCCCACGCCCATTCAGGCCCAGGCCATCCCCGCCGTGCTGGAGGGCCACGACCTTCTGGCTGGCGCACAAACCGGCACTGGCAAGACTGCTGCGTTCACCCTGCCCATGCTGCATCGCCTCTCGCAAAGCGCTGCACCCAAGAACAAATTCGGCGGCAAGGGCATCCGCGCCCTCGTGCTGACCCCCACCCGCGAACTCGCGGCCCAGGTGGAAGAATCCGTGCGCGAGTACGGCAAATACCTCGACATCAACTCCACCGTCGTCTTTGGCGGCGTGGGCATGAACCCACAGATCGACCGCATCAAGCGCGGCGTGGACATCCTGGTGGCCACGCCCGGCCGCCTGCTCGATCTGCAGCAGCAAGGGTTCCTGGACCTGTCCACCGTGCAGGTGCTCGTGCTCGACGAAGCCGACCGCATGCTGGACATGGGCTTCATCCACGACGTGAAGAAGGTGCTGGCCCTGGTGCCCAAGGACAAACAAAGCCTGCTGTTCTCGGCCACCTTCAGCGATGAGATCCGCGAGCTGGCGGGCACCTTGCTCAAGAACCCACAAAGCATCCAGGTCACGCCCCGCAACACCACCGTGCAGCGCATCACCCAGGTGATCCACCCCGTGGGTCGCGGCAAGAAAAAGCAGGTGCTGCTGCACATCATCCAGCAGCACAACTGGAGCCAGGTGCTGGTGTTCACGCGCACCAAGTTCGGCGCCAACAACGTGGCCGAATTTCTGACCAAGAACGGCGTGCAGGCCATGGCCCTGCACGGCAACAAGAGCCAGAGCGCCCGCACGCAGGCCCTGGCCGGCTTCAAGAGCGGTGACATCCGCGCCCTGGTGGCCACCGACATCGCCGCGCGCGGCATCGACATCGACGACCTGCCGCATGTCGTCAACTACGAAATCCCCAACGTCTCGGAAGACTACGTGCACCGCATTGGCCGCACTGGCCGCGCAGGCGCCACGGGCGAGGCCGTGAGCCTGGTCTGCATGGACGAAGAAGGCTTCATGATGGACATCGAGCGCTTCACCAAGCAGCAGATTCCCGTGCAGGTCATCGAAGGCTTCGGCCCCGAGCCAGGCGAGAAGGCCGAGCCCATCGCCATGGGCCGCCAGACCATTTGGGGCGGCGCGGGCAAGCCCCCAAGCCGCGACGTGATGCAGGCCGCCGCCAAGGCCGCCCGCAGTGAAATGATGGACCGCATCCGCACCAACAAGGCAAGCCAGGGTGCTGGCGGCGGTGGTGGTGGCGGTGACCGTGGTCCCCGTGCTGCCGGTGCCAGCAATGGCGGTGGCGGCCGTGGTGGCCGTGCCGGTGGTGGCGCAGCGGCTGGTGGCGGCGGCGGTAACGGCAATGGCCCGCGCGGCGGCCGCGCTGGTGGTGGTGGACAGGGTGGCGGCGCACGCGCCGGTGGCCAGTCCCGTGGCCGCTCCGGCGGCGGTGGCGGCGGCGGCTACGAGGGCGGCAATCGCTACGACGACTCGCAACCTCCACGCGCCAACGCCCACCTGGGCACACACATGGGCCATGCCAACCCAGGCCACCGCAGTTCCGGCCATTCGACCGGCGGCCAGCCTGACCCCATGCGCACCAGCGTGGACAGCATGGGCGGCGGTGGTCGCCGTGGCGGTGGTGGTTATCGTGGCGGTAACGGAGGAGGTGGCGGCTATGGCGGTGGATCAGGCGCGGGTGGCGGTGGTGGCCGGGGCAACGGGCCTCGTGGGTCGGGCGGTTCTCGCGGCTCTTTTAACCGCTGAGACAGACCCTCCTGGCGGCAGCGGCGCCACAACGGCGTCCGCAGCAGCCCCAGCCAGCGTACATGTGCTGCATGCGCGGGACCGGCGGGCGCCCGCGCTGAGCCAGCCTCGCCTGCAACTGCATGGTGTGGACTTTGCCGACCTGCCCGCACTGCCGCCGGTGGACGATGTCTATATCACCCTGGGCACCACCATCGCGGCGGCGGGTAGCCAGAGCGCTTTTCGCGCGGTGGACTACGACGCCGTGCTGGCCACGGCCCGCGCAGCCCGTGCCGCTGGCGCCACCCGCTGCGGCGTGGTCACAGCCATGGGCGCCAACGCGCAGTCGCGCATCTTCTACAACCGCATCAAGGGCGAGGTCGAGCGCGACCTGCAAAGCCTGGGCTTTGCCACCCTGGTCATTGCCCGCCCCTCGCTGATGATCGGCGAGCGCCAGGCGTTGCAGCAGGCAGCGCGCCCGGCCGAATCGCTCTCCATCCAGCTCTTCAAATGGCTGGACCCGCTCATCCCCGCCAACTACCGGGCCCGCCCTGGCACCGATGTGGGGCATGCGCTGGTCCATGCCGTACAGTCAGGCCCAGCCGGACTGCATGTGTTGTCGGGCCGCGCGCTGCAGCCTCGCTGACCAGAGGCCCGCAGCATTCCCGCCTTTGCCGAAGCTGCCCGCCCCCATGCGCCCCACTGACCTGCCCCCACCCCTTGCCACCCTGATGGTGGCCACCTGCAACGTGCTGAACCTGGCCAACCCAGGGCGCATGTTCTATGAAAACCAGGACCCGTACAGCGCCGCCGAGTTCGAGCGCAAGCTCACCTGGCTGGGTGATCGCTTTCGCATGCTCAACGCCGACGTGCTGGCCGTGCAAGAGGTGTGGGACGAAGCAGCCTTCAAGGGCGCCCTGGGCCGTGGCGGCATGCGCTACGACTTCGTGGCCGTTCCTGGCGCCGAAAACGATGCCACGCGCCACGGCGCCCAGGGCACGCCGCGCGTGGGCATCGCCACCCGTCTCAAGGTAGACCACCTGGAGTCGTTTCCGCACTTCCCGCCAGACTTTCAAGTGGACGTGCCCGGTATCGGCCTGCACACCCGTTTTGAGCGCCCGCCCCTGGTGGCCACGCTGCGCATGAAACATGGGCAGACCCTCAACGTGCTGACCACGCACCTCAAATCCAAACGCCCCAAGTTTCTGCAGGACGCGCAGGGCAACCCCACCGAAGACCGCGATGACCGCAAGGTGATGGCACTGGCCTCGCTGCGCTCGCTGATCATGCGGGGCGCAGAAGCCATGGCCCTGCGCCACCTGGTCATCGACCTGCTGCACCGCACCCACATACCACTGGTTGTGCTGGGCGACTTCAACGACACGCCCGACAGCGTGACCACCCAGCTCATCTGCGCCACCACGGAGATCGCCTATGACCGGTCAGCGCGGGATGTCGCCCTGTTCAATGCCTACGACCTCCAGGGTGATGCTGCGCTGAAAAAGGACGTGGCGTACTCGCACATCCACCAGGGTTCGCCCGCCGTGCTGGACCAGATCCTGGTCAGCGAGGAGTTTTTGGTCAACGGGCGCAACAGCGTGGGAGATGTGCGCAGAGTGGACTACTTCAACGACCACCTGCACGAAGGCCGCGACCGCAGCCGATCCGACCACGGTTTCGTGCGCGCTCTGCTGCGCTTGAAGATGCAGGCGCCCGCACCCTCCACAGACCCATCGCCGCCACAGGTGCAATAGGTCGCGGGCGCCTCACCGCCCCCCGGCGGCCTCAAAAAACGCTTTGCAACGGGATGTAGGCTGACAAAGCCCCCTGGGCATGCGCGGGTAACATCCACGCAACAGACGCCGCCCGCAAGGCATCCATTGGCAGAACCCAACATGACCATGCACTCTTTCCTTCGCCATCCGTCCCACGCCACAGCCCTTCGCGCCACTTTGTGGTCTGCGCGCTGGACAGCGTCGGCAACCCTTGCAGCGCTGCTGCTCACAGCCTGTGGCAGCACCCCGCTGCCGCCATGGCCTTCCAGTTCGACAGCCCAAAGGCCCCAAGCCGCCGCGCCCCTGCCCCGCCCGCAGCCTGGCACGGTGGTGCCCGCGCCGCTGGGCCAGCAGCCCACCACCCAGCACCCGGCCGTGGTGGCCAGCCCCCTGCCGCCGCATGCACCGCTCGCAGTGCAGAACGAAGGTCCGATGGCGCCCCCCTATGGTGCTGCCGTGGCTGCTCGCTTCCCGAACCCTTCCATTTCCTACAGCACGCCGGGGCTGGGGCTGGATCGCCGGGCATTCACCACCAATGCCGAGCTGGGCCAGTGGCTGAATTCGCTGGCCGACAAAGCCCCCCGAGGGGCCACACGCACCAAGCTGCTGCACATCGGCACATCGCAGCGTGGCGAGCCCATCCAGGGGCTGCTGCTCACCCGCGCCGCGGGCACGGACCCCGCCAGCCTGGACACCAGCGGCCGCCCCACCGTGGTCCTGATCGGCCAGCAGCATGGCGATGAACCCGCAGGCAGCGAAGCCCTGCTGGTGATCAGCAGCGAACTGGCCCAGGGCCTGCTCGAACCCCTGCTCGACCGCATCAACGTGGTGGTGGTGCCCCGTGCCAACCCCGACGGAGCGGCGGCCAACACTCGTGTCACTGCCAGTGGCGTGGACATGAACCGCGACCACCTGCTGCTCAACACCCCCGAGGCCCGTGCACTGGCCCAGGTCATCAACGACTACCGCCCCATCCTGGTGGTGGATGCCCACGAGTACACCGCAGTGGGGCGCTATCTGCAGAAGTTCAACGCCATCCAGCGCTACGACGCCCTGCTGCAATACACCACCACGGCCAACTACCCAGAGTTCCTGACCAAGGCCTCGCAGGAGTGGTACCACCAGCCCATGGTGGCGGCACTCAAGGCCCAGGGCATCACCAGCGACTGGTACTACACCACCTCGACCAATCCGCAGGACAAGCGCATCTCCATGGGTGGCACGCAGCCCGACACGGGGCGCAACGTCAACGGCCTCAAGAACACCGTCAGCCTGCTGATCGAAACACGCGGCGTGGGCATCGGCCGCATGCACATCCAGCGCCGCGTGCATTCGCAGGTCACGGCCATCACCAGCGCATTGCGCACCACGGCTGAACGGGCTGCCAACCTGGAGCAGGTGCGCTCCTTCGTGGCGCGCGATGTAAGCGCCCTGGCCTGCCGCGACCAGGTGGTGATTGAAGCCGCCGCCACGCCCACCCAGCGCGATCTGGACTTCCTGGACCCCGAGACAGGGGCAGACCGCGTCATCCGTGTGGACTGGAACTCATCACTCACGCTGCGCACCACCAAGTCGCGCGCCCGGCCTTGCGGGTACTGGCTGGCGGCGGGCTCCACCGCCGCCGTGGAGCGCCTGCGGCTGCTGGGCCTGCAGGTCATGCGTGTGGCCGAACCCGGCGCCATGCTGGCCGAAACCTACCGCGAGACCGCACGCGAAACCGGCGACCGCCAGGACGTGCTTGGCACCATCGCCGGTGGCACGGGCATCGTGCGTGTCCAGGTGTCTACCGTGCGCAGCGCTGTGGATGCCCCCGCAGGCAGCTTCTACGTGCCGCTGAACCAGCCCCGCGCCAACCTGGCCGTGGCCGCGCTGGAGCCCGACACGCAAAACAGCTACTTTGCCAACCGGATGATCGAAGACCTGGGCCAAACCGCACGCGTCATGGCCACGCCAGCGTTGGTGTTTGAAGAAACCGATTGAGCCCAGAGCTCAACCTAACCAGCGGCCGGAAATTTCCATTCAGCGGGAAGAATTCAACCGGCCCTGGTTGGATGGATTCAGTTGCGCAGCGCGTGTGAAATTTCGCTGAATGGGTTTGCTCACCGACAGCGAGCAAACCAGCGCGTTGAATCTTCGGCACACCCGCAATTTGCTACCAATTTGATAGCTGTTAGCGCTTGACAATAAAGCGCCAGAGGCTTTTTTCACTCTGATCACGTCTGACCGTGCAGCGGCGCTGGACCCGTGTGCTGCGCATGGCGGGCCTGGGTCCGCTCCAGCACATGGCGCGACATGGACTGAGCCAGCGCCTCGTCGGCCAGAAACACCACGGTGCTCTCGCACTCCTGCGCCAGTCTGCGCGCTTCGTCCTCGTTGTGGCTGCGCACCACGGTTTCGATGGCCGGATTCAGCGTCAACGCCGTGGCAATGATCTGCCGCACATTGAGGGAATCGGGCGTGGCGATCACCAACATGGCCGCGCGGGCAATGTGCGCCTGGATCAACACGGCAGGGTCCACCGCATCTCCGAACACGGCGGCAATGCCGTCGGCCCGCAATGATTCCACCAGCTCACGGTTCTGCTCGGCCACCACAAAGGGAATGTCGTTGGCTGCCAAGGTGCCCGCCACCCGGCGCCCTACCCGGCCATAGCCCACCAGCACCACCTGCCGAGCCAGATACCGCGAATCCGTGCTCATCGGCAGCTCTGCCAGCGGATCATCGCGCTGCTCCAGCCGCCGCGCCCACGCCGAGCGGGCGCGCAGCCAATCCTGCAGCGGCGCAATGGCATGGAACAGCAAGGGGTTGAGCGCCATTGAAAACAACGCCCCGGCCAACACCAAGCTGGCCCCCTCGGGCGGCAGCAGCCCCAAAGACGCACCCAGGGCCACGAGGATGAAAGAAAACTCGCCAATCTGCGCCAGGCTTGCAGACACCGTGAGCGCAGTGTTGAGCGGATAGCGAAATGCCAACACCAGCGCGGCGGCAGCCAAGGTTTTGCCCACCATGATGATCGCCACCACCGCCAGCACCTGCAGGGGCCGTTCCCACAGCACCGAGGGGTCGAACAACATGCCCACCGACACAAAAAACAGCACGGCAAATGCGTCCCGCAGCGGCAGCGACTCGTGCGCAGCACGGTGGCTGAACTCCGACTCGCGCATCACCATGCCCGCAAAAAAAGCCCCGAGCGCGAACGACACACCAAACAGCGCCGCCGACCCGAACGCAATCCCCACCGCAGCCGCCACCACACACAAGGTGAACAACTCACGCGACCCCGTGCGCGCCACCTGCCACAGCACCCACGGGAACAGCCTGCGCCCCACCAGCAGCATCAGGGCCACAAAGCCCCCCACCTGTAGCAGCGTCCACCCCAGCGTGCGCCAAAGCTGCGCCGCATCCGGCTGCTGCGCGCCAGCGTTGCCCCCAAGCCACCCGGCCAGCGGCGGCAACAGCACCAGCACCAGCACCATGGCCAGGTCTTCCACCACCAGCCAGCCCACCGCGATACGGCCCGTGTAGCTATCAAGGATGCCCAGCGTTTCCAGCGCCCGCAGCAACACCACGGTGCTGGCCACCGACAGCGCCAGGCCGAACACCAGCGCCCCGCCCAGGCTCCACCCCCACCAGGTGGCCAACGCCATGCCCAGCGCCGTGGCCACCATCATCTGCACCACCGCCCCAGGCACAGCGATCTTGCGCACCGCCAGCAAATCACCAAAAGAAAAGTGCAGGCCCACACCAAACATCAGCAGCATCACGCCGATCTCGGCCAACTGGCTGGCCATGGCCGCATCCGCCACAAAACCCGGTGTGAACGGCCCAATCACCACCCCCGCCAAAAGATAGCCCACCAGCGCGGGCAAGCGCAGGCGCGTCGCCACAAAACCCAGCGCTAACGCCAGCCCAAGGGCTGCGGCAATCGTATGGATGAGCGTGACGCTGTGCTGCATGGAAAGAAGGCGGGTGAAGCGGCGCCGGGTGTGCGCCTGCACATGGCCTTGTTATACCCGCATCCATGCCCACACCGCAAAATCACGGGCAGCCTGCAGAATGAGGCCGCCGTGGCGGGTATGATTCAGCCTCTGCGCCAACAAAGCAGCAGCGCAGCGGCACGCTGCGCACCACAGCAAGTAAGCACCACCGCCGAAAGCCTTTCTGCCCGTAGCTCAACTGGATAGAGCAATAGCCTTCTAAGCTATAGGTCGGGGGTTCGAGTCCCTCCGGGCAGGCCAAAACAGCGTTTCAGACAGTCTCAGAACCGCTCAAAACCCGCATGTTTCCTAGCATGACGGGTTTTTTGTTGTTCCAAGCCATCTCACTACGCACCATGAAATACCGTCAAAAAAAACGGTATCTCAGACGGTATCTCTGAAGTACCGCACCCCAGATACCGTTAGCAGGGGAAGCAATGGCACTTACAGACACATTCGTTCGGCAAGAATATTTGGCGTGACACGGCCAGAGCGCTACGCGCAGACTTTCAACAGGCGGCGGCTGGATAAACGCTGACGGAGGGTCTATGGCAAGTGCAAACCCTCCCGTGCTTCTACGGCACGGCATGCAGCCACCATCTTGCAAACTCCGCCAGGTAAGTGTGCGATGAGTTCACGTGCGCAAGGGCCCACCCGGTGTTAGGACTACCGTTCGGTTGCCTTGTGATCAGTGCAGTATGTATGCTTGGGCCCAAATCAATTAGATTGGGCAAGTAATCGTCGACCAACGCTGCGCATCCAAGCATCCTCACTGCAGCCTTCTTTGAGCTGCCAGGATCACTACTGCCGCCAGTCGCAATCACCCTTTCAATCGGGAAACCCAAGTCTCTTAAGTTGCGAAGTCGCGCGTTCTCGAACCGAGGCTGCAATGCTGTGACGCAAACGAGCGTGTAGCCGGCGTCATGCAGTAAGAAACAAGCCTCAAGCGCAGAGCCAACGGCAGGAACACGAGACCAGAACTCTTCGTCAAATCCGGCTCTGAAGAGCTCCAGTTGACGCCCATCCAACCTTTCGACGGACCACCTGTCCATGGCCCAGTATGCGCTGGGGTCGCGCTCCACCGGCCGTTTTCCGAAAACCTTCTCCCAAACCTCTGCATAGGCTGCGTTGTAATCTAGCAGCACCCCGTCGGCGTCCAACGCTATGACCGGCTTGCTCACTGATGCCCGGGCCATGGGTAGACTGCCTCGAGGGGCGTGAGAAGCACTGGATTTGCGTCTTGTGCGTGAGCCCTTTGGTCACGGACAAACGGTGTCATATCAATGACTTCGAGAAGCTCATCACAAGCGAGTGCCTGCAGTGCCCACCCTCGCAATCCGAGTTGTATGGCTCTTCGGCTTTCCTTTTCACCCGATGGCGAATGGTCCGGATCCCACTGGCTCCTAATTTCCGACTTTGCAACTGCGGATCGCCATGCCTCGACGTTTGCGTGGATTTCCGGATCGAATGTTGACGACACCGCTGCCTTCAAGAGACCATCGAAGAATATGCGGGGCAATCTTAGACCCAGAACATACTCCTGCCCTTCTTTCGTGGCCCAGCCGGATCGGTACATCATCCAAAGGAAATTCGGCTTTATCCAGCTCATGCGTGTGAAGCTGAAATCCGGCCCACCAAACCTGCCGTTCCGGATCGCGAATTCGGCGATGGAAGGTCTGTAGGCTTGATACACCACCACCGTGTTCGCGTCGTAGTGCGCCAGAACATGACAACCGTCGGCGGGCCATTCGTTGCGCTGCTCTTGGTACGCTCTGATCTCAAGTTTCACTGGAATTCCCTCACCCGAGCACGGACACATAGCTACTTGGTACTTGTTCGGTAAGCCACACGCCATTGGCAGCCAGGAAGAAAACCCGCCCGTCTTCAGCCATACACCGAGCGTCGATCGCCAGCAGAACCGGGTGACCATAGCGGCTTCCGACAGCAACCGCGGTGGCCTGATCTTCAGTCAAATGAACATGGTGGCGTTGCTGCTTGGTCAAACCCTGAGCGAGTATGGAATCCAAGAACCGTTGCGCCGTACCGTGATAGAGGACAGCGGGAGGATTCGCGGCTGGTAGGCCCAGTTCTACATCTATTGAATGGCCTTGATTTGCACGAATTTTCGATCCATCAGAACTGAACGCAAAGCGCTTCTTGTCGCTTGTTTCGACCACAGTTTGCAAGAGTTCAAGCGGCAACGGTCTCTTATGCTGCGCGGCCTTTAAGAGCAGCTCATTGACGTCCGCCCAACCAGCGGGATCCAAGGTCAAACCAATCGTCTGAGGCTTGTGTCGAAGGACCAAGCTCAGGAATTTGCTAGCTGTAACAAGAGACTGCGGGGAATGCTCCATGGTATTTCTCCTTTTTGTTGTTTACCCATGAATAAGTTGTATTGCACAACTTATTGAGTTGCATAATACAACTATTGAACTTAAAGGGTCAACCCCATGACTTCGAACGAACCGTTGCCGACATTGGAGTTTCCCAGACCATTGGTGACGGTTGACGTCGTGATCTTTTCCGTCATTGATAACGCATTGAAAGTTGTGCTGGTGAAGCGGCCAGGCAACCGGAGTGAGCCTTTTCCCAACCGATGGGCGCTGCCGGGAGGATTTATCGACATCAACAAGGATGCGAGCTTGCTGGACTGCGCACTGCGCAAGCTGCGAGAAAAGACAGGCGTGGAAACCTCCTACCTCGAGCAATTGGGATGCTGGGGTGGCTCCCAGCGGGACCCCCGGGGCTGGTCTGTGACAAATGCATTCTTCGCGTTGATGCCTGGGCCCGAGCTCGCTCTTATGAAAGGCGCAAACGCCGCACATGTGGAATGGATTGATGCGGAAGATGCACTGCGCAAGCGAATGGCTTTCGATCACAACGAGATTCTGGCTTCCGCTCACGCACGTCTCAGAAGCAAGGTGGAATACACCTCACTGCCCGCATTTTTGCTTGATGAGCCGTTCACACTGCCCCAATTGCAAAGCACCTACGAAATCGTTCTAGGACGACCGGTCGACAAGAGTGCTTTTCGCAAACGCATGCTGGACGGAGGGTTCCTGGCGGAAGCGGGGATGATGAGCGGCGGAATGGGCCGTCCCGCAATGGGATACCGGTTGGTCGACCGTTCGCATGCAACCCTTTTTCCCCGAACTTTCTGTCCGCGAGATTCGCCCCCCGAACCCAAGTAGGTGAATTGCACGAAATGTTGTGGTAACTCTGAGAGTTCCCCGAGATATACGTGTTTTCCGAATCCGTTTGCGCCACTCAGATTTGACAAATGATGAACAGCTTGACAGAAACTGATCGATACCGTGGATGCCTGCTCGGCCTGGCTTGCGGCGATGCAGTAGGAACGACCGTGGAGTTCATGCCGCGCGGTACCTTTCAACCCGTCGCCGACATGGTGGGAGGCGGTCCTTTTGACTTGAACCCTGGGGAGTGGACGGACGATACGTCCATGGCTTTGTGTCTTGCCCACAGCCTGGTTCACAGCAGGGGATTCAATGCTGCTGATCAGATGAATCGCTACTGCAATTGGCGCAGTGTCGGATACATGAGCAGCAACGGCAGGTGCTTTGATATCGGAATGACCGTGGCGTCGGCATTAGACCGCTACCTTCTTAATGGGGATCCTTATGCAGGAAGTCCGGATCCGCGGGCAGCCGGCAACGGAGCTCTCATGCGGCTTGCTCCCGTCCCTATGTACTTCTGCGAGAACATAGAAGCTGTTGTGAAGTTCGCTGGCGAAAGCACTCGGACAACCCACGGTGCTCGCGAGGCCATAGAGTGCTCCAAGGTGTTTGGTCTGCAATTGCGGGCCGCCCTTCTGGGGAGCTCGAAGGACGAAGTTCTGGCTGCCGGGCTGTGCAAAGACTTATGCCCGAGTGTAGGAGCCGTTGCACTTGGCGAATTCCGGGACAAATCTCGTGAGGAAGTCAAAGGGTCCGGCTATTGCGTGCAAGCGCTAGAAGCCGCCCTGTGGTGCTTTGCAACGACCGAGACGTTTGAGACAGCAGTACTGACAGCCGCAAATCTTGGGGACGATGCCGACACGACGGCTGCAATTTGCGGGCAGTTGGCAGGTGCTTTCTATGGCGCATCTTGCATTCCGGCCCATTGGCTGGAACGGCTTGTGATGCGGACCGAGATTGCTGCTATCGCTGACCAACTGCTTTCAATGCGCGCCGACTGCCAATAGCAACCTTGGAAACGCGTTGAGCCAATAGTGGTTAGTGAGCCGAGGGAGAACCGGGGAAGCCCTCCATCCTGCGGCACGGCAGCGGCAACTCCACCGGGCCGCATAAAATCCACCAGCACACACCAACCACCGCAATGCCCTTCACGGGCTGCGCGATGTGGGTGCCTCGCTCCAGCCCCTTTGCGATGAGCCTTCTTTCTTCTGTCATGAACCAGCCCCTGACTCCTCCCGCCCGCCCCGTGCGCTCTCAGTACGAGGACTTCATGCGCCATGTGTTCACAGAGGGTGTGCACAAGTCGGACCGCACCGGCACGGGCACGACCAGCGTGTTTGGCTACCAGATGCGGTTTGACCTCAAAGAGGGCTTTCCGCTGGTCACGACCAAGAAGGTGCACCTCAGGTCCATCATCCAGGAGCTGCTGTGGTTTCTCACAGGCTCCAGCAACAACAACTGGCTCAAGGAGCGCGGCGTGACCATCTGGGACGAATGGGCGCGCGAGGACGGCGACCTGGGACCTGTGTATGGCGTGCAGTGGCGCAGTTGGCCCACGCCGGACGGCGGGCACATCGACCAGATCAGCGACGTGATCCAAACGCTCAAAACCAACCCCGACTCGCGCCGCATCATCGTGAGCGCGTGGAACGTGGCCGAGCTCTCCAAGATGGCCCTCATGCCCTGCCACGCGTTCTTTCAGTTCTACGTGGCCCCGCCGCAAGAGCCTGGCGGGCGCGGCACGCTGTCTTGCCAGCTCTACCAGCGCAGCGCCGACATCTTTCTGGGCGTGCCCTTCAACATCGCCAGCTATGCGCTGCTGACCCACATGGTGGCCCAGCAGTGCGACCTGGAGGTGGGCGACTTCATCTGGACGGGCGGCGACTGCCACATCTACAGCAACCACGAAGAGCAGGTGCGGACCCAACTGGCGCGCACGCCCTACCCCTACCCCACGCTGCACATCAAACGCAAGCCGGACAGCATCTTCGACTACCAGTTCGAAGACTTCGAAGTGGTGGACTACCAGTGCCACCCCGCCATCAAGGCGCCCGTGGCGGTGTAGCCACCACGACCGGCACCAGCCCTTGAGGCCGGTTCCCGCAGGCAAGCGCAGCAGCGCTTGTCCGGCGTACATTCATCCACAACACTCCCCCCTCGCTCACCTATGTCTTCCGGCGGATTTCACGTACACGGCCCGCACGACCACGCTGTCGAGCATGCCACCCACGGCGACCACACAACCAGCCACGGCCATGAGGGCAACCACCACGGCTCGTCCGTGAACAAGATCGCCATGTTCACGGCCACGGTGGCCACGGTGGGTGCGATCTTTTCCTACATGGGCGGCGCCACGCAGGCCAACGCCGGGCTCCTCAAGAACGACGCGGCCATCAAGAAGACCGAGGCCTCCAACCAGTGGAATTACTTCCAGTCCAAAAGCACGAAACAAAGCCTGGCCGAGCTGGCGCGTGATCTGACCCCGGCCGAGTCCGAAAAGGCCAGGTACCAGGGCAAGATCGACCGCTACGAAAAAGAAAAGAACGATATCAAGACCGTGGCCGAAAAGCTGGAGGCCGACGCCCACACCTTCGACCAGAAAAGCGAAGCCCAGATGCACCAGCACCACCGCTGGGCCCAGGCCACCACCGCACTGCAGGTGGCGATTGCGCTGGCCGCCATTGCGCTACTGACCAAGAAGAAATGGCTCGAATACGGTATGTACGGTGTAGCCGCGTTGGGCCTGGGGGTGGGCGCGCTCGCCGCCCTGCACATCTGATCTGAGAGACTGCAGCCACCCACACGAAGGAACTGCCTGCCATGCCCTTGCACCTCATCTACGCCCGCGCCGCCAACGGCGTCATCGGCAAAAACAACGCCATGCCCTGGCACCTGCCCGAGGACATGGCGCATTTCAAGCAGCTCACGCAGGGCCACCCCGTGGTCATGGGCCGCAAGACCTGGGATTCGATCCCCCCGCGCTTTCGCCCGCTGCCCGGCCGCACCAACATCGTGATCACGCGCCAGCCGGGCTGGCAGGCCGACGGCGCGTTGCGCGCGGGCAGCCTGGACGAGGCCCTGGCCCAATGCGATGCAAGCACCACCGTGTGGGTGATCGGCGGCGCGCAGATTTATGCCGAAGCCCTGCCCCTGGCCGACCGCCTGGAGGTTACCGAAATCGACCAAAACTTCGACGGCGACGCACACGCCCCCGTGCTGGGCGCCGAATGGGTTGAATCCGCGCGCAGCCGCCATGTGGGCAGCAACGGTTTGCCCTTCAGTTTTGTGACCTATGTGCGCGCGGGCTGAATGCCGCAGGCTCCTTTTACTCACTTATTGATAGCTGCTTGCGCTTGATGAATAAGCGCCAGAGCCAAAAAACACCATGAAAATCGCCACCTGGAACGTGAACTCCCTGTCGGTGCGCCTGCCCCAGGTGCTGGCCTGGCTGGCCGCCAACCCGGTCGATGCGTTGTGCCTGCAGGAGCTCAAGCTCACCGACGACAAGTTTCCCCACGACGCGCTCAAGGAGGCGGGCTACGAAGCCGCCGCCTTTGGCCAAAAAACCTACAACGGCGTGGCCATCCTGAGCCGCCACCCGCTGCGCGACATGGTGCGCAACATCCCCGGCTTTGGCGATGAGCAGGCCCGCGTCATTGCGGCCACGCTGGACACACCCGCTGGCCCCTTGCGCCTGCTCAACGGCTACTTCGTCAACGGCCAGGAGCCAGGCTCGGAAAAGTTTGCCTACAAGATGCGCTGGCTGCAGGCGCTAGAGGACATGGTGCGCGCCGAGATGGCAGCCCACCCCCGCCTGGTGCTGGTGGGCGACTTCAACGTGGCGCCGGAAGACCGCGACTCCTACGACCCCGAGGGCCTGCGCGAAACCATTCACCACACCACCGAAGAGCGCAACCACTTCAAGGCCCTGCTGGCGCTGGGGCTCACGGACGCGTTTCGCATGTTCGATCAGCCTGAGAAAAGCTTCTCGTGGTGGGACTACCGCATGCTGGGTTTTCAGAAGAACCGGGGGCTGCGCATCGACCACATCCTGGTCAGCGAAGCGCTGAAGCCCACCGTGACCGCCTGCGTGGTGGACCGCGCCCCGCGCAAGAACCCGCAGCCCAGCGACCACACGCCGGTCGTGGTCACAATGGATTGATTTCGCTATCAAATAAATAGCTGCTAGCGCTTATAAATAAAGCGCTAGCAGCCATTTTCACCCTCAAACATCTTCAGGCGCATCCAGCCCCAGCTCCTGGATCTTGCGCGTGATGGTGTTGCGCCCGATGCCCAGGCGCTGCGCGGCCTCCATGCGGCGCCCGTGGGTGGCCACCAGGGCCGTGCGGATCAAGCGCGACTCGAAGCGCCGGGTGAGCGCATCCCACACCTCGGGCTGACCGCCCGCCAGCAGCTTTTGTGCCTCGGCTTCCAGCGCCTGCTCCCAGCTATGGGCCACAGTAGCGGCTGCGGTTGCAACCGCGGCGGGCCATGAGGGTGAGGGTACATCCGCAGGCATGGCCTCTCCCACCCGCTCAGAAGGCGCTGTGGTGGTTGCCGTGGCCATCGGCACCGGGGCTGCCACCTCTGCAGATGGCTCGCTCGCGGCACCCGTCGTCACGCGCACGGGCGGCTGCGAGGCTGGCGCTTCGAGCACTTCTGGCGGCAGGTCTTGCGGCGAGATCACCTGCGCGGGCGCCATCACCGTGAGCCAGTGGCAGATGTTCTCCAGTTGGCGCACGTTGCCGGGGAAGCCAAACTGCTCCAGCCGTGCCAGCGCCGAGTCGGCAATGCGTTTGGGCTCTACGCCCAGTTGCCGTGCGCTTTGCTGCAAAAAGTGGCGCGTGAGCATGGGCACGTCTTCGTGGCGCTCGCGCAGCGCGGGCAGGCGCAGGCGGATGACGTTGAGGCGGTGGAACAAATCCTCGCGGAAGCCGCCTTCCTTGACGCGCTGCTCCAGGTTCTGGTGTGTGGCGGCAATCACGCGCACATGGGCCTTGACGGCGGCATGGCCGCCCACGCGGTAGAACTGGCCGTCGGACAACACGCGCAACAGGCGCGTCTGCAGGTCAAACGGCATGTCACCGATTTCATCGAGGAACAGCGTGCCGCCCTCGGCCTGCTCAAAGCGGCCGCGCCGCTGGGTCTGCGCGCCGGTGAACGCGCCGCGCTCGTGGCCGAAGAGTTCGGATTCAAGCAGGTCCTTGGGGATGGCCGCCGTGTTGATGGCCACAAAGGGGCCGTCCGCCACGGGCGAATGTTTGTGTAGCGCGCGCGCCACCAGCTCTTTGCCCGAGCCCGATTCGCCGGTGATAAGCACCGTGACCTGGCTTTGCGAGAGGCGCCCGATGGCGCGGAACACGTCCTGCATCGCTGGGGCCTGGCCCAGCATTTCGGGGGTGGCGGTCTGGCGCTCTTCGGTCACCTCTTCGCGCTGGCTTTCTTCCACCGCGCGGCGGATCAGCTCTACCGCCTTGGGCAGGTCGAACGGCTTGGGCAGGTATTCAAACGCGCCGCGCTGAAAGGCCGACACGGCGCTGTCGAGGTCGGAGTACGCCGTCATGATGATGACGGGCAGGCCCGGCTGCAGCTCGCGCACCTTCTCCAGCAGTTGCAGGCCCGAGCCACCGGGCATGCGGATGTCGCTCACCAGGACCTGGGGGCTTTGCCGGGCGGGGTCGCCCGCGGTGATGTCGGCCAACGCGTCCAGCACCTCGCGGGGGTGCGTGAAGCTGCGCGTGGGCAGGTTCTCGCGGGCCAGCGCCTTTTCCAGGACGAAGCGGATCGAGGGGTCGTCATCTACTATCCAGATCGGCTTCATATGTTTTTCTTACCTTCCCTGTGGTTGCGTGTCAGGGACCTAGGGCAATGGAATCAGGATGCGGAAGTCGGTGCGACCCGGCACGCTGTCGCATTCGATCAACCCGTGGTGGCGCTGTACGAAGGTTTGCGCCAACGTCAGCCCCAGCCCTGATCCACCATCCCGACCCGACACCAGCGGATAAAAAATCCGCTCTTTGATGGCATCGGGTACGCCCGGTCCGTTGTCGATCACATGCAATTCCAGTGCCAGCCGGTAGCGCTGGCGGCCAAACGTGACCTGGCGGGCCACACGGGTGCGCAACGTGATCACCGCGTCGCCCGCCGCGATACGCTCGGTGAGCGCCTGGGCACCGTTCTGCACGATGTTGAGCACCGCCTGGATGAGCTGCGCGCGGTCGCCCCGGAACTCGGGGATAGAGGTGTCGTAGTCGCGCTGGACCTTGAGGCCCTGCGGGTATTCGACCAGCACCAGCGAGCGCACGCGCTCGCACACCTCGTGGATGTTCACATCGCCCACCAGGTGCGGGTGGCGGTGTGGCGCCAGCAGGCGGTCCACCAGGCTCTGCAGGCGGTCGGCCTCGTGGATGATGACCTGGGTGTATTCGGTCAGCTCGCGGCTTTCCAGCTCCATCTCCAGCAACTGAGCCGCGCCACGAATGCCGCCCAGCGGGTTCTTGATTTCATGGGCCAGGTTGCGGATCAGCTCCTTGTTGGCCTGGGCCTGCTCACGCAGGCGCTCCTCGCGGTCCTGGCGGGCCTGCTGCTCCAGGGGCCACAGCTCCACCAAGATCTCGCCCACCTGCTCGGCATCGGCCACGTTCACATGCACGGGCACGGGCTCCTGGTGCAGGCGCTTCAAGCTGGCCTCAAAGCGCAGCGCGGCAAAGTCCTTGCCTCGGGCCCCGGCCAGCGCGGTCTGCAAGAGCGCAGGGTCGGTAAAAAAGCCTGAAAAATCAGCGCCTTCAAGCGTGCGCCGCGACTGGCCCAGGGTGTTCTCCAGGGCCGCATTGGCAAACTGCACCGCGCCATCGTCGCCGCGCAGCACCGCCACCAGGGTGGACATCAGGTCCAGGGATTGAAAGCGCCCGGCGTCGGTGCCGGGTTGCCCATGATGCGAAGGGGAAAAACTCACACGCAGCGGCTTGTCATCAATCAGTTGGCAGCGGCGGGCAGGCGGGCGATCTCGCGCTTGATCCCGGCCACGTCATTCTCACTGCGGGTCACACTGGCCTTGAGCTCCGCCGTGCGCTCCAAATAGCGCTGGGGGTTGCGCAAATCCAGCGCATTGCGCTCGGGGGCGCCGTTGTTGTATTCCTTGACGAGGTCGGCATGGCGCGCCTCGGCCTTGCGCAGTTCGGATTCGAGGATGGCCCGTGCATCGTTATCGCGGGCCTTTTGGTCGTTGCTGCTGACCTTGGGGGCCGTGGCGGGTGATGTGGATGCTGCCGCACCGCCACCACCCGAGGCAGCAGGCGCAGCCGCAGGCTTGCTGCCCTGCACCACGGTGACATTGCCGCCTTCCACCAGCTTGCAGCCGCGCTCCTTGGCCTGGCTGGCGTTGTTCGTGTATTCGTTGCCACAGCGGTAGATGCGGTCTTGCGCCCAGGCGGCCGGGGCCGCAGAGGCGATGAGTAGCAGGGTGATGAGCGTTTTTTTCATTCGGGTTCCTCGCACGGACATGCAGGAGAGAGGGGAGTATCCACCAATCGCTACACATCGCCAATTCAACAAGCACCGGCCTGGGCAGGGCTTTGTTGAAGGATGCAACATGGGCCGCCTTGGTTCCCACCCAAGGCGACCAGAGTGCCGCCCCAATGGAAAAAGGCGGCTTGCGCCGCCTTTTTTTGAGCCATCGCCTGCAAAAAGGCAATTACAGCGAGTAGTACATGTCGTATTCGACAGGGTGCACGGCCATGCGGAAGCGGGTCACTTCGTTCATCTTCAGGTCGATGTAGGCATCGATCATGCTGTCGGTGAACACGCCACCCTTGGTCAGGAACGCGCGGTCCTTGTCCAGGTGCTCCAGGGCTTGGTCCAGGCTGTGGCACACGGTGGGCACCAGCTTGTCTTCTTCGGGTGGCAGATGGTACAGGTCCTTCGTGGCGGCTTCGCCGGGATGGATCTTGTTTTCCACGCCGTCCAAGCCTGCCATCAGCAGGGCTGCGAAGCCCAGGTAGGGGTTCATCAGTGGATCGGGGAAGCGGGCTTCCACGCGGCGGCCCTTGGGGTTGGCCACGTAAGGGATGCGGATCGAGGCCGAGCGGTTCTTGGCCGAGTAGGCCAGCTTCACCGGTGCTTCGAAGTGGGGCACCAGGCGCTTGTAGCTGTTGGTGCCGGGGTTGGTGATGGCGTTCAGGGCACGGGCGTGCTTGATGATGCCGCCGATGTAGTACAGCGCGAAGTCCGACAGGCCGGCATAGCCGTCGCCAGCGAACAGGTTCTTGCCATCCTTCCAGACGGACTGGTGCACGTGCATGCCGGAGCCGTTGTCGCCGTGGTAGGGCTTGGGCATGAACGTGGCGGTCTTGCCGTAGGCGTTGGCCACATTGTGGATCACGTACTTTTGCAGGATGGTCCAGTCAGCGCGCTCCACCAGGGTGCTGAAACGGGTACCGATTTCGTTCTGGCCAGCGCCCGCCACTTCGTGGTGGAACACTTCGACCGGAATGCCCAGGGATTCGAGGATCAGGGACATCTCGGCGCGCATGTCTTGCGTGCTGTCGACGGGAGGCACGGGGAAGTAGCCGCCCTTGACGGTGGGACGGTGGCCACGGTTGCCGCCTTCGAGCTTGGCGCCGGTGTTCCAGGGGGCTTCGTACTCTTCGATTTCGTAGAAGGTGTGGTTGGGTTCGGTGCTCCAGCGCACGCCGTCGAAGATGAAGAATTCTGGCTCAGGGCCGAAGTAGGCGGTGTCGCCCAGGCCCGAGGCCTTCAGATAAGCTTCAGCGCGCTTGGCGATGGAGCGGGGGTCGCGGTCGTAGGCCTTGCCGTCGGTAGGCTCGATCACGTCGCAGGTCAGGATCAGCGTCGTTTCTTCAAAGAAAGGATCGATGTTGGCCGTGCTGGGGTCGGGGATCAGCTGCATGTCGGAGGCTTCAATGCCCTTCCAACCGGCGATCGACGAACCATCAAAAGCGTGGCCCGAAATGAACTTGTCTTCGTCGAAGTGGGAGACGGGCACCGTGGTGTGCTGTTGTTTGCCACGGGTATCGGTGAAACGGAAGTCAATGAACTTGACTTCGTTTTCCTTCACCATCTTCATCACGTCTGCAACGGTCTTGGCCATCAGGTTCTCCTGGGTAAAGCGCTTGTTGAAAAAAGATTTGTCGAAATAAAAGCAGTTTGCGTGCCAGCCAAGTGCACTACCGCACTATGAAGGAGCGCAGCGGGCTGCGGGGTGGCACGGTGCCTGCGCAAAAGCACCAAAACAGTGCAATCCACAGGTCAATGCCACGCATCACAGGTTACGCACCAATTCGGGGCCAATATTTGCACCAAATTCGTGCAGACCGTTTTTCAGGTCCTGCCATGCGGCGGGAACCGACGGTGTTGGCCCTTTGACACCCAATTCGATATGCCGCCCGTATTGTGGATGATCCACACTGGGCAAACTGAACACCCGCACTTGTGGGTGCAGTTTTTCGATGCGCTCCATGAGGGGCGTCAACGCAGCCTCCAGGGCGCCATAGACCACCACCGACTGCTCGGTCTGGGGCATGCGGTTGAAGAACGCAGCGTAGTGCTGGTCCAGCACCCCTTCGATCATGGGCCAGGCCATGACAGGGAAGCCCGGTACGAAGTGCACGGTGCCGCCCCCCGCGCCTTCACAACTGAAGCCGGGGATTCTGTTGTATGGGTTGGGAATGATGCGAGCACCCGCCGGAAACACGCCCATGTTGAGCCGGTGGATGTTGTCGGGCCGATCGGCCTCGTAGGGCACGCCCTGCTCCCGTGCAATGTCCTGCATGCGCTCGCGGATCAGGGCCTCGGCCTCGGGGTGCAGCGCCAGCTCGCGCCCCAGCGCGCGGGCCGCACATTGCCGTGTGTGGTCATCGGGCGTGGCGCCGATGCCACCGCACGAGAACACTACGTCACCCGACGCAAAGGCACGCTGCAAGGTGGCCGTGATGCGGTCGGGGCTGTCGCCCACGTAGTCTGCATAGGCCAGCGAGAGGCCACGTGCCGCCAACAGCTCGATCACCTTGGGCATGTGTTTGTCGGCGCGCTTGCCCGACAGGATTTCATCGCCCACGATGATGAGGCCGAAAGAAAGCGTCATGGTGTAGACCCTTTGCTGGATGGCGCATCCGCCGCGGGCAAGGCGGCCACGGGAGGAGCTGTGGCACTTGGCAGCTCGATCACGTCCACCACGACGGGCGGGGCCGCAGGCGCCAGCCCGGCGGACTCAGCCCGCAGGCGCTGCAGCGCCGCCAGGCCATAGTGGGTGAACCACAGCGACGAGAACGCAAAAACCAGGGTGTAGATCCAGATGGCCAGCGGCACCAGCACGAAAAACGCGGCCGCAAACACTACGCCAGAGGCCCACACGATGCTGGGCGCAGCACCCAGGTACCCCGTGACGATGCCAATGCCCAGCAGGCTGCTGCGGTGGCGGCGAAATATCTCCTGCCGCTCCTCTTTGCTGGCGTGATCGGCCAGCGCGTCGAACACCATGACCCGGTAGGTCAGCCACCCCCAGATCAACGGCGGCAGGATGAGCACGAGCGGCGGCACCAGCCACAGCGGAATCGACACTACCAGCGCCACCAGGGCCAACAATGTGGAGCCCAGCGACCAGGCCACGCTGGTGATGAAGGAACCGCCCTTCTTGCGCTCCAGGTTCGGGAAGCGCCGCTCGGCCACCATGGTCACCAAGGTGGGTGTCATGAGCACAGCCACCACCAGCAGCGAGACAACCACCAACAGCGGCGCCACGGCCAAAACCACCATCAGGGGCGCCATCACAGCCGTCACATCCCCCAGGCCCCAGCCCTGCAGCCAGCTCCAAACGCTGGTCAGCAGCGTAGAAGCATCGAGCAACGAACGCATGCCCAGGACTGCGGCATCCCAATAGAAATAGCCCAGGCCCAGCGACAAGGCCACCATCAGCAGCAATGGCAGCAGCGACAGCACCATGACGCGCGGCCGCAGGCAATAGGCCGCGGCGCGCCAGAAAGAATCAAGCAGTAGTCCCATGCCGGCAAGCATACCGTGAGCGCCCGCCCCGGCCATCAAGCCTTGCCGAACAATCGCAGCACGCCGCGCCACTGCTGGGACCAGAATCCCGCGCCGTAGTCGCGCACGCGGCCATCCGCACCGGGTTCGACCTGATCGCGTACACCCGTGGGGTCAAAGCGCAGCTCGAAATTGGCCGTGCGCATCAACATGTCCCACCAGGGCAGCAGCACCCCGAAGTTGTGCCCACCCAGCACCACACGAGGCGCAGCGGCCGGGGCACCGGCAGGCGTGGCCGCTGCTGCGGGCTTGACCGTCTCGTGGCCGATGCCAATGCTGTGGTGCAGGCGATGGAAACGCGGGCTGACCCACAACCGCTCGCCCCAGCGGCCAAACCACAGGCGCACGTTGGCATGCTGAAAGCTCTCGCTGAGCTGGGTGATGGCCACGATGGCGATGAACTGGCCCGGCGCCACGCCGATGAGCTGCGCGACGATGACGAGAATCGTGTCCCGCACCAAGTCGTCGAGCAGGTGGTTGCGGTTGTCGCTCCACATGGTCATCTGCTGCTGCGCATGGTGCAGCGAATGCAGGCGCCACCACCATTCAAAGTGGTGCTGGCCCCGGTGGATCCAATAGTCCACGAAGTCGAACACCACCAGGTACATCAACAGGCTAACCCAGGGAATGTCGGTCACCCCCGGCCAAATGCCGTCGAGCTGGAACGTGCTGACCCCGGCCACCCGCAGGGCGCCGAACAGGGAGTCCGCGAACGGGTCCACAGCGAAGAACAGGGCCAGCCGGAACAAGCCCAGGCGGTGAATCAGGGTGTAGAGGATGTCGGTGCGGATGGTGGCACGGTTGGTCACAGGCTCCACCGGGAGCAAGCGCTGCAGGGGGCCGATCACGGCCACGATCACCACCAGCTGGAGCAGGCCCACCAGCAGCCAGCCAGCGGCCTCGTAGCCGCTCTCCAGAAAACTGGCCATGCCCATCGAAAACATCAGCGGCTGCAGCACGCTCTCGAACAGCCACTGCTGCACACCATCAAACCAAGCACCCAGCCAGCCCATCATCGCGCCATGCCCCCTTGTGCGCCGCAACCTTGCGCAAAATTACCTTGTGGATGCGACAGCATCATCATCGGCCCGCCCCGTACACGGGGTGCTCCCGCAACGTGCGAAAGCAGAAGCCTTGCTGCTTGAGGCCGACAATCAGCGGCTCCAGCACCGCCGGTGCCCAGGGGTCTTTGCGTGACCAGATTCCCAGGTGCGCCAGAAGAATATCGCCGCTGCGCACATCACGCAGCGCCTTGCGCAGCAACGCGGCGTTGCTCGCGCTCTCACTGGGCAGCTCATCACCCAAAAACCCTGCGGGCGACCAACCCACATGCGTGAAGCCGCAGGCTTGCGCGCTGGCAAGCAATGCGGGCGAGGTTTTGCCGCCCGGCGCGCGAAACAAGGGCAATGGCGCCTTGCCGGTGAGCACCTTCAAACGGTCGGAGGCGCGTGCAACTTCTTCGCAGTATTCAGCGGCGGAGAGCACAAAACTCTGCCCTTCCCGAGTGCCTGCGGAGGGGCGCACGCGAAATGCGGGCTTTTGCGCCGTGCCCACGTCCGCACGCCAGTAGGTGTGGTCCCAGGTGTGAGAGGCAAATTCGTGCCCCTCTGCCGCACGGGCGCGCCACCAAGGCGCCCAGTGGTCGCCCAGGCTGCCATCCCCCTCCTTCGTGCGCTCGTTGGCCGCAAAGAAGGTCACGCGCACTTGTTGCCGGTTCAGCACATCGGCCACCAGCGGCGCAACCTCCATGTGGCCTGTATCAAACGTCAGGTAGAGCGGTTTTTTACAGTCATTTTGGGCACTAGCGCTTGATAAACAAGCGCAAACAGCTATAAATACGATAGCAAAACGCTTATTCAAGCTGGGGGGCCGAGACCATTGGACAGTCATGCAAGCACCCCGGCCCATCAGCGCGGCGCGTGATGCAGCGTCCAGACACCATGGGGCGATTTGCCCACTGCCACCTGCCGCACGACCTTCTTGGTTTGCGTATCGACCACGGACAACTTGCGGGCCCAGCGCGAACTCACGTAGATGTAGCGGCCATCGGCAGACACATCCATGCAGTCGGGGCCGCCCGGCACGGGATAGGACTCCACCACCTGCTGCGTCGTCATGTCGATCTTGCTAATCGAGTTGGCCACCCGGTTGCTCACATAGAGGTGACGGCCGTCCCCAGCCGCACGAAACGCGTGCGCCCCGTTGCCGGTCTTGATCTTCTTGATGCTGACAGGCTCGCGCCCCGAAACATCAAACACCTCGACGCTGTCGCTGCCCGTCAAGCCCACGAATATGCGCTTGTCGTCGGGACTGCCATAGACATCCGCAGGCATGGCGCCGGTCTTGATGCGCCACTTGATGGCCTGGGTGGCGATGTCGATGGCCACCAGCTCGTCACTGTCCTGCATGGTCGAGTACAGCGTGGTGCTGCGGCTGTCGATCCACAAATGGCTGGGCGTGCGCGAAGTGGCAACACGCTTCACCAAGGTGAGGTCCGTGCCATCCCAGCGATAAAAGTCCACATGGTTCAAGCGATTGGCCGCCGTGATGAACCACTTCATGTCGGGCGTGAACCGCAGGTGGTACGGGTCCACGATGCCGCGCACGGTGCGCTGCACTTGGGCTGTGCGGGGATCAATGAAGGTCAGCGTGTCACCCAGCGCATTGGCCACGATGACGGACTTCTCGTCCGGCGTCAGGTAAAGGTGGTGTGGTTCCTTGCCCGTGGGAATCCGGGCCGTTTCCGTCCAGGTCGTCGGATCAATGACACTGACATTGGCCTCCAGGGAATTGAGAACAAACAACGGCGGCACTTGAGCCACCGCTCCCCCCATGCAGAAGCAAAATCCACAAAGGGCCACGCACGCACGTGCAATCGAAAAAATCTTCACAGAAACACCTTCAACACAGCCCTTGAGTGTAGCTCTGGGCTTGTCCATAGCTGGTGTGCGCACAAGCAACATCTTGGCAATAGCGTGAACATTGATCAGCATCATGCGCCGATAGGCCTTTGGTACTGTTGCGCCCGTTGTATGTTGCTAACGCAGGTGAACACCACCCTATTCAGGCACTGCGATTCAACAGCAGCAAATCATCTTCACTGAGCCACCGCCACGCACCGGGTACCAGGTCAGACGGTAAGTCCATGGCACCGATGCGGGAGCGATGCAGTCCTTCCACCCGATTGCCCACGGCCGCCAGCATGCGCTTGACTTGATGGTATTTGCCCTCCGTCAGGGTCAAATCCAGGCGATGGCTGCTTACCACCTCGCAGGCGGCAGCGCGCACCGGCTTGGGGTCATCATCCAGCACCACACCCGCCAACAGCTTCGACACCTGAGACGCGTCCACCGGATGTTTGGTCGTCACCTGGTACACCTTGGGGACATGCTTCTTGGGCGAGCTCATCCGATGGATGAACTGGCCATCGTCACTCAATAGCAACATACCCGTCGTGTCCTGATCCAAACGCCCCACGGCCTGAATCCCTTGCACGGCACTCTTCGTCGGCCTCTGCCGCAAAGGCGCAGGCAACAAGGTATAGATACTGGGATAGGTAGATGGCTTTTGGGAACACTCGGTCCCAGCGGGCTTATGCAAAAGCACATAGGCCTTGGCGTGATAGGGCCAGTCAACGCCCTGCACCTGCAAACGCAAACCTTCCGGATCGAATTGGGCAACCGCATCCGTGCAAGGCTGATACTCGGTATTCAAAGACGGCTCGCACACGAGCACCCAGCCTTGCTGAATCAATCCAGCACAGACGCGGCGCGTGCCAAACCCCTGGGAATACAGAATGTCTTGTAGTTGCATAGCGAAAACAGGAGTGAATGAATCAGACCAGACTTTTCTTTTGCACAAAGCAAAGCGCCCTTCTACTCCATGGGGAGCAGAAGGGCGGTTTGGGCTGTAA
>NZ_JAPUDY010000016.1 GCF_027492855.1 Acidovorax sp.
CGGCCTCGCGCACGGTGTCCACCACCACCTGGGTGCTGCGCTCGATCTCGATGTTGAGCGCATCGCCGACCTGCTTGTGCTCGAACACCGTGGCGCGGCGCGTTTCGGGAATCATCCAGATCTCGAACCAGCCCTCTTGCCGGTTCACCTCGGCCACCGTCAGGCTGGCGCCATGGATGGCGATGTAGCCCTTGGCAAACACGTAACGGCGAAACGCCTCGGGCACGGCCACGCGCCACACCAGGTTGTTGTCGAACTCGCGGCGTTCGATCAGCGTGCCGGTGAAATCCACATGGCCCGACAGCGGGTGGCCGCCGATCTCGGCGCCGTCCTTGGCGGCCCGCTCCACGTTCACGCGGTCGCCCTGGTGGTAACTGCCCAGCGTGGTGATGTTCAGGCTCTGCAGCATCACGTCGAAGTTGGCCTGCGTGGGCGAGAGGATCTCGGTGACCGTGAGGCACACGCCATCGGTCGATACGCTGGCGCCGATGGCCAGGTCCTGGCAAAAGCCCTCAGGAAAATCGAGCGTGAAGGTGCGCAGGCCTGCGCGGTCATGAATGGCAGCGATGCCTGCCGTGGCTTGGACGATGCCTGTGAACATGCGGGCGCTCTGTGAAGAAAAGAGGGGAGGAGAAACGAGCGGAATTGTGCCACCCAGCCCATGTCCTCGTGGGCGTCGTGGATGGCACGGTCAGGCCGCGCCTATGCGTCTTTCGGCGCAGGAACCGCCACCGTCTGCGCCCCGCGTGCGTGCGCCACAAGGCAGCGGACAAGGTCCATGAGCGTGGCCGAGGCATGCTCGCGGTTCCACATCACGGTGATGGGGCCGAAGCGGATGCTGGAGCTGACGGCGATTTTTTTGAACAACCCGAGCGACGCCATGTGGTCGGCCATGGACTCCGAGCACACGCCCACATAGTCGCTTTTGTGCAGCAGCGCCTGCATCATGGCCAGCGACGCAGTCTCGACCTTGGGCACGATCCACGATGCCCCCTGCTCGATCAGGTAGGCGTCCATCTGCACGCGCGTGAGCGTGCCCGCAGGCGGCATGACCCATTTTTCGCGCCGCACGTCGGCAAACCCCAACCCCTCGGGGCGGGCCCAGTGCTTGCTGCCCTGGCCGATGACGATGGCTACCTGGTCGTCGAACAGCACCTGGTGGTCCAGGCCAGGGCGGTGGGCCCGTGCGTCGAGCACGCCGATGACGGCATCGAGCGCGCGCGTCTCCAGCCCCTTGAGCAGGTTGTCAAAAGGGCCGTCGTGCACGGAAACCGCGACATCCGGATGCTCTTGCTGGAAGGCGTTCACGGCCTCAGGCAGGCCGCCCGCGATGCCCGCCCAGACGCTGCCGACGTTCAGACGCGGCACCCGCCCTTCGGCCACGGCGTTCATCTCGCGGCCGGTGCGGGCGATGTCGCCCAACACGTTGATGGACAACCGCTTGAGCAGGTGCCCCGCGGCCGTGAGCTGCACCTTGCGCCCGCGCACCACCAGCGGCGTGCCCACCACGCTTTCCAGCTCGGCCAGCCAATGCGACATGGCCGACTGCGTCATGTGCAACCGCGCCGCCGCCTCGGTGAGCGTGCCCGCCTCGTCCAGCACCAGAAACGACTCGAGGTGCCGCACCTTGATGCGTCGCGCCCAGGATGTGCCTTCGGAACGTTCAATCATGAGAAAACCCTCATACCTCCATCTTACCTTTTCACTAGGCAAATGGCTGTCATCAACATGAAAATGCATTCATCTTCCGTTTAGCTTCATGCAGGAGTCCTCCATGTCCAAAGCCATCGCCAACGCCTCCAAGCTTCTGATGGGTGCCACGCTCACCATCGCGGCGGCCACCACCGCCTTCGCCCAGGCCCCCTACCCCAACCGCCCCATTCGCCTCGTCGTGTCACAAGCGCCCGGCGGTAGCAGCGACACCATCGCACGCATGTGGGCCGAGCACGCGGGCAAGGCCATCGGCGGCACCATCGTGGTCGAGAACAAGCCAGGCGCGGGCGGCATCATCGCCACGCAGAGCGTGCTGAACCAGCCCGCCGACGGCTACAACCTGCTGTACGGCAGCGTGTCGGTGATGGTGCTCAACCAATACACCTACAAGCCCCTGCCCTACAACCCTGAAAAGGACTTCGCGGGCGTGGCCATGCTGACCACCGTGCCGTTTGTGCTGTCGGCCAACCCCTCCACGGGCATCACCTCGCTCAAGGACCTGACCGCCAAGGCCAAGGCAGAGCCCGGCAAACTGAACTTCGCCTCTGCGGGCCTGGGCAACTCCACGCACCTGGCGGTGGAGCTGCTGTCCAAGGCCATGGGTATCTCGATGACACACATCCCCTACAAGGGTGAGGCCGACGGCATCATGGCCACCATTGGCGGGCAGACCGAGGTGATGGCACCGGTGTACGGCACCGCGCTGCCCCACATCAAGAACGGCAAGCTCAACCCCCTGGCCGTGCTGTCGCCCCAGCGCACGCCAGAACTCCCCGACGTGCCCACCCTGGGCGAGCTGGGGGTCAAGGGCTTCGACAACATGGGCTGGAGCGCCATCGTCGCGCGCGCCGGAACCCCTGCCGACATCGTGGACAAGCTCAACAAGGCCACGGAGTCCTTCCACCAAAGCCCCGAGGTGCAGACCAAGCTCAAGACCCTGGGCGTGATCCCCGTTTCCGGGCCTGCGTCGCTGGTCATGGAGACCACGGCGCGTGACACCAAGGCCTGGGGCCCCACGCTCGAATCGTTGAACCTCAGCGCCAAATAAGCAGGTGCCAAAGTGGGCACCGCCCGCTTTGGCAGCCCTTCCCCACACTCACCCTTGCCCCTGGACGCTATGAAAAAAGAAGCAATGGTGGTCTGCCCCCAGCCCGAGGCCGCCGAATCCGGTATCGACATCCTGCGTGCTGGCGGCAACGCGGTGGACGCCGCCGTGGCCACCGCCCTGGCCCAGACCGTGGTTGATCCGCTGATGTGCGGCATTGCCGGTTTTGGCACGGCCAGCGTGTACCTGCCTGGTGCCCGTGTGCACGAGTATTTCGACTTCCACTCCCCCGCGCCGCTGGCCGCCCGAGAGGACATGTGGGAGCACCTGCTCGAAGGCGAAACCAAGGACGGCTTCGGCTTTATCTTGAAGGGCCGCGTCAACGACATCGGCCCGCAGTCCATCGGCACGCCCGCCACGCTCAAGGGCCTGGAGGCCATGCACAAAGCGCACGGCCGCCTGCCGTGGAAGCAGGTGGTGGAGCCCGCCATCCGCTGGGCGGCGGATGGCTTTTTTGTGCGCCCCGGCATGCATGCCTTCTGGATCGACGAACCCAGCATGGGCCGCGTGGGCAACCTGGAGCGCCTGCAGTACAGCGCGGAAAGTCGCGCCCTGTATTGCCGCCCCGACGGGCGCCCCAAGCCCATTGGCGCGCCGCTGCGCAACGAGGGCATGGCCGACGTGCTTCGGCAGATCGCCGACGAGGGCTCGGAGCCCTTCTACCACGGCGACCTGGCCCACCAGATGGTGGCGCACCTGCAGTCGCTGGGCGCACTGCTCACGCTCGACGACCTGGCCCAGTACCAGGTCACGCGCAACGCGCCGCTGGTGGGCCACTACCGCGACCGCACCGTCACCACCAACCAGCCCCCCGGCGGCGGCGCCATGCTGCTGGAGATGCTCAACATCCTGGAGCACTTCGACCTGGCGGGCATGGAGCACAACAGCCCCGCCTACATCCAGCTTGTGTGCGAGGCAATGAAGAAGGCCACGTCCGACAAGGACCGCAGCATTGGCGACCCGAAGTTCTTCGACGTGCCACTGGCCGAGCTGCTGTCCAAGGACATGGCCCGCGCCGTGGCCGCGCAGATCCGTGCGGGCGAGCGCTTCAGCGTGGAGCGCGTGAACCCCGGTGCCCCCGTGCCGCGCGACACCACGCACCTGAGCGTGGTCGACGCCGACGGCAACGCCGTGTCGATGACACACTCGCTGGCCATGCCCTCGGGCATCATCACGCCGGGCATGGGCTTCCTCTACAACGGCTGCATGGGCGTGTTCGACCCGCGCCCCGGCCGCGCGGGCAGCATCCGGCCTGGCAAAAGCCGCTTCACCTCGTCATGCCCCACGATGACCTTCAAGGACGGCGCGCTGGACATGGTGCTGGGCGCGCCCGGCGGCACGCAGATCGCCATGGGCGTGCTGCAGGTGCTGCTCAACGTGATCGACCACGGCATGGAGATGCAGGCCGCCGTGTCGGCGCCGCGCTTTTCGTCCACCAGCAACGCCATCGACGTGTGCAACCGCATCCCGCGCCACACCACGCGCACGCTGGAGGCCAACGGCTACACCATTGGCCGCAACCCGTACAACTACACCATCGGCTGGGTGCATGGCGTGCAGGTGCAGCCCGACGGCCTGCACGGCGGCGCCGACCCCGGCCGTGATGGCGTGGCCTACAAACTGCGCACGGACACGCTGCACTGATCCGCACCCGCTACAGCGCCGAACACAAAAAGAAGATGGAGAGACAAAAAAGGAGCATCGCTTGATGCTCCTTTTTTTATAGCTGCTAGCGCTTGACAAACAAGCGCCAGCAGCTTATTTTGTTCAAACTACCGGGCGCGCAGCAGCTCGCCCACCTCCAGCAGCACCAGCTCGTTGTCGTCGGCCTGGTTCGGGTCGCGGCTGCTGCTGAACGGCAGGTTGTTGTCGTTACCCACCACGATGTGCATGCCATCCACCACGTCCACGTTCTCGATGGTGAAGAAGGGGAAGGTGAGCACACCGTTGTTGAGCGGCTTCTTCGCCAGGCGCTTCGGGTCCTGGATGTTCATGAGGTCGATGTAGCCGATCTTGCGGATTTCGCCGCCCACGTTGGCCTCGCTCATCTCCACCTTGTAGACGCGCTTGAACTTCGCCAGGTCGTGGAAGCAGTCGGCGCGCTTCACGCCCTCCGGGCAAGCCTTGTCGGCCGTGCCTTCGCCGTTGTCGCGCTCGATGATCAGGCCCGTCTTTTCATCGACCATGTTGAAGTCGCCGATTGCGTGGTGGTTGGCCTCCAGCACGTACTTCCAGTGGCGGCCTGTCCATTGTTCGCTTTTCACGTCGAACTCCAGCACGCGCAGGTAGTGCTTGCCGCCCACGTTCTCGTAGGCCTTGGCGCCTTCGTTCCACAGCGCGCCTTCGAGTAGCGCATACAGCTTGCTGCCGTCCTTGGAGGCGGCCATGCCCTCATAACCCTTGGAGCGCTTGACCTCAAACGGTGTGGGCTTGGCATCCGGCGCGCCGGGCATGAGCACGCCGGGCGCGTCGGGCGAGCGCACCACCTTGCCGTCCACCTGGGTCTCGAACACGCCCAGCACCTTGCCGTTCAGGTCGGCCTTGATGAGGAAGGGGCCAAACTCCTCGCCGATCCACAGCGCGCCACCGGCGAACTGGAAGCTCTCGGGGTCGAAGTCGGCGCCCGTCAGGTAGCGCTTGTCCGTGCCTTCGTGCGTGATGCGAAACGGCACCTTTTTGTCGGGGTCGTGCAAAAACACCGTCTGGCGGCGCTGGAACTGGCCGGTCTCAAAGTCCACCCCATAGTGGTTCAGGTGCAGCATGAAGTCCGGCGAGTTGGCCTTGGAGCCCGCGCCGTTGTCGGTGAGTATCCAGAACGAGCCATCGGCCATGCGCTTGATGCCCGAGTGGCCCTGAATGGGCTGGCCCGCGAAGGGCAGCGCAATGCCCGTGTTGCGCCCGCCCGATTGGCCCATCACCGAACCCACGGCGTCCACGCGGCGCGCCGTGGTGAATTTGCCGCTGGTCTGCAGGTCGCCCGGCGCATCCTTGGGGGCAGGGATCAGCGTCAGCGCAGGCAACACGGCGTGGCCCGCCAGCGTGGCGGGGTAGGCCTGCTGGGCAAAGGCGGTAGGGGCGGAAGCGACGGCGCACAGCAGCGCGGCGCCAGCGGCAAGGCAAGAGAGTCGGGACATGGTCGGATCGCTCAAAGCAGAGAAGTGAAGCGACCACGATGCCGCCTGCGCGTGACGAGGGCATGACGGCTGCGTGAACGGCGGATGACGCGGGTGCGCCATGTCGTTCACTACATTTTTGATAGCAGTCAGCGCTTATGGAACAAGCGCTAAAGCCATTTTTTCTTCAAACCAACCGCTGCAGCGCCTTGCGCCGCCATACGCCGTTGAAGTACAGCCCCTGCAGCACCAGCGCGGTGAGGTAGGCAGCCGGGTAGGCCGCCCAGGTGGCCACCAGGCCGAACTGCCGCCCCAGCAGCCAGCCCAGTGGCACGATGATGCAGGCCAGGCAACCCAGCGAAATGAGCGTGGGCACCAGCACCGTGCCGCTGGCGCGCATCACGCCCGAATACACGCTGGCCAGCCCGAAGAACACGGCGCCCCACACGGTGATGCGCAGCACGCCCGTGGCAATGTCGATCACCCGCGCATCGGTCACGAACAGCCCCACCACCCAGGGCGCGGCGCTGAATATCAGCACGGCCAGGCCACCGGTGAGCAGCACGGTCATGCGCATGCCGGTGCGCGTGACGGCCGCCACCTGCTCGCCCTGGCCCGCGCCAATCGCCTGCGCGGCAAACACCGACGCGGCGATCGCCACGGCCATCGCAGGGAACAACACATACGACATGACCTGGCTGGCCGTGCCCCAGGCCGCCGTGGCTGCCGAGCCATGGGCATTGACCAAGCTCAGCAGGCCCAGGTCTGCCAGCGAACCCGTGATGAAAAACAGCCCCGTGGGCACGCCCAGCCGCACCAGGGTGCGCAGCAGCGCGCCGTCGATCCGCCACTGCGCCGCCAGCGCCCGCGTGGGGGCCAGCACATGCGCGCGGCGCCGCAGGTGCCAGGCCATCCAGCCCAGCGATGCCAGCGTGGCCAGCAGCAGCGCGGCCACGCCGCCCAGAATGCCCAGCGCAGGCAGCCCGATGGTGGGCACGCCACGGATGAACAACGGCGCGCACACCACCGTGACCGACAGCGACACCATCAGCGCGCGCAGCGGCGTTACGGTGTCGCCCGTGCCGCGCAGCAGCGCTGCTGCGAGCATGGAGGTGAACAGCACCGGGAACAGCGCCATCATCGCCCGCGCATACACCACGGCCTGGGGCAACACGTCGGCCGGGGTGCCCAGTGCGGTCATCAGCGGCCGCGCCACCCACCCGCCGCCCACCGACAGCACGAGCCCCACCAAAAAACCCGCGCACAGCGTGGTGCCCGCCACGGCGCGCAGCCGCTCAGGGTTGCGCGCGCCAAAGGCCTGGCCGACCAGGACAGACGCCCCATTGCCCAGCCCGAAGATGAACGCGCTGAGCAACAAAAACACCGGCATGAACGAAGCCACCGCCGCCAGCGAGCCCGCGCCCAGCAGCCGCCCCACATAGATATGGTTTACCGTGCCAGTGAGCGCCTGCAGGATGTTGGACAGCACCAGCGGACCCAGGAACAGCAGAAAGCGCCGGTCCAGCGAGGGCGCCGGGGCCCCATCGGGCAAGGGGTGTGGCGCCGTCATGCCATGCCTTCCTCGATGACCACCGGCGTGCCCACCGCCACCCGCTCGAACAAATCAGCCACGTCGGCATTGGCCATGCGCACGCAGCCGTGCGAGGCGGGCACGCCCACCGCCGTGCCATCCGGGCAGCCGTGGATGTAGATGTAGCGGCGCAGCGTGTCCACACCGCCGCCCCGGTTCAGGCCGCGCTCGCAGCCAGTGAGCCACAGAATGCGGCAAAGGATCCAGTCGCGGCCTGGATACTGCGCTGCCAGTTCTGGCGAATACACCTCGCCCGTGGGCCGCCGCCCCACAAACACCGTGCCCGACGCGCAGCCCGCGCCCACCTTGGCCCGCACGCGGTGCAGGCCACGCGGTGTGCAGCCGCTGCCGTTGCACTCGCCGGGGCCGTTTAGCGCAGTGGAGATGGCATAGCGGGCCTGCTCGACGCCACCATCGAGCAGGCACAAGGTCTGCCGGCCGATGTCGATGTGGATGGCTGCGCCCATCTCAGCCCGCTGCAGCCACCAGCCCCGCGCCATGCCCGCGCGTGAAGGCCTCCTCAAACACCGAGTAGCCCGACCAGTCGCTGTGCGCAAACGCCAACCGCGCGGTGGTGGGTGTGGGTATCCAGGCCGTTTGCTCACCATTTGATAGCTGCTTGCGCTTGATGGATGGGCGCTGGATGCCAATTTGGTTCAAAACCTGCTGCACTCCCGGCGTAGGGATGGACATGGCGTGGCCGTAGCGGGTGATGTCCACACGCGTGGTGCGCTCGCGCAGGTCGGGGTGGGGCACGGCCAGCGCGGCCAGCGCGGCGTCGGCCCAGTGCTGCCAGGGCTGGGTGGCCAGTTGCTGGCGGCCGCCCGGCAGGTCGCCCAGGGCCTGGTAGTAGGTGAGCACGGTGGGGCCGGTGAGTGCGGCGCGCGGGTCCAGCCGCTGGTGGCCTGCGTTCACATAGCCCAGGCCACCGGTGGTAGGGTCGGCATACAGCACGTTGTCCCACGCGGGTGCGGCGCCGGGGCGGTCGGTGAGCGGGCTGGCGATGTGGATATTGGCCACAAGCCACGGCGCCCACGACAAGCGCTCTGCGGCAGCGGTGAGGAAGGCGGGCGGCTGGCGCACCACACGCGCCGCCACAAACACAGGCAGCGCCACGATGCAGCGCGGCGCCTGCCAGCGCTCCACATTGCCGGTGGCGTGATTGAAGGCGTCCACCTCCACGCCGTGGCGGCCCTCGGTGATGCGCAGCACGCTGGTGGCGGTGCGCAGTTGCCCCCCCGTGCGCAGCGGCTCGGCCAGGCGCTGGGTGATCCAGCCGTTGCCTTCGGGCCAGGTGAGCACGCTTTCGCGCGCTTCGTCCACGGCCTCGCCGGGGGCATGAAAACCGTGGCGGCTGGCAAAGTAATGGATGCCCGCCCAGGCCGACACCCGGCCCGTGCCCGCGCCGTAGTCGTCGCGGCAGCAGTAGTCGAGGTACCAGCGCAGGTGCGCATCATCCAGCCCCTGCTGCGTCAGCCAAGCATCAAAAGTAATAGCATCCAGCGCTTTATGGGAAAGCGCTAGCGGCCTTTTTGTGCTCCAAAGCTTGAGCGCAGGCATGGCAAACCGCGCGGCCTGGGCCTGTGCATCGACGGCCTGCGCAAAGCGGCGGTACTGCGCCAGCGTGGCCTCGCCCACGCCGTGCACGGGCAGCAGGCCTTCTTGCCATTCGCCGTCAAAAAACAGGCGCTCCTGCGGGCTGTGGCACAGATGGCGTTCGTCGTACTGCCAGCGCCCGGCCACACGGCGGCGCAGGCCCAGCTCTTCGAGCAGGTCTTGCACTTCGCGGGCGTCGTCGCCGGGCACGGGCAGGTAGTGGGCGCCCAGCGGGCAGGCGATGCCACCCACGGCGCCGCCCCGGCTGTTGCCGCCAGGCGCGTCCTCCAGCTCCAGCAGCGCAAAGTCATCGACGCCTGCCAACCGCAATGAGCGCGCTGCGGCCAGCCCCGCCACGCCGCCGCCCGCGATGATGACCTGCGCGCGCCGCACCACGGCGGGCGCGGGCAGGGTGCCGGTGGCAAGCAGGTCGCGCAGCTGGTGGCCGCGTGCCATGTCGGTGCCGGTAAAGCCCCCTTGCAGCGCCACGGCGCTGCGCTCGCAGCCGGCGAGGGCGGTGGCGGCCAGCGCAGCGGCGCCCGCCACGAACTGGCGCCGCTGCAGGGTCCAGGGGGTCATCCTGCGAGCATTCCGTCAGTCGGCCCAGCGGGCGCGAATCTCCAGCAGTTGCGGCAGCAGCGGCGCAAACAGCGGCACCAGGGCCGGGTCGAAGTGCTGGCCCGACTGGGCCGCGATGTGGTCCATCGCCTCTTGCACAGGCCAGGGCTCCTTGTAGGGGCGGCGGGTGGTGAGGGCGTCGAACACGTCGGCAATGGCCACAATGCGCGCGGACAGCGGGATGGCATCGCCCGCCAGGCCCTTGGGGTAGCCGCTGCCGTTCCACTTTTCGTGGTGGGCCAGCGCGATCTCGCGGGCCAGTTGCAGCACGCCCGAGGGGTGCTCGCCAATGATCTCGGCGCCGATCTCAGGATGGCGGCGCATGGTGTCCCACTCTGCGGGGTCGAGCGGGCCGGGCTTGCGCAGCACGGCATCGGGGATACCGATCTTGCCCACGTCGTGCATGGGCGCGGCGTTGAGCAGGTCTTCGGCCCAGGCCGCGCTGCAACCGGCGGCCAGCGCCAGCAGCCGGGCGAAGTGGCTCATGCGGATGACGTGCATGCCGGTTTCGTTGTCTTTGTACTCGGCCGCACGGCCCAGGCGCTGCACGATCTGCAGGCGGGTTTCACGCAGCTCGTCCATGCGCACCAGCGACAGGTGGGTGCGCACCCGCGCGCGCACCACGGGGGGGCTGACGGGCTTGGTGATGTAGTCCACGCCGCCCGCGTCAAACCCGGCGGTCTCATCCTGGCTGTCGGTCAGCGCGGTGATGAAGATCACCGGAATGGTGGCCGTGGCGGCATCGGCCTTGAGGGCCTTGCACACGGCATAGCCGTCCATGCGCGGCATCATGATGTCGAGCAGGATGAGGTCGGGCCGCTGCTCGCGTGCCACCTGCAGGGCGCGCTCGCCGTCGGTGGCAAACAGCAGGCGGTAGTCGGCCTGCAACACATGGCGCAGCACCTGCAGGTTGGTGGGTTCATCGTCCACCAGCAGCAGGCGGGGCCGCTGATCGAGGGCCGGGGTCATGCTTGGTTCTCCGTAGAGTCGTCGATCCAGTGTTGACGCAGTTGCTGCAATTGCACCAGCGCCTGGTCGAAGTCAAAAGTATCGATGGCTTCCTGCAGCCGCTCCATGGCTTCGCCCGGCAGCAGTTGCGCCAGCGTATCCAGCGGCGGCTGCGCCAGCTCAGAGCGGATCAGGGCATGCTCCAGCGCCTGCGCGGCAGCACGGGCTTCGGCCCGCTGGGCGGGTGCCAGCGGCGCGTGCTGGCCCACGCCGGGCGCGGGCGCGGCAGCGGCATCGACTTCGTTGGCCAGTGCCTGCCGCACCATCTGCAGCGCAGCAGGCAGCGCGGCCACCAGCGGCGCCAGGGCGGTGCGGTCCAGGGCGCGGGCGGCTTCTTCGATGCGCTGGGCCAGCGTTTGCACGGACGCCAGCGCCAGGTTGCCTGCGGCCCCGCGCAAGCGGTGGGCCAGGGCGCGGGCGCTTTCCATGTCGGGCTGGGAGATCAAAGTGTCCAAGGTGGCGGCGGTGGCTTCGTGCTCGCCCACGAAGCGCGTGACGGCGTCGCGCAGCAAGCCGCGCTGGCCCCACAGGCGGGTGCCGTGCTCCCAATCGATGGCCTCAGTGCCCGCCTTCGCATCGGAGCCGGGCACTGGGGCCAGGCCGCCCAGCCCCGACGGCGTGCCCAGCCCACCCCAGCCGGAGGGGGAGGGCTCCACGGGGAGCTTGAGCGCCCTGGCGATTTCGCGGAACAGGCGCGCGGGCTCCAGGGGCTTGCTGGCAAAGCCGTCCATGCCTGCGGCGCGGGCGTTGCGCCGGTCTTGTTCCAGCACACTGGCCGACAGGGCGATCACCGGCACCGGCTTGCGCCGCTGCGCCTGCTCGAAGGCACGGATGCGGCGCGTGGCCTCCAGGCCGTCCATGACGGGCATCTGCAAGTCCATCAACACCACGTCAAAGCGCCCGGTGCCGTAGGCCTCTACGGCCTCTTCACCATCGCGCGCCACGGTGACCTGGTGGCGGCCGCGCTCCAGGTGGATCTGCAGCAGCTCGATGTTGGCGGGTACATCGTCCACCGCCAGGATGCGCAGCGCGGGCAACTGCACGGCGCTGGTGGTGACGGCCACGGCCTCGGTGGCCTGGCCCACGGGCAGCGGCAGGCACACAGTGAAGGTGGTGCCCACGCCCAGCGCGCTGCGCACGCTGATGTTGCCGCCCATCAGCTCAACCAGTTGGCGCGAGATGGTCGTGCCCAGCCCGGTGCCGCCGAACTGGCGGGTGGTGGACGCGTCGGCCTGCGCGAACGGGTCGAAGATGCGTTCCAGGTGCTGGGCGGCGATGCCAACGCCGGTATCTTCCACCTCCATCACCAGCGAACCGTCCTGGTAGTCGAGCCGCAGCAACACATGGCCCTGCTGCGTGAATTTGAGCGCATTGCCCAGCAGGTTGAGCAGCACCTGCTGCAACCGCAGCGCGTCACCGCGCAGATAGGGCGGCACCTGCGGGGTGGCCAGGCATTGCAGCTCAATCTGCTTTCTGGCCGCGTGGATGCGCAGCGAGGCAAGGATCTGGTCGCACACCTCCGGCAACGAGAAGTCGGCAATCTCCAGCTCCACCGCACCTTTTTCGAGCTTGGCGGTGTCGAGAATGTCGTTGAGCAGCCGCAGCATGGAGCGCGCGGCGTGCTGCACCGTGCCCAGGTGGCGGCGCTGCTGGGCTTGCAGGGGGGTGTCAAGCAGCGCCTCGGTGAAGCCGATGATGGCGTTCATGGGCGTGCGGATTTCGTGGCTCATGTTGGCCAGGAAGGTGCTGCGCGCTGCTGCCGCCTGCTCGGCGCGGTCCTTGGCGGCGCGCAACTCTTGCTCCATGGCGCGGCGCTGGCTCAGGTCGGTGGCGAACTTGACCACCTTGAAGGGCTTGCCCTGCGCGTCGAAGATGGGGTTGTAGGTGGCCTGGATCCAGATGCGCCGCCCGTCCTTGCCCAGGCGAAGGTATTCCCCGCCCTCCAGCCGCCCCTCGCGCAGGTGTTGCCAGAACTGGGAGTAGGCCTCGCTTTGCGCGTAGGCCCGCTCGCAGAACATGCGGTGGTGCTGGCCCACGACTTCGTCGAGCCGGTAGCCCACCAGCGCCAGGAAGTTGGCGTTGGCCGTGAGGATGTTGCCCTGCAGGTCGAACTCGACCACGTCCAGCGCGCGGTCGATGGCGCGCACGGTGCTCTCGAACTCGGCATTGCGTTCCTTGAACACCGTCATGTCCATGATGACGCCGTCGATCCACTGCACCGTGCCGTCCTCGCCCACCACGGGCCGGCCGCTTTCAGACACCCAGCGCATGCGGCCCTGGCGGTCGATCAGGCGGAACTCCACGTGGTAGGGCCGCCGCTCTTCGATGGCGGCCGAGACTTCGTTCCACAAACGCGGCACCTCTTCGGGCAGGGTGAGCTGCGTGAAGTTGATGCGGCCGTCCACAAAATCCTGCGGCGCCCAGCCGGTGAGGGCCGTCACGGCGTCGCTGATGAAAAGCATGCTCCAGTCTGCGTCGCGGCGGCAGCGGAAGGTCACGCCCGGAATGTTGCCGATCAGCGAACGCAGGCGCTCTTCGCTGCGCTCGAGCTCCTGCTCCATCGCCCGGCGCTGGCTCAGGTCGCCGATAAAGCCCACAAAGAGCGGATCGCCGTCGAGCTTCACGCGCCCCACCGACAGGCGAATGGGCACCAGCGTGCCGTCGCGCCGCAGCGCCTGCACCTCGCGGTTGTTGGCACCCACGATGCTGCCGCCCTGCCCGTCCAGGTACCGGCGCAGATAGCCGTCGTGCCGCGATCGATCGGGCTCGGGCATGAGCATGGACACGTTGCGCCCGATCACCTCGTGGGCAGGCCAGCCCATGATGCGCTCGGCCGCTGCATTGAACGACTGCACTTTGCCGCGTGCGTCGATCATCACAATGCCATCGACCGTGGTCTCGGCAATGGCCCGCAGGCGCGACTCGCTTTGGCGCACCTGGATGAACATCCGCCGGTAGCGCAGGCCCGCATTGATGGCCGCAACCAGCAGCCCGATCACGATGGTGACAACGGCAATCGCCAGCGCCAGCGGCGTACTTTCGGCGGCGGCCAGCAGCTCCAGCTCGTCAGGCGTTTCGGTAAACCGCAGCGCGGCCATACCGGTGTAGTGCATGCCCGCGATCGCCAGGCCCATCACCGTACCGGCCGCCCAGTCCAGGTACACCGTGCGCCAGTGCACCACGCGCCCCAGTCCAAAACGCACCCACAGCGCCACGATGGCCAGCAGCACGGCCACCAGCACCGAGGCGGCAAAACCCCAGGGGTCGTAACGCATGACGGTTGCCCACTGCGAGGCCGCCATGCCGATGTAATGCATGGCCCCGATGCCCGCGCCCACGAACACCCCGCCCACCACCAGCGTGGTGCGGCTGACTTCGCTGCGCATCAAGAGCCCCAGCGCAATCCAGGACGCCAGCACGCTGGGCAGCATGGACACCACGGTGGTGGTGGCGTCGAACCGGCCCCGAGCGCACACCGTGAAAGCCAACATGCCGATGAAGTGCATGGACCAGATGCCGCCACCCAGCGCCAGCGCGCCCGAGCCCCGCGCCATCTGGCGCATGAACCCGGTGTCTGCCCGCCGGGCCAGGGCCGCCATCTGCAGCGCCAGCACCGAGGCCAGCACTGCCATCAGCACCGACAACACGACCAGCTCAGGGTCGTGCTGCGCCCACAGCAGGGGATAGGCCGGCGCGTTAGCGAGAAAAAATTTGTCCAGCATGGAATCTGCCCGGGGAGGCAATCAATCAGGTCATGGCTCTCGTTTGTATCCCATTGTTGGGCAAACCTGCGACCGCACAGCCCAAAGCCCCTCGGGATATCCCCTCACTCCACGCACAGTGCCCAACCCATCAACGTTTCCAAATTGTTTCTCGATGCTGGCTAACGCTTTCGGAAACAGGCCCTTCTCAGTGCGCAACCACTTTGCCCCACTCGCGTTCGTAGGTGTGCACCAGCGCCTGGTTGGACAGCCGGTTCACATCGGCCGGAACACGCGCCATGTCCCGCGGGAAATCAAACAGCAGCGGCACCGTGCTGGCGCTCAAGAACCGCAGGTCGTCCGGCAGCACATCAGGCACACGCCAGGGGCGGCGGCTGGCCATGACGAAACCCCATTCGCCAAAGCTGGGCACATGGGCGTGATACGGCGCGGTTTGCAGGCCCACGGACTCGATGGTCTGCACCACTGTCCAGAAGCTCTGCCGCGCCACCAGCGGCGAGGTGGTTTGCACCACGGCGTAGCCGCTCGCCGCCAGGCGCTTGTCCAGCAGCGCGTAAAAGCTGTTGGTGTAGAGCTTGCCGATGGAGAAGTTGGTGGGGTCGGGGAAGTCGACCACGATCACATCAAAAGTGTCCGCCCCCTGTTGCAGCCACCCAAAGGCATCGATGTTGACGATCTTCACCTTGGGGTTTTGCAAGGCATGGCCGTTCAGGCGCGCCAGGGTCGGGTTGTCGGTGAATATCTGCGTCATGGCCGGGTCCAGCTCGACCAGCGTGACGGACTCCACCGACGGGTACTTGAGGATCTCGCGCACGGCCATGCCGTCACCGCCCCCCAGCACCGCCACACGTTTGGGGGCGCCGTGCGCGGCCATCGCGGGGTGCACCAGGGCTTCGTGGTAGCGGTATTCATCGCTTTCCGAGAACTGCAGGTTGCCATTGAGGTACAGCCGGTGGCCGTACCGCCCCTGCGTAACCACGATGCGCTGGTAGGGCGATGCCGTAGTGAACACGATGCGGTCCTGGTAGAACTTGTCTTCGGCAAAACTCGTGATGTGCTCGGCCCCCGCCAGCCCCGCCAGCAAAATGCCCAGCACCATCACACAGGCCAGCAGATGCGCCTTGAGCTGCCGCAGCTCGTGCCTAAACAGCCACACCGCCCACAGCGCCACGGCGGCATTCATCACCCCGAACAGCAGCCCCGTGCGGATGAGCCCCAAGTGCGGCACCAGCAGCAGCGGAAACGCCATCGACACCGCCAGCGCCCCCAGGTAGTCGAAGGTGAGCACCTGCGAGACCAGGTCCTTCAGGGCCACGTTGCGCTTCAGGATGCGCATCACCAGCGGGATCTCCAGCCCCACCAGCGTGCCCACCATAAGGACCATGCCGTAGAGCAAGAAGCGGAAGGCGCCTGGCGTGTAGGCGTTGGCCAGGAACAGCGTGGCGGGCAGCGCGCCGCCGATCAGCGCCACCAGCAGCTCGATGCGCAAAAAGTGCGCGGGCAACTGCCGCTCGAAATAGCGCGACAGCCACGAGCCCACACCCATGGCAAACAAATACGTGCCGATGATGGTACTGAACTGCAGCACCGAGTCGCCCAGCACATACGAGGCCAGCGCGCCCGCAGCCAGCTCGTACAGCAGCCCGCAGGCGGCCACGACAAACACGCTGATGAGCAGGGCGATTTCGATGGGGCGGGGGCCGGAGGCGGCGCCCGGTGCCTCGGGCGGGGAGGCAGGAGAAGTCGGATCGGATTGCAAGGCAGTCATCGGCGCGCCCTACAAGCGCGCGCCGTTTCAGGCAAGGTGATGCGTCAGTGAATCGCGGCCGCCACGATGATGCTGATCCCGAGGCACATCGCCGCCACCACCAGGCCCAGGGCCTGGTTCTGTTTTTCGACGATTTCGCGCCACAGGTCGTACGGCGTGATCTTGTCTACGATGACAAAACACAGCCAGAAGATGAAAACGCCAATGACGGCGTAGAGGATGGACCCGAGGAACGCCGCGGGCTTGAGCCATTCGATTCCCATCATGATGTGTTCTCCTTGAAACGTCTGTGTGTTGAGCTGTCTGGCTGGCAGGTTGTCGCGCCAGCGGGCTACTTGTGGCTTCCGCCGCCGGACGAGTACCCGCCGAACGACCCGCCCGAGCTGCGGTAGCCGCTGCCCGACGACCCTGAACAATTGCTCAGCAGGATGAGCAAGATGAGGATGATGACCGCCACCAGAATGATGGTGCCGCAGCCCAGCCCCGATTTGGCCACGAAGGGGCCGGGGTCGTCACGCTGCAGCAGGTCTTTCTTGTCATCGAGCTTGAAGGCCTGGGCCACCGTGTCGCTGGCGAGCTTGTCGCCAGACGACCAGGTGATCTCGTTGGGGCTTTGCTCCATCGACAGCAGGCCCTTGCTGCTGGCGAAGTCGCGGTTGGTGGTTTTTTGCCCGCGCGTGACCTGCCAGTAGAACTCGCCCAGCACGTAGGTGGTTTCGGCCTCGTAGGTGTACTTGAGGTCGTACTTGGTGCCCATGTACGTGGCCGTTCGCCCCGTGGCCGCCATCTGCGGCGCGCCGGTGGTGGGGCGCACCATGCTCCAGCCTTCTTCCGAATCGACCAGAAAGGCAAAACCGCGCTTTTGGTTGTAGAGCAGGTATTCGCTCCAGCCAAAGTGCTCGTCGTCGCCGGGCTCGACGCCCATGCGGTGCTGAAAACCCACCACCTGCCAGTGCACGCCCTGCAACTGGCCCTTGCTGCCCAGCGGGATGATGGGGCGCACGGGTTCATCCTGCTCGACCGATCTCAGCTCACCGCCCACCCCGCTGTCGAGGTTGATGATGCTGGCGCACGAGCCGCAGGTGATGCTTTTGGACGTGGACAGTTGAACCTGCACTGGCGCACCGCAGTGCGGACAGTTGAACTGGCGGCCTTTTTCGTCTTTCGCCGATTCGTCCTTCAGGCCCTTGAGCTGCAGGTCTTCGAGCAGCACCGCCTTGCCGCGCTCGACGTTGGGCGGTGTGTGGCCGTAGTCGATGCTGACCACCTCGCCGTCGGCACTGCGCAACTCGACCATGCCAAAAGGCTGGCCCAGCGGCGGCAGCTTGGGCAGTTCGCCCTGCGCCGAGATCAGTTGTGCCTGGCCGGTGTAGGCCACGCTGTAGGGTTTGCCGTTGATGGCGGTGGTGGTGCCGATGCGAAAACGCTCGGCCTCGGGCATCTCGCGGCCGGGGTCGATGGACCGGGTGAACACATAGGCGCCGTTGTCCTCGCCCAGCGTGGCCAGGGTGCCGTCATTCAAGAAGGCGGACCATTCGGTCCACACGCCCGCGTCGCCCTTGTACTGCAGGCGGCCAACGAGGGTGAAGGGCACATCCTTGCCATCAAGCTCTATGCGCCCGCTGGCCATGAGCTGCAGCGGGCTGTGGTCGTCGAACAGCTCGGCCATCTTGCCCACGCGCGTGAGCACGTCGCCACTGCGCACCACCGTGCTCTGGCAGTAGCCGCAAACGGCGTACGTGGACTGCGCGCTCTTGAACTCCACCGGCGCGCCACAGCCGGGGCAAGGCGCGCGGTAGGAACGCTGTGTGGGTTCGGTGGCCATCGTGTGGAGTGTTCTGCCTGCGCCGCATTGCGCGACTAAGCGGCTACGCAGCTTTGAAGCCTTTTTGGCCTCTAGCGCTTATCCCTCAAGCGCAGGCAGCTATTTTTATGATAGCAACCGAATCAGACCAATTTCTTGAGCAACTCAGCCTTCTTGGCGTCGAACTCTTCCTGCGTGAGGATGCCCTTGGACTTGAGCTCGCCCAGCTTCTCCAGCGTGGCCATCACGTCCTCGGGCTTGACGCCCATGGCGGCGGCTGCCGCTGCAGGCGCGGCCTGCTGCGCAGCGCCACCACCCTGCAAGCCTGCCTGCAGGTTCTGCGCCAGCACCTGGCCCAGCGCCACGCCAGCGCCCAGGCCCATGGCGTCGCCCGCAATGCCGCCGCCGCCACCGCCCGCGCCTTCGGCGAACTTGGGGATGGCCTGCGCCGTCTGGTATTGCATGAACTTGCCCATGTCGTTGCCGACCATGCCCATGCCGATTTTCTGGTCCAGGATCTTCTGCAGCTCTTCGGGCAGCGAGACGTTCTGCACCGTGAGGGACTCGATCAAGATGCCCAGCTTGGCGAAGATGGGCGCAAGCTCCTTGGTCAGCGCATCGGCAAACATGACCTGGTTGGCCGCCAGGTCCAGAAACGGCAGGCCGCTGCCCGCAATCGCGTTGCTGATGTTCTGCAGCACCAGGCCGCGCAACTGGCCTTCGAGGTCAGCCACGGGGTAGGACTCACGCGTGCCGGAGATCTCGGTGTGGAACAGCTTGGGGTCGGCGATGCGGAACGCGTAGTTGCCGAACGCACGCAGGCGCACCGCGCCAAAGTCCTTATCGCGGATCGTGATGGGCTGGGGCGTGCCCCACTTCTGGTCGATCTGCTGGCGCGTGCTGAAGAAGTACACATCGCTCTTGAAGGGCGACTCGAAGAGCTTGTCCCAGTTCTTCAGATAGGTGAGCACCGGCAGCGTCTGCGTGGTGAGCTTGTAGGTGCCCGGCGCGAACACATCGGCCACCTGGCCTTCGTTGACGAAGATGGCCATCTGCGACTCGCGCACCACCAGCGTGCCGCCGTTCTGGATTTCCATGTCGCGCATGGGAAAACGCCAGGCCAGGGTGCCATCGCCCTCCTCGGTCCACTGAATGATGTCAATGAACTGTTTCTTGATGAAGTCCATGAGGGCCATAGGTGCTCCCGTGTGCAGTGAAGAGGGTTGGAGAAGGGAAAGAGCGGCCATCATAGCAACGGGTGCCTGGCAGGCCGTGGCTTTTTTCTGCAGCATTGTGTGAACTGGTTCACGCGCAGACCCGGTCTGTCTGCGGCCTGGCGCAATAGTGGCTATCTCCGACTTAGCCATGATCAATTGGCGCGATCTATTGCGAATAACTACCATTTCTACATCCTTGCCCACCAAGGCAGGCCCCGTCGAAAAAGTAGAGAGAAAGCAGAAGGAAGGAGTCCGCCATGTCCCGCATCCGCCGCGCCGCCCGCCAGAACAAGACCATGTTGATGAAAACCGGCAGCTACTACGTGATCCACATCGGCGTGGCCGCCATGGTGGCCTACGCCGTCACCGGCAACCTGTGGGCCTCGCTCACCCTGAGCCTACTGGAACCCACCGTGCAGGCTGTGGCCTTCTTCTTCCACGAAAAAGCCTGGGACCGTGCCGCGCGCCGCCGCGCCAGCGGCGCTGCCAACGAAGAACAACAGCCCACGCCCCACCCAGCCTTGCAGGGCACCTGAATCCTGCCTGTTTACTTATTTATTGCGTTTGGTTTGAGAAGGAGCCCCACCATGTACACCATCCCCTTGCGCAGCCGCACCGCCACCGGCCTGGCGTTTCAGCGCTGGCTTGTTCACCGGCTGGCCGGCCTGGCATCGTCCGGCTAAGCGCCTGGTTCCGGCCGCTAAAAACACCGATGCCCCGGCGAGCGGGGCATCATTACTTCTTGGTGGGCGGGATGAGCGAACGGCTCAGGCCTTGACGTCAAGCAAAGAGCCCATCATTTCGTCCTGCGTTTTGATGGCCTGCAGATTGGCCTTGAACGCATAGGTGGCCGACATCTGCTCTACGGCTTCCTTCTCCAGCGCCACGCCCTTGGCATCCTGCTCACGCTGCAGCGTGGCACGCACGCCCGCGCTGCCGGCAACAGCCTCCTGCGCCACCACCTCACGGCGATAGCCGGGCGTATTCATATTGGCCACGTTGTTGGCCGACGCATCAAGCCGCAACTGCGCAGCCTGGAGGCCGGAACTGCCTATAGATGAGAGGTTGGCCATGGGTGCTGCTCCTGACTCACAAAATGTTGCAAAGTGCTGCGATTGTCCGCCGCCCCTTCGCACAGTGCAAGCAAAGGCCGCGTCAGCCTTCAAACCGGTGTGCCTGTTCCAAACACTCCGCAAACGCCCGCGCCGCCCTGGACGGCTGCGGTGACTTGCGCAGCACGCTCACAAATTCGCAGGAGTAGAAAAACTGCGCGGGCTGCACCGGCTGCATCAGGCCCTGGCGCTCGAAGGCTTCGGCGTAGTGGTCGGGCAGAAAGCCCAGGTAGCGGCCTGACAGGATCAGGGTGGCGATGGATTCCTGGTCGAACCCCGTGGCCCTGCGGGGCAGGCGGGCGCGGTGGCTGAGCTCCATGTTGGGTGAGTGGTAGCCCAGGCCCGCGAAGTGGTGGCTGCGCAGAGCCTCCCAGGTCAGGGCCGTGTGGTCGGTGCCGAACAGTGGGTGGCGCTCGCCGCAGTACAGCAGCATGGTTTCGGTGAACAAATTGGCATACGCCAGGCTCTGCGACGACCGGTGCGCGGGGATGATGCCCACATGAAAGCTGCCGTCGATGATCCCGCGCTCGATGGCGTTGATGCCGGCCACGTGCATCTGCAGGCTCACTTCGGGGGCCTGTTGGGCAAACAGCGCGATGGTGTCGCCGATGCGCGCGGCCGGGTTGCTGGCCGTTTTGTCGAACACCGCTACCTCCAGCCGCCCGCCCATGCGGCGGTGAATGTCGTCGATGCTGCTGCGGAAGGCGTCTACCGCGCTCAGTAGCCGCAGCGTTTCGTCGTACACGCGCTGGCCTTCGGCCGTGAGGGAAAAGCCAGCACGCCCCCGGCGGCACAGGGTAAGGCCCAGGCGGGTTTCCAGGTCCTTCATGTGGCGGCTCACGGTGCTGGTGCCGATGTTCAGCTCCAGCTCGGCGGCTGCCATGCCGCCGCATTCCGTCACGCTCTTGAACACCTGCAGCAGGCGCAGGTCCATGTCGCTGAGCTGGCCGAGCACGGCGCGGTGTTTGTTCGATGTAGTCGGTGGAGTGGCGTTTTTTACTTGCATAAACCGTCAAGTAAACATTGATATTGGATTATTTGAGAAATTAACCGACAACGCAACAATGCCCCACGCCAAGCCCTTGCACCGTTGGGGCCGGTCCACCCTGCCTTTTGTCGCCGTTTTGCACTGGAGAACCCCATGAGCTTCGTCAACATCGAAAAACCCGCCGCTGGCGCTGGAGGCCCCCGCATGGATGCCGAATGGCTGGATGCGTACTGGATGCCCTACACGGCCAACCGCCAGTTCAAGGCCAACCCGCGCATGATCGTGGAGGCCAGCGGCGCCTACTACACCGACTCCGAGGGGCGCAAGATTTTTGACGGCCTCTCGGGCCTGTGGTGCGCGGGCGTGGGCCATGGCCGCCGCGAGATCGCCGAGGCCGTGGGCAAACAAGCGCTCAAGCTCGACTACGCGCCCGCCTTCCAGTTCGGCCACCCCCTGGCCTTTGAGCTGGCCAACCGCATCAAGGCGCTCACGCCCGAGACGCTGGACTATGTGTTCTTCACCGACTCGGGCTCCGAGGCCGCTGACACCTCGCTGAAGATGGCCCGCGCCTACTGGCGCGCCAAGGGCCAGGGCACCAAGACGCGCCTGATCGGCCGCGAAAAGGGCTACCACGGCGTGAACTACGGCGGCATCTCGGTGGGCGGCATCGGCGCCAACCGCAAGCTGTTCGGCCAGGGCGTGGAGGCCGACCACCTGCCCCACACCCAGCCGCCCGCTGGCTCGTTCCACAAGGGCATGCCACCCACGGGCAAGGAGCTGGCCGACAAGCTGCTTGACGTGATCGCGCTGCACGACGCATCGAACATCGCCGCCGTCATCGTGGAGCCCTTCTCGGGTTCGGCCGGCGTGGTGATCCCGCCCGCGGGCTACCTGCAGCGCCTGCGCGAGATCTGCACGCAGAACAACATCCTGCTGATTTTTGATGAAGTGATCACCGGCTTTGGCCGCGCGGGCGCCTGGACCGGTGCCGAGGCCTTTGGCGTGACGCCTGACATCCTGAACTTTGCCAAGCAGGTCACCAACGGCGCGCAGCCGCTGGGCGGCGTGGTGGCGACCAAGGAGATCTACGACACCTTCATGGCTGCAGGCGGCCCCGACTACATGCTGGAGTTCCCGCACGGCTACACCTACTCGGCCCACCCCGTGGCCTGCGCGGCGGGCATTGCCACGCTCGACATTCTGCAAAAAGAAGACATGGTGGGCCGCGTAAAAGCGCTGGCTCCGCACTTTGAAGCCGCCGTGCACAGCCTCAAGGGCGCCAAACATGTGCTGGACATCCGCAACTTCAGCCTGGCTGCGGGCCTGACGATTGCGCCGCTGCCCGGCGAGCCCGCCAAGCGCCCCTATGAGATCGCGATGAACTGCTGGAAGAAGGGCTTTTACGTGCGCTACGGCGGCGACACCATCCAGTTGGCCCCTCCGTTCATCAGCGAGAAGGCCGAGATCGACCGCATGGTCAACGCGCTGGGCGACGCGCTGGCAGAGACCGCCTGACTTCGGATTACTTTTTTACTCCTAACTTGATAGCTGTTAGCGCTTGATGAATAGGCGCTAGAGGCACTTTTTACCTATATTTCTCATGAACAACGACAAGAACGTCATCACCACCGTCGGCCACCTCATCAACGGCCAGGCCGTTGCCGACACCGAGCGCACGCAGCCGGTGTTCAACCCCGCCACGGGCCAGTCCACCACCAGCGTGGCCCTGGCCAGCCAGGCCACGGTCGAGGCCGCCATTGCCTCGGCCGAGGCCGCATACCCCGCCTGGCGCGACACGCCGCCGCTCAAGCGCGCACGGGTGATGAGCAGGCTCAAGGTGCTGCTGGAAGAAAACGCCGACAAGATCGCCGCCCTGATCACCGCCGAGCACGGCAAGGTGCTGTCCGATGCCCACGGCGAGCTGCAGCGTGGCATCGAGAACGTGGAATACGCCAGCTACGCGCCCGAGCTGCTCAAGGGCGAACACAGCCGCAACGTGGGCCCGAACATCGACTCGTGGAGCGAGTTCCAGGCGCTGGGCGTCACGGCGGGCATCACGCCGTTCAACTTTCCGGCCATGGTGCCGCTGTGGATGTGGCCCATGGCTGTGGCCTGCGGCAACACCTTCGTACTCAAGCCCTCCGAGCGCGATCCATCGTCCACCCTGCTCATCGCCCAGCTCGCACAAGAGGCGGGCCTGCCACCGGGTGTGCTCAACGTGGTCAACGGCGACAAGGTGGCCGTGGACACGCTGCTGCGCGACCCACGCGTCAAGGCCGTGAGCTTTGTGGGCTCCACCCCCATTGCCGAATACATCTATTCCGAAGGCTGCAAGCACGGCAAACGTGTGCAGGCCCTGGGCGGCGCCAAGAACCACGCCGTGCTGATGCCTGATGCCGACGTGGGCAACGCCGTTCGCGCACTCATGGGCGCGGCCTACGGAAGCTGCGGCGAGCGCTGCATGGCCATCCCGCTGCTGGTGGCCGTAGGCGACGAGGTGGGCGATGCCGTGGTGGCAGGCCTGAAGACCGAAATCGCCAAGATGAAGGTCGGCCCCGGCACCGACAACGGCAACGACATGGGCCCGCTGATCACCCAGCAGCACTACGAAAAAGTGAAAGCCTACGTGGACAGCGGCGTGGCCGAAGGCGCCACGCTGGTGATGGATGGCCGTGGCGTGAAGGTGACTGCGGGCCACGAAAACGGCTACTTCCTGGGCGCCTGCCTGTTTGACAACGTCAAGCCCGGCATGAAGATCTACCAGGAAGAAATCTTCGGCCCCGTGCTCGGCGTGGTGCGCGTGAAGACGCTGCAAGAGGCCATGAACCTCATCGACGCCCACGAATACGGCAACGGCACCTGCATCTTCACCCGCGACGGCGAGGCCGCCCGCTACTTCACCGACCACATCCAGGTCGGCATGGTGGGCGTGAACGTGCCCCTGCCCGTGCCCGTGGCCTACCACTCGTTCGGCGGCTGGAAGCGCAGCCTGTTCGGCGACCTGCACGCCTACGGCCCCGACGCCGTGCGCTTTTACACCAAGCGCAAGACCATCACCCAGCGCTGGCCCTCGGCCGGCGTGCGCGAAGGGGCTGTGTTCAGCTTTCCAAGCAGCCGCTGAGTTTGGATAGATAGTTATTAGCGGCCCGTCACACAGCCGCCCCATCCCATCTAGCGCCCCACAGCCCCAGCGGTTGTGGGGCGTTTGTGTTTCTGCGCATGATTGCTGCACCCAATGTCATCACAGATCCACCCATGTAAGCAAATCCGCTTACTAGGGTTTTTACCGCCTGCGTCCTACAATCGCAGACCCTTACAAAGCAGACAGCCCGCTGCAGAGCCTCTGGAGCCCAGGTTTTCGCACCCACCCCGAGTTGGAGACATTGAATGCCCGAGAACACCACGGCCGAGAACAACAATAACAATAACAACAGCCACCCTGACAAGCGCGCCCAATTGCGCCGTGCCGCTCTCGAATACCACGAGTTTCCCAAGCCCGGCAAGATCGCCATTGCTGCGACCAAGCAGATGCTGAACCAGCATGACTTGGCCCTGGCCTATTCGCCCGGCGTGGCCGCACCCTGCGAAGAGATCGTGAAGGACCCGGCCAACGCCTTTCGCTACACCGCGCGCGGCAACCTGGTGGCCGTGATCAGTAACGGCACTGCCGTACTGGGCCTGGGCGACATCGGGGCGCTGGCTTCCAAGCCGGTGATGGAGGGCAAGGGCGTTCTGTTCAAGAAGTTCGCGGGCGTGGACGTGTTCGACATCGAGATCGACGAGAAGGACCCCGCCAAGCTGGTGGAGGTGATCGCCGCGCTGGAGCCCACGTTTGGCGCCATCAACCTCGAAGACATCAAGGCGCCCGACTGCTTTTATGTAGAGCGCGAGCTGCGCAAGCGCATGAAGATCCCGGTCTTCCACGACGACCAGCACGGCACGGCCATCACGGTGGCGGCGGCCATGGTCAATGCGCTCAAGGTGGCGGGCAAGAAGATCGAGGACGTGAAGCTGGTCACCAGCGGCGCGGGCGCGGCGGCGCTGGCCTGCCTGAACCTGCTGCTCAAGGTGGGCGTGCAGCGCAAGAACGTGTTCG
>NZ_JAPUDY010000017.1 GCF_027492855.1 Acidovorax sp.
GTGTGAGCGACTTTGGGCTGCAGATATTTCAATACCTGTATAGCAATCCCTAAAATTCGGCTCTGGCGGTTGATGGGTAAGCGCTAATAGCTATCATTTTAATAGTTAAAACCAGGTCACAATCACCGCACCCCGTTTGCGCCCCGTCTGCACATACGCATGCGCCGCAGGCAATTCGGCAAAGGGGTATATGCGGTCAATCACTGGCTGCAGCACGCCCGTCTTCGCCAGCTCGATCAGCGTCGCCAGGTCGTCCGTGCGCTCTTGCGCGGGGCCGCCAATGCTGCGGCGCGTGCCGTGCGGGCGGGCCAGGAGCTCCATCAGGGTGCCTGCCACCGACAGGTAGCGGCCGTGCTCGTTCAGGCACGGCAGGCAGGCGGCAAAGCTGCTGGTGCCCACGGTGTCGGCAATCACGTCCCAGCGCATCGCGGCCTGTGTGAAATCCTGCTGCGCGTAGTCGATCACGGCGTGGGCGCCCAGTGACCGCACCAGCGGCGCGTTGCCAGCGCCGCACACCCCCGTGACCTGCGCGCCCATGTGCCGCGCCAGTTGCACCATGGCGCTGCCCACCGCGCCCGAAGCCCCAACCACCAGCACCGTCTCGCCCGCCTGCAACTGCGCTTTGCGCAGATAGTGCAGCGCCGTCAGCCCGCCAAACGGCAGGCTGGCAGCCTCTGCAAACGACAGTTGTGCGGGCTTGAGCACAAGCGGCTTGCCCGCTGGCAACACGCAATATTCGGCATGGCAACCCATGCCTGTACCCGTGACGCCGATCACGGCGTCGCCGGGCCGAAAGTCCTGTACCTCATGCCCCACGGCCACCACCACGCCCGCCATGTCGGTGCCAAGCACCGGCTGGCGTGGCCGTGTCAGCCCAAACACCAGTCGCCCCAGTACCCCAAAGCCGCGCGGCAGGTTCTGCGTGCGGATGCGCACATCGGCCGACGACACGCTGGCCGCTCGCACCCGCACCAGCACCTCGTGCGGGCCGGGCTTGGGGCGGGGCCACGCCTGCAAGGCCAGCATCTCGGGGCCGCCATAGTCGCGACAGGCCCAGGCCTGCATGGTGTCGGAAACGGAGGGGGATGCGATGGCGGACATAGGCGGCTGGCTCAGTGGATGCAAGGCGGTGCGGGGCGGCCCGCAACCGCGAAGCGTAGGCGGGTGGGTGCGGTACAGGCAACCCGACTATGGGAGGGGGCGGGCGGCGACGGCACTGCGCCGGAGCGCGGTAGGCTTGTGGTTTTCCGAAGGACTGCGTTGTGAACCCCACCCTCTACACAGTGGCGTACCCCGAATGCCCCACGCAAGACCTGCAGGTCGTTGACACCTGGCGCGCCGAGAACGACCCGGCAGGCCATGCGCTGATTCGGCCGCATTTCACGCTGGTGTTCGCCTGCAATGCGGTGGATACGCCCACCTACCTGGCCCATGTCGCAGCGAGGGCCGCGCGCACTGCGCCCATTGCATTTCACTGCCGCTATGCAATGCTGGGTGCCGATGCGCACAGCCAGCGCGCGCATGCCTATCTGGTGCCAGACGAGGGTTTTGCAGCGCTTTCTTTGCTGCACGACGCGCTGTACACGGGCCCGCTTGCAGACCACCTTCGTTTGGACCTTTCTTACACGCCCCACATCACGGTCGGCACATTTGCGTCTGCGCGGCAAGCGCAGCAATGGTGCGCGGGGCGTAATCAGGCGGGGGTCTCTTTGGCGGGTCGCGTCGCGGCGCTGTGGGTGGGTCAGGTGGTGGACGGGCGGTTTGAATCCCTGGGTCAGTTCGACCTGGTAGGGTGAGATATTTTTGATTGAAAAGTGCCTCTGGCGCTTGAAGAATAAGCGCTAACAGCTATAAAAATAGGAGCGCTTCAGATGGCTACACCTGCGCCTCACCAAGGCACCCCCGCAAACCGCTGCACCAAAAAATCCAGCAGCGCCCGCACGGCTGGCGACAGGTGCCTGCGGGATGGATACAGCGCGTGGATGGTCATCACTGGCAGGGTCCATGCGGGCAGCACTGTTTGCAACTCGCCTGCTTGCAGGTAGGGGTTGACGAGGTAGGTGGGTTGCAGCGCAATGCCGCCGCCTGCCAGCGCGGCGCGCATGAGCGTGGTGGCCTCGTTGGCGCTGAAATGGCCCGAGACGCCTACGCGCTCGGTCTCGTCATTGCGTGTGAGCTGCCACACGCTTTTGCCAAAGTTGGCGTAGCTCAGGCAGCGGTGCAGGGCCAGGTCGGCGGGCGCCTGCGGCGTGCCGTGTGTGGCCAGGTAGGCGGGCGAGGCCACCAGCACCGAATCGCAGCGTGCCAGCGGCCGCCCGATGAGCAGCGGGTCGGGCTCGGCGCTGATGCGGATGGCCAGGTCGATGCGCTTTTCCACCAGGTTCAGCGAGCCTTCGCTCGCATCCAGGTCGATCTTGAGCTGCGGGTGCTGCGCCAAAAAATCTGCAATCGCCGCGCCCATCTGCGCAAACGCAAACGACACGCTACAGGTGATGCGCAGTTGCCCGCGCAAATCGCCTTCGGTGGTGCTGGCGGTTTCTTCCACCAGGTCTTCCGACAGGGCCAGCATTTGCTGGCAGCGGCGCAGGCAGTGCTCGCCTGCGTCGGTCAGCGTCACGCTGCGGGTGGTGCGCTGCAAAAGCCGCGCTTGCAGCCACTGCTCCATCTCGCCCACATAGCGCGTGACCATGGCGCGCGACATCTCCAGCTTGTCGGCCGTGGCGCTGAAGCTGCCGCTGGTGGCCACTTCGGCAAACACACGCATGGCGGTCAGGCGGTCCATATTTGATCGATTGATGCAATAAATATGCGCATTTTATGGGGTTTATTGGATCGATTTGTGCAAATAAACTGCACCCCGTCATCAACACAAACCCCTCAAGCACTGGAGATTTCGCATGTTCCGCACCACCCTCATTGCCGCCACCTTGGCCCTTGTTTTCACCGGCGCCCAGGCCGCCCAGCCCTTGCAGGTCAAGGTGTACAACGCTGACGGCAACAGCTTCAACGTGAACTCCACGCTGGTCTATGGCGAGAAGGAAGCCATGGTCATCGACGCGGGCTTCACCCGTGCCGACGCGCTGCGCATTGCCGCCAACGTGCTCGACAGCGGCAAGGCGCTGAAAACCATCTACGTGAGCCAGGCCGACCCTGACTACTACTTTGGTGTGGAAACGCTCAAGGAGATCTTCCCCCAGGCCGACGTGGTGACCACCCCTGCCGTGCTGGAGAAGATCAACGCCAAGCTGGCCAGCAAGCTCTCGTTCTGGGGCCCCAAGATGGGCGCCAACGCCCCGCGCACGCCCGTGCTGCCCAAGGCCCTCAGCGGCAACACGCTGAGCGTGGACGGCCAGACGGTCGAGATTCGTGGCACCACGGGCCTTTTGGCGCACCGCCCCTATGCCTGGATTCCTTCGATCAAGGCGGTGGTTGGCAACATCGCGGTGACGGGCGCCAACACCCATGTGTGGACGGCTGACACGCAGACCGTGGCCGAACGCAGCGCCTGGGTGGCGCAGCTCGACGAGATGGCCGCCCTGCAGCCCACCGTGGTGGTGCCCGGCCACATGCCCGCAGGCGGCACGCTGGATGCAGCCAACATCGGTTACACCAAGGGCTACCTGCAGGCGTTCGAGAAGAATGCTGCGGCCACCAAGACCAGCGCCGAACTCATCGACGCGATGAAGAAGGCCTACCCCGCAGCGCCCGTGGACCTGTCGCTGGACATCGGCGCCAAGGTCAACAAGGGCGAGATGAAGTGGTAATGGCCGTCAAAGCAAGTTGTTGAAAGGAACCAGATCGTGACCGCAACGCAACCCCTCCACCAAGTCCTGCAGCACCTGCACGCCGGGCGCTGGAATGCGGCGCACGACCTGGTGCAACACGATGGCTCGATGCTCGCGGCGTGGCTGCATGGCATCCTGCATCTGCAAGAGGGCGATCTCGAAGATGCCGAGAACTGGTACGACCGGGCGGGCCGCCACTTCCGCAGCCGGGGCACGTTGGCTGAAGAGATTGCTGCGTTGGAGGCCACATTGGCCGCATCCGCCCCACCTGATTTTGAAGAAAGACCCTGATCCATGTCCACCATGTCTACCACCACGGTGACTTATCTGTTCGACCCCCTGTGCGGCTGGTGTTATGCCGCCGCACCCGCTTTGCACTACCTGCAGGGCGTAGAAGGTGTGTTGGTTGCGCTTGCGCCCACCGGCCTGTTTGCAGGCGCTGGCGCGCGGCCCATGGACGCGCAATTTGCCGCCTATGCCTGGGCCAACGACCAGCGCATCCAGCAGCTTACGGGCCAGCCGTTCACGCAGGCCTACCGCGACCATATCCTGGGCGCAACCAACGGTCGATTTGATTCCGGCCCCGCCACGCTGGCCTTGACTGCCGTGGCGCAGATCGCGCCCGACCGTGAGCTGGACGCCTTGCACGCCCTGCAGCACGCGCGTTACGTAGACGGCCGTGACAACGCAAACGAAGAGGTGATCGCTGAGGTGCTGCGCGCTCTGGGCCTGGCCGAAGCGGCTACCCTCACCCAGGCACCCGATGCCGCGCTGCGCAGCCGCGTGGCCGAGCGTGTGGCCCAAGCCCAGGCCACGATGCGCGCCGTGGGTGCACGCGGTGTGCCACAACTGGTGGTGGCCGGGCAGGGCGGGGCGCTGCGGCTGGTGGGTGGTGATGCGCTGCTTGGGCCGCGCGAGTCATTGCTGGCGCAGGTTCTGGCGGGTTGAGGAGTCACCCCGAAAACCGTTCGGACTGAGCCCGTCGAAGCCAAGGCACGCGGCTCAAGGGCCTTCTCCCTCCCTCTCACCGCGACAACGTCCGCACTATCTGCTCATACATCGCATCCACCGCCGGTGAGCGCAGCGACACCTTGCTGCGCAGCACCGCCACATTCATCGCGTCGAGCGGCGGCAGGTCGAACTCGGCCGGCAGGTTCTGCAAAATCTGCAAATGGGGCGGCACGCTGCAGCGTGTGAGCACCGCCACGGCCAGGCCACTTTCCACGGCTGCCAACTGGCCCGCCAGGCTGGAGCTGTGGTACACGATGCGATAGGCCCGGCGCCGAGCGGCCAGCGCCGACAAGGTGGCCTGGCGCGCCTGGCTGGCCGATTCATACACCGCCACCGGCAGCGGGTCGCGCCGCCAGGCTTCGAACTGTGCTGCACCCACCCACACCAAAGGCTCTTCGAACAAAAATTGCCCACGCTGCGGCTTGTCGCGCGAGACCAGCGCCAGGTCGAGCTCGCCGCGCGCCACGCGCGGAATCAGCGAGGTCGATTGTTCGCAGGTCAACTCGATCTCCACGCCCTGGTAGCGGTGCGAAAAACTGCGCAGCACCGGCGTGAGATAGGTCGATGCATAGTCGTCCGGAACGCCCAGCCGCACCCGGCCCGCCAGTTGCGGGCCGAACAGTGCGGCATGCGCCTCGGCCTGCAGGTCGAGCACGCGGCGTGCGTAGGACAGCAGCTCCGCGCCTGCGGGCGTCACCTCCAGATGGCGCGGCCCGCGCAGCAGCACGGGGCGGCCCAGCGCGGTCTCCAGCTTCTTGATCTGCATGCTGACCGCTGACTGCGAGCGATGCACCAGCGGCGCTGCGCCCGAGAGTGAGCCCGCATCCACTACCGCCACAAAGGCGCGCAGCCAGTCGATCTGAAAGTCTGGGTAGTTCACGGTGGGGCCTTGCTTCAATGCATTCGATTATCGGATGGTAGCCGTTCGAACTATGCGCTTTACACCATGGTGCCTATCTTCGAACATCGGTGCCATGAACTCCAAAGCCAGCATCGCCGCGCCTTCCTCTCTGCCCACCCAGCCCCGGCCTGCCAACACCCGCGAACGGGACGGCCAGTGGCTGCTGATCGCCGGGGGCGTGCTGCTGGGCACCATCGGCGTGTTTGTGGAAGAGGCGGGCCAGCACCCGCTGGTAACAGTGTGGTTCCGCTGCGTGTTCGGCGCCCTGGCTTTGCTGGCCTGGTGCCTGGCCACGGGGCGGGGGCGTGAGTTGTTGTTGCATGGCCGCGCCCGCTGGGTGGCCTGCGCCACCGGTGTGCTCATGGTGATGAACTGGGCGCTGTTCTTTGCGGCCATTCCGCGCACGTCCATCGCCGTGGCCACGGTGATCTTTCACATCCAGCCCATTTGGGTGATTGTGTTCGGCGCACTCTTTTTGCGCGAGGCCATCTCGCCCACGCAGTGGCTGGCCACGTTGGCCGCGCTGGGCGGCCTGGTGCTGACCACGGGGCTGCTTGATGGCTCTGCCACTGCCGCCGCGGCCAGCAGCAGTAGCAGCGCTTACCTGGCCGGTGTGCTGATGTGCCTGGGCGGCTCGCTCTGCTACGCGGGTGTCACGCTGCTCGCCAATACACAAAAGGCCATCAGCCCCTTTGCCATGGCGCTGTGGCAGTGCCTGGTGGGTGCGGTGGCATTGGTGTGGGCGCCGTTTGTGCTGGGCTGGCCGCCGCTGGGCGCCGCCTGGGCCTGGCTGCTGGGCTTGGGCGTGCTGCACACGGGCCTGGCCTATGTGGTGCTGTTTGCGGGCATGGCGCGCCTGGGTCTGGGGCGTATTGCGGTGCTGCAGTTTGTGTACCCGCTCACGGCCGTGCTGGTGGACTGGGCCGTGTACGGCCGCACGCTCAGCCCCGTGCAACTGGCGGGCGTGGGGCTGATGGCAGCAGCGTTGTGGACGCTGCGACGGCCCAGGCCTGCAGGCTGACTGCTGCGAACGGGTGCTTCCTACTGCGCCAGCAGCCGCACCACCACGGGCCGGTGGTCCGACCCCAGGTCGGGCCCGGTGTGTGCATCCACCACCTGCCAGCCCGGCGAGGCCAGTACATGGTCCAGCGGCAGCACCGACAGCCAGCCCCAGGCATTGGGCCAGGTAGGCAACGCATGGCCTGCGCGGCGCATGTGCAATTCCTCCGCACCAAGCCAGCCACGTGCCCAGGGTGTGGTGTTCAAGTCGCCCGCCATCACGCCCAGCCCGCCCGCCTGGGCCAGGTGCCGGGCCTCGTCCTGCAACGCCTGGTCGCGCGCGCGGGCAAAGGCGCTGCTCAGTGGGGGCATGGGGTGCAGAGCGCTCAGGTGCACGGGCTGGCCGTGCCACACCAGCGTGGCGCGCAGGCGCAGGGTGTCGTAGTCGCTGCGAGGTTGCAGTGCCTGCGCATCATCGAACGGGTAGCGCGACAGAATTGCCAGGCCAAAGGGGTCGGGCTGCGGCACGGCCAGGCGGTGTGGATAGCGCGCAGCAAGGGCCGGGTTGTTGGCCAGCGCCCGCTGTGCCTGTTCGGTGAATTCCTGAAAAAACACCACATCAGGCGCATCGGCAGATGCCAGCCACTGCACCAGCGGCGCGAAGTCGGTGGTCGCCAGGTTCAAGTTGGCGGTGCCCACCTTCAGCACCTGCGCATCGACCATGCCGGGCGCTGTGGCTTTGGGCAAAGTGGCGGGCTGCCACCCAAACGAAACAGCCAACACCAGCGCAGGCACGGGCATCCACCATCCGTGCCGCCTCAGTCGCAGCGCCGCAAGGCCCAGCGCGGCCGAGCCCACCGTGGCATAGGCCCATTGCCAATGAGCGGCCAGCTCTACCAGCCATTGCAGCCAGGGCATATGGTCTTGGGGCAGCACGCGGGCCAGTGGTGCCGTCAGCGCACCCAGGGCGCACAGCCACACCAGCCACTGGGCTCTGATGGCGAGAAGGTGTGAGATCGGGGCGTGGCTTGGCATGGTGGCGGGGTGGGGAGGTAGCCGCGCATTGTGCGCGTTGCTGCCAAGGCTGAACGCACTGGCAGGCCATGCCCCTCACATATTCAGTCAGCGTCTGGCAGTCGGCGCAGGCTGACGCAGTGGCCTCAACGTGGGCTGTCTGCCTGCGGCACGAACACCACCATTCGCTCCGCACATTCGGCTTCGCTGGGAGGTTGCCACAGGTCGCTGGCCAGCTCAAAGATGTGTGGCGGCACGGCCATCGAGAAGGTTTCCCCCTGTTCCGCGTTGCGCCGGTTGACGCGGGCGCGGCGCACATCGCGGGGGGCGTCCAGCACGTACAGCACCATTGCGTCGGCCCATGGCCCCATGCGTGCATAAAAGGCATCGCGCTGGTGCTGCTGGATCAGGCCCACCTCCAGCACCACATCGGTGCCTGTGTTCAGCACGGCATCGGCGGTTTTCCATATTTGCTCCAGGCAGCGCTGCGTGCGGGCCATGTACCAGGCCATCACGTCGGTTTCGGGCCGGTCGGGCGAGAACAGGGTGGCCATCCAGTCATCCAGATTCAGTGGCACGGCGCGGTGCTGGCGCACCAGGTGGCGGACATGGGTGGATTTGCCTGCTCCCACCGGGCCTATGACCAGGTGAATGCGAGGTGCGTTGTCTGCAGCGGCGCCGGTGCCGGCGTGTGAGGTAGCGGTGTGCATGGGAAAGGGCTCCAGAAAAGCAAAAAGCCCTCTCTGCAAGCAGGGAGAGCTTTCAATGCGACGGACGAAAAAAAGCCCTCGTCAGTGGTGGAGGGCTTTGCGTATCACACCGATCCGAAGGGGACACGATGCGATGCTGGCAGTGTAGGCGGCGGGTGTGGGCCGCGTCAACCCGGTGGCTGGCTGTGGGGGCTGGCAATGTGCCAGCACGCCAAAAAAGGCGGAATCAATGCCGCGGTGATGCGGCGAGGGTGCTCAGGCGTTGGCCAACTGGAACCGTTGGTCGAAGTTCATCTTGCCCAACACGCGCAGCGCGGCGGTGCGGGTGAGGTTGTCTACCTTGCTGATGTCCAGGCTGTAGCGTTTGGCGGTGGACACCACGTCCACACTTTTTGCGCCCCATTGCACCGCCACCAGCAGGGCGGGGCGTTGCCCGGCCTCGGCGCCCACCGATACGCCACGTTGCTCGGGAAGCAGCATGAACTCCAGGTGGGGGGTGCGTGTGAGTGTGAGGCGGTGCCCTCCCACAGGGCCCAGAGCGAAGGAGATCACCCAGTCGTCTTCGTCTTCCACGGTGAGAAACGGAACAGGCTTGGGTGTGGCCATAGCAGGGCGTTGGGGTGGTCGGGTATGCCGATGAAATCGCGGCGAATGGCCCGGATCGCGGGCGGCCGCCAGTATGCCGTTGCAGGGGCTGTAACGAGGCAGGGAGAACCCGAGGTTGGGCCGTTGCAACACGGCGAGCGACAAGGGGGTTGCAACGGGTGTGGGGCCCGGCCCGGCGGCCGCCTGTATGGGTTGCGTGCTCCTTTGTTTGATGAGTGTTTTTGGCCGCTGCCGCTTATTCAGTGTGCCTTAATTGCTCTCAATTTGATAGCTTATGAATTGGGGCATCTGCATGCGCCAGCGCCGACGCCAGTGCACCCACGGTAGCCAGGGCGGGCTCCAGGCGGTTTTGGGCGGGGTGTCCGTAGTTGATGCGCACGCAGTTCGCAAAGCGGCGGTCGGCCGAAAAAATCTGCCCCGGTGCCAGGCTGATGCCATGCTGCAGCGCCTGGTGGTGCAATTGCAGGGCATCGACCTGGGCAGGCAATTCCACCCACAAGAAGTACCCGCCCTCGGGCTGCGAGATGCGTGTGCCCGGCGGGAAGTGGCGGGCCACCGCCGCCAGCGCAATGGCTTGCTGCTGCGCCAGGCTGCGGCGCAACTGGCGCAGGTGCCGGTCGTAGCCGCCCTGGGCCAGGTATTCGGCCAGTGCCTGCTGTGATGGCGTGGCGGCCGAGAGCGTGGTCATGAGCTTGAGCCGCTGCACTGCCTGGGCATTGCGGCCCGCAGCCACCCAGCCCACGCGGTAGCCAGGGGCCAGGCTTTTGCTGAAAGAGCTGCAGTGCATCACCAGGCCTTCGCCGTCGAAGGCCTTGGCGGGCGGCGGGCGGTGCGGCGCAAAGTGCAACTCACCATACACGTCGTCTTCGATCAGTGGCACTTGGTGGCGCGCGAGCAGGGCCACGAGTTCGCGCTTCTTGGGTTCGGGCATCAGGCAGCCCAGGGGGTTCTGGAAGCTGGGCATCAGCCAGCAGGCCTTGATGGGCTGGCGCGACGATTGGCGCTCCAGGGCCTCGGCCAGTGCGTTCAGGTCGATGCCGTCGCGCGGGTGCGTGGCCACCTCCAGCGCTTGCAGGTTCAGGCGCTCCAACGCTTGCAGCGCGGCGTAGAAGGTGGGGGATTCGACCACCACGATGTCGCCGGGCTGGGTGACGGCCTCCAGGCAGAGGTTGAGCGCCTCCATGGCGCCGTTGGTGATGATGATTTCCTGGACATCCACGGCACTGCCATGCAGGCCGTAGCGCAGCGCGATCTGCTGGCGCAGGCGCTCGTCGCCGGGCGGCAGGTTTTGCACGATGGTCCAGGGATCGAGCTTGCGCATGCCGCTGCCCAGGCAGCGCGCCAGGCGCTCCAGCGGGAACAGCTCCAGGCCGGGGAAGGCCGAGCCCAGCGGCACCAGGTGGCGGTCGCGCGCCAGGCCCTGCACCTCGAACACCAGCTCGCTGATGGCCACGCCTGTGGATGTGTGTGCAGGCTGCGAGGGCAGGGGCTCGGCCGGTTGCGGTCCGGCGCCTGCTGGCAGCCGCCTGCTCACGTAGTAGCCCGAGCGCGGGCGCGCGTGGATCAGGCCCTGGGCCTCCAGCAGGTAGTACGCCTCGAACACGGTGGACGGGCTGATGCCACGTGTGCGGCTGGATTCGCGCACCGAGGGCACGCGGTCGCCGGGGCGCAGCGCACCGCTGTGGATGAGCTGGGCGATGGCATCGGCGTGGCGTTCATAGCGTTTCATGGGGTGGTGCGTTTTGATGCAAGGCAAACTGATCTGTATTTTTAACCTGAAACTGAATCTGTACTGATTTTTGTGCCGGACTTAGAGTTGCCCAAAGCTACTTACATCCCCACACCCCATGATTGATCGCACGTTTTGCCTGTTGCGCTCCGTTTCTCGCTGGCCTGCCGTGGCCGTGCTGCTGGCCTGTGCCAGCGCGGCGGCGCTTGCCGCGCCGCCTGCGGCCCCATCCCCGCACGCTTCGCCTTCCGCCTTGGTGCCCGATGCCTCCATGGCCTCGCGCGTGCTGGCCTGCACCGCCTGCCATGGCAAGGAGGGGCGGGCCACACAAGAGGGCTACTTCCCGCGCATCGCGGGCAAGCCTGCGGGCTACCTGGCCAACCAGTTGCTCAATTTTCGGGACGGGCGGCGCAGCTACCCGCAGATGACCTACCTCATCGAGCACCTCACCGACGACTACCTGCGCGAGATGGCCGAGCACTTTGCCGCGCAAGATTTACCCTACCCGCCGCCGCCTGCCCCGCAAGCCCCCGCCGCCGTGCTGGAGCGTGGCCGGGCGCTGGTGCAGCAGGGTGATGCCGCGCGCCGCATTCCGGCCTGCGTGCAGTGCCATGGCAGCGCGATGACGGGCGTGGCGCCGTCGATTCCGGGCCTGCTGGGCCTGCCGCGCGACTACCTCAACAGCCAACTGGGTGCCTGGAAGACCGGCCAGCGCCGGGCGCAGCAGCCCGACTGCATGGCCGACATTGCCCGCCAGCTGACGCCCGAGGATGTGAGCGCCGTCTCCGCCTGGCTCGCGGCCCAGCCCGTGGCGGGCGGCGGCAAGCCCGCCACCGCGCTGCCAGCCGCCATGCCCACCCGCTGCGGCGGCGTGGCCGATATCCCCGTGGCCGCTGCGGCTGCAGCGCGTTGAGAAGAAGGGGCACACCGATGAAAAAAAGCATCCTCTGGACCCTTTCTTCCGTACTGGCGGCCCTGGGTATCACCGCCGCAGCGCTGGTCACCCTGAACCTGCGCGGCGAGGCGCCGCTGCCCGCCACCGAGACCCTGCAGCCAACGCCCGCGTTGGTGGCGCGCGGCGAATACCTGGCCCGCGCGGGCAACTGCATGGCCTGCCACACCACACAGGGCGGGGCGCCGTTTGCGGGCGGGCGCGGCATCGAGACGCCGTTTGGCGTGGTGCACAGCTCCAACCTCACGTCCGACAAGGGCCAGGGCATCGGCAACTGGACATCCGCCGAGTTCTGGCGCGCCATGCACCATGGCCGCAGCAAGGATGGGCGGCTGCTGTACCCCGCCTTCCCGTACCCCAACTACACCCATGTCACGCGCGAGGATTCGGACGCGATTTTTGCCTACCTACAAAACCTGCCACCCGTGCCCGAGGCCAACCGGCCGCACGCGCTGCGTTTTCCGTACAACACACAGGTGGCGCTGGGCGTGTGGCGGGCGCTGTTTTTTACCGCCGGGCCGCCCCAAGGTAAAAAAGCGGCCCCCTTGGGGGGCAGCGACCCGCGAAGCGGCGGAGCGTGGGGGACATTTTCTTCGCCGGGCGAGCCCGTGGCCGATGCCGCGCAAACCGCCGAATACAACCGGGGCGCCTACCTGGTCAATGGCCTGGGTCACTGCACGGCCTGCCACACACCGCGCAACGCGCTGGGCGCCACCACGGACGCCAAGGCCTTCTCGGGCGGGCTGATTCCAGTGCAGAACTGGTATGCACCCGCACTCAACGCTGCTGCCGAGGCAGGCGTCAAGGAATGGGCCACCGAGGACGTGATGGCGCTGCTGCAGACCGGCGTGGCCCCGCACGGCTCGGTAATGGGGCCAATGGCCGAGGTGGTGTTCCGCAGCACGCAGTACCTGAGCGACGCCGATGCGCGCGCCATGGCGGTGTACCTCAAGGCCTTGCCGCAGCAGCCGGGCCACACTGCGCCCGATGCCGCGCCCAAGCCTCCCGCCGCTGCCATGGCGCGCGGCGCCAAGGTGTATGAGCAACAGTGCGCGCAATGCCACGGCGACCAGGGGCAGGGCGAGGCGGGCGCGTTCCCCGCCCTGGCGGGCAACCGTGCCGTGCTGCTGGTCGACCCGACCAATGTGGTGCGGGTGGTGCTGCAGGGCGGCTACCTGCCTGCCACAAAGGGCAACCCGCGCCCGCACGGCATGCCACCGTTCCAGCACCTGCTGTCGGACGACGACGTGGCGGCGGTGGCCACCTTTGTGCGCAACAGTTGGGGCAACCAGGCGGCGGGTGTAGGTACCATCGAGGTATACCGCGCCCGTGAGCGGCGCGGTCTGTAATTCCATTTCTAAACCATCCGTGTTGTTGTTGCTTCGCCTTGTCGTGCTACAGCACAGCCTGTGGCTTCGCGCCTAGACACGAATGATTTGGACATGGAATAGCCCCAGAAAACGGTCTGCATCCACCGCAGGCCGCTTGGGGCGCACGACCCAGGAGTTGCATTGATGGAAAGCCCGGCCGCGTTGCCCGATCCCGTCCCCACCGCCGCGCCAACCGCTGCGAGCTGGTGGGCCGTGTGCCTGTGCGCGGGCTGGTGTGGCACCTGCCGCGACTACCGTCCCCTGTTCGACGAGCTTGCCCGCGCGCACCCCGGTGTGCGTTTTGAGTGGGTGGACATCGAGGACGAGTCCGAGCTTGCGGGCGACCTGGATGTGGAAACCTTTCCCACGCTGCTCATTGCCGACGGCCGGCGCGCCCTGTTCCTGGGGCCGCTGCTGCCGCAGGCGCCGGTGCTGGCGCGCATGCTGACCAGCCTGCAGGCGGCAGCGCCCGGCGGTGCGGGCGCGGGGCGCGAGGCGCAAGAGGTTTTCGAGCGGGTGCGCGCCGCACGCTCGTAGTTGCTCCTATTTTTATAGCTGCTTGCGCTTTATGAATAAGCGCTAGGGCCATTTTTTATTCAAATTTCTGTGCCCATATCCCGCCCTTCCTGGTTTGAGATCCGTTCGTTGCAAGCCCAGTGCGACAAGGGCGCCTGGGCGCGTGGCATGGACTTGTACCGCCGGGGCGAGGTGGTCCGCGTCGAGATAGAGCAGGACGAGGAGGGCGGTGATGGCTGGTCGATCGAAGGCGAGGTGCAGGGCAGCCTGCCCGAGCCTTATGAGCTGTCGGTGGATTTGGTCATCTCACCGGGTGGCGAGGTCGAGTTTTGGTCTGGCGACTGCAGTTGCCCCGTGGGTGCTGATTGCAAACATGCCGTGGCGTTGACGCTGGAGGCCGCGCAACGGATGTCTGCGCCTGCGTCAGCGCCAGCGCCTTCGACCGCACAGGCGGCCAGTGCGCTCAAGGCCATGCACGAACGCAAGGAGGCCCTGGCACGCGCCGAGGCCGAGGCGCGCCTGTTGCACTGGCTGCAGGACTGGGACCGCGCCGTGGGCACCACCGCCCCACAGGTGCAGGGCACGCGCCCCGACCGGCCTGAGCGCTATCTCTATCTGGTGTCCACCATCGGGCGGTTGCGCACCATGGCGCCGCAGATGCAATTGGAGGCCGTGGTGTCCTACCCCAAGGTCACCGGCGGCTGGGCCAAGCCCAAGCAGCTTCGCACGCAGCCCGGTCCAGGGCAGGCCGTGTATGACCGCGCCAGCGACGATGACCGCCAGGTGCTGCAACTGCTGCGCGCCATGCCGCGCGGCATGGGTTACTACTCGGCCTACAGCGCCTCGCCCTCCGGCGTGCTGGAAGGCGCCGTGGGGGTGTTGGCGCTGGAGCAGGCGGCCCGCACCGGGCACCTGTTCCACGACGCGGGCGGCTCGACCGTGGGTGCCCCCTTGGGTTGGGGCGCGCCATTGACCCTGCAGTGGAGCTGGAAGGAATCCACCCCCGCCACCGCAGGCGAGAGCGCCTGGGCTTTGCAGGCCAGCCTGCCCAGCCCGACGGCCACGCTGTGCGGCAACAATCCGCCGCTGTACCTCGACCCCGCCTGTGGCGTCTGCGGCCCGGTGCAGGCCGAGGGCCTCAATGCGGCGCAGGTGGCCCTGCTGCTCCAGGCGCCAGCGCTGAGTGTTGCCGCGCTGCAAAAGCACCAGACCGAAGTCGCCAGCCGCCTGGGGGGCGTGTTGCCACTGCCGCCAGTGCTCGGCCCGCTGAAGCGGGTGCAGGGCGTGAAGCCCATCGCGCGCCTGCACCTGGCGCCAGCGCCGACCCAAGACGTGCCGGATTTGGGGCTTATCACCGCGCAACTGCAGTTCGACTACCTGGGCCATGTGGGCTGGTGGGTTGGGCAGGACCTGGGCGTGTGGGTGAACGGCGCCGACGGCAGCCAGGTGCTGCTGCAGCGCGACCCCATGGCCGAACTGGACGCGATCCAGCGCCTGATGGACCTGGGTTTGCTGGGCACCGACGACGGGCTGTTCGGTATCCCCGGTGAGCGCTCGCAGAACGACTGGATGCACTGGGCCGACAACGGCTTTGAGGTGCTGCGCGGTGCGGGCTTCGATCTCACGCTGGACGCGGCGCTGGACGGCTGGATCACACATGCCGACACGCTGGCCGTGGCCTTGCTGCCCGAGGGCGGAGGCGATGAAGCCACCTCGCCCTGGTTCTCGTTGTCTCTGGGCATGGACATCAACGGCGTGCGCCACAACATCCTGCCCTGGTTGCCCCACCTGATCGCCGCCGCCGCAGCGCAACCGACAGACCCGGCAACGGGCTTGCCCCAACTGCCTTCACACGTGTATTTACCCGCGCTGAGCGGCCCCGGTTTTGTGCGCCTGCCCACCGACAGCCTGCGGCCGTGGATGGTGGCGCTGCTGGACCTAGTGGGCGACCGCGCCCACGACTTCAACGGCGACAGCCTGAAGCTCTCGCGCATGGACGCCTTGCGCACCAGTGCGGCCCTGGGCGAGGGTGCGGTGTGGGAAGGCGCGGACGCCTTGCGCGCCATGGTGGCGGGGCTGCAGGGTGCCAGCACCTTGCCTATGGTGCCGCTGCCCGCCAGCGTGTTGGCCCAGCTGCGGCCCTACCAGCAGCAGGGTCTGAACTGGCTGCAGTTCTTGAGCGCCCACGGCCTGGCGGGCGTGTTGGCCGACGACATGGGGCTGGGCAAAACCCTGCAGACCCTGGCGCACATCCAGGTCGAAAAGGATGCCGGGCGCATGGCGGGCCCCGCGCTCATCATTGCGCCCGTGAGCCTCATGGGCAACTGGCAGCGCGAAGCCGCGCGTTTTTGCCCCGGCCTGCGCTGCCTGGTGCTGCACGGCGCGGGCCGCCACGAGGTGGCCGATGCGGTGGTCGAGCACGACCTGGTCATCGCCCCGTATTCGCTGCTGCAGCGCGACCGCGAGCGCTGGCTGGCGCACGAGTGGCACATGGTGGTGCTGGATGAGGCGCAGCACATCAAGAACGCCAGCACCCAGGCCGCGCAGGTTGCGGGCGAGCTGCAGGCCCGCCACCGGCTGTGCCTGTCGGGCACGCCCATGGAAAACCACCTGGGCGAGGTGTGGAGCCTGTTCCACTTCTTGATGCCGGGGTTTCTGGGCAGCCAGCAGCGTTTCAAGGAGGTGTTTCGCACGCCCATCGAAAAGCTGGGCGACGGCGCGCGCATGGCGCAGTTGCGCGCGCGCATCACCCCGTTCATGCTGAGGCGCACCAAGGCGCTGGTGGCCAGCGAGCTGCCGCCCAAGGTCGAGACGGTGATGCCTGTAGAGCTGAGCGGCGCCCAGGCCGACCTGTATGAAACCATCCGCCTGGGGATGGAGAAAACCGTGCGCGAGGCTCTGCAGTCTAAGGGGCTGGCCAAATCGCAGATCACCATCCTCGACGCGCTGCTCAAGCTGCGCCAGGTGTGCTGCGACCCGCAACTGGTGCCGCTCGATGCCGCCAAAAAGGTCAAGACATCGGCCAAGCTCGAGCAGCTCATGGCCCTGCTGCCCGAAATGCTGGCCGAGGGGCGGCGCATCCTGCTGTTCTCGCAGTTCACCAGCATGCTCACCTTGATTGAGGCCGAGCTGAAGAAACACAAGCTGCCCTGGGTCAAGCTCACGGGGCAAAGCCAGAAGCGCGACGCCATCATCGAGCAGTTCACCAGCGGCCAGGTGCCGCTGTTCCTCATCAGCCTGAAGGCGGGTGGGGTGGGGCTCAACCTGCCGCAGGCCGACACCGTGATCCACTACGACCCCTGGTGGAACCCGGCGGTCGAGACCCAGGCCACCGACCGCGCGCACCGCATCGGCCAGACGCAGAGCGTGTGGGTGATCAAGCTGGTGGCCCAGGGCACGATCGAGGAGCGCATCCTGGCACTGCAGGAGCGCAAGGCGCAGCTGGCGGGCAGCCTGTACAGCGGTTCTGCCGCGCGCAAGGAGCCGCTGTTCACCGAGGGCGATCTGGCGGAGCTACTTTCGCCGCTATCACTGTCATAGCTGTTTGCGCTTGATAAACGGGCGCTGCACCTTGTTTTTGCCCTGCATGGCGGCGTTGGTGCCGTGTGCGGCGCTCGCAGGCGGCTGCGCGCGGTTTTTTGCCCGCTGTAGAGCGCATTGACAACAGTTTTGTCCCTACGCGCCTTTGCAAATCAACGCTTTACACGTTACAATACGAGGCTCACGACCAAGCGGGCGGGTACTTACCGCCCGTTTTTTTTGGTCGGATGCTTTTTGAGCTCGAAGCTGTCGGAGAAGGGTCTCCGGGGGTTATCGGGTTTTTTGTTTTGGATTGACGCAAACAAGGGTGCACAGGGAGTGCATCCATAGGACGGGCCATCAGCCTGATTCCGATGTGCGTTGGTCGTGTTGTTTTACCGGGATTGAACTGAACACGTGGCATTGCAGCAAGTCGTTGAACAAATTGTGACGGGCCTGGGCTATGACCTGGTGGAGATCGAGCGCTCTGCCGGTGGTTTGCTGCGCGTCACCATCGATTTGCCTTGGGTGGCGCCGGCCGCCGATGCGCCCGAGCCCGTGGCGGATCAGTTCGTGACGGTCGAAGACTGCGAAAAGGTCACCCGCCAGCTGCAGTTTGCGCTGGAAGTGGATGGCGTGGAATACAAACGCCTGGAAGTCTCGTCCCCCGGCATCGACCGCCCTCTGCGCCACGAGCAAGATTTCGTGCGCTTCGTGGGTTCGGTCATTGATATCACCTTGAAGGCGCCCATTGGCGCTGCAGCGGGAGGCCAGGTCAACGCCACCCGCAAAAAATTTCGCGGCACGCTGGAGCGGGCCGAGGCTGGCGGCTGGCAGATCGTCTGGAGTGACGAGCCGCCGGTCAAGCCAGGTCAAAAAGTGAGCAAAAAACGCGTGCCCGCCCCTTTGCAGGCGCTGGGCTTCACCCTGGATGAACTGCGTGATGTGCGCCTGGCGTCCATCGTGGATTTCAAGGGGCGCGCAGGCAAGGCAGGGTCGGCAGCCGCCTGATTTTTTGCTGAATGAATTGGGGTGGGTGGCCGCTGCGCGCGGTTCTCGCCTTCGGGTGATTGAAACAGGAGAGTCGTTGCATGAATCGCGAATTGTTGATGTTGGTTGAGGCCATTTCGCGCGAAAAGAACGTGGAGCGTGACGTGGTCTTGGGTGCCGTGGAATCGGCCCTGGCCCAGGCTACCAAGAAGCTGTACCAGGGCGAGGTGGACATTCGCGTGTCCGTCGATCGCGACAGCGGCAACTACGAGACTTTCCGCCGCTGGCTGGTTGTGCCGGATGACGCGGGTCTGCAAAATCCTGAAGCCGAAGAACTGCTGATGGATGCGAAAGACCGCATTCCTGACATCGAAGTCGGCGAGTACATCGAAGAAGGCGTCGAGTCCGTGCCCATCGGCCGCATCGGTGCCATGGCGGCCAAGCAGGTCATCCTGCAGAAAATCCGCGACGCCGAGCGCGAAATGCTGCTCAACGACTTCATGTCGCGTGGCGAACGCATCTTTACCGGCACCGTCAAGCGCATGGACAAGGGCGACATCATTGTCGAATCCGGCCGCGTGGAAGGCCGCCTGCGCCGTGGCGAGATGATTCCCAAGGAAAACCTGCGCAGTGGCGACCGTGTGCGCGCCATGATCATGGAGGTGGACCTCACGCTGCGTGGCGCGCCCATCATCCTGTCGCGTTCGGCCCCTGAGTTCATGATCGAACTCTTCCGCCAGGAAGTGCCTGAGATCGAGCAAGGCCTGCTGGAGATCAAGTCCTGCGCTCGTGACCCTGGCTCCCGCGCCAAGATCGCCGTGCTCTCGCACGACAAGCGCGTGGACCCCATCGGCACCTGCGTCGGCGTGCGTGGCACCCGCGTGAACGCGGTGACCAACGAACTCGCTGGCGAGCGCGTGGACATCGTGTTGTGGTCTGAAGACCCCGCCCAGTTCGTGATTGGTGCGCTGGCCCCGGCCAATGTGTCCTCCATCGTGGTCGATGAAGAAAAACACGCCATGGACGTGGTGGTGGACGAAGAAAACCTCGCCATCGCCATCGGCCGCGGCGGCCAGAACGTGCGCCTGGCGTCTGATCTGACCGGCTGGAAGATCAACATCATGGACGCCGCCGAAAGCGCGCAAAAGCAGGCCACCGAGACCGACACGGCCCGCAAGCTGTTCATGGAGCGGCTCGATGTGGACGAGGAAATCGCCGACATCCTCATCGCCGAAGGCTTCAACAGCCTGGAAGAAGTGGCCTACGTGCCGCTGCAGGAGATGCTGGAGATCGAAAGCTTCGACGAAGACACCGTCAATGAGCTGCGTGCCCGTGCCAAGGATGCGCTGTTGACCATGGAAATCGCCCGCGAGGAAAGTGTTGACGAGGTCTCTCAAGACCTGCGCGACCTCGAAGGCCTCACCCCCGAACTGATTGCCAAGCTGGCTGACGGTGGTGTGCATACACGTGACGACCTGGCCGATTTGGGCCTAGATGAACTGACCGACCTGACCGGACAGTCTGAAGAAGAAGCCAAAGCCTTGATCATGAAGGCGCGCGAACACTGGTTCGCGGGGCAGCAAGAGTAAAGGTCAGGGAGGCACGAACCATATATGTCCAGTAATACTGTCGCCGAGTTTGCAACCGAACTCAAAAAATCGCCTGAAACCCTGCTCGACCAGCTCAAGGCTGCCGGCGTGGGCAAGTCCGCTTCCTCCGACGCTCTGACGGAGTCGGACAAGCAAAAATTGCTGGCCTATCTGCAGGCCAGCCATGGCACGGCATCCGCCGACCGCAAGAAGATCACGCTGGTGAAAAAATCCACCAGCGAGATCAAGCAGGCCGACGCCACGGGCAAGGCACGCACCATCCAGGTGGAAGTGCGCAAGAAGCGCACCTTCATCCAGCGCGACGAAGGCGCCGAGGCGGTGACTGAATCCGCTGCCAACATGGCAGAAGAAGCGGCTGCGAGCGAAGACCTCGAACTGTCTCGCCGCGAGGAAGAAGCCCGCCGCCAGGCCGAGCTGATCCGCCGCCAGGAGACCGAGCTCGCTGAAAAGCGTGCCGAGCGCGAAGCCCGCGAAAAGCGCGAGCGCGAAGCCGAAGAGCGCGCTGCCGCCTACGCCGCCCAGGAAGCCGAGAAAAAGGCCCAGGCCTCTGCCGAGAAGCAGGAAGCCACGCGTGAGCAGGCGGCCGAAGCCGCTGCACGCGCCGCTGCTCAGGCTGAAGCCCGCGAAAAGGCGGCTGCCGAGTCCCAGGCGCGCTCCGACGAAGAAGCAGCCCGTGCTGCCGATCTGGATGCCCGCCGCCGCAAGGCCGAAGCCGAGGCCGCCGCAATCCGCTCCATGATGGCCACGCCCAAGAAGGCGGTCATGGTCGCCAAGAAGCCCGAGGAACCCAAGCCTGTGGCCAAGCCCGCAGCCGTGGGCGACGCCAAGAAGGGCACGCTGCACAAGCCCGCCGTGGGTGCGGGTGGCGCGCGTGCGGGTGCTCCGGCTGCTGCCGGGGCTGGCGCTGGCGCTGGCAAGGAAGTCAAGTCCGCCAAGCTGTCGTCCAGCTGGGCTGGCGACACCGCCAAGAAGAAAGAAATCAAGACCCGTGGCGACAGCAGTGGTGGCGTGGGCCGCAACAACTGGCGCGGTGGCCCGCGTGGCCGACGTGGCGATGGCCGCGACCAGCGTGATGACCACCACCAGCAGTCTGCCCAGGTGGAAGCCCGCATCATTGAAGTGCACGTGCCCGAAACCATCACGGTGGCGGAGCTGGCGCACAAGATGTCGATCAAGGCCTCTGAAGTGATCAAGGCGCTGATGAAGATGGGCCAGATGGTCACCATCAACCAGCCGCTGGACCAGGACACCGCGATGATCGTGGTGGAAGAACTGGGCCACAAGGCCGTGGTGGCTGCGCTGGACGATCCAGAAGCGTTCACCGACGACGATTCGCAGCAGCAGAACGCTGAGTTGCTGCCACGCGCGCCGGTCGTTACCGTCATGGGCCACGTGGACCACGGCAAGACCTCGCTGCTCGACTACATCCGCCGCGCCAAGGTCGCTGCGGGCGAAGCCGGCGGCATCACGCAGCACATCGGTGCCTACCACGTGGAAACACCACGCGGCATGGTGTCGTTCCTCGACACCCCCGGCCACGAGGCCTTCACGGCCATGCGTGCCCGTGGTGCCCAGGCGACCGACATCGTGATTCTGGTCGTGGCAGCGGACGACGGCGTCATGCCCCAGACCAAGGAAGCCATCAAGCACGCCAAGGCGGCTGGTGTTCCTATCGTGGTGGCCATCACCAAGTCCGACAAGCCCGATGCCAACCCAGACCGCGTCAAGCAAGAGCTGGTGGTGGAAGAGGTGGTGCCGGAAGAGTACGGTGGCGATTCGCCTTTTGTGCCAGTGTCTTCCAAGACCGGCATGGGCATCGACACGCTGCTCGAACAGGTGCTGCTGCAGGCCGAAGTGCTGGAGCTGAAGGCGCCGGTCGATTCGCTGGCCAAGGGCCTCGTGATCGAAGCCCAGCTCGACAAGGGTCGCGGCCCTGTGGCCACGGTGCTGGTGCAGTCCGGCACGCTCAAGGTGGGCGACGTGGTGCTGGCCGGCCAAACCTTTGGCCGCGTGCGCGCCATGCTGGACGAAAACGGCCGCGTGGCCAAAACGGCCGGTCCTTCGATCCCTGTGGAAATCCAGGGCCTGACCGAAGTGCCGCAGGCGGGCGACGAGTTCATGGTGCTCACCGACGAGCGCCGTGCACGTGAAATCGCCACCTACCGCGCTGGCAAGTTCCGCAACACCAAGCTGGCCAAGCAGCAGGCTGCGAAGCTCGAAAACATGTTCGCCGACATGACAGCGGGCGAAGTGAAGATGCTCCCCATCATCGTCAAGGCCGACGTGCAGGGTTCGCAGGAAGCGCTGTCGCAGTCCTTGCTCAAGCTGTCCACGGACGAAATCAAGGTCCAGCTGGTGTACGCCGGTGTGGGTGGTATCAGCGAGTCCGACGTCAACCTGGCGATCGCCTCCAAGGCCATCGTGATCGGCTTCAACGTGCGTGCCGATGCCGGTGCGCGCAAAACAGCCGAAAGCAATGGCGTCGATCTGCACTATTACAGCATCATTTACGACGCCGTGGATGAGCTGAAGGTGGCGATGTCCGGCATGCTGGCCCCCGAGCAGCGCGAGGAAGTCATCGGCACGGCCGAGATCCGCACGGTGTTCGTGGCCACGAAGATCGGCACGATTGCCGGTTCGTACATCACCTCGGGCATGGTCCATCGCAATGCACGTTTCCGCCTGCTGCGCGACAACGTGGTGGTCTATACGGGCGAAGTCGATTCGGTCAAGCGCCTCAAGGACGATGTCAAGGAAGTCAAGGAAGGCTTCGAGTGCGGTATCAAGCTCAAGAACTACAACGACATCAAGGAAGGCGATCAACTCGAGTTCTTTGACATCAAGGAAATCGCACGCACGCTGTAAGGCGAAGCGACGACGACGAGAGCGAGCAACAACAACGACATGGCCGCGAAGAAATCCGCCACTCCCAACCGCGCCTTCAAGGTGGCCGATCAGATCCAGCGTGATCTGACGGAGCTGATCGCGCGCGAGTTGAAAGACCCGCGCGTGGGCATGGTGACGCTGCAGGGCGTGGAGGTCACCCCTGACTACGCCCATGCCAAAGTGTTCTTCAGCCTGCTGACGGGCGACCCGGTGGAAACGCAGGCAGCGCTCAACCAGGCTGCGGGCTTCCTGCGCAACGGCCTGTTCAAGCGCCTGCACATCCACACGGTGCCCACGCTGCATTTCGTGTTCGACCGCACCTCCGAGCGTGCGGCCGACATGAATGCCTTGATCGCCAAGGCTGTCTCTTCCCGCGCAAAAGAGGACTAGCCATGCAGTCAGCGCCACGCACCAGGGTGCAGCGGCGCCCTGTGCATGGGGTGTTGCTGCTGGATAAACCGCTCGGCCTGTCGAGCAACGATGCCTTGCAAAAGGCGAAATGGCTGCTGCGCGCCGAAAAAGCGGGCCACACCGGCACGCTTGACCCGCTGGCTACCGGCGTGCTGCCCCTGTGTTTTGGCGCGGCCACCAAGTTCAGCCAACTGCAGCTTGATGCCCCCAAAACGTATGAAGCCATTGCGCTGCTGGGCACCACCACCACCACCGGCGATGCCGAGGGCGACGTGGTGCAACGCTGCGACGTGGACCCCGCCCAGCTCACCCCCGAGCGCTTGGCTGCCGTGCAGCAACAGTTCACCGGCCCCATCCGCCAGGTGCCGCCTATGCACAGCGCGCTCAAGAAAGACGGCAAGGCGCTGTACGAGTACGCACGCGCAGGTATCACGGTGGAGCGCGAGGCGCGTGACGTCGTCATTCATGCATTAAAACTGGTGCTGGCGCCCATAGATAAAGCGCAACCAGCTATCAAAATAATAGTAACCTGCAGCAAAGGCACCTACATTCGTACCCTGGGTGAGGACATCGGTGCCGCGCTGGGTTGTGGGGCGCACCTGACCTTTCTGCGCCGCATCGACACCGGTGGGCTGGGTGTGGAGCGCTGCGTTACGCTGGCCCAGTTGGAAGCCATGCCCGAGGACGAACGTCTTGCCAGCCTGGAGGCGCCCGAGTCGCTGCTGGCCGGCCATGTGCGTGTCACGCTGGATGGCGAAAATGCCGCTCGTTTCCTGTCGGGCGTGCGCCGCCGTGGCGTCTGGCCAGACGCCAGCGCCGTGGCGGTTTTTGGAGAAAACCCCTCGGCATTGTTGGGGGTGGGCCACATCGTTGGCGGGGAGCTGGTGCCGGGCAGGCTCCTGAGTCCGCTGGAAATTCAACAAATCTTGGAAAGCAAGCCGCATGAGCAAACCAGCGGCACATTGGAAAAACTATGACTAAACAGATCCGCAACATCGCCATCATCGCCCACGTTGACCATGGCAAAACCACCATGGTCGACCAACTGCTGCGCCAGTCCGGCACCTTCGCCGACCACGAAAAGGTCGTCGATACCGTGATGGACAACAACGCGATTGAAAAAGAGCGTGGCATCACCATCCTGGCCAAGAACTGCGCCGTGAGCTGGGAAGGCACGCACATCAACATCGTCGATACCCCCGGCCACGCGGACTTCGGCGGCGAGGTGGAACGCGCCCTGTCCATGGTGGACAGCGTGGTGTTGCTGATCGACGCGCAGGAAGGCCCCATGCCCCAGACGCGTTTCGTGACCAAGAAGGCCCTGGCCCTGGGCCTGCGCCCCATCCTGGTGGTGAACAAGGTGGACAAGCCCGGTGCCAACCCCGACAAGGTGGTGAACGCCGCGTTCGACCTGTTCGACAAGCTGGGCGCCACCGATGAGCAGCTCGACTTCCCCGTGGTCTACGCCTCGGGCATCAACGGCTGGTCGTCGCTGGAAGAGGGCGCACCGGGCGAGCAGTGGGGCCCCGACATGTCGGCCCTGTTCAACACCATCCTGAAGCACGTGCCCCCGAACTCGGGCGACGCGAGCGCGCCGCTGCAACTGCAGATCTCTGCGCTCGACTTTTCCACCTTCGTGGGCCGCATCGGCGTGGGCCGCATCAGCCAAGGCACCCTGAAGCCGATGATGGACGTGGTCGTCATGGAAGGCCCGGACGGCAAGGCCGTCAAGGGCCGTGTGAACCAGGTGCTGACCTTCCAGGGCCTGGATCGCATGCAGACGCCCCAGGCTGGCCCTGGCGACATCGTGCTGATCAACGGTATTGAAGACATCGGCATCGGTGTGACCGTGACCGACCCCGCCAACCCCGCGCCGCTGCCCATGCTGAAGGTGGACGAGCCCACGCTGACCATGAACTTCTGCGTCAACACCTCGCCCCTGGCAGGCCGTGAAGGCAAGTTCGTGACCAGCCGCCAGATCTGGGACCGCCTGCAAAAAGAACTGCAGCACAACGTGGCCCTGCGCGTGAACGAAACCGACGAAGAAGGCATCTTCGAAGTGATGGGCCGTGGTGAACTGCACCTGACCATCCTTTTGGAAAACATGCGCCGCGAAGGTTATGAGCTGGCCGTGTCCAAGCCCCGCGTGGTGTTCAAGGACATCAATGGCGAGAAGTGCGAGCCTATCGAGTTGGTGACTGCCGACATCGAAGAAGGCCACCAGGGCGGCGTGATGCAAGCCCTGGGCGAGCGCAAGGGCGAGCTGGTGAACATGGAGCCGGACGGCCGTGGCCGCGTGCGCCTGGAGTACCGCATCCCGGCCCGTGGCCTGATCGGTTTCACCAACGAATTCCTGAACCTGACGCGCGG
>NZ_JAPUDY010000018.1 GCF_027492855.1 Acidovorax sp.
CCGGCGACGACATGCGCGAAGGCCTGTGCTGCGTGCTCAGCGTGAAGGTGCCCGAACCCAAGTTCAGCAGCCAGACCAAGGACAAGCTCGTATCGAGCGAAGTGCGCGCGCCCGTGGAAGACATCGTGGGCAAGCTGCTCACCGACTATCTGCAAGAAAAACCCAACGACGCCAAGATCATCTGCGGCAAGATCGTGGAAGCCGCCCGCGCCCGCGAAGCCGCCCGCAAGGCCCGCGAAATGACCCGCCGCAAAGGCGTGCTCGACGGCATGGGCCTGCCCGGCAAGCTGGCCGACTGCCAAGAAAAAGACCCGGCGATGTGCGAAATCTACATCGTCGAGGGCGACTCCGCCGGAGGCTCCGCCAAGCAGGGCCGTGATCGCAAATTCCAGGCCATCCTGCCCCTGCGCGGCAAGATCTTGAACGTGGAAAAAGCCCGCTACGAAAAGCTGCTGACCAGCAATGAAATTTTGACGCTGATCACGGCTCTCGGCACCGGCATCGGCAAGGCGGGCGGCACCACCGGCGGCGATGACTTCGACGTGGCCAAGCTGCGCTACCACCGCATCATCATCATGACCGACGCCGACGTGGACGGCGCCCACATCCGCACCCTGCTGCTCACCTTCTTCTACCGCCAGATGCCCGAGCTGGTCGAACGCGGCCACATCTACATCGCCCAGCCACCGCTGTACAAGGTGAAGGCGGGCAAGGAAGAGCTGTACCTGAAAGACGCGCCCGCACTCGACGGCTTCTTGCTGCGCATCGCGTTGAACCACGCCAGCGTGAGCACCGGCGGCGCCAGCCCGCAGGTGCTGGCCGGTGACACCCTGGCCGAACTGGCACGCAAGCACCAGGTGGCCGAAAGCGTGATCACCCGCTTGAGCAACTTCATGGACCGAGAGGCCCTGCGTGCCGTGGCCGACGGCGTGAGCCTCAAGCTCGACACCGTGGCCGAAGCCGAAGCCAGCGCCGTGGCCCTGCAGGCCAAGCTGCGCGAGCTCAACACCAATGGCGCCCCCGCCGAAGTAGCGGGCGAATTCGATACACGCACCGACAAACCCATCCTGCGCATCAGCCGCCGCCACCACGGCAACATCAAGAGCAGCGTCATCACCCAAGACTTCGTGCACGGCGCCGACTACGCCGCCTTGGCCGAAGCCGCCGAAACCTTCCGCGGCCTGCTGGGCGAGGGCGCCAAGGCCTTGCGCGGCGAAGGCGACAAACAGAAGGAAGAAAAAGTCGGCGACTTCCGCCAGGCCATGAAGTGGCTCATCAGCGAAGCCGAACGCACCACCAGCCGCCAGCGCTACAAGGGCCTGGGCGAAATGAACCCCGAGCAGTTGTGGGAAACGACGATGGACCCGAATGTGCGCCGTTTGCTGCGCGTGCAGATCGACGATGCGATCGAGGCCGACCGTGTGTTCACGATGTTGATGGGCGATGAGGTGGAGCCGCGTCGGGACTTTATTGAGACGAATGCGCTGCGGGCGGGGAATATTGACGTTTGACGTGTAGATAGCTGACTTGGTTGAGCCAGCCATGGACTGGTCCCGGATCGAGGTTGAGGCAGTGGTTGCCGACTACCTCAAGATGCTCAGCCTCGAACTGGCGGGTCAGGTCTATAGCAAGGCTGCACATCGCCGCGTTTTGCTTGAAAAGCTCAATGGCCGCTCCGCCGGTTCCGTTGAATTCAAGCACGGCAATATCAGTGCAGTACTGATCGCTCTAGGCTGTCCGTACATCCGAGGCTATCAACCACGCGTCAACTATCAGCGGCTGCTATATGAAGTAGTAGAGCAGCAAGTTGACCGCTCCTCAGCACTGGATTCATTGGCACTTGCGGCTGCGCAGCAGCCCGCAGTACCTCCAGAAGTTGTGGATTTCTTGAAAGTCGAAACGGAAGCCCCCACGCAACGCCATAGTGTTTCCGAAGCAAGCCCGCAATACGCTGGTACCCCCATCAAACGCGACTACTTAGCGATCGAGTCCCGCAATATCTCTTTAGGCCAAGCTGGTGAAGAGTTTGTTTTTCGGTATGAGCAGTGGCAGTTGACTCGCATGGGCAAGAGTGATCTTGCTGATCGGATAGAACATGTTTCGCAAACAAAAGGCGACGGCCTTGGCTACGACATCCTGTCTTTTGACACGAATGGTCGCGAGCGATTCATTGAGGTGAAAACCACTGCGTTTGGCAAGGAAACACCGTTCTTCATATCCAAGAACGAATTGCATTTCTCTCGCGAAGCGGGTGCTGATTTCACGTTGTGTCGCCTGTTTGCTTTTCGACAAACCCCACAATTGTTCTCTTTGAAGGGCGCACTGGACCAACACTGCGACCTGGCTCCTGTCACTTATCGTGCCAGCTTTTCTTAGTCGCATTGCAAGCCGATAACTGCGTCAATCCCACCCCCATGCGCTCCCCCATCGCCATCGTCGACGTTGACCGCCTCACCACCTGGACCCGCTACCGCGCGGGCCTGTGCGACACCTGTGCGGCCAACTGCTGCACGATGCCGCTGGAGGTGCAGCTCTCGGACCTGGTGCGCCTTGAACTCGTGGACCCGTTCGAGGCAGAGCATGAGGAGCTGCGGCACATCGCCAAGCGGCTACAAAAAGCGCGGCTGATCGACCACTTCAACCACAAGAACGCGATCTTCACGATGGCGCGGCGAGCGAGCGGGGACTGCAATTTTTTGGACCCGCAGACGCGGCGGTGCACGGTGTATGACAAGCGCCCCGAAACCTGTCGACTGCACCCGCAGAAGAAAAGTCCCAAGCCAGGGTTCTGCGCGTATGGCGCGCGCGAGCTTCAGCACCACCGGCGCTGACCCGAGGGCGCGCCACCTGCCAACCCGCCCCATGAGCGCCCCGCCCAAAGCCCTGCCTGACATCGATCTGGCCCGCTGCACGGGCTGCGGCTGGTGCGTGGCCGTGTGCCCGCCGCATGTGCTGTCGCTACAGGTACTGGCGGAGGATGGCACCCCCTGGGGGCCCAAGCGGTCGCAATTGCACGACGCGGGTGGCTGCACGGGGTGCGCATTGTGCGCGGTGCGCTGCCCGTTCGATGCCATCCGCATGGTGCGGGCCTAACCAATGGACGGCGGCAGCGCAAACTCCTAGTGTGGTGTCTCAGAAGTAAGCATCAAATAATGGAGCTGGCAGCGCGAGCGA
>NZ_JAPUDY010000019.1 GCF_027492855.1 Acidovorax sp.
TTCTGTGTGAGCGACTTTGGGCTGCAGATATTTCAATACCTGTATAGCAATCCCTGAAATTGGCTGCTAGCGCTTATTGAATAAGCGCTAGCAGCTATCAATTAGATAGCAATTGACTCTCAATCACTGCAGGCGCCGTGCCACCTCGGCATCCAGCGACCCCATGAAGGCTTCCACCGCCCGCGTGTAGCTGCCCTCCCGCCCCAGTTGGGCGTTGATCTCGCCGTGGCTCAGGCCTTGCGGTTGCACCTCGGCACGGCCGCCCTGGCTGTGCACGTGGCGGGCCATGGCCTCGGCCTGCAGGCAGGGGCGGTCAGGGCGCTCGGTGGAGCACACCAGTTGCATCGGCGGCGCACCCGCCGTCCATTGGTGGTAGGGCGACACGGCCACCCAGTCAGCGGGGTCGGCGCCAAACGCATCGTCATACAGCGGCACGTGGCGTGCGCGCATGAGGGTGGGCACATTCATCACCGCGCTGTCGAGTACCACAGCCCCCAGCCATGGCCGGGCGCCTTCGCGCTGGGCCTCACGCGCACGGGCGTTGAGCAGCGCCACCAAATGGGCGCCCGCCGAGTGGCCCATCAGGATGAAGCGGCCGGGGTCTGCGCCCCAGGTGGCGGCATGTTGCTGCGCGGCCACCAGCGCGGCCTGCACATCACGCGCCTGCTGGGCCACGGGGGCGCCGGGCAGCAGCCGGTAGTTCACCGAGACCAGCACAAAGCCCTGGGGCACCCAGCGCGCCACCTTCTCCTGCACCACGCCGCCCATGGCCTTGTCGCCATGGCGCCAGCCGCCGCCGTGCACCATGAAGATGACCGGCGCACCCGCTGCGCTGGCCACCGGGCCGTGGCGCCCGGTGGTGGGCACATACACATCCATGCGCTGGCGAGGGTCGCTGCCATAGGCCACGTCGGCAATGCGCTGCACGCCTGCGCCGGGGGTGGCACCTACCGCCTGTGCGAAAGCGCCGGTGCTGGCGGCCAAGGCCAGGACAGCCACGGTGGCAAGGGTGACGATGCGGCGCTGCGACATGGTGGGGGCTCCGGTGGATGGGGCGCTCACCCACGGGTGCGCGCCAATGGGGTTGAACTGTGGCAGTGCCCTGTCAACCCAAGGTTGCCGCGCTGTACCAAGTGGTAACAAAACATGACGGGCGCGCGGGTGGGGAATGCTGACTTATCGGGTCGGAATCCATCAACTTGAAGCCGTTCGGGCTGAGGTTCTATGGTTCCCGTCAAGCGTTGTCGAAGCGTAGCGCGAGGCTTCGACAAGCTCAGCCCGAACGGATGTTTCAAGGTCCAAAATGCCGGATCGATAAGACAAAATTGACTGCTAGCGCTTTACAGATAAGCGCTAGCAGCTATCAAATCAGGAGTTCATGATTGCCCATCTCATCTCCAGAACCAGCGGCGGCGCACGCCAAGGCGCCGCACAGCCCGCCGCCCCTGTTCAGCCGGGTGTGCCCTGCTTCATCTTGCGGTACAGCGTCTGGCGGCTGATGCCCAATTGCTGCGCGGCCTGCGAGACATTGCCGCGTGTGTTTTGCAGCGCCTGCTGGATGGCCGCGCTGGACAGGGCCTGCAGGCTGACAAGGGGCTCCGCTGCGCGGGGCGCCGCTGTGGGCGCCGGGGCGCCGTCGCGCAAGGCATGCACCAAATCATCAGGCATGTGCTCCCAGCCCAGGGTGTCCTCGCCCTCCAGCAACATGGCGCAGGCGGTGCGCAGCAGGCTGGCCAATTGGCGCAGGTTGCCGGGCCAGGCATAGGCGGCCAGGCGCACCAGCAGCTCGGGCGCCACTTGCACGTCAAAGCCCAGGCCCTGCTCCGTGGCCAGGTCGACCAGCAGGCGCTGCGCGAGCGCCACGAAGTCGCTGCGCTCGCGCAGGGCGGGCAACTGCACCGTGAGGCCGTTGATGCGGTAGTACAGATCCTGCCGAAAGCGCCCTTGCTCGGCCGCCTGCATGAGCTGGCAGTGCGTGGCGCAGATGAGCGCAAAGTCCACCGGCACGGCCTTGCTGGCGCCCACGGGCGTCACACTGCGCTCTTGCAGCACGCGCAGCAGGCGGGTTTGCAGGGCCAGGGGCATGTCGCCGATTTCGTCGAGGAACAGCGTGCCGCCGTGGGCCTCGCGCAGGCGGCCCAGGTGGCCCTCCTTGCGTGCGCCGGTGAAGGCGCCCGCCACATGGCCGAACAGTTCGGATTCGATGAGGTGCTCGGGGATGGCCGCGCAGTTGATGGCCACGAAGGGCGCATCGCGGCGCGGGCCGCTGGCGTGCAGGGCGCGTGCAAACACCTCCTTGCCCACGCCCGATTCACCCTGCACCAGCACCGCAATCGGCTTGGCCACCACGCGGCGGGCTTTGTCGGCCGCCGCGCGCCAGCGGGCGTCGCCGGTGTCCAGCTGCGCCAACGCGTCATCCAATGGCGCGGGCGCGGCAGCAGTGGGCGGAGCCACCCAGGCAGCGGCAACATCCACCTGCACCTGGGCAAACAACAACGCCCCGCCCAGCACGCGCAGGGCTTGCGGCTGCAGCGGGCGGCGTTGGTGGCGCGAGAGCAGGTCGTCAAGCCGCACATCCAGCACGCGCTCCAGCAAGGTGGCGCCCACATCGCCCGCACGCAGGCCCAGCTGCGCCAAGGCCATGCGGTTGGCGCCCACGATCCAGCCGTCGCCCGACACCGCCACGATGCCCTCGGCCACACTGCCGATGCCTTCGGGCGCGCTGTGCAGGTGCAGGCGGATGTTGCGTTTGCAGGTGGCGGTGAGCAGGCGGTTTTCGATCATGCGCGCCGCTGTGCTCACCAGGCCCAGCGTGTGGGCGTGGCCGTTGCGGCAGTCGCCCGAGATGTCGAGGATGCCCAGCAGCTCGCCGGTGGCCGACAGGATGGGCGAGGCCGCGCATGTGAGAAAGCTGTTGCGCTCCAGAAAATGCTCGCCGCCGTGCACCTCTACCGCGCTGCATTCGGCCAGCGCAGTGCCGATGGCATTGGTGCCCCGGTGCGCCTCGTGCCACGAGGCGCCGCTGGTCAGCGCCACACGCTCGGCCTTGTCCACAAAATGCGGGTCGCCCAGCGTGTGCATGAGCATGCCGCGCCGGTCGGCCAGCACCACCACGCTCTGGCTGTG
>NZ_JAPUDY010000020.1 GCF_027492855.1 Acidovorax sp.
CGGCATCGTTGGCCGTGGCGGTCTCGTGCACCATCCAGACGGATTCGGTGCTGGTGAGGATGAGCCGGTCGAGCACGCAGCCGCAGGGCGCGAGCACGCCGCTCACGCGGTAGGGGTGATCGCCGTGCGCATGCCCTCCCCCGCCAAGGCCATGGCTGCCGATGAAGGTGGCGCCGGTCAGCGGCGCGCCCGCATGGCTGCTTTTGACAATGCCACGTGCCACGCTGGCGCCCAGCACGGCATCCATGGGCTGCTGCCACAGCGCGCCCTCAGCCAGCGTGGCTTCGTAATGCGCCACGTAGTCGGGGGTGGTGCCCACGATGCGAAAGCCCTGGTAGCTGTCGCCCAGGCTCAGCGGGATCACCTGGGCCACCAGCGGGTTCTTCTGCAGGGTTTGCACCTCCTGCAGCGGGATGTTGCCGGTGGGCACGTCAATGTGGAACACGCCCGCCAAAATGAGCTGCAGCGGGCTGCCCTTGGCGCCCACCACCAGGTCGATGCCCGAAAGGTCGCGCTCGAACGCCTTGTCGAGCTGCGTGGCCACCAGCAGCACCAGCGTGATGGCGGCCAGGCCCAGCGTGAGCACCAGCAGGTTAAGCACCGCCGCCAGCGGGCGAGACCACAGATAGCGCCACGACAGGCGAGCGAGTTTTACTATGTTTTTCATAGCTGCTCGCGCTTATCCATCAAGCGCAGGGTGCCCATTTCATTCAAATCCAAGGTCTGTGCGCCCGCCAGCGCCTGCACCACGCGCTGGTCGTGCGTGGCGATCACCAGGCTGGCGTCGCAGGCGGCGGCGCTTTGCCGCAGCAACGTGAGCGCGTCGGCAGCGGCCTCGTCATCCAGGCTGGCCGTGGGTTCGTCGGCCAGCAGCAGCTCGGGCGCCAGCAGCACGGCCCGCGCCAGCGCCACACGCTGCGCCTGTCCGCCCGAGAGCTGGTGCGGCTTGCGTGCCGCCAGCTCGGCCACCCCCACCTGCGCCAGCGCGCGCTGGATGGCCACATCGTCGCGCGGCAACCCGGCCGCAAAGTAGACCAGTGCCAGGTTGTCGGTCACGGTGAGCGCGCTGCTGAGGTACAGCTTCTGCGGCAAAAAACCAATGGTGCGGGCGCGCCATGCGTCGATCTCGGCGCCCCGCTGCGTGCCCAGCTGGGTGCCCGCCACAAACAAATCGCCTCCGCTGGCGCCGCGCAGCCCCGCCATCAGCGCCAACCAGGTGGACTTGCCCGTGCCCGATCGCCCACGCAGCAGCAAGGTGCCGCCCTGGCGCAGATCCACATCCGGAAAACGCAGCGGCGCAGCACCGCCCGTGGCATAGGTGTACGAGAGCCCTCGGGTACGGATCATGCGGCAGCGCCCTCCGATGGATGCGCACACCCGGCGCAGCGCCCACGCACCGCAATGTCCACCGCCAGGCTCTCGTGCCCCGCCGTGGCCAAGGCCTGCAGCACCTGCTTCAAGGCCGTCTGCACCTTGGCCGAGCCCTCGGACAGGCGGAACTGGCGATGGCAGTCGTCACATTCAAACCGTGGTGCGGCGCCCTCCTCGCCCTGCGGCGCCCGCGCGTAACGCGTAACGCGGGCGGCATCAACCTGCTTGTGCAACAGGCCGGCGACGGCAAAACGGTCGAGCATGCGGTACACGGTGACCCTGTTGACGGGCGCGCCCGCAGTGGTGAGTGCCGCCTCGACTTCGGATTCGGAGAGTGCTGCGTCGGGCCGCGCCTCATACAGCGCCGCCAACGCCCGTGTGGCGCGGGTGGCGCGCATGCTGGGAGGGAGCGACCAGGGTTTGGAGGGGGAGGAAGATGGGGCAGGCATGGGCTGCGGTGAGCGGGCAAGGCTTTTAACGCAATTGGGTTGCATTATGCCCACACCCCCGGCCTCCTACGACGGAAAAGCCTTGCACGGCCCTGTGTTTCCCTGCCTCCGACACCTTTATCGTCGTCGAGGCGAACCTGAGGCGATACGAGGGAGATCAGCCCTTCAAATACCGCACAAACGTCTTTCTGAACTTCTCCACCTTCGGCCCCACCACAAACGCGCAATACCCGGCATTCGGGTTTTTCGCAAAGTAATCCTGGTGATAGGCCTCGGCCGCGCTGTAGTTGGCAAGCGGCTTCACCTCGGTGGTGATGGGGGCGCCAAACAGTTTGTCTTGCGACATCTGGCGGATCATGTTGTTGGCGATTTCGCCGTCCTCGGGGTTCTCGTAGTAGATGCCGCTGCGGTACTGCGTTCCCACGTCGTTGCCCTGGCGGTTGAGGGTGGTCGGGTCGTGGGTGTGGAAGAAGATCTCCAGGATCTCCTCCAGGCTGATCTCGTCGGCGTCAAACGTCAGGCGCACCACCTCGGCGTGGCCGGTGTCGCCCCGGCAGATCTGTTCGTAGCTGGGGTTGATGGTGTGACCATTGGTGTAGCCGCTTTCCACGTCGGTAACGCCACGCACGCGGTCGAACACGGCTTCGGTGCACCAGAAGCAGCCGCCGCCCAGGGTGATGGTTTGCAAGGTCATGGTGGTCCTTTGATTGAAGTTTGATCATTATGAATTGACGCCCCATCCCCTGCTTGCTACATTACTAACCGGTCAGTCATTAACCAAAACATCTTGCCCTCCACGCCCTCTTCCACTTCTGCAGCCGCAGGCACCAAGCGCGAGCGCCGCAAGGAGGCCCGCCCTGGCGAGCTGCTGGAAGCCGCGCTCGACCTTTTTGTCGAAAAGGGCTTTGCCGCCACGCGGGTGGATGAGGTGGCCGCGCGGGCGGGGGTGTCCAAGGGCACGCTGTTTTTGTACTTCCCGAGCAAGGAAGAACTGTTCAAGGCCGTGGTGCGCGAGAACATCGCCGGGCGGTTTGCCGAATGGAGCGATGAGCTGGAAGCCTTTGCAGGCACCACCAGCGAGTTGCTGTGCTATTGCTACCAAGTCTGGTGGGAGCGCATTGGCAGTACCAAGGCGTCGGGCATCACCAAGCTGATGCTCAGCGAGGCCCAGAACTTCCCGGAGATCGTTCAGTTCTACCAGCAAGAGGTGGTCTTGCCGGGCCAGGCCCTGGTCCGCCGCATTCTTCAGCGCGGAGTGGCCCGTGGCGAGTTCCGCGCGGTGAATATCGACTGCATGGTGTACGTGGTACTGGCCCCGATGATTTTCCTTACGCTGTGGAAACACTCCATCGGTGCTTGTATGCCCGATGCGTTGGACGTGACGCCCGAGCAGTACATCGCGGCCCAGGTCGACAACATCCTGCACGGGCTGTGTATTCGGTCCGATACGCCGCCCTCTCCTCCTCCCCCTCCTCTTTTGACAGGCAACGTCTGATCATGAAACGCTGGTTTCCCTGGATGGCAGCAGCCATCGTCATAGTGCTGTTGGGTGGAGGAATCTGGCGGGCCATGGCCGCGCGGCAGGCGCAGCAAAAGGTGCTGAGCGAAGCCAGCGCCCAGCGGGCCAGTGCACCGATGCAACTGGGCGCGGACGAGGTGTTGACCGTGCAGCAGCTCCATCTGCCGCTGGGTGTCCCGGTGTCCGGCGCGCTCAAGGCGGTGGATTCGGCCATGGTGAAGGCCCGCACGGGCGGCGAGCTGCAGGGCCTGACCGTGCGCGAGGGCGACAGCGTGAAGGCCGGCCAGATCGTGGCGCGCATCGACCCCACCGAGGCACACGCCCGCCTGCGCCAGGCGCAGCAGCAGGCCGATGCCGCCAAGTCGCAGGTGGACATCAACCAGCGCCAGTACACCAACAACCGCGCGCTGGTAGACCAGGGCTTTATCTCGCCCACGGCGCTTGTGACCTCGCAGTCCAGCCTGGAGGCCGCTCAGTCAAGCTACCAGGCAGCGGTGGCCGCTGCCGACGTGGCGCGCAAGGCGCTGGACGATACGGTGCTCAAAAGCCCCATCAGCGGGCAGGTGGCGCAGCGGCTGGCCCAGCCGGGCGAGCGCGTGGCCTTGGACACCCGCATCATTGAAGTGGTGGACCTGTCGCGTCTGGAACTGGAGGCGATGCTCACCCCCGCCGATTCCGTGGCGGTGCGCGTAGGCCAGAAGGCGCAGCTTTTCATCGACGGCATGCCCACCCCGGTGCTTGCCACCGTGGTGCGCATCAGCCCCAGCGCCCAAGCGGGCAGCCGCTCGGTGCCGGTCTATCTGCGCGTAGAGCAGGCCCAGAATGCAACGCCTCTGCGCCAAGGCCTTTTTGTGCAGGGCACGCTCGACACCGGCCATGCCGATGTGCTGGCCGTGCCGCTCGACGCGGTGCGCACCGACAAACCCGCGCCCTATCTGCAAACAATCAAAGACGGCCGGGTGGCCCATGTGCCGGTCAAAACCGGCGCAAGGGCCGTGGTCAAGGGACAGACCCTGGTGGCAGTAGAGGGTGCGCCCACCGGCACACCCGTGATTGCGGGCCGCATCGGACTGCTGCGCGAAGGCACGGCCGTATCCACCGCTGCACCCATTGCCGGGGCTGCCAGCGCGGCTGCCGTTGCGCCCGCGGCCTCCCGCGCTGCACCCTGAGCGCCCGGCCCCGCCATGTGGTTCACCAAAGTCAGCCTCAAAAACCCCGTGTTCGCCACGATGGTGATGCTCGCCATCGTCGTACTGGGCCTGTTCTCGTACCAGCGCCTCAAGGTCGATCAGTTTCCTAACATCGACTTCCCCGTCGTGGTGGTCTCCGTGGACTACCCCGGCGCCTCGCCTGAAATCGTTGAGAGCGAGGTCACCAAGAAGATCGAGGAAGGCGTCAATTCCATCGCAGGCATCAACGCCCTCACCTCGCGCAGCTACGAGGGCACGGCGGTTGTCATCATCGAGTTCCAACTGCACATCGACGGCCGCAAGGCCGCAGAGGATGTGCGCGAGAAGGTGGCCACCGTGCGCCCCAACCTGCGCACCGAGGTCAAGGAGCCGCGCGTGCTGCGCTTCGACCCCGCCAGCCGGCCCGTGTGGTCGTTGGCCGTGCTGCCGGATGAAAAATCCAGTAGCAGCGCCGTCGAGCTGACCACCTGGGCCGAACAGATTCTCAAGAAACGCCTGGAGAACGTGCGCGGTGTGGGCGCCGTGAACCTGGTGGGCGCCACCAAACGCGAAATCAACATTTACCTGAACCCGCAGGCGCTCGAAGCCTTTGGCGTCACGCCTGACCAGGTGGTGCAGGCTGTGCGCAGCGAAAACCAGGACCTGCCCGTGGGTGCGATCCGCTCGCTAGCGCAAGAGCGCGTGGTGCAGATCGACGCGCGCATGGAGCGGCCCGAGGACTTCGGCCGGATCATCGTGGCCCGCAAGAATGGAGCGCCCGTGCGCCTCGAGCAGGTGGCCCGTGTGAACGACGGCGCGCAAGAGGTGGAGAGCCTGGCGCTTTACAACGGCCAGCGCACCCTGCTGCTGTCGGTGCAGAAGTCGCAGGGCGAAAACACCATCGAGGTGGTGGACGGCCTGAACGCCGCCGTGGCCGAAATCAAGAACCAATTGCCTCCCGGCGTGCGGCTGGAGACCATTGGCGACGGCTCCCGCCCCATTCGCGTAGCGGTCAGCAACGTGCGCCAAACGCTGATCGAAGGCGCCGCGCTCACGGTGCTCATCGTGTTCTTGTTCCTGAACTCCTGGCGCTCCACCGTCATCACGGGGCTGACCCTGCCGATTGCGCTGATCGGCACCTTCTTGTTCATGAACATGTTTGGCTTCACCATCAACCTGATCACGCTGATGGCCCTGAGCCTGTGTGTGGGCCTGCTGATCGACGACGCCATCGTGGTGCGCGAGAACATCGTGCGCCATGTGCAGATGGGCAAAGGCGCCTACGACGCGGCGATGGACGGCACGCAGGAGATTGGCCTCGCCGTGCTGGCCACCACGCTGTCCATCGTGGCGGTGTTCATGCCCATCGGCTTCATGGGCGGCATCATCGGCAAGTTCTTCCACGAGTTCGGTATCACCATCGTGGCAGCGGTGCTGATTTCGATGTTTGTGAGCTTCACGCTCGACCCCATGCTGTCGAGCATCTGGCACGACCCGAGCATCCATGCCCACGGCCAGCGCACTGCGCCAGTCACTTTCTACGACAAGACGATTGGCCGCGTCACGGGTTGGTTCGACCGGGCCACCGACGCACTGGCCGAGGGCTACCAGCACATCCTGCGCTGGTCGCTGGTGCACAAGCTGGCCACTATGTTGATCGCACTGGGCATCTTTGTGCTGAGCGTGTTCATGGTGCCGCTGCTGGGCACCGAATTCGTACCCAAGGCCGATTTCTCGGAAACCAGCCTCAACTTCTACACCCCCGTGGGTTCGTCGTTAGAAGCCACCGAGGCCAAAGCCCGGCAGGTGGAAAGCATCCTGCGCGAGATGCCCGAAGTGCGCTACACGCTGACCACCATCAACACCGGCAGCGCACAGGGCAAGATCTACGCCAGCATTTACGTGCGCCTGGTGGACCGCAAGGACCGCAGCCGCAGCGTGGATCAGATGTCCGACGTGCTGCGCGAGCGCCTCAAGAGCGTGCCGGGCATCACCATCACGCACGTGGGCCTGCTGGACGCCGTGGGTGGCAACAAGCAGGTGGAGTTTTCGCTGCAAGGGCCTGATCTGCAGGAGCTCGAACGCCTGACCAAGGTGGTCACCGAAAAGATCCGCGACATCCCCGGCCTGGTGGACCTAGACACCAGCGCCAAGCCCAACAAGCCGGTGATCGCGCTCGAAATCAAGCGCGACGTGGCCTCGGACCTGGGGCTGTCGGTGGCGCCCATGGCTACATCGTTGCGTACGCTGGTGGCAGGCACCACGGTGGGCAACTGGCGTGCGCCAGACGACCAAACCTACGACGTGAACGTGCGCCTGGCGCCCGAGGCACGCACCGCCCCGGCAGACCTGGAGCGCCTGCCCTTTGCCCTGGCTGCTGCCGACGGCACCACCCGCATCGTGCGCCTGAACCAGGTGGCCCGGGTGACCGAATCCACCGGCGCCAACCAGATCAATCGGCGCGACCTGACCCGCGAAGTGGCGGTGAACGCCAACGTGGCGCAGCGCTCGGCTGGCGAGGTGTCGAACGACATCAAGAAGGCGCTCGATACCGTGGTCTTTCCGCCCGGCTACCGCTATCAGTTCAGCGGCTCCACTAAGAACATGGCCGAATCGTTCGGCTACGCCATCTCGGCGCTGGCCATGGCGATCATCTTCATCTACATGATCCTGGCCAGCCAGTTCAAGAGCTTTTTGCAGCCGCTGGCGCTCATGACCTCGCTGCCGTTCACGCTCATCGGCGTGGTGCTGGCGCTCCTGATGTTCCGCTCCACGCTGTCGATGTTCTCCATCATCGGCGTGGTGATGCTGATGGGCCTGGTCACCAAGAACGCCATCTTGCTGGTGGACTTTGCCATCCGCGCCCGCGAGGAACATGTGAACGACGAGGGCCGCACCGTGCCCGGACTGCCCCGCGCCGAGGCTCTGCTGCTGGCGGCCCGTGTGCGGCTGCGCCCCATCCTCATGACCACGCTGGCCATGATTTTCGGCATGGTGCCGCTGGCGTTTGCGCTGTCCGAAGGCTCCGAGCAGCGCGCGCCCATGGGCCAGGCCGTGATTGGCGGGGTCATCACCTCGTCGCTGCTCACGCTGGTGGTGGTGCCCGTGGTGTATTGCTATATGGACGATCTGGCGCAATGGGCGCTGCGAAAGATGGGGCGCTCCCAGCCAGCGCCTAAAATCAAGGGTTTGTCCTGATCGTCCCGACACCAGTCCTCCACGGAGAAATTCCATGAACATGCCCCTGAACACGTCCGCCAACATCAGCGACCCCGTCGCCCAGGCCCGCTACAACATGATCGAGCAGCAGATCCGCCCCTGGAACGTGCTCGACGCCGACGTGCTCGACCTGCTGGCCGTGGTGCGCCGCGAAGACTTTGTGCCCCCTGCCTACCGCAGCCTGGCGTTCATGGACATTGAAGTGCCACTGCTGGGCGACGACGCCGAAGAAGCCGTGCGCCTGGGCCACAGCATGCTGCAGCCCCGCGTGGAAGCGCGCATCCTGCAAGACTTGCAAGTCCAATCCACCGACCGCGTGCTCGAAATCGGCGCTGGCTCGGGCTACATGGCCGCCCTGCTGGCCCACCGCGCCGAGCGCGTGGTGTCGCTCGAAATCAACGCCGAACTGGCCGAAATGGCCCGCGAAAACCTGCGCGACGCCGGTGTGCAGAACGCCGAAGTGCGCCAGGGCGACGGCGCCCGTGACGCCGTGCCTGACGGCCCATTCGACGTGATCGTGCTCAGCGGCTCGGTCGCCGAAGTGCCCAGCGCCCTGCTGGCCCTGCTGCGCGACGGCGGCCGCCTGGGCGCCATCGTGGGTGGCGAACCAGTGATGCGTTTCACCCTGACCCGCCGCACCGGCGACCGCTTTGAAACCACGGCGCCCTGGGACACCATCGCGCCCCGCCTGGTGCACTTCCCCGAGCCATCCGGCTTCACGTTCTGACCCCTGTCCCTTCGGAGTTCTGCATGATCGATCACGTCCGCCCTGCCCAGTTGTCTGCCTGGTTCGCCACGGCACCCGTTGGCAGCCAGCCCCTGGTGCTGGACGTGCGCGAACCCTGGGAGCTGCAAACCGCTAGCGTGCGCGCGGATGGCTTTGAGCTGGTTGCCATCCCCATGGGCGAATTGCCCGCGCGCCTGGCCGAACTGGACACTGCCCGCCAGACACAACGTCCCATTGCCTGCCTGTGCCACCACGGCGCACGCAGCCTGCGGGTGGCCGCGTTCTTGCAGCACAACGGTTTTGAACGGTTGGCCAACATCACCGGTGGCATCGACGCCTGGTCGCACGAAAACGACCCCGCCGTGCCCCGCTACTGACGTTGATACCGGCCCGCTCCCGCCATCGAACCGCAGAATTTTCCGAAGGACCTTCATGACACTGTTTCGGCCCCGCTCCCTGCCTCTTCTGTCCCTCGCGCTGGGCGCAGCGCTCTCCGCTCCGGTTCAAGCCCAGAGCCTGCTGGAGCTGGTGGAATCGGCCCGTACCTACGACACGGCCTGGCAGTCGGCCCGCGCACAGCTCGATGCCGCAGGCCGCAAGGCCGACCAAGCCCGCGCTGGCCTGCTGCCCTCGGTGGGGCTGAGCAGTGGGCTCACCCGCTCCAACGTGGAGCTGAGCCGCCCCAAAATCGAAAACACCGGCACGGCCCAAACGGCAGGCATCAACGCCTCGCAGCCGCTGTACCGGCCCGCCAACCGCATCACCCTGGAGCAAGGCCAGCGCGGGGTGGACGTGGCGCAGGCCCAGCTCGATGCCGCCACGCAAGACCTGCTGGTGCGCGTGAGCCAGGCCTACTTTGACGTGCTGGCCGCGCAAGACACCCTGACCTTCGTGCGCGCCCAAAAAGCCGCCGTCTCCGAGCAACTGGCCTCGGCCAAGCGCAATTTCGAGGTGGGCACCACCACGGTGACCGACTCGCGCGAAGCCCAGGCGCGCTACGACCTGGTGATCGCCCAGGAAATCGCGGCCGAGAACGACCAGCGCGTCAAGCGCCTGGCGCTGGACCAACTGGTAGGCATCACCGGCACCCAACCCCGGCCGCTGGCCCTGCCGCTGCAGTTGCCCAACGTGCAGCCCGACAACGTGATCACCTGGGTGGACACCGCACGCGACCAACAACCCGCCGTTCGCCAGGCCGCCATTGCATTGGACATCGCACGGCTGGAAACCAAAAAGGCCGAAACCGGCCACCTGCCCACCGTAGACCTGCAGGCGGGCTACAACGTCACGCGCAACCTGCACGGCACCATCTCCGCGCCCGGCATCACCAACCGCAGCAACGCCGCCAGCGTGGGTGTGGCGTTTAACCTACCGCTGTTCGCGGGCTTCGCGGTGCAAAACCGCGTCAAGGAAACCCTGGCACTCGAAGAAAAAGCCACGGCCGACCTGGAGACCGCCCGCCGCAGCGTGGCCCAGGCCACCCGCGCCGCCTTCTTCGGCGTGCAGTCTGGCCAGGGCCAGGTCCAGGCCCTGGAAGCCGCCGAGGCATCGAGCCAAAGCGCGCTTGACGCCAACAAACTCGGCTACCAGGTGGGCGTGCGTATCAACATCGACGTGCTCAACGCCCAAAGCCAGCTCTTCCAAACCAAGCGCGACCTGGCCCAGGCCCGCTACAACGTGCTGCTGGGCACACTCAAGCTGCGCCAGGCGGCAGGCACGCTGACGCAGCAGGACATCGAGGCGGTCAACGCGCTGCTGGTCAAGTAAACCAACACCCTGCCTGCGGGCAGGACGGGCCGTTATGCCCCGTTCGCCACCCCATCCCCAGGCAGCAAAAGACCCAAAATCGCCTGCGCCGTGGCCTGCGCCGCACCCCGGTGGGCCGTGGTGAAGCGTGTGGCGCGCTCGCTGGCGGCACGCAGTGCGGGGGCGTCTTGCGCCAGGCTGCTTGCCAGCGCCATGCCTGCGGCGATGTCCGGCACCCGCTGGGCAGCACCGGCGGTGCAGGCCAGCTCTGCTGCCTCGGCAAAGTTGAAGGTGTGCGGCCCCAGCACCACGGGGCAGCCGCAGGCGGCGGCTTCGATCAGGTTTTGCCCGCCCAGCGGCGCAAAGCTGCCGCCCAGCAGGGCCACGTCAGCCAGGCCGTAGTACATCGTCATCTCGCCCAGCGAGTCGCCCAGCCACACGTCCGCAGATGCGGGGCCAGCCGCCCAGGTGCTGCGGCGCGAAACCGTGAGGCCTGCGCGCAGAAGCAACTGGTGCACCTCGTCAAAGCGCTGGGGGTGGCGCGGCACGATGAGCCATTGCACGTCACCGGCAGTATTTGCTTCACTATTGATAGCTGCTTGCGCTTGCTGATTAAGCGCTAGAGCCTCTTTTGGCTTGAAATTCTCCAGCCACAGCGCCTCTTCTCCTTCGCGGCTGCTGGCCAGCATGACCACGGGGCGCAGGGTCTGCCTGCGCCAAAGCCGCCCCCGCTCGAGCAGCGCGGCATCGGGCACCACGTCGAACTTGAGGTTTCCAAACACGCCGTGCACCGGGGCACCCAGGGCTTGCAGGCGGTCCGCGTCGTCCTGCGTCTGCGCCCAGACTGCTGCCAGTCCGCTGTAGGCTGGCCGGGCCAGCGCCCCCAGGCGCTGTGCCTTGCGCAGGGATTTTTCGTTGAAGCGCGCATTGGCCAGCACCAGCGGGACGCCGCGCCGCTTGCAGCCTGCCACCAGATTGGGCCAGACCTCCGTCTCCATCAGGATGCCGATGGCGGGGCGAAATTTGCGTAGGAACCGGGCCACGGCGCCGGGCGTATCCCAGGGCTGCCACACCTGCACGTCGCCGGGCAACAGCAGTTTTTCGCCCTCGGCCCGGCCCGTGGCAGTGCCATGGGTGAGCAGCAGGCGCATGCCGGGCAGTTGCTCGCGCAGTTGCGCCAGCAAGATGGCGGCCGCACGCGTTTCGCCCAGCGAGACGGCGTGGATCCACACGAACCGGCCCAGCGGGTCAGAGGTGCTTTGCGGCATCAGGCTGTCGATGGACGTCGGATAGCGGCCAAAGCGCTCGCCCACCGCATAGGCGTAGCCGGGCTCGGCCACGGCGCGGCGGCGCAGCTTGCGCAGCAGCAGCGGCTGCGCACACCAGGTGATCAGCGAGTACAGGGCGCGTGCGGCATTCATACAGGCAGGTTCAGGCCCACGACCCCGCCCGTCCAGCTGCTGTCGCCGCGCGCTGCCCACACCAGGCAAGGGGCGTCGGAGGGCGCCGCCACCACGCACTGCCCGCCAGGTGCCCAGAAGGCGCTGCGGCCAGCGCTGGCATAGCCGCCGGAAGGCCCGCTGTAGTTGGCCAGCAAAACGGCCATACCGTGCTCGCGGGCGTAGCCCTGCAACAGGGCCGACTCGGCCTCGTAGGCTTTTGCGGAGATCAGCACCCCTGCGGCATACAGGCTTGCCCCCGCCCCATGGGCGGCCTGGGCATGCTCGGGGTGCGTGATGTCGGCGCACACCGCCATCCCGGTGGGCTCGCCCGCCAGCAGCCGCACTTGTGTATCGTCCGTGCCTGCGCTGGCGAAGTGTTCTTCGCTCGGATGCAGATGACGCTTGCGGTACAGCGCCACGCTGCCGTCGGCACCCAGCACCCAGGCGCCAATGGCGGGCCGTGCGCCCTCTGCCATCGGCTCTGCCGGGGCACCAACCACCAGGGTCACGCCGTGGTGGCGGGCCGCCTGCAGCAAAGCAGCCAGCGCAGGGTGCTCGGCAAACAACACGTTGGCCGCCAACAGATCCGGCTCATACCCGGTAAGCGACAGCTCGGGAAACACCAACACCTGCACACGTTCGTGCGCCGCCGCCCGCACAAAGGCCAGGTGTGTCAACACGTTGCGCGCCACATCGCCCGGCGCCGAGGGCGACTGGGCGGCTGCGACGCGAAGGGGCGTGGACAGGGACGGCGTCATTCAACGAGGATCAAAAAAGAAACGGAAGGCTGCTGCAGCGTGCGTGGCGGCCGGTTTTGCGCCGTGTAGCGTCAGTGGCTGGCCGCACCCACATGCGCGTCGGGCTTGACACGGTGCAGCAGCGCCAGCATGGCGGCCTCGATGCGGGCCAGGGCCTCGGGGGTGTGGCCCTCAAAGCGCAGCACCAGCACGGGCGTGGTGTTGCTGGCGCGGATCAGGCCAAAACCGTCGGGCCAATCCACGCGCAGGCCGTCGATGGTGCTCACGGTGGCGGGCGCGGCAAACAGGCCTGCGGCCAGGGCTTGCAGCTCGGCCGTGAGGCGGTGTGGCTCGCCCTCGGCGCAGGCCACGTTGAGCTCGGGGGTCGAGAAGCTGGTGGGCAGTGCGTTGAGCACGGCGCTCGGGTCGCTGCCCTTGCTCAAGATCTCCAGCAGGCGGCAGCCCGCGTAGGTGCCGTCGTCAAAGCCGAACCAGCGCTCCTTGAAGAAGATGTGGCCGCTCATCTCGCCGCCCAGGGGCGAGTTGCTTTCTTTCATGCGCGCCTTGATGAGCGAGTGGCCGGTTTTGAACATCACCGGTACGCCGCCCGCAGCCGCAATGGCGGGCGCCAGGCGCTGGGTGCATTTCACATCGAAGATGATCTCGCCGCCGGGCACGCGCGAGAGCACGTCCTGCGCAAACAGCATCATCTGGCGGTCGGGGAAGATGTTGGTGCCGTCCTTGGTCACGATGCCCAGGCGGTCGCCGTCTCCATCAAAGGCCAGGCCCAGCTCGGCGTCGCTGGTCTTCAGGGCTTCGATCAGGTCATGCAGGTTCTCGGGCTTGCTCGGGTCGGGGTGGTGGTTGGGGAAGTTGCCGTCCACCTCCGAAAACAGCTCGGTCACCTCGCAGCCCAGCGCACGGAAGATGGCCGGGGCCGACGCACCCGCGATGCCGTTGCCGCAGTCGACCACGATTTTGATCGGGCGGGCCAGCTTCACGTCGCCCACGATGCGCTCGGTGTAGGCAGGCAGCACATCGACATGGCGCACCGTGCCACCGGGCTGCAGTTGCCAGCTTTCCTGCTCCATGGTGTGGCGCAGGGCCTGGATTTCGTCGCCGTAGATGGCGCGGCCGTTCAGCACCATCTTGAAGCCGTTGTAGTCCTTGGGGTTGTGGCTGCCGGTGACCTGGATGCCGCTTTGGCACAGCGTGCTGGCCGCAAAGTACAACAGCGGCGTGGTGACCAGGCCCACGTCGATCACCGCAATGCCCGCCTCCATCAGCCCCTTGATCAGCGCCGCCGACACGGCAGGCCCCGACAAGCGGCCATCCCGCCCCACCGCCACCGTGGTCTGCCCCTCGGCGCGTGCCGCAGTGCCAAAGGCCCGGCCCAGGCCCAGGGCTACTTCTTCGTTCAAGGTCGTCGGCACGATACCGCGAATGTCGTAGGCTTTGAAAATGGCGGGCGTGGGTTGCACGTAGGGGGACCTTTCGATGTGGGGTTGACGAGCCGTTTGCATTGTAGGCGTGCCCCTGCCCGCCTCCTCCTGGGGGAAGCGACAGGCACATGTCCGAAAACGGCCAGTCAGGGCGCGCGCGGTCCCTATGATTCAGCCCATGACTTCGATGAACCCGCCCCCATCCGCAGGCACCGATACCGCTTCGGACGAAGGCCGCTACCTGGCCGTGCAGGCCAGGGACGCACGTTTTGACGGTCACTTCTTCACCGCCGTGACCTCCACCGGCATCTACTGCCGCCCTGTGTGCGCCGTTCGCACGCCTCGGCGCGAAAATTGCCGCTTTTTCGCCCTGGCCGCGCAGGCCGAGAGCGCCGGGTTCAGGCCCTGCCTGCGCTGCCGGCCCGAGCTGGCGCCGCAAGCCCTGGTGTGGTCGGTGCAGGACGCGAGCAGCATCCTGGTGCAACAGGCCGTGCGTCTTTTGGATGCCCCCGATCTCTGGCCCACCCCAACCGCACCGGGCGAAGGCGGCGCCACCGTGGCCCGCCTGGCCGAACGCCTGGGCGTGAGCGACCGCCACCTGCGCCGCATTTTCGAGGCCGCCTTGGGCGTGTCGCCCCTGCAATACCTGCAGACCCGGCGGCTGCTCACGGCCAAACAGTTGCTCACCGACACGGCCATGCCCGTCACGCAGGTGGCGCTGGCCAGCGGCTTTGCCAGCCTGCGTCGCTTCAATGCCGCGTTTGCCGGGCACTACGGCCTGAACCCCACCCAGTTGCGGCGCAGCGGTGCACCCGGCACAGGCGGCACCACGCTGCGCCTGGCTTGGCGCCCGCCGTTTGACGTGGCGGCGCTGCTGGCGTTTTTTGAACGGCGGCAGTTCCATGGCGTCGAATGGGTGTTGCCGGCCGAGGCCACGCTGCGCCGCACCGTGCGCCTGCCCGCCGCGAGCACCGGTTTGGCCCAGGAGACCACCGGCTGGCTCAGTGCGCGTTTTGACATGGCCCGCCACCAGGTGCTGCTGCAGACCAGCGACAGCCTGTACCCGGTGCTGCCGCTGGTGATCCGCCGCGTGCGCGCCATGCTCGACCTGGACGCCGACCCCGCCGCCATCAACGCTGTGCTGCACCCACATTTCCCCGAAGGCGATGGCCTGCGCGTGCCAGGCGCCTTTGACGGGTTCGAACTGGCCGTGCGCGCCGTGTTGGGCCAGCAGATCACCGTGGCCGCCGCGCGCACGCTGGGCCAGCGGCTGGTGGAGCGGCTGGGCGAACCCATCGCCACGCCCTGGCCTGAGCTAGGCCGCCTGTTCCCCACCCCCGCCACGCTGGCCGTGGCCGACGGCGACACGCTGGGCCAACTGGGCATCGTGCGCCAGCGCCAGGCGGCCATCGTGGCGCTGGCCCGCGCCGTGGACAGCGGCCAACTGGCCCTGCATGCCGGTGCCGACGTGGCCAGCACCACGGCCGCGCTGTGTGCGCTGCCCGGCATCGGCGACTGGACGGCCCAGTACATCGCCATGCGCGTGCTGCGCTGGCCCGACGCCTTTCCGGCGGGCGACGTGGCGCTGCACAAGGCCCTGGGCGTGCAGGGTGAAAAAAACCCGGCCCGCGCAGCCGCTGCCGCATCCGAGGCCTGGCGCCCCTGGCGCAGCTATGCGGTGCTGCGGGCCTGGGCTGCGCCTGCACCACAAACACTATCAAAACAATAGCTGCTCGCGCTTATAGATAAAGCGTTAGGTGCCAATTTCGTTAAATTCTTCAGGACAATCGCCCATGCTTTACCACCCCCACACCGTGCAGGCCTGCGCCAACACCGCCCTCGGCCCGGTGCGCCTGGCTGCCTCGCCCCTGGGCCTGTGTGGCGTCTGGTTCGAGGGCCAGCGCCACGAGCCCAGCCACCAGCTTTATGGCGCCGCCGCTTGGGCCGAGGCCACTGACCACGCGCTGTTGCAAGAGGCCACCGGCCAGTTGCAGCAGTATTTGCAGGGTGAGCGCAGCGGCTTCGATCTGCCGCTGGACCTCTCGGGCGGCACCCCCTTTCAGCAGGAGGTGTGGCGTACGCTGCTGGCCATTGGCCGGGGCGGCACCAGCACCTACGGCCACATCAGCCAGCAACTGGGCCGCCCCCGCGCCGTGCGGGCCGTGGGCGCCGCCGTGGGGCGCAACCCGCTGAGCGTGGTGGTGCCCTGCCACCGGGTGCTGGGCGCGGACGGCAGCCTGACCGGCTACGCGGGCGGTCTTCCACGTAAGGTTGCGTTGCTGGCGCTGGAGGGGACACCAACTCCCTCCTAATAGGCGCTCCGCCCCTGAGCGCTCTTACCCTCTGCTAAAGGGCTGCGTCCTGCTGTTTGGGGACAGCCAGGTGGTTGTCAACCGGGCTTATCTGGACAGCCGTTTCGCCCGCAGCACCCACCCAACGCGCCTAAACTTGGTGCATGGTTCTCCCTGCAGGTTTCTGCTCACACGCCACAAGTTTTCCGTGGCGGGATGGTGGCTTGGCGAAACGCAGGCCCGCCTGGCCTTGCGCCACGTTTTTCTCCCTTTTGTTTTCTTGCTTTTTGACACGGGCCTTCCACGATGGTCCATAACGCGCTGCTGGCAGGGGGACTGCTGATCCTGCTGGTGCTGGTGCTCGCGCACCTGCAGCCTGCCGAAATCCTGCAGCCATCACGCCGCACACAGGCACTGGTCGGGGTGGTGGGGGGTGTCGTGTCGATCCTGGTGCTGGGGGTCATGCGCGCGAATGCACCCGATGCACATCTGGTGACCTACCCCACGACCACGGCTTTTGTCAGCCTGTATTTCGGGCTGTTCTCAGCGCTGATCACCACCGCCCTGGCCCTGCTGGCCCTGACCGGGAGCCACGAACCCGTCTGGCCTGCCCTTGCCGTGCAGATGGGCGCATGCGCCCTGGGCCTGCTGTGGCGCAAGTTCGATACCCGCCGCGGCGTGCGGCCCTGGATGGGCATGGCGGGCCTGGCGGTCACCCTGCCGCCCGTGGCCGCGCTGTGCCTGATGGCCAGCGGCGCCATGCCGGTCCCCACATCGCTCCTGGAATGGCTGCGGCAGTTGCCCTGGTTCCATGCTGCTGGCATCGTGCTGCTGGGCACGGGGCAGCAGTTGCTGCAGAACAAGGCCAAACTGACCATGGCGCAGGAACAGTCCCTGCATGCGCTCGAGGAGCGCGAACAACAACTGCGTCTGGCCACGGATGCCCTCGGCGGCGGGCGCTGGGAATGGGATGTGGACTTGCGCCAGTTCCGCTGCGATGGCGCCTTCTACGAAGCCTTTGGCATCACCGCCGCCGATGCGGGCGCCCCCGACCTGTGGGAGCGCTGGTATGCCCGGCGCCACCCAGCAGATGCCGAACGCAGTGCCGCGCGGCTGGCGCAGTCCATGAGCGGGCAGTCGGAAACCTACGAGGCAGAGTTCCGCGTGATGGATCTGGCGGGCCGCTGGCGCTGGCTGATGTCGCGCGGCACGGTAGCCCGGCGCGACGCCCAGGGCCGCCCCACCAGCATGATCGGCATGTACGTGGACATCACGGCACAGCGCGATCTGGCGCAAGCGCTCTCCTCCTCCGAGGCCAAATACACCACGTTCTACCAAACGCTGCCCGACCCTGCGGGCATCTCACGCATCTCCGACGGGCTCTTTCTGGATGTGAACCCGGCCTATTGCGCAATGATGAGCCTCCCCCGCGAAAAAATAGTGGGCATCACCTCGATCGAGCTGCGCGTCTGGGCCAATGAACAAGAGCGCGTCCGCATGGTTGAAACCTTCCAGCGCGACGGCAAAGTGGACCGCATGCCGATGGTGGCGCAGGCCAATGGAAGGCTCATACCGGGGCTGATGTCGGCCCGCTCGGTGATGGTGGATGGTGAAAATTGCTTTGTTTTCATTTTTCACGACATATCCGTCGCGCAACGCACCAGCGACGAACTTCGGGCAGCCAACAACCAGTTGGAGCAGGCCGGCCGGCTGGCGCGGCTCGGCGCCTGGGAGGACGAACGCGGCAAGGGCGTGACGTACTGGTCGGAAGTGTGTTTCGAAATCCATGGCCTGGACCCGAACCAGCCACCGCCCCACGACTACATCAACAGCCATGTGGCCCCCGCCTACCGCGAGGCACTGAGCGAGAAAGTCCGCCAGAGCATCCGCGCGGGCAAGGCGTGGAGCATGGAGATGGAGGTGCTCCACGCCGACGGCCACCTGCTGTGGATGCGTGCGCGCGGCGAGCCCGTGATTGAGAACGGCCGCGTGGCGCGCGTGCGCGGCGTGATGCAGGACATCGACGAAGCCAAGCGGGCCGAGCAGCGCCTGCGCCAGTCGGAAGAGCGCTTCTCGCGCATCTTCCAGATCATGCCCTACCCCATGGGCCTGGCGCGCCGCAGCGACGGCAGCTATGTGGACCTGAACCCTGCCTGGGAGGAGATGATCGGCATCCCCCGCGAACAGGCCATTGGGCATACGGGGGTTGGGCTCGGTATCGTGACCATCGAAGACCGCCAGCGGCTCATGGAGCACCTGGAGCGCAAGGGCCAGCTCAGCGACTATGAGTTTGCCCTGACCACACGCAGCGGCCAGACGCGGACCGTGCTGCAGTCCGTGCGGCCCATCGAGTTCGACGGCGAGCCTTGCTGGTTCTTTTCATTGCACGACATCACCAATCGCAAACGCGACGAAGAGCAGGTGCGCGAACGGGAGGAACTGCTGTCGCTCACCATCTCGGCCGCATCGCTGGGGCTGTGGGACTGGAACCTGCAGACCGGCGCCGTCACTGGCGACAGCCGCTGGCGCGCCATGCGGGGCCTGAACGCGTCGGACGACACGCCAGCATCCGCGCAGTGGACCCACGGCATCGCACCCGACGACATCGAACGCATCACCGCCGAACTCGCGCACCATGCCGCCAACCCAGGCTCGCTGTTTGACGCAACCTGGCCCATGAGTCAGCCCGGCGACGCCACGCGTTGGGTGCGCAACCTGGGCAAGATCGTCGGCTTTGACAGCCAAGGGCGCCCCGCCCGCATGCTGGGCGTGGCCATCGACGTGACGCCCCAGCGCGAACAAGAGGTCATGCTGCAGCGACTGGCGCTGTTCGACGCCCTCACCGGCCTGCCCAACCGCGTGCTGCTGGCCCGCAAGCTGCAAGAGAACATGGACCGCGCGCGCATGAACGGCACGCAGCTGGGCGTGGCTTATCTCGACCTGGACGGCTTCAAGCCCGTGAACGACCGCCTAGGCCATGGCGCAGGCGACCGCTTGCTGGTGGTGGTGGCCGGGCGCCTGACCCGCGCGCTGCGGCCCGTGGACAGCGTGGCCCGGTTGGGCGGCGACGAGTTCGTGATCCTCATGCCGGGGCTGCAAACCGTCAGCGACTGCGAGCGCTTGCTCGAACAGGTGATGGAAAGCATCTCAGCCCCCTACACCCTGGAGACAGAGCGCGTGGTGGTAACAGCCAGCATTGGCTACACCGTCTTTCCACAAGACGACGCCGACGCCGACACCCTGCTGCGCCACGCCGACCACGCCATGTACGTCGCCAAGCAGGCCGGGCGCAACCGCTTTCACCAGTTCGACGCCGCCCAGGAGCGTGCCGTGCAACTGCAGCGCGCCCAAGGCCGCCACCTGCGCGATGCCCTGGCCGACGCGCAATTCACGCTGTACCTGCAGCCCAAGGTGGACATGCGCAGCGGCACCGTGGTGGGCGCCGAGGTGCTTTCGCGCTGGCAACACCCCGAGCGGGGCCTGGTGTCCCCCGGCGAGTTCCTGCCGCTGCTCGAAGGCACCGAGCTGGAGGCCAGCTTCGGCGAATGGGTGGTAGAGGCAGCGCTCACCATCATCGAGCAACTGCAGCAGCAAGGCCTGCCCATGCCGCTGAGCATCAACATCTCCGCCCAGCATCTGCAGCAGCCCGGCTTTGCCCGCTGGATAGCACACTGCCTGGCGCAGCACCCCGAGGTGCCCGCACACCTGGTGGAGATCGAAATCACCGAAAGCGCCGCGCTCTACGACCTGGCGGCCGTGTCGGCCACCCTGGCCGAGCTGCGCGCCATGGGCGTGACGGTGTCGCTGGACGACTTTGGCACCGGCTACTCGTCGCTGACTTACCTGCGCCGCCTGCCCATGGACACGCTCAAGATCGACCAGAGTTTTGTGCACGGCATGATGAGCGACCCCGGCGACCTGGCCATCGTGCAGGGCGTCATCGGCCTGGCCCGCTCCTTCGGCTACCGCGTGGTCGCCGAGGGCGTGGAAACCGTCGAACAGGGCCAGATGCTGTTGCAACTGGGCTGCATCCAGGCCCAGGGCTACTGCATCGCCCGGCCCATGCCGCTGGAGAACTTCATCCAATGGACATCGGAGTGGCAGCCGCCAGCGGGGTGGCAGCGCAACAGGCCGGTGTAGTGCGTACGGCAAAAGATAGGAATCATTTGGGCCTGTCGAAGTCTGGATTTGTGGGCTGGTTTGAACACATACCTGCGCTGCGGACGGGAGCCGGGGTGTGCGCCCGGCGGCGCAGTGACTTTCTTTTGCTTCGCCAAAAGAAAGTCACCAAAGAAAAGGCGACCCTGCTGTCTGCGACCCCTTCGCTGCGCTGCGGGGCAACCTGGGGTGCTCGGTCACGGGGTGCACCGCAGAACTCACTTCGCTGCTACGCAGCTACGTTCGGACAACTGCGGTGAGTCAGTTCACGAAGCACGCGCGCTCCGACGCGCGTGCCACCCCGCGCCCTGCGCGCCCCAGGCGCATACAGAAGGGGACCCACGAATCGGACATCCCCACGGGCCATCGCTGCGCTCGGCCCCGCCTGCGCGGCGCGTGGCGCTTGCGCCCGCGAGACCGGGCCGAGCGCAGCGATGGCCCGTATGGCTGTTTGGATGTTTAGCTGTCCACCCCATCTGGCTGCGCCTGCGGCGGGGCGGTTGCGGGGTGGCATGGGCGTCGAAGCGCCCATGCTTCGTGAACTGACTCGCCGTGGTTGTCCGAGCGGCGCGCGCAGCGCAAAGCGAGTTCCACGGCGCACCCCGCAACCGCCCCGACGCAGGTTTGCCCCGTAGCGAAGCGCAGGGGTCGCAGACTGTGGGTCGCCTTTCTTTTGGGTACTTTTCTTTGGCGAAGCAAAGAACAAGTACCTCGGCCGCCGGGCCGAGACCCGGCCTCCGATCTGAACCAAAGCATGCCGCCCAAACAAGCCGACAAGCTCAACCCGAAATAATCAAAGAGAAAATAGCCTTCAGCGCTTTACCATCAAGCGCAAATAGCTATCATTTTTATAGTATTTTCAACCACCGCCACACGCCTCATCCCACCAAATCCTTCACCTGCTGCAACGCCGCCGGATCTTCCATCGTCGTCAGATCCCCCGGATCGCGCCGCTCTGCCACGGCCTGCAGGGCGCGGCGCAGCAGCTTGCCGCTGCGGGTTTTTGGCAACACGGTCACGAAGTGCACGCGCGATGGGCGGGCCACGGCACCGAGTTGGTTGTCCACCTGCTTCATCACCTCGCCTTCCAGCTTCAGGCGGGCGACTTCGGAGCCAAGCACCGAGGCATCGCGCACCACAGCGAAGGCCATGGCCACCTGGCCCTTGAGGCTGTCAGCCACACCCACCACCGCCACTTCGGCAATGCTCGGGTGCGCGGCGATGCTTTCTTCGATCTCGCGCGTGCCCAGGCGGTGGCCGGCCACGTTGATCACGTCGTCGGTGCGGCCCAAAATGAAGTAGTAACCGTCGGCGTCGCGGATGCCCCAGTCAAAGGTGCTGTAGACCAGGCGGCCGGGGATGCTCTTCCAGTAGGTATTCACAAAACGCGCGTCGTCGCGCCACACGGTCTGCATGCAGCCGGGGGGTAGCGGGCCTTCGACGGCGACCACGCCCTTCTGGTTGGCGCCGGTCAGCTCTTCGCCGTTGCTCTCGTCGATCAGCTTGACGTTGTAGCCGTACATGGCCTTGCCAGGGCTGCCGAAGCGCGTGGTTTGCGGCTCAACACCGTTGGCCAGGGTCAGGATGGGCCAGCCGGTCTCGGTCTGCCAGTAGTTGTCGATGATGGGCACCTGCAGGGCATCGCTGATCCACTGCGCGGTGGGCTCATCCAGCGGCTCGCCCGCCAGCCACAGAGCCTTGAGGCTTTTGACGTTGTACTTGGCGAGGTAGGCCGGGTCTTGCTTTTTGAGCACACGCACCGCCGTGGGGGCTGAGAACATGTGCGTGACCTGGTACTTCTCGACGATGCTCCACCACACGCCTGCGTCGGGCCGCGTGGGCAGGCCTTCGTACATGATGGTGGTCATGCCCGCGATCAGCGGGCCGTAAACAATGTAGCTGTGGCCCACCACCCAGCCGATGTCGCTGGTGGCGAAGTACACGTCGCCCGCCTCGGCGTCAAAGATGTGCTTCATGCTGGCCGCCAGCGCCACCGTGTAGCCGCCGGTGTCGCGCTGCACCCCCTTGGGCTTGCCGGTGGTGCCGCTGGTGTACAGCGTGTAGCTGGGGTGGGTGGATTCCACCCATTCGCAGGGCACCACGGTGTTCAGGTGCTGCTCTCGCAGCGGCGCCCATTCGTGGTCGCGGCCTGCCTGCAGGTGCATGGGGGCCAGGCCCCGGTTCACCATCAGCACGGCGCTGGGCTTGTGTTTGGACAACGCAATGGCTTCGTCCAGCAGCGGCTTGTACGGCACCACCTTGCCGCCGCGCGACCCGGCATCGGCGCTGACCACGGCCACCGGCTCGGCATCTTCGATGCGCGAGGCCAGCGAGCCCGAGGCAAAGCCGCCAAACACCACCGAATGCAGAGCGCCAATGCGCACGCAGGCCAGCATGGCAAACGCGGCCTCGGCAATCATGGGCATGTAGATGAGCACGCGGTCGCCCTTCTTCACGCCCAGGCCTTGCAGCACCGCCGCCATGCGCTGCACCTCGGCATGTAATTCGGCAAAGCTGTAGCTGCGTTCGGTGTCGGTTTCTGTAGAGATCGCCACCAGCGCCGCCTGGCTGGCGCGCGTGACCAGATGGCGGTCTACCGCGTTGTGGCACAGATTGGTGGTGCCGCCCACAAACCATTTCGCAAACGGCGGGTTGCTGTAGTCGCACACCTGCTGCGGGGGCGTCTTCCAGTCGATCAACTTCGCCTGCTCGCTCCAGAAGGTGTCTCGGTGCTCGATGGACTGGCGGTAGAAGTCGGCGTAGGTGCTGTGTGCGGTCATTGTGGGTGTCTCCTCGGCATCTCTCTCGCCCTGCCAGGACAGCAGGTTTTGAATTCATAATTATTCATGACGGGCTTGCGGCAAACTGACGCAGCCAACCCTCTGCCTCGTCATCCATGGCTCCAGATACAGCAGGCATATTGATATGTCGGCAAACGTCATACCGGCCTGTCACACTCCCGGACCATGCACCCAGCACCGTCCCCTGCCCCCACGTCCGTCCCGTTCCGCGACGCCTTTCTGTTCTGGCTGAAGCTCGGGTTCATCAGCTTCGGCGGGCCTGCAGGCCAGATCGCCATCATGCACGCCGAGCTGGTGGAACGGCGCCGCTGGATCAGCGAAAACCGCTTCTTGCACGCCCTCAACTACTGCATGCTGCTGCCTGGCCCCGAGGCGCAGCAGCTGGCCACCTACATCGGCTGGCTCATGCACCGCACCTGGGGCGGCATCGTGGCGGGGGCGCTGTTTGTGCTGCCCTCGCTGTTCATCCTGATCGGGCTGTCGTGGGTGTATCTGCGTTTTGGCGATGTGCCGGTGGTGGCGGGCATCTTCTACGGCATCAAGCCCGCAGTGACGGCGCTGGTGCTGCATGCCGCGCACCGCATCGGCACCCGCGCGCTCAAGAACGGCTGGATGTGGGGCATCGCAGCCGCATCGTTTGTGGCGATCTTCGCGTTCGACACGCCCTTCCCCGCCATCGTGCTGGCGGCCGGGCTCATCGGCTACTTTGGCGCGCAGCGCTGGCCCACTGTGTTTGCATTGGGGGGCGGCCATGCCAATGCCCACAAGGGCTATGGCCCCGCGCTGATCGATGACGACACGCCAACGCCTGCCCATGCGCGCTTTTCTCGCGTCCACCTGGTCAAGGTATTGTTGGCAGGGCTGGTGCTGTGGCTGGCGGCCATGGGCCTGCTGGTGGCCACGCAGGGCTGGCACGGCACGCTCACGCAGATGGGCTGGTTCTTCACCAAGGCGGCCATGCTCACCTTTGGCGGCGCCTATGCCGTGCTGCCCTATGTGTACCAGGGCGCGGTGGAGCACTACCAGTGGCTCAGCGCCCCGCAGATGATTGACGGCCTGGCCCTGGGCGAGACCACGCCCGGCCCGCTGATCATGGTGGTGGCGTTTGTGGGTTTTGTGGGCGGCTGGCTGCAGCAGGTGTGGGGGGCAGACGCGCTGTTTGCCGGCGCCGCAGCGGCAGCCGCCGTGGTGACGTTTGTGACCTTTTTGCCCTCGTTCATCTTTATCCTGGCGGGCGGCCCGCTGGTGGAGGCCACGCACGGCAAGCTGGGATTCACCGCGCCGCTGTCGGCCATCACGGCTGCTGTGGTGGGCGTGATCCTGAACCTGGCGCTGTTTTTTGCCTACCACCTGCTGTGGC
>NZ_JAPUDY010000021.1 GCF_027492855.1 Acidovorax sp.
TTTGTGGAGTTTGAAGAACTCTTCGAGCCCGAAAAAGGCAGCACCGTGCTGGTGGTCACCTTCATCGCGCTGCTCGAGCTGGCCAAAGAGACGCTGATCGAGATCACCCAGGCCGAAGCCTTCGCCCCCATCTACGTGCGCCTGGCTTACACGCCCGCCTAGTGCGGTCCTTTGTTCACCGCCCTGGCCGGTGGCCGTGGCCCTTCACACCCCTCACACACAAGCCATGGCATCCCACGACTTCGACGTCCTCATCGTAGGCAGCGGCCTCGCAGGCCTCTCGGCGGCCCTGCACCTGGCCCCCACGCACCGCGTGGCCGTCATCACCAAGCGCACGCTGCAAGATGGATCGAGCGGCTGGGCCCAGGGCGGCATTGCCGCCGTGCTGGCCGACGACGACAGCTTTGCCGCGCACATCGAAGACACGCTGGTGGCGGGTGCGGGCCTGTGCGACCTGGCCACCACGCGCTTCGTGGTGGAGAACGCACCCGCCTCGATCGCCTGGCTGCGCGAGCTGGGCGTGCCCTTCACGCTCGAAGGCGACCAGTTGCACCTCACCCGCGAAGGCGGCCACAGCGCGCGCCGCATTGCCCATGTGACCGACGCCACCGGCGCGGCCGTGCAGCGCACGCTGATCGACGTGGTGCGCAGCACGCCCGGCATCACCTTGTTCGAGCAGCACACGCTGGTGGACCTGATCACCACACGCAAGCTGGGCCTGCCCGGCAACCGCTGCCTGGGCCTGTACGCGCTCGACAGCGACACCGACTCTGTGGTGACCTTCCGCGCCCCGCAAACCATTCTGGCCACGGGCGGCGCGGGCAAGGTGTACCTGTACACCACCAACCCCGACACCGCCACGGGCGACGGCATTGCCGCCGCCTGGCGCGCGGGCTGCCGCGTGGCGAACATGGAGTTCATCCAGTTCCACCCCACGGGCCTGTACCACCCACACGAAAAATCCTTCCTCATCAGCGAAGCCGTGCGCGGCGAAGGCGGCAGGCTGCTGCTGCCGCCATCGGCGGGCGGCACCCGCTTCATGCTCGACCACGACCCGCGCGCCGAACTGGCCCCGCGCGACGTGGTGGCCCGCGCCATCGACTTCGAGATGAAAAAACACGGCCTGGACTGCGTGCACCTCGACATCTCGCACCAGAGCCCCGCGTTTTTGCAGGAACATTTCCCCAACATCCTCGCGCACTGCGCCGCGCTGGGCATCGACATCACCAAAGAGCCCATTCCGGTGGTGCCCACCGCCCACTTCACCTGCGGCGGCGTGCTGACCGACCTGGCGGGCCGCACCGACCTGCCGGGCCTGTACGCCGTGGGCGAGGTGGCCTGCACCGGCCTGCACGGCGCCAACCGGCTGGCCAGCAACTCGCTGCTCGAATGTATGGTGTTCGCACGCGCCGCAGCGCAGGCCATTGCGGCAGCGCCCACGTCAGCACTGCCCACCGTGCCCGCCTGGGACGACAGCCGCGTCACCGACGCCGACGAATCCGTCGTCATCTCGCACAACTGGGACGAGCTGCGCCGCTTCATGTGGGACTACGTGGGCATCGTGCGTACCAACAAGCGGCTGGAGCGCGCCGCCCACCGCATCGCCATGCTGCAGGGCGAAATTGAGGAGTTCTATGCGCACTTCCACGTCACGCGCGACCTGCTGGAGCTGCGCAACCTGGTGCAGGTGGCCGACCTGATCGTGAAAAGCGCGCAATTGCGCCGCGAAAGCCGGGGCCTGCACTACAGCCGCGACTACCCCGAGATGGCCGCGCCCGCCGCACCCACACTTTTAGTCCCACCAGTGCCCCGATGACCTACAGCGTCAAAGAAATTTTCTACACCCTACAGGGCGAAGGCGGCCAGGCGGGCACGCCCTCCGTGTTCTGCCGCTTTGCAGGCTGCAACCTCTGGACGGGCCGCGAGCAAGACCGTGCCCAAGCCGTCTGCCAGTTCTGCGACACCGACTTTGTGGGCACCGACGGCACGCTGGGCGGCAAGTTCGAAACGGCCACGGCCCTGGCCGACCGCATCGCAGCGCAATGGCCTGCAGGCGCGGGCCACCGCCTGGTAGTGCTGACCGGTGGCGAGCCCTTGCTGCAGGTCGATACGGCGCTCATCGACGCGCTGCACGCGCAGCAGTTCCGCATCGCCGTCGAAAGCAACGGCACCGTTGCAGCCCCCGAGGGCATTGACTGGCTGTGCATCAGCCCCAAGGCAGGCGCCCCGTGGGTGCAGCGCAGCGGGCAAGAGCTGAAGCTCGTGTGGCCCCAACCGGGCTTTGACCTGCAGGCGCTGGAGCAAGGCACGCAGTTTGCCCACCGTTTTCTGCAGCCCATGGACGGCCCCTTGCAGCGCCAAAACACCGCCACCTGCATCAACGCCTGCATGGCACACCCCGCATGGCGCCTAAGCCTGCAGACCCACAAGCTCACCGGTATCCGCTAAGCCTTTTTCGTCCTATGTTGTTCACCATCTCCCAGCGGTTTTTCTTCGACGCCGCCCACACCCTGCGCCGCGAGATCGAGGCCGAAGGCAGCCGCCGCGTGCATGGCCACACCTATCACGCCGAAGTCTCCCTGACCGGCCCACGCAACGCCGCCACCGGCATGGTGCTGGACCTGGGCCTGCTGCGCCAGGGCCTGGCCGTGGTGCGTGAGCAGCTGGACCACCACATGCTCGACGACGTGCCCGGCCTGGGTACGCCCACGCTCGAAAACCTCTGCCTCTTCATCGCCCAGGCCCTGCCCGCAGACCTGCGCACCAGCGTGAGCCGTGTGCGCGTGTGGCGCGAGGCGCTGGGCGACAGCTGCGTGCTGGACCTCCCGCAGCCCTGACCTCGGCCCATTTTTCCTGCCTTCGGCAGGCCCCCATTTCACAGACTTCATTCAAGGAAGCCCGATGTTCCGCACCCTGCTCAAATCCAAGATCCACCGCGTGGCCGTGACCCAGTGCGAGCTGCACTATGAAGGCTCCTGCGCCATCGACGAAGACCTGCTTGACGCGGCCAATATCGCCGAAAACGAGCAGATCCACATCTGGAACATCAACAACGGCGAGCGCTTCGTCACCTACGCCATCAAGGGCCAGCGCGGCAGCGGCATGATCTCGGTCAACGGCTCGGCCGCGCGCCGGGCCTCTGCGGGCGACCTCATCATCATCGCGGCCTTCGCCCAGGTGCATGAGGACCAGGTGCCCACACACCAGCCCCAGCTGGTGTTTGTGGACGACAACAACCGCCAGACGGAGCTGCGCCACGCGGTGCCCACCCAGGCACTATGACCCGTTGGCCATCAAAAAAACCGTTCACGCTGAGCTTGTCGAAGCGCCGCGCAGGGCTTCGCCCCTTCGACGCGCTCAGGACAGGCAGGCTCAGCCCGAACGGCATTGAATGATTGAACGCAAAACCGAATGACCTCACCCGCGCACCTTCCACACGACGCCCTGGTGGCCCGCAGCCTCGCCAGCGTGTGGCACCCCTGCACGCAGATGAAGCGGCACGAGGCCCAACCGCCCGTGGCCATTGCCCGTGCGCAAGGTCCGTGGCTCTACGACACCGACGGGAAGCGGTATCTCGACGCCATCAGCTCCTGGTGGGTCAACCTGTTTGGCCACAGCCATCCGCACATTCAGGCGGCACTCACCGACCAGCTCACACGGCTGGACCATGTGATGCTGGCGGGCTTCACGCATGCGCCGGTGGTCGAACTATCGGAGCGCCTAGGCGCACTCACCGGCCTGGGCCACGCGTTCTACGGCAGCGACGGCGCTGCTGCCACCGAAATCGCGCTCAAGATGAGTGCGCACTACTGGCGCAACACCGGCCGCCCCGTCAAAAGCCGCTTTGTGGGCCTGGCGGGTGGCTACCACGGCGAGACCGTGGGCGCGCTGGCCGTGACCGACATAGCGATCTTCCGCGAGGCCTATGCCCCGCTGGTGCGCCTGGCCGACACCGTGCCCAGCCCCGATACACGCGGCGCAGCGCCGGGCGAGACCGCGCAGGATGTGGCCCGGCGCGCCGCCGCCGCGCTGGAAACCTGGCTGGCCGAACACCACGAAACCACGGCCGCACTCATCGTCGAGCCCCTGGTGCAGTGCGCCGCAGGCATGGCGATGCACGACCCCGAATACCTGCGCCTGGCCCGCGCACTGTGCAGCCGCTACGAGGTGCACCTGGTGGTGGATGAAATCGCCGTGGGCTTTGGCCGCACGGGCACGATGTTCGCGCACCAGCAGGCGGGCATTCGGCCGGACTTCATCTGCCTCTCGAAAGGCCTCACCGGCGGTACGCTGCCGCTGTCGGCCGTGCTGACCACCGGTGCGGTGTACGCCGCGTTCTACGACGACGACGTGGCGCGGGGTTTTCTGCATTCGCACTCGTACACCGGCAACCCGCTGGCCTGCCGCGCCGCACTGGCCACGCTGGAGCTGTTCGAACAGTTGGATGCCCTGAATGCCAATGTGACACTGGCGCAGCGCATCAACACCGCCTGCGCGCCCCTCACCCACCACCCCCGTGTGCGCCACGCACGGCAGCTCGGAATGATCTGGGCCTGGGACGTGGACACCGCGTTGCCCGACTTCGCCCGCCGCTACCACCAGCACGCCATGGCACGCGGCCTGGTGCTGCGCCCCATTGGAAACACGCTGTACGCCATGCTGCCCTACGTGCTCGACGACGAGGCCGTGCACTGCCTGGCCAGTGGCGCACTCGATGCGTTGAACGCCACCCTGCAGGAGGAGGAAAACCGATGATTGGATGTTTTGTGACCGGCACCGACACGAACGTCGGCAAAACGCTGGTGTCCGCTGGTTTGCTGCACGCTCTGGCGCCCCACCACCAGCGCGTGGTGGGCATGAAGCCCGTGGCTGCCGGCCTGGTGCCCTGGGGCGATGACTGGGCCTGCGAAGACGCCATCGCCCTGCGCGCGGCCTCCACCCTGGCCGTGCCCGCCGCGCTGGACAACCCCATCCTCCTGCCCGACCCGCTCTCGCCCCACATTGCGGCGGCGCGTGCGGGCGTGCAGATCGACATCGACACCATCGTGCGCAGCTACCAGACGCTGGCCGCCCAGGCCGATGCCGTGGTAGTGGAAGGCGCGGGCGGCTTTCTGGTGCCGCTCACCGACACCCAGACCGGCGCCGACCTCGCCCAGGCCCTGGCCCTGCCCGTGGTGCTGGTGGTGGGCCTGCGCCTGGGCTGCCTGAACCACGCACTGCTCACAGCAGAGGCCATCCGCGCGCGCGGCCTCACGCTGGTGGGCTGGGTCGCCAACCACATCGACCCCGACATGGATGCAGTGGACGAAAACATCGCCTACCTGAACGCGCGGCTGGGCGCCCCACTGCTGGCCGATGTGCCCTACCAGGAGCTGCCCGAGCCGGGGCAACTGATTTTTGAGCTGCCCGCCGATTGGCTATGACTCTCTCATCCACAGCCCCCAAGTCATCGAATTCGCCCTCCTGGCTCGACGAGATTCCGGCCCGCCTGGCCGATATTGAGCGCGCCCACCTGCTGCGCCGCCGCCGCGTGGTGCAACCCGCCGGGGGCGCGCGCCTCTTGGTGGACGGCCAGCCCATGCTGGCCTTTTGCAGCAACGACTACCTGGGCCTGGCCAGCCACCCCGCGCTGGCCGAGGCCGCGCGCGAGGCCACGCGCACCTTCGGCGTGGGTTCGGGCGGCTCGCCCCTGGTCAGCGGCCACAGCGCCGCCAACGACGCGCTGGAGCACGAACTGGCCGCCTACGTGCAACTGCCCCGCGCGCTGTACTTCTACGCGGGCTACGCCACCAACACCGGCATCATCCCCGCGCTGGTAGGCGAAGGCGATGCATTGTTCTCCGATGCGCTCAACCACGCCTGCCTGATCGACGGCGCCCGCCTGTCACGCGCCACCATTCACCGCTACCCGCATGCCGACCTGGCCACGCTACAGGCGCAACTCGCCGCCAGTCCCGCACGGCGCAAGCTTGTGATCAGCGACGCCGTGTTCAGCATGGACGGCGACCTCATCGACATCCCCGCCCTGCTCGCGCTGTGCGAGCGCTACGACGCGCTGCTGCTGCTCGACGACGCCCATGGCTTTGGCGTGCTCGGCCCCCAGGGGCGCGGCAGCCTCGCGCAGGCGGGCCTGACGGGTGCCGCGGCCTCGCGCCGCGTGCTGTACATGGCCACGCTGGGCAAGGCCGCGGGCGTGGCAGGCGCGTTTGTGGCGGGTGATGCCGCGCTCATCGAATGGCTGCTGCAAAAAACGCGCACCTACATCTTTGCCACCGCCGCGCCACCGCTGCTGGCCAGCGCGCTGCGGCAAAGCCTGCAGCTCATGGCGGCAGCCGATGACCGGCGTGCGCACCTCGCAGCCCTCATCACCCAATTGCGCACTGGACTGGCCCACCTGCCAGAAGCGCTGGGCTGGTACCTGTTGCCTTCCACCACCCCCGTGCAGGCGCTGGTGATCGGCAGCAACGAAGCCGCCCTGGCCGTGATGGACGGCCTGCGCGCCCAAGGCCTGTGGGTGCCCGCCATCCGCCCGCCCACGGTGCCCGCAGGCACGGCCCGGCTGCGCATCGCGCTGTCGGCCGCACACACCGCTGCGGATGTGGAGCAACTGGTCAACGCGCTGCACACACTGGCGGCAGCCCACGGCGGTAACATCAACGGCCCGGGTTCGGTTTGACGCCACCCAGCCCTCTTTACAGCGAGACGTTTCATGCCCCATCTCACCATCGAATACTCGGCCAACCTGCCCCACTACCCCGAGGCAGAGACCCTGACCGCCCTCAACGCCACGCTGTGCGCCCACCCCGAGGTGCAGGATGAGGCCGATCTGAAAACCCGCTTCATCGTGGCCGACAGCTTCGAGATCGGTACCGCCCCGGCCCAGCGCGCCTTTGTGCATGCGCAGTTGCGCCTGCTGTCGGGCCGCACGCCCGAGGCCAAGAAGGAACTGTCCGAACGCATCGCCGCCGTGCTGCGCGAGCGCACGCCCCAGCCAAAGGGCGTGTTGGTGCAGTTGAGCGTGGAGATCGTGGACATGGACCGGCCGTCTTACGTGAAAGAACGGCTTTGAACATTTGCTATTAATTTAATAGCTATTAGCGCTTGATATATAAGCGCTAGAGGCCTTTTTTACTCAAATCCATTGTCGCTGGCAGCCACCCACGCAGGCTATTGATGAAGGCCCAGCCCTGCACACGGGGCACATCGGCCACGCGCAGCACCGCCTCCACCACCCGGCCTTCTCGCAGCGCCACCGCGCGGCCCACGCCGGGCAGCAGGCCGCAGGCCAGCGGCGGCGTTACCCACCGCCCGTCGATGAGCGCCGCGATGTTGCCAAAGGTGCTCTCGGTGATCTCGCCCGCCCCGTTCCACAGCACCGTGTCGAACACGCCGGGCGTGGTGGGCGCAAACGCCGCGTAATGCGCGCGGTGTGTGGTTTTGTAGCGCACAAATTCGCTGTGGGCCTCTAGCAACGGACCCGAGGCCAGTTGCAGGCGCACGGGCTCCTGCGTAGGCTGCAGGGCAAAAGCCTCGGCACAGGGCGTGCCCGTGGCGCCCAGCAGCAGGCGCACACGCCACGCGCCCGATACATGCTCTGCAGCCAAGGCCTGCAGGCATTGCGATACCGTCGCCGCATCCCAGGGCACGCCAAAGTGCACCGCCGCCGACTGCAGGCGCGCCAGGTGATCGGCCAGGTGCCGGAAGGTGCCCGCGTCCAGCGCCAGGGTTTCGAGCAAGTCAAAGGGTTGGCTGGCGCGCTCGACAAACGCACGCTTGTGCTGCCACTCGCTCCACTCGGCATCAGCCAGCGCGCCAGAGGTGATGCCGCTGCCGATGCCGCAGGTAGCGTGGGTCAAGCCCCCCTCTGGGCGCAGCACCACGGTGCGGATGGGCACGTTGAAGGTGGCGGCCACGGCATACAAACCCTGCGCACCGGGCGGGCCCGCCGGGCGCACCACGCCCACGGCGCCGCAGTAAACACCGCGCGGCGCGCCCTCCAGCGTGTGGACCATCTGCATGGCGCGCACCTTGGGCGCCCCGGTGACCGAGCCGCAGGGGAACAGCGCTGCAAACACATCGGTCAACGTGGTGCCAGGCCGCGTGCGGGCCGTCACGTCCGAGGTCATCTGCCACACCGTGGGCAGGGCCTGCGTAGCAAACAGCGCGGGCACACGCACGCTGTGGGGCAGTGCGATGCGTGACACGTCGTTGCGCAGCAGGTCCACGATCATCACGTTCTCGGCCCGCTCCTTGGGCGCCGTGCGCAGGTGCTCGGCGTTGGCCACATCCTGCGCGGGCGTGGCGCCACGCGGGGCCGTGCCCTTCATGGGGCGGGCCAGGATGTGGCCGCCCTCGGGCGCGTCTTTCCAGTCAAAGAACAACTCGGGCGACACCGACAACACCTGCTCGCCCCCGGCATCGATGTGCGCCGCATACCCGCCGGGCTGGGCGCGCAGCAGCGCGGCAAACAGGGCCTGGGCCGAGCCCTGCAGCGTGCCGTGGATGGGCGCTGTGTGGTTGACCTGGTACAGCTCGCCCGCCGCAATCGCCCGCTGAATCTGCGCCAGCGCGGCGTCGAATTGCGCGCGGTCGGGGCTGTCGGTCCACACCACCCGCGCAGGGTTTTCTGCCGCCGTGCCGTCATCGTTTTCTGGCCAAGGCAGGGGCGCGTCGTACACCGCAAACCAGGCCAGCGGGCCGTCGGCCGCATGGGTTTGCAGTGCCGTATCGAACGCAGCCGCCGCCTCGTAACGCACATGGCCCACACACCAGCGGCCTTGCTGCGCGGCCGCATGCACGGCGTCGAGCACGCCACGCACCTCTGGCAGCGCATGGGCCACTATCACTTCGCGCGGCGCGCCAAAGGCGTGGCGCAGGCGCGGGGCACCGGGGCTCAGCGGCTGGGTGAAGTCGATGCGGGAATTCAAAGAAAAACAGGCTCTAGCGCTTATTCATCAAGCGCTAGCAGCTATCAATAATGAAGCAAAAAATTCAAGCAGCGCCGATATTCGGCACCAGCCCCGCAACGGGTTTCCCGTTCTTGAGCGCCGCGGTGAAAGCCAGCATGCGGTCAATCGGCTGGCGTGCGCGCGGGATGAGTGCTGGGTCCACATGGATGGCGTTGGCGCCGGTCTCCAGCACCCGCGCTACGTCGGCCAGGCCGTTCATCGCCATCCAGGGGCAATGTGCGCAGCTCTTGCAGGTGGCGCTGTTGCCAGCGGTGGGCGCTTCGTAAAACACCTTGCCGGGGTTGAGCTTGCGCAGCTTGTGCATCATGCCGTTGTCGGTGGCAACGATGAATTCCTGCGCATCCATCTCGCGCGCGGCTTTCAGGATGGCGCTGGTGGAGCCCACGGCATCGGCCAGGGCCACCACGTCGGCGGGGCTTTCAGGGTGGACCAGCACCTTGGCCTTGGGGTGCTCTTTTTTCAGCGCCTCCAGCTCAAAGGCCTTGAACTCGTCGTGCACGATGCAGGCGCCGTTCCAGAACACCATGTCGGCGCCCGTCTCACGCTGGATGTAGGCGCCCAGGTGGCGGTCGGGTGCCCACAGAATTTTTTGGCCTGCCGCCTTGAGCGCGCCCACGATGTCGAGCGCACAGCTCGACGTGACGAGCCAATCGGCGCGCGCCTTCACTGCGGCGCTGGTGTTGGCATAGACCACCACGGTGCGGTCGGGGTGGGCATCGCAGAACGCGCTGAATTCCTCCACCGGGCAGCCCAGGTCGAGCGAGCAGGTGGCGTCCAGATCGGGCATGAGCACCGTCTTTTCTGGGCTCAAAATTTTGGCCGTCTCGCCCATGAAACGCACGCCGCTCACCACCAGGGTTTGCGCAGCGTGGTCGCGGCCAAAGCGGGCCATCTCCAGCGAATCGCTCACGAGGCCGCCGGTTTCCTCGGCCAGGTCCTGCAGGTCGGGGTGCACGTAGTAGTGCGACACCATCACCGCGTTTTTCTCTTTCAGCAAGCGGCGAATCTTGTCCTTGAGCGCGGCGCGCTCGGGCTGCGAGGGCTCGCGCGGCACACGCGCCCAGGCGTATTTGGTGGAGCAGACGGCGCCCTCCTCGGTATCGAGCGGCTGCTCATACTCCACGTCGATGCGGTTCAGCACGGCAGTGGCGGTCATGACAGCTCCTGCAGGCGCATGGAAAAATCAGTGGCCTTCACGTCCTTGGTCAGCGTGCCGATGGAGATGCGGTCCACCCCGGTTTCAGCCAGCGCGCGCAGACCGTCGAGCGTGACGCCGCCCGAGATTTCCAGCACGGCCCGGCCCGCGTTGATGCGCACGGCTTCGCGCAGGGTGGCCAAGGGCATGTTGTCCAGCAGCACCATCTTGGCGCCAGCGTTGAGCGCCTCGGTCAACTGCTCCAGCGTTTCCACTTCGATCTCGATGAACTGGGCTTGCGCCGCCACGGGTTCGGCCGCGCGCAGCACCGCCGTCACGCCACCGGCGGCGGCAATGTGGTTCTCTTTGATGAGCACGGCATCGTGCAGGCCGATGCGGTGGTTGGTGCCGCCACCCACGCGCACGGCGTATTTTTGCGCCAGGCGCAGGCCGGGCAAGGTCTTGCGGGTGTCCACGATCTGGGCGCGGGTGCCAGCCACCACGTCCACGTAAGTGCGGGTCTTGGTGGCCACGGCCGACAACAGTTGCAGAAAGTTGAGCGCCGTGCGCTCGGCGGAGAGCAGCGCGCGGGCATTGCCTTCCAGCTCCAGCACCACCTGATCGGGCGCGCAGCGCTGGCCCTCGGCCACATGCCAGGTGATCAACACAGTGGGGTCGAGCGCGCGCAGGGCGGCTTCAGCCCAGGGGGCGCCGCAGATCACGGCGGACTCGCGCGCCAGGATGCGGGCGCGGGCGCGGCGGGCGGGGTCGATCAGGCGGGCGGTGAGGTCGCCGCCGCCCACGTCTTCAGCCAAGGCACGGGCCACGTCAGCCTGGGCCAGGGCGGTCACATCGGATTCTTTCATCGGGGTGTTCGCGGAGTGAAACGCTGCTGTCATGGGCCGCGAGCATACCGGGAACGCAAAAGCCACAGGCGGCACCCCAGTGCCTGCGCACCCACCCACAACCGATAAGTACACCCAGTATTGGTCGCATAGACTCGCGGCAATTTTTTTGCCCATGGAGTCCCCATGACTGCCACCAGCACTGTTTCCGCCACGCCTTACGGCACACTGCCGCCCGCGTCGCCCCTTCCGCAACGCCGCCCCGTGAGCCTGCCGCGCCTGTCGCAAATGCGCGAGGCGGGCGAAAAAATCACCATGCTCACCGCCTACGACGCCACGTTTGCCGCCGTGGCCGATGCGGCGGGGGTGGAATGTATTTTGGTGGGCGATTCGCTGGGCATGGTCTGCCAGGGGCTGCCCAGCACGGTGGGCGTACAGCTCGACACCATGGCCTACCACACGGCCAGCGTGGCGCGCGGCCTGCACCGCGTGCAGGGCACGGCCTGGCTGGTGGCCGACCTGCCCTACGGCACCTATGCAGAAAGCCGCGAGCAGGCGTTGCGCAGCGCCTGCGTGCTGATGCAGGCGGGTGCGCACATGGTCAAGCTCGAAGGCGGCGGCTGGACAGCGCCCACGGTGGAATTTCTGGTGCAGCGCGGCGTACCCGTGTGCGCCCACCTGGGCCTCACGCCACAAACAGTGCACGCCCTGGGCGGCTACCGCGTGCAGGGCAAAACCGACGAAGCGGCCCGCACCCTGCGCAAGGAGGCGCACGAGCTGCAGAACGCAGGCGCCGCCATGCTGGTGCTGGAGATGGTGCCTGCCGCACTGGCAGCCGAGCTCACGGCCGAGCTGCCGCACTGCCACACCATCGGCATCGGCGCGGGCAACGGCACGGCCGGCCAGGTGCTGGTGTTGCACGACATGCTGGGCATGAACCTCGGAAAGATGCCGAAGTTCGTGCACAACTTCATGCAGGACGCGGGCAGCGTGCGCGGCGCCATGGAAGCCTATGTGCAGGCCGTCAAGCAGGGGCGTTTTCCGGACAACGCCCAGCACGCCTGGTAACTGGCGCCATCGAATTTTTCAACAGACTCTCCTTATCCCAATGCTGATCGCCCACTCCCTTGCCGAACTGCGCCAGGCCCTGGCCCCTTACCGCCGCCCGGCCTTCGTGCCCACCATGGGCAACCTGCACGACGGGCACATCGCCCTGGTGCGCCAGGCCAAGCCCCTGGGCGACGCGACGGTGGCCAGCATTTTTGTGAACCGCCTGCAGTTTCTGCCGCACGAGGACTTTGACAGCTACCCCCGCACCTGGGAGGCCGATTGCGCTCAACTGCAGGCCGCAGGCTGCGACGTGCTGTTTGCACCGCGCGAGGCCGACCTGTACCCACAGCCCCAGACCTACAAGGTGCACCCCGACCCACAGCTTGCCGACATGCTCGAAGGCCATTTCCGCCCCGGCTTCTTCGTGGGCGTGAGCACGGTGGTGATGAAGCTGTTTGCCTGCGTGCTGGGCCAGAGCGGCGGCACCGCCGTGTTTGGCAAGAAGGACTACCAGCAGCTCATGGTGATCCGCCACATGGTGCAGCAGTTTGCGCTGCCTATTGAGGTCGTTGCGGGCGAGACCAGCCGTGCGGCCGACGGCCTGGCGCTGAGCTCCCGCAACGGCTACCTCAGCCAGGAAGAACGCCAAGAGGCCGTGGCCCTGTCACAGGCTTTGAAGCAACTCGCCCAGCAGTGGCTGGCACAACCCGATGCCCGCACAAGCTTGGAGCCGCAGGCCCTGGAAGCCCTGCGCGCCAGGGGCTGGGCACCCGACTACCTCACCGTGCGCCGCCGCGCCGACCTGCAGCCAGCCACAAGCGGCGATGCGGCGGGCACACTGGTGGCGCTGGGGGCTGCGCGGCTGGGCAGCACGCGGTTGATTGACAATCTGGAGTTCTAAAAACTATCAAATTGATAGCTACTAGCGCTTATCCTTCAAGCGCCAGACTCCAAAACAGCTATTAATTTACAGACAACGCAGGTCAGAAGGGCATCTTGGGCATACCACCACCGCCCATGCCCTTCATGCCACCCATCTTCTTCATCATCTTCATCAGGCCGCCGCCCTTCATCTTTTTCATCATGCCCTGCATCTGCTCGAACTCCTTGAGCAGGCGGTTGACCTCTTGCACATGCACGCCCGCGCCGCCCGCGATGCGCTTCTTGCGGGTGGCCTTGATGAGTTCGGGTTTGCGGCGCTCCAGCGGCGTCATGCTCTGGATGATGCCCTCCTTGCGCTTGATGTCCTTTTCGGCCTTGTCCATGTCCATGGCGCCCGCCTTGGCCGTGAGCTGAGAGGGCAGCTTGTCCATCAGGCTGGACAGCCCCCCCATCTGCTTCATCTGCTGGATTTGAGAGAGGAAGTCGTTCAGGTCAAAGCCGTCGCCGCTCTTGACCTTGGCGGCGAGCTTCTGAGCGGCCTCGATGTCCACGCCCGCCGTAACCTGCTCCACCAGCGCCACGATGTCGCCCATGCCCAGGATGCGGCCCGCGTGGCGCTCGGCGTCGAACACCTCCAGCCCGTCGATCTTCTCGGAGACACCCGCGAACTTGATGGGCGCACCGGTGATCTGCCGCACCGACAGCGCAGCGCCGCCGCGCGAGTCGCCGTCAAGCTTGGTCAGGACGATGCCCGTGAGTGGCAAAGCCTCCTTGAAGGCCTTGGCGGTGTTGATCGCATCCTGGCCTTGCATGGCATCGACCACGAACAGGGTTTCGACCGGCTTCAGCGCGGCATGCAGGTCCTTGATTTCCTTCATCAAGGCCTCATCGATGGCCAGGCGGCCCGCCGTATCGACCAGCAGCACGTCGAAGTAGTGCTTTCTGGCGTAGTCGAGCGCGGCGTGGGCAATGTCAAGCGGTTTCTGATCCGGGGTGCTGGGGAACCACTCGGCGCCTGCCTGCTTTGTGACGGTCTTGAGCTGCTCGATGGCGGCGGGGCGGTACACGTCGCCCGACACGGTCAGCACCTTTTTCTTGCGCTTTTCGATCAGGTGCTTGGCCAGCTTGGCCGTGGTGGTGGTTTTGCCCGCGCCCTGCAGGCCGGCCATGAGGATGACGGCGGGCGGCTGGGCGGCCAGGTTGATGTCGGACACGCCCTCGCCCATGGTGGCGGCGAGTTCGCGGTTGACGATGGAGACCAGGGTCTGGCCGGGCTTGAGCGAGCCCAGCACGTCCTGGCCCAGGGCCTTTTCCTTGACGCGGGCGATGAAGTCGCGCACGACGGGCAGGGCCACGTCGGCTTCGAGCAGGGCCATGCGCACCTCGCGCAGCATGTCCTGCACGTTGGATTCGGTGATGCGGGCCTGGCCACGCATCTCCTTGACGAGGCGCGTGAGTTTGTCGGTAAGGGCGGAGGCCATAGGAGAAGTTCCGGTGTTGCCTGCGCGCCGTCAACGCTGTCGTTGCGCGCGCAGGCCCGCCAGGGCGCTGGCGGTGGGGCGAAAGGCTAAACTGTCAGCCATGATTTTACCCAGTGCCTCCCCTGTCAGCTGGCTGCTGGCCCTGGCCGCTGCCGTGGCATACGCCGTGCCCGCTGCCGCCGCCTCACGGCTGGGGGCCACGGCGGCCCGCAACGCACTGTTGATAGCCTGGGTGCTGCACGGCGCGGCGCTGGTGTGGGGCCTGTGGGGCGACACGCCCCGCTTCGGCTTCGCGCCCGCCTTGTCGATGACCGCCTGGCTGGTGCTCACGGTGTATGCGGTCGAGCGGCAACTGTTCCCGCAGATGCAGTCCCGCTGGGTGCTGGCGGGCCTGGGCGCCGCGACCATCGTGCTGGCGCTGCTCTTTCCGGGGCAGCCCCTGCATGTAGCGGCGTCGGCCTGGCTGCCGCTGCACCTGGCTCTGGGCATTGCTTGCTATGGCCTGTTTGCCGCAGCCGTGGTGCATGCCTGGCTCATGACACGCGCCGAACGCCATATCCGCCAGGCGGAAGACCCCCACAGCGGCATCCCGCTGCTCACCCTGGAGCGGCTGACCTTCCGCTTCGTGACCGCTGGCTTTGTGCTGCTGACGGCCACGTTGCTGGCCGGGTGGCTGTTTGGCGAGACGCTGTATGGCCGCTCCTGGCGCTGGGACCACAAGGCCATTTTCTCAATGCTGTCGTGGCTGACGTTTGCCGCCTTGCTGTTGGGCCGCGTGCGCTTTGGCTGGCGTGGGCGCAACGCGGTGCGCATGCTGTATGCCGGGGCCACCCTGCTGCTGCTGGCCTATGTGGGCTCGCGGTTTGTTCTGGAAGTCGTTCTGGGCCGCAGCACATGAAATATCTAGTCCTGTTCGTCGTCCTGGCGGTCGCCATCGGCATCTGGCGCAGCCGCCGCACTGAGGAAGATGCGGCACCCAAGCCATCGAAGTCCCCGCCGCTTGCGCTGCCGCAAGACATGCTGGCCTGCGCGCACTGCGGCGTGCACATTCCGAAGGCAGAGGCCGTGATGCTCGGCAACCAGGCCTACTGCTGCACGGAACACCGGCAGTCGGGCCCGGCCTGAGCCATGCCAACCCAGTCTGCAAACACGCCCTCGGTGGATGCCCCCTTCGTACGCCTGTGGCGCGGGTTCCTGACCGGCCGCGTCATGGTGGCGCTGACCCTGCTGGTTTTGCAGGGCGCCGGGCAGATCATCAACCAGCTCACCGAGCCCACGGTGCTGATGGTGTGCGTCGCCTACCTGGCGGCCACCGTGGCCCTGCGTGTGTTGGCCCGGCATGGGCCGCCCGCACAGGGGGCAGGCCCCCAGTGGCTGCCCTCCGTCGGCATCGACCTTGCTGCCATCACGGCATTGCAGTTGCTGCACGCAGGCACCATGAACTACACGCCGCTGTTCGGCCTGCCGATCCTGATGGCAGCGGTGCTGGGCACGCTCACACTCGCGCTGGGCACCACGGCGGCCGTGACCCTCCTGCTGCTGGGCTGGGCCTGGTGGTCGGGCCGGCACACGGGCGGCGACGACGCACAGCGCTACCTGCAAAGCGCGCTCACGGGCACCGGCTATTTCATCGTGAGCTACCTGGTGCACCAGTTGGCCACCCGCCTGACACGCGAGCAGGAAGTGGCGCAACAAAGCCAGGTCGCGGCCCGCGTGCAGGCCCAGGTCAGCGCCCTGGTCATCCAGAACCTGGCCGACGGCGTGCTGGTGGTGGACGAGAACGACATGGTCCGCATGGCCAACCCGGCCGGGCTGCAGCTGCTGGGCGGCGGCACACCGCCCGAGTTGCCCTTTGACCTGCAGGCGGCCCCGCCTTGGTCTCCCCTGACCATGCTGGCCCGGCGCACCTTTCGCCATGAACAGCCCCAGACAGCAGACATCGACCTGCTGCACCCCGGCCAAAGCCCGACCGGCCTGCGCGTGCGCACCTGGCTCACCTCCACCCGAGAGGCCGCGCTCCAGACCCATGCCGAGCGGCTGTGTGTGATGTTCCTGCACGACCTGCGCGAGATGGAGGCCCGCCTGCGCACCGAAAAACTCGCCGCCATGGGCCGCATGTCCGCCGCCGTGGCCCATGAAATCCGCAACCCCCTGGCCGCCATCGTGCAGGCCAACGCACTGCTGGAGGAAGACCTGCACGACCCGGCACAAAAACGCCTGGCGCACATGGTCCAGCAAAACGCCGACCGGCTGGCCCGCATCGCAGAAGAAGTGCTGGACATCGCGCGCGTGCAGCACCAGATCAGCCACGCACCCGCGTCCACTGTGCAGTTAGACGAAACCGTCGCCCAGATATGGGCCGACTGGCAGGCCCAGGACCCCGCCCAGCGCGGTGGGGTGGTGACACTCGACTCCCATGCCACCCAGGTGGAGTTCGACGCCGAACACCTGCGCCGCGTGCTCGTGAACCTGCTGGACAACGCCTTGCGCTACCGGGGGACGGAACCCGACTCCCTGTGCGTCGCCACGCGCATCACGCTCACAGGCCAGGTCAACCTGCAAGTTTGGAGCGACGGCGCACCCATGGACAAATCCGTGGAGCGCCACCTGTTCGAGCCCTTCTTCTCGTCCGAAAGCCGCTCCAGCGGCCTGGGCCTTTATATTTGCCGCGAACTGTGCCAGCGCCACGGGGCGTCCATCGGCTACCAGCGCATCAATCGCGGCACACTGCGGGGCGAGACCGGTGGCAACGCGTTCACCGTGGGCTTTCGCCGCACCACCCGCCCCACCGACACTGCCACGCTGTTTGACACCATCGTGGTCTGAAGAACTGCACTGACATGAACGCACCCGCTGCTTCCATCCTGGTCGTTGACGACGAACCCGACCTGCGCACCCTGTACGAGCTCACCCTGCTGCGCGAAGGTTATCGCGTGGAGACGGCATCCACGGTGCAGGAGGCGCGCGACCAGCTCAAGGCCCATCGCTTTGATGCCGTGATCACCGACATGCGCCTGCCCGACGGCTTTGGCATGGAGTTGCTGCAAGACCTGCGCGAACAGCAACGCCGCGAGCGCTGTGTGGTCATGACCGCTTACGGCTCCGCAGAAAACGCGGTCGAGGCGCTGCGCTCTGGCGCGTTCGACTACCTGACCAAGCCGGTGGATCTCAAGCAGTTCCGGTCGGTGGTGGCCTCGGCCGTGCAGGGCTCCGGGGGCGTCCCCGCGCCGCGTGCTTCGCGCAGCACAGGTCAGCACCGGCAAGCCGCCACGGCTCCCGCTGCCGCAGAACACATGGGGGCCAGTCCGGCCCTGGACAGGCTGGTGGGTGAATCCGAAGCCATCCGCAACGTCAAGCAACGCGTGACCAAGGTCTCGCGGGGCATGGCGCCCGTGCTCATACATGGTGAGTCCGGCACGGGCAAGGAACTCGTGGCCCAAGCCCTGCATGCCAGCAGCCAGCGCGCCGACGGCCCCCTGGTGGCTGTGAATTGCGGCGCGATCCCCGAGAACCTGCTCGAAGCCGAATTTTTTGGCGCCCGCAAGGGCTCCTACACCGGCGCGACCCAGGACCGCGACGGGTATTTTCAAGCCGCACGCGGGGGCACCTTGTTTCTGGACGAGATCGGCGACCTGCCCTTGGCCATGCAGTCCAAGCTGCTGCGATCCATCCAGGAGCGCAGCGTGCGCCCCCTGGGCTCTACCCAGGAAGAAACCGTGGATGTGCGCATCGTGAGCGCCACCCACCGAGACCTCGCGGCCGATGTGCAGTCGGGCCGATTCCGGCAGGACCTGTACTACCGGCTCAACGTGATCGAGATCGTGATCCCCCCGCTGCGCGAGCGGCGCGAGGACTTGCCCGCCCTGTGCACGGCGCTGCTGTCGCGCATTGCCCAGGAATCCGGCATGCCCGTGCCAGCCCTCACCGAGCGTGCTCTGAACGCGATTGCGGCCCACCCTTTGACGGGCAACGTGCGGGAGCTGGAGAACCTGCTGCACCGCGCGGTGGCGCTCAGTGATGGCGAAGAACTGCACGTGGACTGGCCCACGGGGACCGCAGACCCGACGACGGCCCGCCCGGTAGCGCCCCCGCCAGCAGGCACCTCCCCGCCCCCCAGCTTCGCCGCCGATACACCAGCCAGCCCCCTGCCAACCTCCACGACCGGCGCAGCAGTGCCCTGCATGCCCCTGCCCAGCGACCTGCAGGCCTGGCTGGACCAGCAAGAGCGCGAGATACTGGTCCGCGCCCTGAAAGAGGCCGGATTCAACCGCACCGCCACAGCTGCCCGGCTGGGCATCAGCCTGCGCCAGATACGCTACCGCATCGCCCGCCTGAACATCGCCGTTCCGAGCGACCAGGACCCGCATGACGACATCGGATGACACCGCGCCGGTACCCGCATCCCCATGGGCGGGAGGCTGGCACCGCGCCGCCCGCAGACTGGAATCACCCAACCACGGCGTGCGCCCGGTAGCGGCAAACGCCGTCGATCTGATCGTGGTGCACTCCATCAGCCTGCCGCCGGGCGAGTACGGCACGGGCGCGGTGCAGCAACTGTTCACCAACACCCTGGACTGGGACGCACACCCCTATTACCAGGGCATCCGTGGCCTCGAGGTTTCCGCCCATTTTTTCATCGACCGCGCGGGGCTGGCCTGGCAGTTCGTGGATTGCGACTTGCGCGCCTGGCATGCCGGGCAGTCGTTCTACAGAGGCCGTGCCCAGTGCAACGACGATTCCATCGGCATCGAGCTGGAGGGTCTGGAGGGTCTCCACTTCGAGACCGCCCAGTACCAGACACTCACCAGGCTGTGCCAGGACATTGCACTGCGCTACCCCATCGAGCATGTGGCGGGGCATGAGCACGTCGCGCCAGGGCGCAAACAAGATCCAGGCACCGGATTCGACTGGCCAGCCCTGCAAAGGTCGCTGGGATGGCCTCTGCAAAGTTTTCCATCGGAGACCCGTCCCGCCACACAGCCTGTTCGCTGAGGGTCTGTCGCACGGGCACGTCAACCCTCTTTTTTTGATGTGCATTTGCACAAAATGCTGACCCCAGGCAGCACGCGGCCTGACAAGGGAAATGCCCCGCCATCGCCCGCCATAACGTGGTTTGCCATGCCAATCGCAGCACTGGCAAGGGCTGCCCGCCGGGGCATTCGGCGATCTTTGCGGCCCTAACACATGCTGTTTCGATTTTTTTGACCGCCCCAGACGGTACACTACCGGTAGTGTCTTGAACACATGTGACACACCATATATAGTGTGCGCCAGACCGAAGCCCGGCGCATCACTCGCACACTGCGACGGCTCTCATACCGCCCGCCTACCCCAGACAGCCCACAGAAGAGGACACCCATGCAAGCTGCTTTGAACACGCCTTCCACCGCCCACACGGCCCCTGCAGATGCCTCCGCATCTCCAGCCACTTCTGAGGCATCCAGCAACTCGTTTTCGCACTACCAGATCATTCGCCGCAATGGCGCCGTGGTGCCGTTCGAACCACAAAAAATCGCGGTCGCCATGATGAAGGCCTTTCTGGCCGTGCACGGAACACAGGGCGCAGCGTCGGCCAGTGTTCGCGAAGTGGTTGACACACTGACCCACAACGTCACCCGAGCACTGGTACGTTCGCGCCCCGGCGGCGGCACCTTCCATATCGAAGACGTGCAAGACCAGGTCGAACTGGGCCTGATGCGCGGCAGCCACCACGAGGTCGCCCGCGCCTATGTGCTCTACCGCGAGCGCCGCACGCAGGAGCGCGCCCGCCAAGCCGAACAGCAAGCCCCTGTGCCATCTGCACCGCTGCTGCACGTGATAGACGGCGACAAGCGCGTCGCACTGGACCTGGGCCGCCTGCAGGCGCTGATCGAATCGGCCTGCGTGAACCTGGGCGCGGACGTGAAGGCCGACCCCATCGTGGCCGAAACCATGCGCAACCTGTACGACGGCGTGCCCATGGACGAGGTCTACAAGGCATCTATTCTGGCGGCACGCACCCTGATCGAGAAGGACCCTGACTACACCTACGCCACCGCCCGCCTGCTGCTGCACACCATCGTGCGCGAGGTCCTGGACAAGGACGTGACCCAGGCCGAGATGGGCCAGGCCTACCTGGAATACTTCCCCCAGTTCATCAAAAAGGGCGTGGACAACGAACTGCTGGACGAGCGCCTGCTGCAATACAACCTGCAACGCCTGGGCGGTGCGCTCAAGGCCGAGCGCGACCTGAAGTTCGACTACCTCGGCCTGCAGACCCTGTATGACCGCTACTTCCTGCACGTCAAGAAGACCCGCATCGAGCTGCCCCAGGCCTTCTTCATGCGCGTGGCCATGGGCCTGGCGCTCAATGAGACAGACCGTGAAGCCCGCGCCATCGAGTTCTATGAAGTGCTGTCGTCCTTCGACTTCATGTCAAGCACGCCCACGCTGTTCAACAGCGGCACGCTGCGCTCGCAACTGTCCAGTTGCTACCTGACCACGGTGCCCGACGACCTTGATGGCATCTACGAATCCATCAAGGAAAACGCCTTGCTGTCCAAGTTTGCGGGCGGCCTGGGCAACGACTGGACCCGCGTGCGCGCCCTGGGCTCGCACATCAAGGGCACAAACGGCGAATCGCAAGGCGTGGTGCCCTTCCTGAAGGTCGTGAACGACACGGCCGTGGCTGTGAACCAGGGCGGCAAGCGCAAGGGCGCCGTCTGCACTTATCTGGAAACCTGGCACCTCGACATCGAAGAGTTCCTGGAACTGCGCAAGAACACCGGCGACGATCGCCGCCGCACGCACGACATGAACACGGCCAACTGGATCCCCGACCTGTTCATGCGCCGTGTGATGGAAAAAGGCACCTGGACGCTGTTCTCGCCCTCCAACGTACCTGACCTGCACGACCTGTTCGGCGCAGACTTCGAGAAAGCCTATGTGGCCTACGAAGAAAAGGCTGCACGCGGCGAGATCAAGCCCGCCAAAACAGTGCAGGCCACCGACATGTGGCGCAAGATGCTGACCATGCTGTTCGAGACCGGCCATCCCTGGATCACCTTCAAGGATGCCTGCAACGTGCGCTCGCCCCAGCAGCACGCTGGCGTGGTGCACTCGTCCAACCTGTGCACTGAGATCACGCTCAACACCAGCGACACCGAAACCGCCGTGTGCAACCTCGGCTCGGTCAACCTGCTGCAGCACATCAAGAATGGCCAGATCGACCACGACAAGCTCAAGAAGACCATCACGGTCGCCATGCGCATGCTCGACAACGTGATCGACATCAACTACTACGCCGTCACCAAGGCGCGTGATTCAAACCTGCGCCACCGCCCCGTAGGCCTGGGGGTGATGGCCTTCCAGGACAGCCTGTACGAACTGCGCATTCCCTACGCCTCGCAAGCGGCCGTGGAGTTTGCCGACAAGTCGATGGAAGCCATTTGTTACTACGCCTACTGGGCGTCCACCGAGCTGGCCAAGGAGCGCGGCAAGTACTCCAGCTACAAGGGCTCGCTGTGGGACCGGGGCATCCTGCCTTTCGACACGCTGGACATGCTCTCTGAGGCCCGTGGCGGCTATGTGGAAGTGAACCGCTCGTCCACGCTGGACTGGGATGCCCTGCGCAAGAAGATTGCACAGGACGGCATGCGCAATTCGAACTGCGTCGCCATCGCTCCCACGGCCACCATCTCCAACATCATCGGCGTGGACGCCTCGATCGAGCCCTCGTTCGGCAACCTGTCGGTCAAGTCCAACCTGTCGGGCGAGTTCACCGTGATCAACGGCGGCCTGGTGCGCGACCTCAAGCGCCTGGGTCTGTGGGATGACGTGATGGTCATGGACCTCAAGCACTTCAAGGGATCGCTGCACCCCATCGACCGCGTGCCACAAGACATCAAGGCGCTGTACTCCACTGCCTTCGAGGTCGAGCCGCAGTGGCTGGTGGAGGCCGCATCGCGCCGCCAAAAGTGGATCGACCAGGCGCAAAGCCTGAACATCTATATGGCAGGTGCATCAGGCAAGAAGCTGGACGACACCTACAAACTCGCCTGGGTGCGCGGCCTCAAGACCACGTATTACCTGCGTACGCAAAGCGCCACGCACGTGGAGATGAGCACCGTGAACACCCGCCAGCTCAACGCTGTTTCGTCGGGCAATGACGGCGGTGCATCGGCTGCGTCGGCGTCTACCCAAACGAAGCCCAGCGCACTGGATGCAGCCGCCACTGCAGCCGCTCATCAAGCAGCCGCAGTGCCTGCGACCGATGTGAAGTTCTGCGCCATCGACGATCCCGGCTGCGAAGCCTGCCAGTAAGCAACTTCGCGCGCGATGCTTCGGACTCTTCCGCAGCATCGCGCATGTGCTGTGAAGCAACAAATCGTTGCTGCATAACGCTTCAGTGCTTTTCTTTTCGCAGCACTGCTTTCATAATCCGAACACTGGAAAATCTATGTTGACCTGGGACGAAGAAGTCAAGCCCTCATCGCAAAATCAACTGGACGGTGGACTGAACAAAAGCCACCCGGCGGGACAGCCGCCTTTGCCTTTCCAAACCCCCTCCCTGCAAGAAGTCCACGCGTCGATGACTGCATCCGCAGCACCGCAAGCAGCGCCTACCGCAACCACGCACCGCCGTGTCAACGCTGCCGACAAACGCATCATCAACGGCCAGACTGACGTCAATCAACTGGTGCCGTTCAAGTACAAGTGGGCCTGGGAAAAATACCTGGCCACCTGCGCCAACCACTGGATGCCACAAGAGGTGAACATGACGCGTGACATCGCGTTGTGGAAGGATCCGAACGGCCTGACCGAAGACGAGCGCCGCATCATCAAGCGCAACCTCGGATTCTTCGTCACCGCCGATTCGCTGGCCGCCAACAACATCGTGTTGGGCACCTACCGCCACATCACAGCCCCCGAGTGCCGCCAGTTCTTGCTGCGCCAGGCATTTGAGGAAGCCATCCACACCCACGCCTACCAATACATCGTGGAGTCGCTGGGCCTGGACGAGGGCGAGATCTTCAGCGCCTACCTGGAAGTCGCGTCGATCCGCGACAAGGATGAGTTCCTGATCCCCTTCATCGAGGCGATCATGGACCCCAATTTCCACACCGGCACTTTTGAAACCGACCAGACACTGCTCAAGTCGCTGATCGTGTTTGCCTGCCTGATGGAAGGCCTGTTCTTCTACGTCGGCTTCACGCAGATCCTCGCGCTGGGCCGCCAGAACAAAATGACCGGTGCTGCCGAGCAGTACCAATACATCCTGCGCGACGAGTCGATGCACTGCAACTTCGGCATCGACCTGATCAACCAGCTCAAGCTGGAAAACCCACACCTGTGGACGGCAGAGTTCAAGGCCGAGATCAAGGCACTGTTCCTCAAGGCCGTGGAGCTGGAGTACCGCTACGCCGAAGACACCATGCCGCGTGGCGTGCTGGGCATGAACGCCTCCATGTTCAAGGGTTACCTGCGCTATATCGCCAACCGCCGTGCCACGCAGATCGGGCTGGAGACGCTGTTCCCCAACGAAGAGAACCCGTTCCCGTGGATGAGCGAGATGATCGATTTGAAGAAGGAACGTAACTTCTTCGAAACCCGCGTTATTGAATACCAGTCCGGTGGTGCGCTGTCCTGGGACTAGCGCCTTTTCGCATCACACCACCATGGATTTTTACACCACGCCCAGCACAGACAGCGCCGCAGAGCGCCGACGTGCGGGGCGTTCCCGTGTTCATGGGGATGGAGTTCTTTTCCATCCCCATGGATCGCTTCCTGTCCAAAGCAGATAGGAAGTGCTCTTTGCAAATTGACCCAAGGAGAACATGATGGCAACTGCGAAAAAACCGGCCGCCAAGAAGGCCGCCCCTGCGAAAAAAGCTGCAGCAGCAAAACCTGTAGCAGCGAAGAAGGCTGCACCTGCCAAGAAGGCAGCAGCACCGGCAAAGAAAGCCGCTCCCGCCAAAAAGGCAGTAGCAGCGAAGAAGGC
>NZ_JAPUDY010000022.1 GCF_027492855.1 Acidovorax sp.
TGGCGGGAATCGGACCCGCGACCTCTCCCTTACCAAGGGAGTGCTCTACCACTGAGCCACATGGGCAACTTGACGCCGCTTACGCGACCTCAAAATCTTCAACTCAACAACCAAAACAAACAAACAGTGGAGCGGGAGACGGGAATCGAACCCGCGTCATTAGCTTGGAAGGCTAGGGTTCTACCATTGAACTACTCCCGCATCGGCCAACGGCCTCTGCGCGCCCAACCTTGCAACAACGCAAGACCAGACATCACTTTCAACACTACTTATTCACTGGTGGAGGGGACTGGATTCGAACCAGTGTAGGCGTAAGCCAACAGATTTACAGTCTGCCCCCTTTAGCCACTCGGGCACCCCTCCGGAGAATTTCGAATTATAGCACTAATTTTTTGCAGCCCGGAGAGATTCCATCAATTCGCAAATTCATCCCAAGACAAAGTCGCTCACAACGGAAGACATCACTGGTGCGGCTGGCGGGGATCGAACCCACGACCCTTGGCTTCGGAGGCCAATACTCTATCCACTGAGCTACAGCCGCAGGACCGTACTAGTACAGCCTTGAATTATCGCATGCGCCCACCCCTCCGCCGCAAGAGTCGGCAGCGAATACAGCGCGAGCATCACCACAGTCAAACAATCCACTCACCAGCCAGCCAGCCAGCTACTCGCCAGCACCACGGACACCCCCCTCCAACGGCAAGGACAAACCCAACCCCTGCAGGAAGGCATCCGTTCCGACGCGTCCGACCTTCACCAGATCAAAGGCCTCGACACCCAGGAGCCAATTGCACATCAACCCATCGAACAGAGCATGCAATCCCATGGCCGCCTCCATGGGTGACATCGGCAGTGTGATCTGCTGCACTTGCGCCGCCAATTCGAAGTCGCGCGCCAACTGCCGCGTAAACCCCTCCGATGCAGCCATGTGCCGATCACGCACGCCAACGAGCTCGCCCACGTACTCCACCTTGTAGAGCGCGATCTCAAAAACCCTGCGGGTCCGCTCATCGCTGGCCACCCCATGCAACACCAGCGCCAGCACCGCACGCAGCCGCGCCACCGGGTCCGAACAGGTGTTGCATTCCAACTCCCCAATACCCTGCTCCAGCGGCAGCGTCACCCGGTCCATCATGGCGCCAAAAAGATCCACCTTGTCTCTGAAGTGCCAATAGATCGCCCCCCTGGTGGCACCCGCCGCCTGGGCAATGTCACTCAAGGACGCCCCCGACACGCCCTTCTCGCAAAAAACCTTCTCCGCAGCATCGATCAGGCTGCTGCGTGTGGCGCTTGCATCTTCTTTGGTTCGACGGGCCATAAACGTATGTATCTCCTCACTTCCAGCACCAAGCCCCTTACACGGAGCAACGAGGTCGCTGACGTTAGCAATTATACATCCATGATTGTATGTATAATCGCACACTTATTTTGTCGGGCTCTTGCCTCGGGACGTCTTTGGAACGGCCCCGATCTCCTACAACCCCATTTCTCGACGCCTACTAATTAGAAGGACTCTCATGCCCAAACTGCGTGACGCATCCGTCACTCCCCTCCTTCACGCCACTCCCTATCGCAAAGCGTTCACGCTGGCGGTAGCCAGCGCGACTGCCGTACTCCTGGTGGCGTGTGGCAAAGCCGACGACAAGGCTGCTGCTGCAGCGCCGAAGATGCCTCCTGTCGAGGTGGGCGTGGTCACGGCAACGCCTGGCGATGTCGGGCTGATCACGGAATTGCCCGGCCGCGTCGAGGCCTCGCGCGTGGCCCAGGTTCGTGCCCGTGCCGCAGGCATCCTGCAACAGCGTCTCTTCAAGGAGGGCAGTGACGTGAAAGCCGGGCAACCGCTTTTTCGCATCGACGCAGCCCCCTACGCAGCGGCTGCTGAAAGCGCACGCGCCAGCCTGGCCAAAGCGCAGGCCAACCTCGCGCAGGCCAGCGCGCAGGTGGAGCGCTACCGCCCGCTGGTGAGCGCCAACGCCATCAGCAGACAGGACTTCGTGAACGCCGAAGCCGCCGAGAAACAGGCACAGGCTGACGTGGCAGGCGCCAAGGCGGCCGTGCGCACGGCCGACATCAACCTGGGTTATGCCAACGTGACGTCGCCCATCTCCGGCCGCATCGGCCGGGCGCTGGTGACCGAAGGCGCGCTCGTCGGGCAAGGCGAAGCCACGGCGCTGGCCGTCGTGCAGCAGATCAATCCGGTGTATGTGAACTTCACGCAGTCGGCTGGCGACGTGTTCCAGTTGCGCCGGGCCATGGAAAGCGGTCAGTTCAAACGTGCCGGCGGCACCGATGCCGCCAGCGTCAAGCTCGTGCTCAGCGATGGATCGGAATACGCCCAGACCGGCAAGCTGCTGTTCACCGATTTGTCGGTGGATTCCACCACCGGCCAGGTCACCCTGCGCGCGGAGGTGCCGAACCCCAAGGGTGAATTGCTGCCCGGCCTGTATCTGCGCGTGCGCATTGAGCAAGCCCAGGCAAGCAACGCCATTACCCTGCCCCAACAGGCGGTCACGCGCACTCAGCAAGGCGACACGGTCAGCGTCGTGGGCGAGGACGGCAAGGTGGCCCCCCGCTCCGTCAAGATCAGCGCTGCGCAGAACAACCGCTGGGTCGTGCTCGATGGCCTGAAGGCTGGCGAGAAAGTGATGGTGGACGGGTTCCAGAAGCTGCAGATGCTGCCACCTGGCACCCCGGTAAAGCCAGTTCCATGGCAAGCACCAGGATCAGCGACAACGCCAGCAGCAACCCCTGCTTCAGCACCTGCCTCGGCAGCCAAGCCATAAGGGGCACCCCAGCATGGCAAAATTTTTCATTGACCGCCCCATCTTTGCATGGGTGATCGCCCTGTTCATCATGGTGATGGGCGGCGTGGCGATCACGCAGCTACCGATCGCCCAATACCCGCCGGTGGCGCCCCCCGCCATCGTCATCAATGCGGCCTACCCCGGCGCCTCCGCGCAAACGCTTGAAGACAGCGTGTTGTCGGTGATCGAACGCGAGATGAACGGCTCGCCCGGCCTGATCTACATGGAATCGGTGGCCCAAGCCGACGGTTCGGGCAGCATCACCCTGAGTTTTGAGCCCGGCACCAACGCCGACCTGGCCCAGGTGGATGTACAAAACCGGCTCTCTCGCGCAGCGCCGCGCCTGCCATCGGCAGTGACGCAACAGGGTGTGCGCGTGGACAAGTCGCGTTCCAACTTCCTGCTGTTCACCATGCTCTCGTCCTCCGATCCGACGATCGACACGGTGGCCCTGGGCGACTACGCGTCGCGCAATATCGTGCCCGAGCTGCAGCGGCTGCATGGCATCGGCCAGGCGCAGCTGTTTGGCACAGAGCGCGCCATGCGCATCTGGATCGACCCCGCCAAGATGATGAGCTTCAACCTCTCGGCCGCAGAGATCACCGCGGCTATCCGCGCCCAAAACGCGCAGGTGGCCAGCGGCACGATCGGCGATCTACCCAACATTGCGGGGCAGGGTATCGCGGCCACGGTTGTGGTCAACGGCCAGCTCTCCAGCGTAGAGCAGTTCGGCAACATCGTTCTGCGCGCCAACACCGATGGTTCCACCGTGCGTATCAAGGATGTGGCACGCGTGGAGCTGGGTGGCCAGGGCTATGCCACCGCCGCCCGCCTGAACGGCAAGCCCGCCGTGGGCATCGGCGTGCAGTTGTCGCCCAGCGGCAATGCCCTTGAAGCCGCAAAGGCCGTGCGCGGCAAGATGAATGAGCTTGCACGTTACTTCCCTGCGGGTGTGGAATGGAGCATCCCCTACGACAGCTCGCGCTTCGTGGACATTTCCATCACGCAGGTTGCCCACACCCTGCTGGAAGCCGTTGCGCTGGTGTTCCTGGTGATGTTCCTGTTCCTGCAGAACTGGCGCTACACCATCATTCCCACCATCGTGGTGCCTATTGCCCTTTTGGGCACGTTCGCCACGCTGCTGGCGCTGGGCTTCTCGATCAACGTGCTGACCATGTTCGGCATGGTGCTGGTGATCGGTATCGTGGTGGACGATGCCATCGTGGTGGTGGAGAACGTCGAGCGCATCATGAGCGAGGAAGGCCTTCCCCCGCTGGAGGCCACGCGCAAAGCCATGCAGCAAATCTCGGGCGCCATCATTGGCGTGACCGTGGTGCTGATCTCGGTGTTCGTACCACTGGCCTTCTTTGCGGGATCCACCGGCAATATCTACCGCCAGTTCTCGGCGGTGATGGTCGCGTCCATCGGTTTCTCTGCCTTCATGGCCTTGTCGCTGACCCCTGCGCTGTGCGCCACGCTGCTCAAGCCAGTAGAAGCCGGTCATCACCACGAAAAGGGCGGATTCTTCGGTTGGTTCAACCGAGGGTTCTCGCGCGCAGCCAAGGGCTATGAAAGCGTGGTGGCTCGAATACTCAAGCGGGCAGCACGGTACCTGGTCATCTACGCCGCCATCGTTGGCGCGGTGGCCGTGGTGTACATGCGCCTGCCCACCTCGTTCCTGCCCAGCGAAGACCAGGGCAACATCATCGTCAACGTGCAACTGCCTCCGGGCGCCACCCAGGAGCGCACGCTGGCCGTGATGGAGCAAGTGGAAGACTTCATCCTGAAACAGCCCGAAGTGCAGAGCATGGTGGGTGTGCTGGGCTTCAGCTTCTCCGGCCAGGGACAGAACGCAGCCCTTGCGTTCGTGACCCTGAAGGACTGGAGCGAGCGCCACGGCCCCGGCCAGTCGGCGCAGAATCTTGCCGACCGCGCATTCGGCGGGCTGATGGGCATCCGCGATGCGTTCATCTTCCCGTTGAGTCCGCCGCCGATTCCCGAACTGGGCAACGCCAGCGGCTTCACGTTCCGCCTGCAAGACCGTGGAGGCGCTGGGCACGAAGCCCTGGTGCGGGCCCGCAACCAGTTGCTGGGCATGGCATCGCAAAGCAAGGTATTGACCCAGGTACGCCCCGAGGGGCTGGAAGACGCGCCGCAATTGCAGATCGACATCGACCGCGACAAGGCGAATGCCCTGGGCGTGCCGTTTGAGGCCATCAACTCGGCACTGTCCACGGCCTTGGGCTCCAGCTATGTAAACGACTTCCCGAATCAGGGCCGTCTGCAGCGTGTGGTGGTGCAAGCCGATGCTCCTGCACGCATGCAGCCGGACGATCTGCTGAAAATCAACGCCACCAACAGCCAGGGCAAACCCATACCGCTGTCGACCTTTGCTACCACCCGCTGGGTGAACGGCGCACAACAGACCGTGCGCTACAACGGCTATCCGGCCATGCGCATCTCGGGGGCTCCCGCTCCTGGCTATAGCACCGGTGCCGCCATGGCCGAAATGGAAAAACTCGCAGGCCAGTTGCCCGCAGGCTTCGGCTTCGAGTGGACGGGCCAGTCACGCGAGGAAAAACTGGCTGGATCGCAGTCGCTGATCCTCTACAGCTTCGCCATCCTGGCCGTGTTCCTGTGCCTGGCAGCGCTGTATGAAAGCTGGTCGATCCCGCTGGCTGTGATCCTGGTGGTGCCCCTGGGCGTGCTGGGTGTGCTGCTGGCCACGCTGCTGCGCGGCTATGCCAACGACGTGTACTTCCAGGTGGGCCTGATCACCATCATTGGCCTGACGGCGAAGAACGCCATCTTGATCATCGAGTTTGCCAAGGACCTGCAGGCCCAGGGCAAGGGCGTGATCGAGTCGGCGTTGGCGGCTGCCCACCTGCGGTTCCGCCCCATCATCATGACCTCCATGGCGTTCGGGCTGGGAGTGGTGCCGCTGGCCATCGCGTCGGGGGCCGGATCGGCCAGCCAGCGCGCCATCGGCACCGGCGTGTTGGGCGGCGTGATCACCGGCACCGTACTGGCCGTGATCTTCGTGCCCGTGTTCTTTGTGGTGGTGCGCGGCCTGTTCAAGGGCAGCGCACGCCAGCAAGAAATGAACCGCCGTCACGCAGAAGAAGCAGGAGTTGGAATCCATGATTAATCGCCGCAGCACACCTTTGGCACTCGCAGCGGCAGCGCTGCTGGCAGGCTGCTCGTTCATCCCCACCTACGAGCGCCCCGCCGCCCCCGTGCCCACCACCTACGCGATGGCCCCGGCCACCGCCGGTGCGGCCCAGAGCGCGGCGGCTGCTGCGCCCTGGCAGGACTACTTTGCCGACGCCCGGCTGCGCCAACTGATCGATGTGGCCCTGGCCAACAACCGCGATTTGCGGGTGGCCGTGCTCAACATCGAGCAAGCGCGCGCAACATTCCAGGTGCGCCGGGCCGACCAGTACCCCAGCGTTGGCCTCGGCGCCAATGCCAGCCGCTCGCCAGCCGCGGGCACCGGCGACCTGACCAATTCGTTCAGCGTCGGGCTGGCCGTTTCGGCCTGGGAGATCGACTTCTTTGGCCGCATCGCCAGCCTCAAGGAACAAGCCCTGGCCCAGTACCTGGCCACCGAGGAAGGCCGCAACGCCGCCCAGGTCAGCCTGGTGGCTGCCGTGGCCAACGGCTGGCTGACCCTGCTCGCCGACGAAGAGCTGCTGGACCTGTCGCGCCAAACGCTCGCCTCGCGCGACGAGTCGGTGCGCCTGACCAAGATGCGCCTGGATACCGGCGTGGCATCCGAGCTGGACTTCCGCCAGGCCGAATCGCTGACGGCGGCTGCCCGCGCCACGCTGGCGCAGCAGCAGCGCCAGCGTGCGCTCGACGAAAACGCCCTGGTCCTGCTGCTGGGCCAGGCCCTGCCCGACGATGTCCGCGCAAGCCTGTCTGGCGGCAAGCTCGCCGACGCCCCCGCGATGGCGCAACTGCCTGCAGGCCTGCCGTCTGACCTGCTCACGCGCCGCCCGGACATCCGGCAGGCCGAGCAGCAGTTGATCGCCGCCAACGCCAACATCGGCGCGGCGCGGGCTGCGTTCTTCCCACGCATCTCGCTGACGGCACAGGCAGGCACGGCCAGCGGTGAACTGTCGGGGCTGTTCAAGAGCGGCTCCTGGGGGTTCACCATCGCGCCGTCTCTGCTGCTGCCGATCTTTGACGCGGGCCGCAACCAGGCCAACCTCGAAATCTCCCAAACCAGCCGCAGCATTGCGGTGGCACAGTACGAGAAAGCCATCCAGACGGCGTTCCGCGAGGTGTCGGACGCCCTGGCGGGCCAGGCCACCCTGGGTGAGCAGGCCCAGGCCCAGCAAAGCCAGGCCACGGCAGAAGCCGCGCGGCTGCGCCTGGCGGATCTGCGCTATCGCAATGGCGTGTCCAGCTACCTGGACCTGCTGGACGCCCAGCGCTCGCTGTTCGCCACCCAGCAAGCCGTGGTGCAGGTGCGGCTGGCGCAGTTGCAAAACCAGGTGATGCTGTACAAGGCCCTGGGCGGCGGCGCGCCCGAGTCCATAGGCAAGAGCCCCGCCTGACGGGCCACGGCGCCCCTGTACCAAGGGGCGCCGGGCGTTGCCTGATACGCCACGTTCGTCCCCAAGGCGCAGGATCAACCGCACCCGCAGATATAATTTAAGGTTGATTACATCAAAGCCCCCGATACTCCCCTGAGGACGACATGAGCGACAACCACCACGAAGAAGCGCACACCGGCCCCATCAAAACCCCTAAGCAACTGTTGCTGGCCGGTTTTTTCTCGTTTGTGATTCCGATTTTTGCCATCATTGGCTTGGTCCTTTACGTGACGTCGGCTGACAAACCTGCCGCCGGTGCGGTCAACCCCGAAAAAGCCATTGCCGAGCGCATCCAGAAGGTGGGCATGGTGGAAGTTCGCGATGCCAACCGCCCCCTCAAAGGCGGCGAAGACGTGTACAAGGCCCAATGCGCGGCCTGCCACGCTACGGGCGCCGCAGGGGCTCCCAAGCTGGGCGACGCCGCTGCCTGGTCTGCGCGCATCAAGACCGGTTTTGAAGCCCTGGTCCATTCCGCGCTGAAGGGCAAGGGCGCCATGGCTCCCCAGGGTGGCGGTGACTTCAACGACACCGAAATCGCCCGTGCTGCGGCTTACATGGCCAATGCCGGTGGCGCCAAATTTGCGGAACCCGCTGCACCGGCCGCTGCTGGAGCCGCAGCCCCGGCTGCAGATGCCACGGCAGCCCCCGCAGCAGCCGCCCCGGCCGCCGAAGCCGCACCTGCAGCAGCTCCTGCTGCGGCGGCAGCCCCCGCTGCTGCCGCGCCCGCCGTTGCCGCAGCAGCAGGCGCCGGAGAAGCTCTTTACAAACAGGCTTGCCAGGTGTGCCACGCCGCAGGCGTTGCGGGTGCCCCCAAGCTGGGCGACAAGGCCGCATGGGCCAGCCGCCTGCCAGCAGGCATCGACGCCCTGTACACCAGCGTAGTCAAGGGCAAGGGCGCAATGCCTCCGCGCGCTGGCACCCAGGCATCGGACGCCGACCTGCGCGCAGCGGTCGAGTTCATGGCCGCCTCCGCCAAGTAAGCAGCAGCCCCCGGCGGCGTCCGTTTTGGGTGTGCCGCAACACGGAGGGGTTTCAATCCAAAAGCCGGTCTGCATGACCGGCTTTTTTGTGCCCGCCGTCAGCGGATGAGGCAGGCGGCCAGGTTATGGCCTGGCCGCACCCCGGCGCGCGAACGGGCTCATGGCGTAGCCAAAGCGCTCGGGCAATTCCTCGGCGCGCACCTCTTGGGGGGTCCAGAGCCCGGCCTCCACCGCCTCAGCGGCCAGGGCCACATCCTGGGTGTGCACCAAGCCCAGCCCTATGTCCGAGCAAAGGTACACGCGGCCCTGTGCATCCACCAGGCAGCCCTGCACCACAGCCTGGCGACCGGTGTGGCTCATCACGGAGCAAGAGCCGTCACCCCCCACCTGTGCCTGCAGGCGCCACACCCAGGGCGTGGCCTCCAGCTCCACATACACGCGCTGGGGGCCGTTCTGAAAAAACCACTGCCCCTCGCCATCACACTCGTAGTTGCGGGCAATGAACGCCAGGAGTTTGTCGTGCTGCAGCAGCTCCCCTTTGCTCGCCGGAAAAGGCCCCGCCGCCTGCGTGGCGTCGTCACGCAAATACCAGCGGCCGCGCGCATCCAGCCCCAGCCAGCCGTAGCAGTCGGGCACGTTGGGCCACTTGGTCAGCGCCTGTTTGACGATGTCATCCATGGGCCGATTGTCCTCCCTGCAGTTGCCCGGCCCCGGCATGCTCGGCCAGCCAGCGCCCCACGGCGTCGGGCATGGCGCGCACATGGCCCGGCGGGCGCCCGCGCGGGAAGCCCACATGCCCGCCCTGCTGCGGCTGCCAGAGCGTGACATGCCGCCCCACCTCGCGCACGCCGGGCAGGCTGGCCGCTGGTACGAACGGGTCGTTGCGTGCGTTGACCACCAGTGCGGGGATGCGGATGCGGTGTAGCAAGGGCTTGGCGGACGCGCGCAGCCAGTAGTCCTCGGTGTTGCGAAAGCCGTGCACCGGGGCCGTGAACACGTTGTCAAACGCATACAGGTCGCGCGCCGCCAGCAGCGCCTGGCGGTCGAACAGGCCGGGGTGCTGCGCCAGCTTCTGCAGGGCCTTGGGCACCAGGGTGCGCATGAACATGCGGGTATAGACCTGCCGGTTGAAGCCCCGGCCAATCGCCAACCCGCCAGCGGCCAGGTCTATGGGCGAGCAGACGGCCGCCACTGCGTTGGCGCTGCGCGCGGCGTCAGTGCCCACTTCGGCGGCCCAGCGCAGCAGCGCATTGCCGCCCAGCGACACCCCCACCGCCATCAGCGGCCCGGTGTGCGCGGCCCGCAGCCGCTGCAGCATCCAGCCGATTTCGGCATGGTCGCCAGAATGGTAGGCGCGGGGCGCACGGTTGATCTCTCCGCTGCAGCCCCGAAAGTGCGGCAAGGCGCAGGCCCAGCCGTGCTCCCGTGCGAGGTCGGCAAAGGCCTCGCTGTAGTGGCTGCGCGAGGAACCCTCCAGGCCATGGAACACCACCAGCAGCGGCCGTGGCAGCGCAGCCGCCACGCCGTCTTGCAGAAAGTCCACGTCCACAAAGTCCCCGTCCGGCGTGTCCCAGCGCTCACGGCGGTATTCGGGCCGCGCGCCCAGCGCGCGGCGCGCGTACAAAGCGGGCCAGATGGTCTGGAGCTGGCCACCGGGGAGCCAACGGGGTGCTACATATTTCATAGCTTCTTGCGCTTGATGAATAAGCGCTAGGGCACAAAAAGATTCAAAATTCAGCGCTACAAAGTGATCAGTGCAACACGGGCCGCTGCGCATCGGCCACCTGCGCGTCCGGCGCGGTGCCGGGGCTGGCATGGTGGGCCACCATGCGCCATCCCTCAGGGGTCTTGTGGTACACGTTGGTGGCCAACACCACCGCCAGGTGCAGACCATCGGGCAGCATCACCTCCACCTGCTCGGCCACGCTGTGCACGGCGCTCGACAAGGCCACGACCCGGTGCACCTGCACCGGCCGCGCACGCACGGTGCCATTGGAAAACATGGCCTCGAACGCCGCCCGGATCGCACCCGCCCCCAAAAGGCGCGGCCCGCCAGGGTGCACGCAGACGATGTCATCTTCTTCCGCCCAGCACGACATCAGCAGCTCGATGTCGCCGCGCTGCAGGGCTTCGTAAAACGTGGCTTCGGTTTCGTCCGACGAACCGCCGAGGGTGACTGCTTTGGATGGGGCGCGGGGCATGGTGGTTCAGAAGAGTGTGCCGGGCGTGGCCGCGACGGCGTTCAAACGGCTATTGTCTTGTCTATTGTGCAGGGCCTTCGAACCGGTTGGCCGCCCGCTTCCGGCGCACGCCGGTTTCTGGCACAGTCGCCCCATTCCCTTTTTTTGGCAAACCCCACCATGATGTTGATGATGACAAAACGTCTTCTGGCCCTCGGCGCCCTGCTGGCCGCCACGCTGGGGCTCACTGGCTGTGGCTACAACGACTTCCAACGCCTGGACGAACAGACCAAGGCCGCCTGGAGCGAAGTGCTCAACCAGTACCAGCGCCGGGCCGACCTGGTGCCCAACATCGTCGCCACCGTCAAGGGCGAGGCCAATTTCGAACAAGAAACACTGACCCGTGTGATCGAAGCGCGCGCCAAGGCCACGGCCATCCAGGTCACGCCCGAAACCCTGAACAACCCCGAGGCGTTCAACAAGTTCCAGCAGGCGCAAGGCGAGCTGTCGGGGGCGCTGTCGCGCCTCATGGTGGTATCCGAACGCTACCCCACCCTGCAGGCCAACCAGGGCTTTCGTGACCTGCGCGTGACGCTGGAAGGCACCGAGAACCGCATCACCGTGGCGCGCAACCGCTACATCCAGACGGTGCAGGACTACAACGTGCTGGCACGCAGCTTTCCCACCAACCTGACGGCCATGGCCTTCAGCTACGCGCCCAAGCCCAGCTTCACCGTGGCCAACGAGGCGCAGATTTCCACACCTCCCACGGTGGACTTCTCAGCCTCCAAGCCCAAGCCCTGAGCGGCCACACAGAGCATCAACGGATTTTGAGCAAAAAATGCCTTTAGCGCTTATTCGACAAGCGCTAGCAGCTATATTTTTTATAGCAATTGTACCCTGGTCCGCGTGGGCGCAGGGCGCGCTGCAGCCCGTGCCCGCCCTCACCGGCCACGTCATCGACCAGACGGGCACGCTCAGCGCGGCAGACACCCAGGCCCTGGAGGCGCAACTGGCCGCCCTGGAGCAAAGCCGGGGCGCCCAGGTGGTAGTGCTGATGGTGGCCACCACCGCCCCTGAAGACATTGCCGCCTACGCCAACCGCATCGGCAACCAGTGGAAGATCGGCCGCCGCGACGTGGGCGACGGCGTGCTGGTGCTGGTGGCCAAAAACGATCGCAAGATGCGCATCGAAGTGGCCAAGACGCTCGAAGGGGCCATCCCCGACATCGCGGCGGCCCGCATCATCGACGGGGCCATGAAGCCCCGGTTCCGGCAAGACGACTATGCCGGGGGCCTGAAAGCTGCCGTGGGTGAGCTGAGCGCCCGTATCGCTGGCGAGGCGCTTCCCGCGCCGGTTCAAAGCACCGAAAGGCAAAGCCAGAGCAACGCCGATGAATTCAGCTGGACAGACATGGCCATCTTCCTGTTCTTTGGGGTGATGGTGGCCGGCCCCCTGGCCCGCAGCATTTTTGGCGGCGGCCTGGGTGGCCTGCTGGTGGGCGGCGGCGTGGGCGCGCTGGCGTTTGTGTTCACCTCCAGCCTGCTGCTGTCTGTGGGGGCGGGCGTGATCGCCCTGCTCTACACCTGGATCTTTGGCGGCAGCAGCGGCGCCACGGGCCTGGGCCGGGGTGGTGGCCTATCCGGGGGCTTGGGCGGTTGGAGCTCTGGTGGTGGAGGCGGCGGCAGCTACGACGGGGGATTCAGTTCGGGCGGTGGCGGCGACTTTGGTGGCGGCGGCGCGTCGGGGGATTGGTGAAGATGGCGAAACGTACTTATTCCCTGTGGCACCGCCTGCTGCGCCTTGCACGCCATCGATGGGCGGATGGCAGTTTGCGAAGCGCCTTCCCCCCCGCGCTGCTCGACCGCCTGGCGCACCGCGTGGCGGAAAGCGAGCGCCAACACACGGGCCAGATTCGTATTTGTGTGGAAGCGGGGCTGCCACTGTCCTACATCCGCCGCGATGCCAGCGCCCGCGACCGCGCAGTGACCCAGTTCGGCAAGCTGCGTGTGTGGGACACCGAGCACAACAACGGCGTTTTGATCTATCTGCTGCTTGCGGAACATGCCATCGAGATCGTTGCAGACCGGGGACTGGCGCAGCGCGTGCCGCCCGGCACCTGGCAGGGCATGGTCTCGGCCATGGGCAGCGCCTTTCGTTCAGGGGGCTACGAGGAAGGGCTGACGCAGGCGCTGTCCGGTGTGTCGGCACTGCTGGCACAACATTTCCCGCCGGACAAAACGAATGCAGAGCGCAGCAGCCTGGGCAACGAACTACCGGACCGCCCCGTCGTCGGCGACGAGGACGGAGAATAAACCCGCCTTCCACCGCCTGAGCACGCGGCGCTCTGGCTTAGATCCGCTGCGCCCATTCCGCCATGCGCCTGTCAGGCGCAGCGGGCGCGGCCTCTTGCAGTCGCTGCTCCCAGCGCTCTACGTGGTTCAGCAGCAACTCGATGGCATTGAGCATGGCACTGGCCGAAGCCTCTGACAAAACCAGCGGAAGATGAACCACAGCCAGGCCCAGGGCATCCACCCCCGACCATCCCCCGCCAAACCCGGCCCCCATGTGGTTGCCCTGCATCAACACCTGCAGCCCGGCACTTTCCACACGTTGCCCGCGCAACGCACAGGACAGTATCCAACGCCCCTGGGCAGGCGCACAGCGCAGCTCCACGGCCCGGTCACCATCAAAAAGCAACCGGCAGCAGCCTTGCGCATCCGCGCGCAACGTGGGGATACCAATGGCCGCACCCAAGTCGGCGATCAAGCTGGGCGCGTGGCTATCGGACATGGAACCAAAAATGCTGCTGGAGGAAAAAATGAGAAGGGGAAGCGTGTTTCACATCCCGGCGCTTGGATGGCGAGCCCTGTGCACACGGCGCTGGGCACAAAGGATGATACGCCAGTACACTTTGCTACAAGCCCCACCCACCAGGCCACTACACACCCAATGTGCGTGAAACCAGGACTTCGTTGAACACACCATCTCGGCGGTAAACGAAGCGATCCGCCAACCTCTTGACGAAATGCACGCCCAGCCCACCGATATGCCTGTCTTCGAGCGACGCATCGACATCGGCAGCCACCAGCGTGGTGGGGTCAAAGGCGGGCCCTTCGTCACGCAGAACGGCGCTCAAGGTGGCCGGTGCACTAAAAACGAGCTGCACGGACACCGGCCCGCCCTGCCCTCGGTAGCCATGGGTGGCCACGTTGGTCAACAACTCATCCAGCATGAGGCCGAAGGAAGACGCCAGCGGCAACGGCGCACCGTGCTCCGCTGCCCAGTCTTCCATGCGCTCGAAGAATGCAGGAAGTTCCGCGACGGTTCCAGACAGGGTGCAGTGCAGTTCAGCCGAATGGTTCATAGACAGCATGCGCCGGTAGGGGCTATGGACATCAGCACGCGCCGTCGTTCTCTGTCCGGCCCGCGCACTCGCCGAAGCATTGTGGCATGAGCCGAGCCCCTCACCCATCCAACGCTCACCCTGCGTCGACAGCCGCCGCTTCGGGCCAGGCGCCAAGTTTTGCGGCGTTGTGGGAGCTGGCTGGCCTGTGGCTGCTGATCGTGCTGGCAGGCGTGCTGCTCATCGCATTTTTGCTGCTCAACATCCGGACCCAGGAGGAGCAAGGAACGCAGCGTGCCCGGCTCTCGCTCACGCTGGCGGGCCTGCAAGAGTCGATAGAAGGCGATCTCGCACTGGGCCTGGACCTTCCGGACCACCGCGCCGTTCCGTCACGGCTGGAAAAGGCACTGGCCAGCGACCAGCAATTGCATGCCATCGACGTGGTGGATCGCGCGGGCATTGCGCTGTTCAGCACCGACCGGGGGGCCATCGGCGAGCCGCTGCACGCGCGGGTGGCCCAAGCCGCCGAGGCTGGCGCCCGTGGCGACCACATGTGGGTGGCGCAGGTCGGCACCGAAGCCGTGATGGGCTTGCCCCTGCACAACGCATTCGGGGAAGTGGTGGGCCATATCAGCACCAGCTATGCCGCCTCGGCACCCGCATTGCTGGGGATCGATGCGCGCTCGCTGCACAGCAAGCTGTTCCATCCGATTTTGCTCACCACGCTGGCCATCTTCGTACTGGTCGTGCTGGTGGGCTGGGGCGCGGCGCGCTGGGCCCTGGGCCCGCAGTACCGCAGGCTCGCCTACGAGCGCACCGGCCGCCTGGCGCAGGCCTTGGGCCAATCCGCAGCTGCGCGCCAACGCCTGGATGACTGCCTCGCGCGGCTGGACGAAAGCGAGCACCGGGAATGAACAGCCCACGCCGACGTCGCCGCCGCCCCAGCGCATCGCTGCGGCTGGGCTGCATCGCCCTCGTTCTGCTGCTGCTCGCCGCCGCAGTGCTCGCCTGGAACACCCATGAACAATTGCGCGGAATGCGCCAGGAGAGTGAGCGCGTGCGTGCCCAGCTCATGGCCGACTCGCTGAGCCAGCGCATCGGTCACGCGCTGGACATCGGTATTCCCCTGGACGCCCTGGTCGGGGTTGAGGCATTGTTCAACCAGCGGCTGGGCGCCCACGCCGATATCCAGTCGATTGCGCTGCTGCAAGGGCCAGACAAGGTGCTGTGGTCTGCCGAGCGCGAGCAACCCGCCCGAAGCGCCAATGGCACCGTGGCGGACGCCCCCGTCATGGCGCACGAGGCCCTCCAAGGCACCGTGCGCCTCACGCTGCGGGAAACCGGTGCAGGTCCTTTTGCACGCTCTGCAGCCATCTTGCTGCTGCCCACTGTGCTCCTGTTGGCTGCGCTGGCTTTCCTGGCCGCCCGCTTCTCCGAGGCCCAGGGGGTGAAGCTGCGCAACCACGCGGTGCGGCTGGCCACGCGGGCCATCGCCAGCGGGCACTATGACCATTCCATAGTGCTACCGCACCGGCGCGGGTTTGATCTGCGCGCACAGCAACTGGGCCATGCTGTGCGGGGCGTACACGAAACACTCACCCGCGTGCGCCGACTCATCGCGTCACTGCGGCAAACAGAGCCCCAGGCGCAGCGGCGCGAGCGCCTGGACATGCTGCTGGCCAACGCCCTGGGCGACCACCACTTTGCCGAGCATGGATTGCGCCCAGTGCGGGTGGTCGCCGCAGAAGCGCAATCGTTCTGGATCAGCCTGATGATCACCATGGCCGCCGCCGCCATCCTCGGGCTGATGACTGCACTCGCCAGCACCCGCGTCGAGTGGCCGCCGTACCGAATGGCCCTCATTCCAGGCAGCTTCCTCATGGCCGCGGCTCTTGCGGCATGGGTCACCCAAAGACAGCGCTGGTCCGTGTTGTCGGTTCTTTTTTCTACCAGCGCGGGGTTGGTGGTGCTCGCGCTCGCCCTGGCATCGGGTGCGCTGGATGGCTATGAACTCCAGCACATGCTGGTGGCCGCGGCCCTGTGGTGCGGTGCACTGGCGGGTGCTGCATTGACAGTCTGCCTGATGGTGGAGAAAGCCCCCCGCCGCCAGGACTTCAAACACGCCATGCCCCGCTGGCCCAGGGCGGCGATGAGCGCCTGGGTGGGTGCAACCATCTGGCTGGGGCCAGCACTGGGGGCCATCGCATTCTCCGCGCTGGGCGAGCGATATGGCGTGCTGGCGCTGACCTTGCCCGCGCTGTGCATTGGCTTCCTGCTGCTGCGCTGGAACGAGCCACGCAGCCCCTGGCGGCATCGCATAGGCATACGCCATCACGATCGGCCATCCGTTTCAGCCACACACAAAGCCTCCGGTGCGCTTGCATGGGTGGTCGCTTCCGGGATCGCTGCAGCGTCGGGGTTGCTGATGGTTCAAGGCTGGATGGCCACCACGGCCCTGCCCCCCAGCCTGGGCAGTGCCACCATCACTTGTGTACTGGGCGTGGGGGTGCTGTCCGGCCTGCTCGCCCCTTTGCGCAGGTGGCGCCACAAAGCCGCAGCCATCGCCGTAGCCGCAGCCCTGCAAGCGCTGGCGCTCTCACTGCCAGAAGCCACGGTGTGGCAGGCCCCGGCCCTGTGGGTGGCCACCCTTCTCACCGCCTATCTGCTCGGAACCGCCGTGACATCGACGCAGCGCACACTGCATATTTCGGCCTCGGTCACCCTGTGTGGAGCCGCCATCGGCGCGTTGCTGGCTGCGGGCCTTGCAGCAGCCGGACTTTCATCCACGGCCCTGGGGCTGGTGGCCACGTTGGCGATCATGACAAGCTGGGGCCTTGAGCCCCATCCAAAGCCCTGGGAGCCGGGCCGTAAGGATGACGATGCAGCTTAAGCGGCGCATCATGCTCATCCTCCTGCTGGCAATGGCCTTGCTGATGGCCGCCTTGGGCGTGATGGGCTGGCTCGGAGAGCAGCGCTGGGAGCAGCGTTACAACGACGCCTTGCTGCAGAGCCAGCGGATTGCGTGGGACAAGCTGCAAAACGAAAGCCTGGACAGGCAGGATGCGTTGGCACGGCGGCTGCTGGACGAACCGCCGTTCCGCAATCTTCAGGCCCCGGGGGCTCAGCAGCGCATCGACACGCTGCTGGCCCACGCCGTGCGCCAGGCTCCCGGCCTGCGCATTGACATCCTGGGGCCCGGTGGCGCCCTCCTGTCCACCACCGAGCCCGGCTTTGACCCACAACCGCTGGCCGAATCCGGCTGGGTGAAAGCGGCCATGAATGCTCCGGCGGGTATCCGTGGGCTGAGCCAGGTCGCGCCACGGCAGTACGACTGGGTGCTGGTGCGTGGCTTTGAAGGGGGGGCACTGGCCATTGGCCAGGATGTGGCGCAAAGGCTGCCAGAGCTGGCGGCCTACCTGGGTGGGGAGGTATTCCTCGTGAACATGCGCGGCAAGGAAACGCTGGGCACCCAGCCTGGCAGCCTTGCGGCCACCGGCACCGTCATCCCCATGCGGTCCTCGCAGGCACTGATCATGCCGCTACCAACATCTGGCACTGCGGGCCAGGGCGCACTGCAACTCGTCAGCCAACCGGTGCTCAATCCAGACAAGCGCGTGGTGGGCGCGCTCGTGTGGATGCAGGACGTGACCGCGCAATACCGCTCGGACAAATTCTTCAACTGGGCCGCTGCTGGTGGCGCCTTGCTCTTTGCAGTATTGGTCGTGATGGGCCTTGCCGCCTATATGCAACACGCGATGGAACCTCTGAGCCGCTCTGTGGGGGTGCTCAAGGCACTGGCCAACGGAGCGACCGACGCATCGCTGGACGATGGCGAGGAAGAGGCAGAGGATGAGTCTGGCGCCATTGCACGGGGCGTGGTCGCCATCCGCGCAGAGCTGCTGAACCTGGAAACCTTGCGGCAAGAGCGCATACGGACGCGGCATCAGCAAGAGCGCCTGATCCGCGACCAGTTGCGCTCGCTGGCCGAGAGCCTGGACCCGGCCTCGCGCGAGGAAATCCTCACGGCCCTGGGCACACGATCAGAGGCGCCTGCGACAGCCACAGGCACAGGCACAGGCAGCACCGCACAACCAGGCAGCAACACCAACCAGTTGGCCGAACTGGCGGGAATATTGGGCCGCATGTCGGGCCTTGTCAGCACGCAACAAAACCGACTGCTCAAGCTGCTGCGCGAGCTGCAGGCCGCCGTGCAGACGCAGGCCACGCTGGCCAGTCTGCAGCAAGAGCTGGAAATCGCGCGCCAGATGCAGTTGTCCATCCTGCCGCGCTCCGCGCCGGACGCGGACGAAATCGACATCGCCGCCACCATGATTCCGGCCAAGGAAGTGGGCGGCGATTTTTATGACTACTTTCCGATCGACGATGAGCACCTGGCCATCGTGGTGGCCGATGTATCGGGCAAAGGCGTGCCCGCCGCCTTCTTCATGGCCATATCTCGCACGCTGCTCAAGAGCAATGCCTTGTTCCTTCGGCTCCCCGGCGCCACCATCACCGCGCTGAACGACCAACTGTGCGCCGAGAACGACCAGATGATGTTCGTCACCGTGTTCTACGGCGTGCTGCACCTGCGCAGCGGTCGGCTGACCTACGTGAATGCGGGGCACAACCCGCCGGTTCGCCTGAAAGACGGACAGGCAAGCTTCTTTGGGCGTGGCTCCAACATGGCGCTTGCCGTGATGGAAGGGCAGGATTACACCGAGGGCGAGGTTGTGCTGTCGCCCGGTGAAACGCTGCTGCTCTATACCGATGGTGTGACGGAGGCGAACAACGCCGAAGGCACGCTGTTCGGAGACGCTGCGCTGCTCGAAGCCATGGTTGCCGTGGGCGCAGACCCCGTGCACAAAGGCCACGCGGGAGGTGTGCCGGAACGCGTGGTTCAGGCCGTGCGCGCGTTCGAAGCAGGCGCGGCCCAGGCAGACGACATCACAGTCGTCGCCATTACCTACCAGGGGCCCCGGTCATGAACCAGGCGCCTGACATAGCGCAGTTGTACGCCCGAAGCATCGCGCACTTCGCCAATGCCGGTGTATCCCGCAGCACAAGCCTGCTGCAGCGCGTAAAAATCGTCACTGCGCAACAGCTTTTCGTCTCCCATATCAAAACGCAGGCCACGCTCAAGGTCGGTCATCGCGACATGGCGCTCCAGGCCGTCGATCACCCCGGTCCATGCGATGTGCAAGCCCTGGCGCAACAGGTTGTGCCGGCTCGTGTGATTGTGCAAGGACACCATGGCCATACACAGCGGTCGTCCTCGCGCCTGCGCCAGCGCCAGCCTGGCGGCCAACAGCGTGCGCTGCAATCCCCGCCCGCGCCACGCGGGCAGCACCATGCAGCTCGACAAGTGCGTCACCTTCGAATAAAAGCTTGGCTCCAGGCCGATGGTCGCCCCAAGGTTTTCTGCCGAGTCCGCATCCGGGAAACCCACCATGGCATACGCCACCAGCGCATCGTGCGCGAACACGCCAATGGTTTCGCCGCAGGGCTGCGTGTGCACATCAAAAAACCGCTGCTCGTCCTCCTCGCGCACATAGAAGTCGGGGTTGGGCAGGGCTGCAATCACCGTATCACGCAGGGCATTCCACGCCGCGTAGTCGCCAGGCAACAGGATGCGGGTACGCAGATCCGGGAAGTGCGCGAAAGCGGTATCCGGAGAGATAGAAGGAGGGGTCAATGGTATCGGCGAGGACAAACCTGGGACTCCGAAAGCGGAGCACAAGTTTGCACGACAACGTGGAGATTGCAAAGCGAAGCGGGTGCATGGGCACGCATGGACTCCCGCACACCCATGGCCAAAGGTGTCGTCCATGAGTGACCAAACCATCACACCCAATACGACAGACAGTGCCACGGCCTCGGCCGACCTGGCGGCGCTCAAACCGCGACTGCGCCGCGAATCCCTGGTGTTCGCTGCCATCTTCTCCCTGGCGCTGTTCGGTTTGTCTCTTGTGCTGATCGCATGGCGCACCGAACAACTCCTCACCCAACTCGCCCAGGACCGCGTGGTGCGTCTGCTGCAACATGTGGCGGACGAAGGGGAGAGAGGCATGCAGTTCGGCATTGCCGTTGCCGACCAGACATCGCTTGCGGAACGGCTGCAGCGTATGCAGTCTGAGGACAACTCCTTGCGTGCGGTTTTCGTGGAGACCGATCGGGGCGAACCCATTGCCCAGGCTGGCGATGGCACCTTGCGCGACGCCGTCGACGGCCGCTGGAACGCGCCGTTGCTCAGTGGCAAACCCAATCAGCCCCCCAGCGTGCGCACCAGCGGGCGCGGCGTCTTCGTTGGCGCGGCCATGTTCGACTCCACGGGTGCTCCCGCTGCCACGATCTGGGCAGCCTTGGACCCCACCGCCGTGAGGCAGCAGGCCCGCGACGCTACAGCCAACATGATGCTCAAGGCCCTGCCCTTGATCGTCGGCACACTGCTTCTCACGTGGTGGGCGCTCATGCGCTGGGGTACCCTCGTGATGGAGTCCGTGCAACGCGAGCGCAATGCACCCCGGCCGCGCGGGTATGGCAAGGCCCTGTGGCTCTCGTTGCTGCTGGCCGTCGTGGTGGCCCCGTCCACCATGGTGTGGATCGCCCGCGAGGCTGCGCGGCCATTTGTCACCCAGCAGATTCAGGCCAATGCCGATGCCGTGGGGCGCACGCTGTCCGGGCAGATCGCCCGGGCACTGTCCGTCGGCGTGCCCTGGAGCAGCCTCAGTGGCATGGACGAATTGCTCAAAAAGCAGTTGTCAGAAGCCCCCGAGCTCAGCTACCTGGCATTGCGGCAAGGTGATGCGCCCGCAAGCCATACCACCTGGAGCGGCTATGTGCCGGCAGACCAGCGCCAAAACAGCGAAAGCGTGTTTTCTCAGCGCTCCGTGAGCGTCGCCGAGGAGCAGGGCCACGTCGTGGTGGGCTATCCGGCCGACTACGTAAACCGCCAACTGGGCGGCATGCTGCTGGACCTGGTGCTTGCGCTCGTGATCGCCGCGGTGCTGGTGCGTGAACTCTCGCGCGGCCTGTGGCGCAAATCCCTGCTGTACCCCCTGGCCGCCTACGCCCAGGCCCGAAGCTGGCAGCGCGTACAGCGCCGCTGGCAGCAACGGCATGCAGTGGTCCGTGACGCAGCAGAGGCACACGACAGGGACGCAGCGGAGTGCCGCGCCCAACTGCTGGAGGCTGCGGGCAACCACCGTGGCGGGCACGAAAGCCCCACACTCATGCCCGGTGCGGTGGCCTCGCAGCTGACTCTGCTGCGTCTGACGGTGTTCCTGGTGGCCTTGTCCGAGGAGCTTCTGCGGCCCTTTTTTACCGTGTTCGCCAGCGAGATGCGGCCGTTTGACGCGGCGTTGTCTCCCACCATGGTGGCCGGGCTCCCCGTGGCGGCGTTCATGGCCACGCTGGCGCTGGCGCAACCTGCGGGACCGGCGTTGGCCAAACGCTTCGATCTACGCTGGAGTTTGATGCTCTCAGCCTTGGTGGGCATGCTCGCGCTAGCGGCCACAGCCTGGGCCAAAGATGCCTGGACACTGATCGCGCTGCGCGCTGCGGGTGGTGCAGCCTACGGACTGGCGTTGATTTTGGTGCAGACGGCCATCGTTCGGATCACCCCACCGCAGCAGCGTGCCCGCGGGTTGGCCGAAGTGGCTGCCGCCATCGTGGCAGCTGGCATCGTCGGCCCGCCATTCGGCGGAATGATTGCCGCACGTGCGGGCGATGTCGCAGGCTTCGCCGCCTGCGCGCTGTGCATGGCCGCCGCGCTGGTGACCGCCATGCGCCTCTCGCTCGACCAAGCCGCCATGGGAACACCGGCCGTGCAACGCGGCCTGGCCACCGCTGGCGGATGGCGCGGCTACTGGGCCGTGCTGCGGGAACCACGCGCAGTGTGCGTCATTCTGGGCTCGGCGTTGCCGGGTCGCCTGGTAGCGGTGACGGTTCTGTCGGTGGTGGTGCCGCTGTACATGAGTGAACTGCAACAGCCGCCCGGTGTCGCTGGCCGCGTCCTGCTGCTGTATTTTCTGTGCTTTGCCTCCACGGCCACGCTCGTGGCCCATTGGTCGGATCTGCTGGGCCAGCGCAAGCCCTTTATCGTGCTCGGTGGCGTACTGAGCGCGCTGGCCTGTATATCACTGCCTGCCCTGGGCGGCGTGTGGGGCATGGCTGCCTGCTGCGCATTGCTCGGTTTTGGGCAGGCCCTGCAATCCTCCCCCCAGATTGCCCTGGCCACCGAGGTGTTCGAGCACCCACCGGACGGCAAAGCCACGGCCACCCCTGAACAGGCGCTCGCGGCCTTCCGGCTGATCGAGCGGGGTGGCAGCATCATTGCCCCGTTTGTGACGGCCATCGCGGTGACAGCCTTTGGCTACGCGGGCGCCGTAGTGGCCGTTGGCGTATTGCTGACCGTTGCCACGCTGGCGCTGCTGGTCGGCCTGCGTGTCCAGCGCACAGGCGCGGCTGCGGCGTAAGGTGTCCTTGAGCGCACAGGAGAAATTCATGCCCATCGTTTCCACTGCATTCAAAGCCGCAGCGCTGCTCACCATGGCCCTTGGTGCGCATGCTCAAACTGGGCCCGCCGCCGTCCCATCTGGTGCCGCCGCTGCTGCGGCAGCTGCCACGGCCCGCTATACCGTGGCCATGGTTCTTCCACGGGAGGAGCAGAACATCGAGGCGGGTTTTACCAGCTATCTGCAACGCCAGGATGTACCGGTACGCTACGTGAACATCCGCTTTTCAGGCAAGGCCGACGACATTCCCGACCTGCGCAGCCGGGTGCGGGCGGCCAACCCAGACCTGATCTATGTGTGGGGCACGCCGACTTCACTGGCCCTGGCGGGGCGCTACGATCAGCCCGCAGGCAACCCGATCCGGGACATTCCCATCGTCTTCACGGAAGTCACCGATCCGGTGGGTGCCGGGCTGATTCCAGCGCTGGAAAAGCCTGCCCGCAATGTCACCGGGGTGAGCCATGTGGCTCCGCTGCCCGTGCAGCTCAATGCCATCCGCGCCTATCGGCCGTTCGCCAAGCTGGGCTATCTGCACAACCCCGTGGAGCCCAACTCCGCCATCATCCGCGACAGGCTCAAGGAGTTGGCCAAGACCCAGAACTTCGAAGTGGTCGAGGCAGCTCTGCCGCTGCTGCCCAGCGGAGCCCCCGATCCTGGCCAGATTGCGCCGCAAGTCAAAGACCTGGCCGAACGTGGCGCCGACATCCTCTATGTCGGGCCCATCACCTTTCTGGCATTCACCCACCGCGATGCCGTGACCGCCGCCGCCCTGGACAACAAACTCCCCACCTTCTGCGCCACCGAAAGCATCGTGCGGAAATCGGGCTGCATGTTCGGCCTGTTCTCCAACGGCTCCAACATCGGCCGATACGCGGCCTCGATGGCCCGCCAGATCCTGGTCGAGAAGAAAGCCCCGCAGGACATTCCCGCCTCCACACTGCAGCGCTTCTCGCTGCTCATCAACATGCGCACTGTCCAGGCACTGGGCTTGTACCCACCCATGCTGCTGCTCAATGTGGCGGAAGTCATCAACGTCGAGGCGCAGGCGGCCGCCAAATAGCGACGGGATGGAACGATCCACGAGTTCGGGTTACCAAATGCTCTGAGCCCCCGACCCAGGGCCATCCTGCACCCTCCTCAAAGAGAAGCCGCTATGTCGAAATCCTATGAAAACATCTTGCGCGAATTTGCTGACCACGTGGGCCTCGACGCCAACGAACTGCTCGGTACCGAAGAAGTTCTGATCGATGGCCTGGCTGTGGGACTGCAACTGGACGGCGACGCCGTGGATGGAGACCTGCTGTTTTTTGCCGCGCTGGGCACGCCCAGCGGGGAACACCTAGGACGCATCGCCCGCACTTTGCTGGAGGCCAACAACCTGTGGGTGGGCACCGGCGGCGCCACCCTGGGGGTGCAGCAAGCAACTGGCGCAGTGACCCTGAGCGGCCGCATGCCACTCTCCGCGCTCAGCGGCGATGCCTTGGCCATGCTGCTGGATGGTTTTGTGGACACCGCATCCTTCTGGAAAGGTTTCGTTGAAGGAGCCCCCGAAGACGATGGCTCGCTTGCGAGGGGCATTCCCTCCTTTGACCTGCGCGCCTGAACCACCACTCACAGCCAAGGAGCGATGCCATGAGTGCGATCCCCGGTCAAGGTATTGGACATATCCCGCTGAACCTGGGCCATGTGGCCCCAGCCCAGATACCGCAGGGCCCTGGCGGCGCCCCAGCGCAAGGCGTTGGCCAAGCCCGGGTCGGAATGGGTGCGCTGGCAGGACGCCAGATTCAGGTGGGCGACGGACAGCAACGACAGGCCGCAAGCGTGCACGCCGAGCGGGCCAAGAGCTTCTTCAAGATGGCGGGCAAGGTAATAGCTGGCATCGTACTGGCGCCGATTGCCCTTCCTGTCGCGGCCGTTGCGGGGGTGACTCGTGCGTTGCTGCAAATTCCCCGCCTCGTCAACGAGAAAATTCTGGAGCCAAAGTTCGACAGGAAATTTGAAATTGCCAACCCTCACCTCACGCCACTGCGAGCCCCCATGCAGGGCAGCGTTCTGAACAACCCCACCGTGCAGGACCGGCTGTGGGCCCATGCCCAGGCCCAGAAAACGCCCATGACGCGCCAGCAGATCATGGAGCACGTGGCCACAGGTGAGCGCATTGCGCAGGCGCTGGGCACGCCCCATGCCCACCAGGCAGCAGGGGGCTCCCCCATCACGCTGCAGGTCAATGGCCAGCCCGTGCAGGTGGACAGCAGTGTGCATACCACCCGTGCCCTCGGCTGGTACATGATGGCCGCGGCTGCCCAGCAGAATGCCAACCGCGAGCTGAGCCAGGACCACGCCACCATCGGAGAGCAAAAGGTCACGGACATGTCTTCGTCAGGCTCTTTTGTGATGAAAGACCCCGGCAATCGCATCTACAGCTTCATGAGCGCGGCGCCTACTGCGGATTCGCGCATGTCTACACACTTCAGTGAGCGGGTGGACCATACCGAGACCCACAAGATCGCAGGGTTCATCCCCACCAGCAAACCAGCCCAGCGGGGCATCGAAGACTACCGGAACATGTTGCCCGGCCAGGGCGGCACGATGCTGTTTGACAAGCTCGCAGCCCGCGACGGCACACAGGACCTGTTCGTGAAATTCGAGTCCGTCGGTTGCCCACCCTACTTCCGCAAGGAGCCTCATCAGGGGGTTGTCCAGGGCATCGCGCGGTTCTTCAGCGCACTGGACCGCAACATCGGCCATGCCACCAGTTTCGTCGGCAGCCGGTTCCAGGGCGAGAGCGAGGAGATGCGTCGCCAGGAGCACGTGTACAAAGGTACGCTGAAAGACGACGTGGCCGAGCCTTTCGGCAACCTGGTGAATCACGCCATCCAAAGCGGCGTGATTGATGCCTCTTCAAAAGCCGTGGGCCGATCGGTTCATAAATTTGGCATGCCCTTTCTTCGCGAGGCGCTGGACCGCATTGAAACGATGGCAAGCCAGCAAAACAACGCACAGATACTGGGTGAAGTGGCTAAAGTGCGCCAGGACATGGTCGATGCGACGGCCAAGCTGGGTGCGCAATCCGATATGCATGGCATTGAGCGGCGAGGTGCGGAAACCCATATTTCTCTTCAGCCCGCCGCCAATATCGTGCGCCCCCTCGAAGGGCGGCTCTCGGCTGCGGCAAACCAGCAGTTCAACCAGGAGGCCACGCAGCTCTCACGTGCGCGGGACATTACGACGCCCTCCTCAGAGGCAGCCAGCATCTGCACACAGGCGCACAAAGACTGGTCCCGCTCGACGGTGCAGGTGGGGGCCGCTACGTTTGCGCCAAAAAGTGACCCAGCGGTCACGGCAGAGGCACTCAACATCCTGACCGGCGGAGATGCCCACATGAACATGCTGGTCAGCCAATACGCCAACCAACAATCGCTCGGCCCTCTGATGGATGCCATAGTTCGCGGTGATCTGAAAATCCATGGCCCAGATGGCCGTCCTGGCATTCCACTGGGGGACGGTTTCACCACGTTCGACATCCAGTCGTCCCCCGCGGGCGGTGTCACGATTGGCGTACGGCACACACGGGATCAGGTCAACAACTTCCAGACAAACGACCCCGCGCTTGGAGTCCAGGTCACCCCCACGGATCCAGCGCGCAGCCACGCCGATTTTGCGTTTCAATTGAGCATCGGCCCCGCGCCCGGCTACGCCGTCGCGGTATCGCAACCTCTGCGCTATGAGGCCTTGATTCGGGCCTGAATACGTGGCGCGGCCAACGCCCCGCGCCCCTCACCAATCAGCCCTCCAAAGGCCGGGTGGCTGAGGGGCAGGCGTTTGATCAGGCCGCCTTCTGAATCACGCCCTTCATCGCTTCGGACACTTCCTTCACGATGGTGCTCTGGATTTGCGTGAACATCGTCCACTGCTGCACCTGCTGCTGCAGGCCCAGCAGTTCACCCGTGCTGGGGCTGTCCCCCAGGTTGTTGATGGTGTTTTGCAAATCTGCCTCGCGGCGCGACGTGACCTGCGAGATGGAGTTGTTGATGGAGTTGAAAGTGATACCGCCAGTGGTCAGCATAAGAAGCTCCTGAATCAAGAAAAGGAAAACACGATAGAAAGAATATCGGTGTTGTCTTGGCCCAGTCAGGGCTTTGGCACCACCATTGTCAACACTTCTCGCGCTGCCTGGCAAGCGTCCAGCACTGATGCCAGTGCGGGATAGTCTGCCGGCGGGACGCCTTCGGCCAGCGCAGCACGCAATCGCCGCTCGAGCGCGGCGATCCGGTCCAGCGCCTCCTTCTGGGCGATCGTCGCATTGGAGCCACGCAGGCGGGCCTCCAATTCGCTGAGCGGCTCGTCAGGTGCCAAGAGAGGGGCATCGGGCAGCAGCAGCTTCATCGCAACACGACCAAGGAGCGCGGTCCGTCAAAAACCAGCCGGTCGGGCTCCACGGCCACCAGCCGCCAGCCTGCCCGTCGGCCGCCGGGCTGCAATTTGGAGCCATCGCCCAGCACCACGTACGGCACGGCGCCGCCCACCACGCTGCGAATGCGAAACGGCAACGGCGCGGCGCTCGCATGGGCGGGAGGGGCCGGGGCCTGCGCCACGGAACGGCTCACTTCGCGGGCGCGGAGCACAAATGGGATTCCTGCAAGCGGTGTAGCGGGGCGGGCCAGCACGGACTCCAGCCGCGCGCGTTCCTGGCTGCCGATATCCAGGCCAACCACCATTTGCTCGCCGTCCCAGCGTGCCTCGGCGCCAGCGAAGCCCGCCGTGCGCAACCACTCTTGCACCGCACCACCCTGGTCCGATGCCACGCGAAGGCCATCCACGATGTCGATCCCCGGCGGCACGCGGGCGCGCACCAGGGCCAGTACCTTGTCACGGTCGGACTTTGCCATGACCAGTCCGTACGCGCGCACCCGCCCCTCGCCCAACAACTCGTACCGAAGGGCCTGGACGTCGGGGCCGCCCGCATCAATCAAGTCGTCCATCAAGTCAGAGGCCGTTCGCACGGACAGGGCGGGCACGGGACGGACATCGGCCAGGCCCTCCGCCAAGCGATCCAATTGCGCGATGTCGGCCACCCATCCACTCACCCGCACGCCGCCAGCGGGCAAGGCGTCGATACGCAAACGCAAGGCGGGGTCCACGCGGGCAATGGCCAGTTGGACCTCGCGCACCAGCCTCTGCTGGCGTTCCAGATCGATCGCAGGCGCCGCCGCCAGTGGCGCAACGGCTGCGGGCGCTGCAGCGCGCCCTTGAAGCACTGACCAGAACACCGAGAGCAACAGGGCAGCAAGCGCCGCGCCGATGATCCAGGCAGGATGCCACCGGCGCCTCGGCCCTGTCTTGACGGCAGGCGCCGATGGCTCGCGCGGCAGCACGTCCGCAGCACCGCCCCTTCCAGGCACAGCCTGCGCGTTGCCGTCTTGCTGCGGCACCGCCCGCATGACCGGGTCCTGGTCCGCACCGGAGGAAGGCCCGCCATCATCTCCTGCCGTTGGCGCCGTGGCCTCTGCATCACCATCGGGTTCCAAGGTGGGCCCCACGGGAGCCAACCCTTGTGGCACCGCTTGCCACGGTGCATCCGCCAGGCTGACCGTTACCGCCACTTGCCCCAAATAGGCCGCACTGCCCAAGGGCTGCTCGGCCACCCACGGGGGCGATGTGTCGGCGGAAGCGGCATCTTCAGGGGTAGAGCGCACCCACCAATGCCCAGCAGCGATCTGGACCCATGCTCCCACGTCCAGCGGCAGCCCCAGGTCCGTGAGGATGAGATCGCAGCCGTCGTCAGGCCCCACGCGTTCGCCACCGGCGAGCAACGCACGGGCACCCGCGTGGCGCCCCGAGAGAACGCGCAGTTCTACCGCTGCATTCATCGAGCCCCCCTTGCACGGTATCGCGCTTGCTGGCGCCGAATCCGGGCTTCATGGCAAAGAGGCCCATACAATGCGCCAAGCCCCGTCTTCTCTCCCACCCCCCTTTCAGAAGGATCGCGTCCATGAATCTCGAACAGGAGCGCCGCGGCGACATTCTCATCCTGCGTCCTCGGGGCCGTCTGGACAGCAGCAGCTCGCCAGAGCTGGAGCGCGTGGTGACCGAACAATTGGACGCCGGCATCCAACGGCTGGTTTTCGATCTCTCGGCCCTCGACTACATCAGCTCGGCCGGCCTGCGTGTGGTGCTGGTGGCGGGCAAGAAGCTGCGCACCACCAAGGGCAAGCTGGTGCTGGTGGGCCTGCGCGACATGGTGCGCGAGGTGTTCGACATGAGCGGCTTCCTCAGCCTGTTTGCCGTCACGGCCACGCTGGACGAAGGTCTTACCAAGGTTTGAGCGATTCAGCCCCCAATTTTTCAAAGAAAAAAGGGGTCTACCGCTTGTTGAATAAGCGGTAACAGCTATGTTTTTTATAGCAATCTGTTTCCACATGCGCATGCTCACAGATCGATCCGCGCGAGCGGCTGAATGTTGATCTCCTGCGTCAGCTCCTGGTAGGACAGCACAGGCAAGTCGTACAGGTCTTGCTCGATCATCTTGCGCAGATAGCGTCGAATGTCCATCGAGGTCAGCAGCACCGGGCGCTGCGCGTTACCGCCGATGTCGCCCACCGCCTTCTTGATGTTCTCCACCAACCGTTTGCTCACGGCAGGGTCCAGCGACAGATAACTGCCCGCCGAGGTCTGGCGCACGGCCCCACGCACCGTGTCTTCAATACTGGGCGCCAGCAGGTAGGCTGGCAGGATGTTCTGCCCGCTTGAATACTTGTAGCTGATGTGGCGCTTCAACGTGGAACGCACGTACTCGGTCAGCAGCACCGAGTCCTTCTCCTTCTGGCCCCATTCGATCAGCGACTCCAGAATGGCGCGCAGGTTGCGCACAGAAATATCCTCGGACACCAGCCGCTGCAGGATTTCCGCAATTTTCTGAATGGGCAGCACCCGGGTCGATTCCTTGACGAGATCGGGGAAGCGCCCTTCCATGGCGCTCAGGAGAAAGCGAGTCTCTTGAATGCCCACAAAGTCTGCCGAATACTTCTTGAGCACAAAGGCCAGGTGATAGGTCAGCACCTGGCTCGGGTCCATGAACGGAATCCCCGCGCGCGACAACGGCTCGCGCAGGCGGTCACCCACCCACAGCGTCGGGATGTGGGGAAGGAACTTGCGGTCTTCTTCGTAGGGGATTTGCAGGGCATCCAGATTGCTCAGGCTCTCTCGCACCAGCAGATACCCGGGCCGCAAGCGACCTTGGGACACGGGCACTTCGGACAGAAGAATGTTGTAGCTCTCGGGCGGCAGACTGTCATTGAACCGCAGCTGGATACCGGGGAACGGCACGCCCAGATCGAAATACAACGCCCGGCGGATTTTGAGCAGCTCATCGTTGAGCACCCCGGCATCAAAGCTGCTCTGCAGCCCCGCAGCCACATCCATCAACAGCGGAACCGTGGGAGCGAACTCGTCGCTGCCATCTGACGCCTTGGGCTTGGTCCGCGCCTCGCCCGCTGGCTGCATGGCGGGCACCTCGGTGACCTCGCCGGTCTTTTCGTTCACCACGCGCCGCGTGCTGCGCAAAATGGTGAAACCGATGGTGCCGATCACCACCGCCAGGATCAAAAACACGGGCAGCGGCATGCCGGGGATGAGCCCCATGCCGAGCGCGACCGCAGCAGCAATCAACAGGGCGCGTGGCTGTGCCAGCACCTGCTGGCCGATGTCCTGGCCCACATTGGAAGGACCGCCATCGCCCGTCTGCACGCGCGTCACGATCATGCCCGCGCAGATGGCGATAAAAAGCGCCGGAATCTGTGCGATCAGTCCATCACCGATGGTGAGAACCGAGTAGGTCTTCATTGCATCCGCAGCCGTCATGCCCCGCTGCGTGGTGCCGATCACAATGCCGCCCAGCAGGTTCACAGCCACGATGATCAGGCCGGCAATGGCATCGCCCTTGACGAACTTCATCGCCCCGTCCATGGCCCCGTACAACTGGCTCTCTTTCTCAACGATGCCGCGCCGCCGCTTGGCCTCATCCATATCGATGGTGCCTGCGCGCATATCGCCGTCAATGGACATCTGCTTGCCCGGCATGGCATCGAGCGAAAAGCGAGCCGCCACTTCAGCGACGCGCTCCGCGCCCTTGGTGATCACCACAAACTGAACGATGGTCAGGATCAGGAACACCACGAGGCCCACGATCAGGTTGCCGCCCACCACGAAGTTGCCGAAGGTGAAGATGATGTGGCCCGCATCGCCTTGCAGCAGGATCAAGCGGGTGGTGGCGATCGAGATCCCCAGCCGGAACAGCGTGGTCACCAGCAGCACCGAGGGGAACGAAGAGAACGCCAACGGGGACGGCAGGTACATGGCCACCATGAGCAAGATGGCCGAAATCGTCATGTTGATGCCGATGAGCGCGTCCACCAGCCAGGTTGGCAGGGGCAGGATCATCATGAAAATCACCGCCACCAGGAAGAACGCAAGAACCAGGTCATTGCGGCTGGTGATGATCTGCACGGCGCGCTGCAGGCGGGCGCTCAGGGGAATCGTTGCGGTTTGAGACATGGTGAAAGGCAATCAGCGCGCGCTGGGCGCAGTCTCGGTAGGGGGTTCGGCGGCATTGCGCAGTGCAACAAAGGCGCGCATCGCGCCCGCAGCCTCTTCACGGCGATCCAGCGCCTGCAAGGCCTGCGCGCGCACCAGATGAAAAGATGCGTCCATGGCGCCCAACAGCGCCAGCTGCTCCAGGGTATTGAGGGCGCGCTGGGGTTTGGCCGACCGCACCTGGGCCAATGCCAGAGCAAGCAGCGCCCGAGGGTCTTCAGGCGCAAGCACATTGCGAGCGGCCAGCAGCACGGCGGCCTTGTCGGGCAAACCATTTTGCAGGTACACAAAGGCGAGCAAATCCATCAGTTCGATGTTTGCCGCAGGGGTTGCCGCGGAAGACTCTGTGCCCGCCTCCGTCACTTCAGGTGCCATGCGCCCTCAACCCTGGTAAAGCACGCTGCGGTACATCTGCACCAGGTCGCGCAGCCCAACCTCTTCGCTCAGCAGGCGGGTGGCGCGGTTCAGTATCCGAAGATTGTCGTCCGCTCCGGGGTCGGAGCCATCGTCGGCGGACTGCTGCTGAGCGGCCGCGTCCCGCAGGTGCTGCAAAGCGCTGTCCAGCCCCTCGCGGAACCGCGACGGCACCAGCAAATCCCGGTTGATGATCTGGGGGCGCAAGGCTGTATCCAGCAGATCATCGATGGAAGGCTTGTCAAGCAACGCCGACAACTGCGCACGGGCACCCACGTCCGGTGGCGCGGACTCGCCACGCTCCGGCAAGGTCATCTGGGCACCCTGCCCGGCGTAAGTGATGCTGTCGATGCCACGGTCAAAGACCAGGCCACTGATTCTCATATCCGTCATACAGCATGCTCCCAGAAGATTTGCAGGGTGCGGGGCGCAGCCTGGCCTGTTTCAGTAACCGCGCGGCGCGGCAAGTTCCATTTGCAGGCCAAGTTTACGCGCCGTCTCTGCACTGCGACGAATACCGGGTGGCACCACAACGCCGCCCAGGCGGCTCAGCGCACTCCGCCCAACTCTGCCAGCCACTGGCGCAGAAAATCCGAAGCTTCGCGGAGGCGGCGAGCGCTGACATCTTGGAGCGCAAAGCGCGTAGCCAACACCAACCAATCACCAGCGGGAACACTGCGCAGGCCCACCTGCACCGGGTGCAGGGCATCGTGCAGGTCTCCTGCCCGCTTCATGGCGCGCAGCAGCAGCGCAGCAATGTCGTAGCGCACCGGCTCTGCCCAGTGCACAACCACACATTCACCCTCTTGCGACACCCCAAGCAGAGCCCCGGATTCGAGCCGCAGCTGCACCTCGCCCCGTGGCCCGGCCTCCAGCATGGGCAGGCCCATGTCATGCCCGAAATCGGCCAGTGCCTGTTCCAAATGCGCCATGGTCAATAACCCTCCTTGTCGATGGCGGCATCCAGTGCATCCTGCACCGCCTGAAAAACCGTCTGTCGCTGGTCCGCATCCACAAACACCTTGACCGGCATCTCCCGCGTCAGCATCTTCAACCCGGTCAGGAAGTGGATTTGGGCCTCAACACCCTTAGCACCGAATTTATCGGCCAATGCCGTAAAACGCGTACCAGATACCCATTTTTCAGCACTGATACCCACAAGATCTTGCATCAGCACCACAGGCGTTCCGGTCAGTGCGCCATGCTGCTCGCTGATCCGGGCATGCAACTCCCGGCTGGCATCCAGAACCGTTGCGGCAACCCCCAGGTGGTACAAATCCTGCACAAGGCTCTGCAGCCGCGCAGGGTCTGCCGAAGGCCGGGCGGCCGCCAGATCCTGCCCCAGGGCCTGAATAAGCCGGGCCAGCCCTGCCGCAAAATCGCCGCTGCCAAAACGCTCCAGGGCCAGCTTGAGGGTGCCTGCCAGGGAGGGATTGCCCAGCACCACATCGCGATACGCCGCCTGGAAGTGCTCGACATCAGCCCGCCCCTGAGCCCCCTCCTTGGCTGACCCAATGGTATTGACGTCCGCCCGCATGCGGGGCCCGTGCTCCATTTCCAGATCATCCAAAGCCTCCCGCAATGCATCCAGCACCTCTGCGGATGCTCCATCGCGCTCGCCCTGATGCAGTGCGTATTGCAGCGCCATGAACTGCTCTGTCGGCCCCGAGAAAGCCTGTTTGGCTTGCGCCGCAGGATCGCCTTGCCCTGAGAGCATCCGCTTGGCAAGCTGCGCCAACTGCTCGGGGTCTTCATGGGCGTTGGCGGCGTCCAAATAGGCAATGATGGCTTCAGGGCTCATCAAGTCCATCGGGCGGGCAGCCTCCTTCTTGCGCTCGGCGGCATGTTTGGTTTCAGCCTTCTCGGAGTGGTGCAGGCTGATTTCTTCCGCTGCATCCGTCAAGACGGAAAGCCCGTCATCGACCTGGACCTGCTGACCGGCGTATTGCCCCGTCGGCGCCTGCCCCCCACCCTGCAACCCACCGCGCAACGACATGTTGTCGAAGGAAGGCGGAGTGAATGACTCGATTCTGGACATAGGGAATTCTCTTATAGGCAACGCGCATGCGCCCAGGTGGGTAACGAAAACCCGTATCGGGTTCCCACCCAGGTCATCGGAAAATTTCTGCATGACCGTGGAACCGGTCTTGCAGGGCCGTTACTTACCCAGTGTCGTGCAACACATCCCGCACAACCCTTCGCCCACCTCAACAGGAGTTTCAACATGGCTGGACAAGAAAACCCCCAAGACATCGTAGCCCGCGCCCAGGCACTCATCGACGAAGTGCAAGGCCAGTTGGCGGCAGCCGATGACTTTTACCGCAACCAGGGCCTCGACCCCGAAAAGGTGCGCACGGTGCTGGACGCCCAGCTTGACCTCAAGGGCATCGAAGCGGCGCAGAAGGCTTTTCAGGAAGATATGGCGGCGGTAGAGCAGGAAGTGCAAGAAGAAGCGGCCCGTGCCTCGTTCTCAGCGCCCAACGCCCCCGGCGCCCGGCGCCCCCGCACCATGATTTAAGTTAATTAACCGAATACAAAACCCAATAGGAAAAAGCTATGTCAAGCATTCCCAGCACCGGCGGCATCGGCGGCATACAAGGCCTCAATATTCAGGGCATGGATCTGGAAACGGCCATGATGGCCGTGCAATCGAACCGCGCCAATCTCCTGGAAGCGCAGCTCAAGGACCAAGTCTCGTCCGTGCAAGCCAAGAACGATCGGATCTCCAGTCTCAACCAGTTGCTGGGTTCGCTCAACAAAGCTGCGGCGGCCATGCCAGCGGATGCCAAGGCGGGAGACAAAGTCGGCATCTCTTCAGACACGGCGGCGGACATCAGTGCCGCAGCAGGCAGCGCAGGCATCACTTTGCCAGCGGAACTGAGTGTCCCAAAGAAATGGGTGGTCCAGCTCGGCGACTCCACATTCACAGCGAGCGAAGCAGAAAAAAATGAGTTTGAACGCCTGAAGGCCCAAGGCAAGCCGTTCAGCGTTCTTGGTGTACAGGTTTCAATCGGCTCCATCACGCCGTCCACCCCCCAGCCCACACCCCAGCCCACCAAAGGCCAGCTCGACGGCTTCATCCAGGAGGTCAAGTCGCAGATTGACAGCATGAGCAACTCCCAGCAGATGGACATGCTGCGCCTGCAAAGCCTGTCCAACAAGCGCAACGAAGCCTTCGACGTGATGACCAACTTTATCAAGAAGATGCAAGACAGCCGCAGTTCCATCATCGGCAACATGCGCTGAAACGGAATCACAACCACATCATCTAAAGGACTCCATCATGTCGAGTATTGGCAACACCAATGTAGGGGGCCTCAGCTCCATCAATATCCAAGGCATGGATCTGGAAACCGCCATGATGGCCGTTCAATCCAACCGTGCCAACCTCCTGGAAGCACAGCTCAAGGACCAGGTCGCATCGGTCCAAAGCAAGAACGATCAGATCTCCAATCTCAACCAACTGCTGGGCACGCTCAACAAGGCGGCGGCCGGCGTGGCAGCAGATGCCAAAGCTGGAGATAAGGTCAACCTGACCGCCACCGCAGCCGAGATCAAGACGGCGGCCGAGAGTGCAAACATCACGCTCCCCGCAGCGCTGGGAGGCGGATCGAACGCACCCGATGCAAACAAAGGCCAGCTCGACGGCTTCATCCAGGAGGTCAAGTCGCAGATTGACAGCATGAGCAACTCCCAGCAGATGGACATGCTGCGCCTGCAAAGCCTGTCCAACAAGCGCAACGAAGCCTTCGACGTGATGACCAATTTCATCAAGAAGATGCAAGACAGCCGCAGCTCCATCATCGGCAACATGCGCTGAAAGTGCCCGCGCCGCGAGCTCCAGCCGACCTTCGAGAAAGTCACCCATGAACACCAAATCCGCTCCAACCTCTATTCCCGAGAATCTTCCAGCGCAGATTGCCGAATTGCTGGCGAACGGCGGGACCGTGGGTTCCGTCTATGACTACGACGACACGGACTATGAAGTCCTCTACGCATTGGGCCATAGCGTATACAGCCAGACCCGGTACCAGGATGCCATGCGGATCTTCGGTTTTCTGGTGACCCACAATCACATGGAGAAGCGCTTCATGAATGCATTTGCTGCCAGCCTGCAGATGCTCAAGAGCTACAAGGAAGCCATCAAGTACTACTCCATGGCCTCCTTGATGGACATGGGGGACCCGCTTCCTACCTATCACACGGCCGAATGCATGATCGCGCTCGGCTATACCGCAGAAGCCAAGGAAGCCTTGCAGTTCGTGTTGCGCCAGAGCGAAACACCCGAGCGCGCTGAGCTCAAGTCGCGTGCACAGGCCATGCTGGACCTGATGGGCAGCAACGCCAAATCGTCTTCGTCTTCGTCTTCGCACTGAAAGGGGATCACATGAACGACCTCAACAGAGTTTCAGGCGGCCCAGCCCTCCCCCTTTCTCAGCCCGGCAACCTGAGCGCGGACGTAGCCGACCGCCTGCAGCAGGCACGGCTGGACCCCGCGCAGACACTCCAGGAAATTGCAACCCTGGCAGGCACCCTCAAGACGCTGAACGCACCCGCCAGCAGTGGTGGCAACACCATTACCAATGCCAACGGGGCGCCTCAGCTCGACGGGGTCACCGTCAACTTCTCGGCGGAAGATATGGCGGCCATGCTGCTGGTACTGCAAAGCAAGACACAAGAAGCCCAGCTGTCCACGGCGAAGGAAGGGCTCAACACCAACAAGAAAAAGCTGGAGGACCAGAACCAGCGGTCGATGGACAAGATCAATGACTGGATCAAGAAGTGCGAAGATCAGTCTGCCAAAGAGAAGGCCAACAGCATCCTGAATTGGTTCCAGAAGATCTTCACTGCCATCGCAGCCGCATTCGCTGTTGTGGCAGCCGCCGTGGCCACCGTAAGCACCGGGGGGCTCGCCGCACCGCTTTTGGCCCTGGCAGTGCTTAGCCTTGCATCCTCTGTGGTCAGCATCGCCAGCGAGGTCGACAAGGCCAACGGAGGCGAGGGCTTCGACCACGTCTCCGAGTGGATGGATCCGGGCACGCTGATCGGCAAGGGGGTGGGCGAACTCGCCAAGGCAGTTGGAGCCGACGATCAAACAGCCGCCATCCTCTCTGCCGTATACGCGGTGGCGGCCACCATCGCCATCATGGCGGTATCGGTGATGCTGACTGGTGGTGCGTCGGCTTCGAGCCAGATAGGCCAGATGCAGAAGACCATTCTCACTGCCGCCCGTGTCGGCCAAGCGGTCGCGGGGGTCGTCGGTGGTGCCACTCAGGTAGCCAAAGGCGGCGTAGACATCGCTATTGCCCACGACCAGCGCGATGCCACACTCATCCAGGCCGACAAGAAAAAAATCGACGCCATCATTGCAAAGCTGCAAAAGCAGATGGAAGAGGACCGGGAAGAGATCAAGAAAGTCCTCGACGAAATGATGGAAGGGATGAACATCGTCAGCAAGATGATCAACTCCGCAGGCGAAAGCAGGGCCCAGATTTCATCCAACCTTTCCGGCAAAACACAAACCATTTGAGGCGCCAGGCGCCAAGGAGAATTTCATGAGCATCGACGGAATCAACAGACCTCAGGGTGTTGCCGGGCTGGGAGACACTGCCCAGGCACAGACGCTGAACACGGGTGGCGCAGCCAAGGCTTACTCTGAAATCGACATCAAAACACTGCTGGGCGCACAAGGCAGCGCAACCGGAAGCACCGGGAAAGCCAACGATTCATTGCCGCTTCCTCAGCAGGGTCAGTCCAAGTCTGAACAGATTTCTGCCAATCTTTCCAGCTTTTCAGACACGCAGGTTTCGGCAGACATTTTTTCCTTCATGGCACTGTTCCAGCAGTTGGCGCAGCAGATGCGCGACACCGCCCGCACCCAGCGCACGACGGACATGCAGACGCAAGTTTCGGCATTGCAAAATGCGGCCGAAACAATGAAAGATGCGGCGGCCGAACGCCTCACAGCAGCTATCGCTCAGGGTTCCATGCAGATTGCAGGCGGCATGATGCAAATGGGCTTGTCGGCTGCATCCATTTCCAGCACGGTCAAGGGCTCCAAGATGGGTGCCCAGGCCGATACGATGAGCCCCAAGGCTGCCGCTCTTACTGGAGCCAAGGCTGACGCCGCCAAACTCACGGCGACAGGCCAGGCCCGGCTGAACTACTCACAGGCCGCAGGTGGCATCACTGCAGGCCTGGGGGGCATCATTGGCGCTAGTTTCACGCACAAGGCCGATCTGCTTGACGCGGACAAGATGAATCTCGAAACCCAGGCCAAGGTGAGCGAAACCGGAGTACAACACGCCAACGACATGATGCAGCAGATGATGGATGTGATCCGTGACGTCCGCGACAAGCTGTCGTCCATCCAGCAAGCATCCATTGAAACCAACCGCGGCATCGCGCGCAACATCTGAGCCGAAGAGGAGCCCTGCTGCCATGTCGAACAATACAACCCACTCCGCCGCTGTTCAGTCGATCCTGGATCTCAAGGAGGCTCTCGAATCCTTGCCGTCCAACGCGCATCTTTCCAACGCTGACGCCGACGCCATCTACTCGCTGGCCTATCAACTGGTCGGGCAAAACCGCTATGAAACGGCCTACCGGTATTTCTCTTTGCTCACGCTGTACAAGCCCACCAACACGGCCTACTTGCAGGGCCTGGCGCTGACCTACCGAATGATGGAGCGCTATGACGAAGCACTGAACGTGTATTCGTTTCTCGCAACCATCGACTCGGAAAACCCGGACCACCACATGGCGATCGTGGAATGCCTGCTGCTCAAGCGTGAGTTTGAAGAAGCCCAGGAAACCGTGGCCCTGCTGCTGCAGTACTGCAAGGAAAACGCCATCACCAGCAAGGTCAGCGACCGTGCGCAAGCTCTGCAGGAGCTGCTGTCGTCCAAAGGAGTTGTTTCTGCTTGACGCATCAGAGGTTCGCCTTCTGACCGAGGTCGGATTCATGGCTTCGGCCCGAGCCGACACCCAGCGCGCTGAACGTATCTTCAGCGCGCTTTTGCGCGTGCGGCCGGAGCGTGCATTCGGCCACATTGGTATGGCAACCGCCCTGCTCAATGCAGGGCGAGCGGGCGAGGCCGCTACGCGGCTTGGCAGCGCTCTGCTTCCAACCGGCGAAGAGGCAGACATGGTGCAGGCGTTTCTGGGCCTGGCACTACAACTCGATGGCCGTGCCGGTGAGGCCATGCGCGTCTTGCGCCCCATGGCTGCGCGCGGTGACAATGGCAGCACCGACCTGAGCGAAGGCGTCCGGCTGGCCCGGCGACTGTTGGGCCAACCAGCAGACACTGTTAGCAACCGCCCCAATCCTTCTACGCCCGTTTACTCCTGAGCCCAAGGAATCACCATGGACATCATCGCAAGCCCAATGGTCGCGACCGCACTGCCCGCGCTTTCGGCCCCCGCCGTTGCCACGGCTGTACCGGATGCGTCGGCAACCGCACGATTTGCAGCCTTGATGCAAGCCCCCGCGCCCACCGCCATGGACAACGTAGCCGCATCCATGGAATCCCGATCCATGGTGAACGGCAGCACTCCGGCTGCGATCCAGGGCCCCTCGTCAGTGGGAGACCGCATCCTGGCGGGCATGCAGGGAGTTTCGGGTGAGTTCCAGTCTGCCTGGAAATCCGTTGCGGCCTCCCTGGACGCTGGCCCACAAGCCATGGGCATGCAGGATCTGCTCAAGCTGCAGCTGCAACTGGTGCAGGTATCGGTGCAGTACGACCTCGTAGGCAAGGCGGTAAGCCGCTCTACCCAGAATTTTGATCAGTTGGTACGCATCCAATGAAGCTGCATTTCCCACCGGGCCCATGGCTGGCTCGCTGTCTTCGCATGTCCCTTGTCTGCGCCTGCATGGCGCTGGCGGCGTGTGGCGCACGTGTTGATCTGATGGGGGCGGTTCCCGAAGACGAGGCCAACGAGGTGCTTTCGGCCTTGCTGAAAGCCAATATCACGGCCGAAAAGATAGCTGGCAAGGAAGGCATGGTGGGCGTACGGGTGGACGCCACCCAGGTAGGCCGGGCGCTGGAAGTGATGCGCGAAAACGGCTTGCCTCGGGAGCGCTTTGCGGGCATGGGCCAGGTGTTCAAAAAAGAAGGCCTGATCTCTTCGCCCCTTGAGGAGCGCGCCCGCTACATTTATGCGCTGTCACAGGAGCTTTCCAACACCTTGTCCAAGATCGACGGCGTGCTGGCAGCCCGTGTGCACGTGGTGCTACCCGAGCGCGGCCCCGCCGGTGAAACCGGTGTGCTGTCCACCTCCGCCGTGTTCATCAAGCACCAGGAAGGCTACAACCTGGACATCATCCAGCCCCAGATCCGCCGCTTGGTGACCAACAGCATCCCTGGGCTCACCGCCGACCGGGTTTCCGTGATCTTCGTTGAAGCGCAAGCGCCAGCAGCCAACCACCGGGCCGAAGCTGCCGCCACCACAACCGTGTGGGGCATCAATGTGCCTGCCAGCAGCGCAGGCGCACTCACCGGAATGCTTTGGAGCCTGCTTTCCGTGGCCGTTCTGGCCCTGGGAAGCCTGGGCTTTCTGCTGTGGCGCTATGTGCTGCCTGCCAGCAAAGCGGCTGCCCGCAGCTCGGACAGTGTGACGGCGCGGGCGGCTTGATGCCACCCCGCTGCCCCGCACCAACCTGAAGTCGATCCGAGATACCGCATGTCCACTTCGGCCGCGCGCTCCCCAGAGTTGCTGCAAGCCCGGCTGCAGGAGTTCAATCTGCTGCCCAGCCGCAGCCTGCATGTTGACCGCGCCCACCTGATGGCGCCAGCCGAAGCGCACACTGCGCTGTTCAGCCACCCTGGCGTGCAGCGGGCGCTCCATCGCCGCTGGTCTGAGCAGTTGTTGGCCGGGCTGGGGGAAGATGCGCAGCCGGTGCTTGACCTTTCGCATGTGGCCCTGCCTTACGCACTGGCCGCGCCTTCGTTGCTGCGCCAACTGGTCCGCAATGCGGGCGTGGCCCTGCTGGGCCAGCACCTGCGCCGCACCATCGCCCGTGATGCCGTGCTGCACGCACGCGAAACCCTGGGCGATGCCGACCTGGACTGGGCCCGCAGCGGCGCAGCCGCGGTACATCCGGGGCTGGAAAACTCTGGTGACTGGGTGAAGGCCGGGCTGGACAAGGCCGCCGATTTGCTGGGCGCAGGTGTCCTCGCCCAATCCTGGCAAGATGCACCGGCCCCCATCCGGCTGCGGGCAGACTGGAAACTACCACCCGCCGCTACCGACGCATCCGCCGTACGCACCGCCAGTGCCCTCGACCCGCAAGGCGCTCGGCAATTTTGCCGCCAACTACTGGCCCGACTGGACCCCGCATGGCTTTCCTCCTTCCCCGCGACCCGCTGACACCCCAGCGCACGCTGCACGCCCGCATAGCGCCGGGCAGCCGCGTGGTACGCGCTGCCGACATTGCCGCCTGGACCGATGCGGAAGGCTTGATCGCCGCCGCTCGCGCGCAGGCCGATGCCATCGTGGCGGGTGCGCACGCCGCCTTTGAGGAAGAGCGGCAGCGCGGCTATGCGGAGGGCGTGGCCGAAGCACAGATGGAGCAGGCCGAGCGGATGATCGAAACCGTGAGCCGCACGGTGGACTACTTCTCCAAGGTCGAGACCGACATGGTTGCCCTGGTGATGGCGGCCGTCCGCAAGATCATCGACGGCTACGACGATGCCGACCGCGTGATCATCGTGGTGAAAAACGCGTTGTCGGTAGTGCGCAACCAAAAGCAGATGACGCTGCGCCTGCACCCCCAGCAGGTCGATACCGTTCGCGCCCGCGTGAATGACCTACTCGCCGCCTACCCCGGCGTGGGCTATCTGGACATCGTTGCCGATGGGCGCCTGGGCAAGGAGGCTTGCATCCTGGAGAGCGAAATCGGCCTCGTCGAAGCCAGCATCGAAGGCCAGATCAACGCCCTGCAGGGCGCCTTCCAGAAAGTGCTGGGCAGCCGCATATGACCTCGCCGGGCGCCACAGGCCATCCCCAGGGCGCCACACGCTCGGTGCGCCAGTTCGACTACATCGCCGAGATGATGCAGCTGGCGCTGGATGACACGCCGGTTCTGCAGATCAAGGGGCGCGTCACCCAGGTGATCGGCACCATCATCAAGGCCGTGGTGCCCACCGTGAAGGTGGGTGAAGTGTGCGTGCTGCGCAATCCCGGTGAAGACTTCGAGATGAAGGCGGAGGTGGTGGGTTTCGCGCGCGATGCTGCGCTGCTCACCCCCATCGGCGACATGTACGGCATTTCAGCGGCCACCGAGGTGATCCCTACCGGCCGTGCGCACATGGTGCCCGTCGGCTTCGGCCTGCTGGGGCGGGTGCTGGACGGTTTGGGCCGCCCGCTCGACGAAGCAGAGCGCGGCCCGCTGGAGGCGACCAAGTTCTACCCCGTGTTTGCCGAGGCCCCCGATCCACTCAAGCGCCGCATCATCACCGAGCCCCTGGAGCTGGGGGTGCGTGCGCTCGACTCGGTGCTTACCTGCGGCGAAGGCCAGCGCATGGGTATTTTTGCGGCGGCGGGCGGCGGCAAGTCCACGCTGATGGGCATGCTCGTCAAAGGCGCCGCAGTGGACGTGACGGTGGTGGCCCTTATCGGCGAACGCGGCCGCGAGGTGCGCGAGTTTCTGGAGCATGAGCTGGGCGAGGAAGGCCGCCGCAAGAGCGTGATCGTCTGCGCAACCAGCGACAAGTCGTCGATGGAGCGCGCCAAGGCCGCCTACGTGGCGACAGCCATCGCAGAGTACTTCCGCGACCAGGGCAAGAAGGTGTTGTTCCTCATGGATTCCGTCACGCGTTTTGCCCGAGCGCAGCGCGAAATCGGCCTTGCAGCGGGCGAGCCCCCCACGCGGCGCGGCTATCCCCCCAGCGTCTTCGCCACGCTGCCCAAGCTCATGGAGCGCGTGGGCATGAACGACAAGGGCTCGATCACCGCGCTCTACACCGTGCTGGTGGAGGGTGACGACATGACCGAGCCCATCGCCGATGAGACCCGCTCCATCCTGGATGGCCACATCGTGCTGTCCCGCAAGCTGGGCGCTGCCAACCACTATCCAGCGGTTGATGTTTTGGCCTCTGCATCGCGGGTGATGAATGCCGTGATTTCTCCGGAGCACAAGAAGCTGGCCGGCCGCCTGCGAGAGCTGATGGCGAAATACGAGGAGGTTGAACTGCTCGTGAAGATCGGCGAATACAAACGCGGCGGCGACCCCACCACGGACGAAGCCATCGACAAGATCGAAGCCATCCGCAACTTCCTGAAGCAGCGTACCGACGAGCACTCCAGCATGCAGCAGACGCTGGAACAACTGGCTGCCCTGGTGGCAGGAGGGCGTCGATGAGCATCTTTCGCGACCTGCTAGCCATCAAGTCCTTTCGCGAGGGCCAGGCCGAGGCTGCGGTGCGCGTGCAGCGCGATTCCCTGCGTGAAGCGCGCGAAGCGCGTGAAGCGGCCGAAGCGCTGCTGCAGCGACTGCTGCAGGAGGGCCTTGCGCATGAGATGCAGCTGTATCGCGACCTCTGCGCGCGCATCGTGCGTTTGCGGGAGATCGAAGACGTGCAGCTGGCCGTGGCCGACCTGCGCCAGCGTGAAGCCCAACAGCAAGACGCCGTCGCCGCAGCAGCCCAAGCCCAAGAGCAAGCCAGCCAGCGACTTGAAACAGCCCGCGCCGCGCACCAGGAGGCCACGCGGCAGAAATCCAAGTTCGTGGATCTGGCCCGCAACTACGCCGAAGCGCATATGCGGGAGCTGGAACGCAAGGAAGACCTGGAGATGGAAGAGGCAGCGAGCATCGTGCGCGACCGCGAAGATTGGGAAACCTACGACACGGAGGAGGCTGCGACATGACACACGGCCTGCGATCTCGTCGAGCCTTTCTGCATCCAACTGCTATTAAAAACATAGCTTATTGCGCTTTATCAATAGGCGCTAGCGGCCTATTTCATTCATCCATTGCACCACCCCTGGAGCATTGACATGAACACGGAGCGACCGATTCACCTCGACCTGGGCATGCCGTCCTCCACGGCATTCGATGCCCGCACCGGCACCGGCCCGCAAACCGGTGGCGACCCGCGCGGGACCGACACGCTGGATGACGATGCAAAAGCACTGCGGGCTTTGCTGGAGCAGCAGCGCGCGGCACCACCCACCGGCGGGGCGCAGCCCCCCTCGGCACCACGGCCGTTCGATCTGTTTGGTGGCCCTGCCGCTGTCGCCGCACCGAACCAGATGGCACAAGCGCTGCCCGGCGGGACGCCAGCACCGTCCGATGCCCCACGCGGCATCGACGAAACCTTGTCGCAAATGGCCCAGCGTTTACTGGTGGCCGACGGCAGCACCGGCCGCAGGGCCGTGCAAATTCAGCTGGCAGATGACAACCTGCCGGGAGTGTCCGTGGAAATCTTTGAAGAAGGCGGCCACGTGGTTGCGCAGTTCACCTGCACCCAGGAGTCTTCGCGCGAGCGCCTGGTGCGCAATGCGCAGTGGCTGGCGGATGGCCTGGCCAGCCGCCTGGCCCAGGGCGTGTCCGTGCGCGTACAAACCGACGACCCGGAAGACCTTTGCCTGGTGGAGGCGCATGCAGGCATATAACCCAGCATTCCGCCAGAGCATCGACAGCGCTGTGCACCCCGCTTGATCCACTCCATCCACCATCCTGTCGCTTTTTTTCTGAATCCGAATGTCCTCCCCACACGCCAACACTGCCTTTCAGCCTTTGCGCCTCACACGCAATGAGGCCCAGGCGCGCACCACCATTGCCCAGCGCGCTGCCGGGCTCCCGCTGCGCATTGGCACCGCTGCGTGGCAGGCCCGCCTGTTTCCTGTGGTGGCCTCGGCCGCAGAGTGGCCCGAGCCTGGATACATCGTCCGGTTGGAATGGGCAGGAGCTGCCATGGCGCTGCGCCTGCCCGGCACCGCCATTGAGCAAGCGCTGAGTGGCCTGCTGGAAGGAGCATCTCTGCCCACAGCGCCCTCCCTCCTGGCCGACGCGGTGCTGGAGGCTTGTGTGGATGATCTGCTCCAAGGCCTGCAAAGCCTGGGTCGTGGCGCACCGCAGTTGCAGACATGGGGCCTTGCATCGGCCAATGACCTGCAGGCACTGCCCCCACACACGTGCGACCTGTATCTGCGCGCGCAAGACGGCCCTCAGGCGATTGCTGGCTCCCTCCACCTCGATGGCCTGGGCCTGCTGCTCGTGGCGGGCCTCGTTGGCAAGCGCACCCAGCAACCAGGGCCTCTGGACGACAGCGTGCCCCTGGCTTTGCGGGCAGAGATCGGTGTCACGCGGCTAACCGCCAACGATGCCGCCGCACTGGCCGTTGGCGATGTGGTGCTCATCGATCATTTTTTTGCAGCCGCCGACCGCGCCCTGTGGCTGAGCCCCGACGGCCGCCACGGCGTTCACGTGCAATGGCCTGCCCCCTCAGATTCGGGACAGCCCCCGTCCCTCACCGTCATCCATCCATGGACCGAAACCATGCCCGTATCCCCTGAAACATCCTCCGCCGAAGCCGCCACACTGGACGCCGTGCCGGTGCGGCTTTCCTTTGACCTTGGCGAGGTGTCAATGACCCTGGCCCAGCTACAAGCCCTGCAGCCTGGCCAAACGGTGGGCCTCGGCCATCCTCTGGCAGGTGCGGTCCGCATCCGTGCCAATGGTGCCTTGGTGGGAGAAGGAGACCTGGTGGAAATCGACGGCCAGATCGGCGTATCGGTGCGCTACCTCTTTTCCGCCAGCCACTGAATCTTCCGATGAGCAGCTTTGACCCGATCACGCTAGCGGTACTGCTAGCCCTCATGGCGCTGATGCCTACGCTGGTGGTCGTGACCACCTCTTTTCTCAAGATCGCTGTCGTGATGTCATTGCTGCGCAATGCCCTGGGCGTGCAGCAAATGCCCCCCAATCTGGCGCTGTACGGCATGGCGCTCATCCTGTCGGCCTATGTGATGGCGCCCGTGGGCATGCACATGTTCGATCGGCTGACCGATCGGCCCGACACGCTCAAGAGCGTGCCAAGCCTCATTGGTACGGTGCGTGAAGGCGCAGAGCCCCTGCGCGAATTCATGCTCAAGAACAGCCGCGCCGAGCAGCGCGATTTCTTCGTGCGCACGGCCCAGCGCATGTGGGGGCCCAAGCTGTCAGAAGGCATCACTCAGCGCGATTTCATCGTGCTGATGCCCGCCTTTGTGGTGTCGGAGCTGACGTCGGCCTTCCAAATCGGGTTCCTGCTCTACCTGCCTTTTGTGGTCATTGACCTGATCGTGTCCAACATCCTGCTTGCCATGGGGATGATGATGGTTTCGCCGGTCACGATCTCCCTGCCGCTCAAGCTTTTTCTGTTCGTGATGGTCGATGGGTGGTCACGCCTGATCCAGGGGCTGGTGCTGACCTACGCCTGACCCCATCCACGCACAGCCCCGCCCATTCAGCCCAAAAGGCCCCACATGCAATCCGTCGACGTCGTCTCGTTCTTCACCCAGGCCCTGTACCTGGTGCTCTGGCTTTCGCTGCCACCCATCATCGTGGGCTCGGTCGTGGGCACACTGTTCTCTCTGTTCCAGGCACTCACGCAGATCCAGGAGCAGACGCTGTCGTTCGGCGTCAAGCTGATCGCGGTGTCGGTGACGATTCTCTTGACGGCACGGTGGGTGGGCGGCGAGATGTTCAATTTCACCGTTCAGATCTTCGACTCCATTCCCCTGCTGGGCCGCTGAAGGCGACCCAGCAGATTGCCCAGAATAGGACGGAACCCCATGGACTTGCCGGTTACTTACCAGGAAGCCAAGACGTTCATCGGAACGTTGGCCCTGACACAACCGCGCATCCTGGCCATGTTCATCGCCCTGCCACTTTTCAACACGCAACTGGTGCCCGGCCTGCTGCGCATAGCCGTGGCCGTGGCATTGGGCATCGTGATGGTGCCTGCGCTGTCGCCCCAAGTGGCGGTGGCGGAACTGCATGCACTGCAAATCCTGCTGCTGATCCTCAAAGAGGCATTCATCGGTTTTGTCATCGGCTACATCGCCGCCATTCCGTTCTGGGTGTTCGAGGCCGTCGGGTTTCTTGTGGACAACCAGCGCGGCGCAAGCATTGCATCCACGCTCAATCCGCTGACAGGCAATGACTCCTCGCCATTGGGCATCCTGTTCAATCAGGCATTTATCGTTTTCTTCCTGGTTACCGGCGGTTTCAGCCTGCTGCTTGGCGTGTTGTACGACAGCTTTGGCCTGTGGAGCGTGACCCAGTGGGCGCCCACGCTGCGCCCCGAGTCGGTGCCCCTGATGCTGGATCAACTCGACCGGCTGGTCCGCATGGCCGTGTTGCTTGCTGCACCTGTGCTGGTGGCGATGTTCCTGGCAGAAATTGGGCTGGCACTGGTGAGCCGGTTTGCCCCACAACTGCAGGTGTTCTTTATGGCCATGCCCATCAAGAGCGCTTTGGCCATGCTCGTGCTCATGCTCTATGCCGCATCGCTTTTCGAGTACGGTGCTGAGCAGGTCGAGTCCATGAAACACATCCTGCCGTTCCTGCGCGAGCAGTGGGCGCCCCCTTCAGGAGGCTGAGCAGCACCATGAGCGAAAAGACGGAACAACCCACATCGAAACGCCTGCGCGATTCGCGGCAAAAGGGTGACGTCGCCTACAGCAAAGACTTTACCCAGACGTTTCTGATCCTCGCCATCTTTGGCTACCTGCTGGGCAGTGCCAGCCACATGGTGGAGATCATGGGCCAGATGATTCTCTTGCCCAGCACCGTGCTGAAAATGGGGTTCAACGAGGCGGCCAACACGCTGGTGCAAGAGCTCCTCAAGGAAGCGGCATGGCTCACATTGCCGTTCATCGGCATCGTGCTGGGAGCAGGCATCTTTGCCGATGCCTTGCAGGTGGGCGTGCTGTTTGCGTTCGAGAAACTCAAGCCATCTGCCAAGAAGCTCGACGTACTATCGAACCTCAAAAATATCTTCTCCAAGAAGAATCTGATGGAGTTTCTGAAGTCGATTCTCAAGATCGCCTTCCTGTCCATTCTGATCACTCTGCTGATCCGCGATGCATTGCCCATCATGACCAGCATTCCGCAGGCCGGATTACCAGGCCTGGGCCAGGTGATGGGCGCGCTTTTGAAAACCATGCTCATCCATATCGGATTGGCCTATGGTGCCATCGCGCTGGCCGACTTCGCGTGGCAGCGATACACCTACCGCAAGGGGCTGATGATGTCCAAGGACGAGGTCAAGCAAGAGTACAAGGAGATGGAGGGCGACCCCCACATCAAACATCAGCGCAAACAATTGCACCATGAGATGGCTCAGCAAGGCGCCGTGGACAGCGCGCGCCAGGCGACTGTGGTGGTCACCAACCCCACCCACCTGGCCGTGGCCTTGCGCTATGACGCAGAAGAAACACCATTGCCCGTCGTGCTCGCCAAGGGTGAGGGCGCCCTGGCCGAGCGCATGATGCAGGCCGCCCGCGAGGCAGGGGTCCCCGTGATGCAGAACATTCCGCTGGCCCGGGCGCTGACGGAACATGCGGAACCAGGCCAGTACATCCCGTCCGAACTTGTCGAGCCCGTGGCAGAGTTGCTGCGCCTGTTGCAGCAGATGGACAGCGATCCAACCCAGCCCCGCTACTAATTTCTTGACCGCAAAGAGCCCCTCATGAAGTCGTCTGCCCCCCCTGATCCCGCGTCGGCCCGGCTGCTGCACGCCTACTCGAGCCAGTTTGGCCTTGCGGCGGCGGACGCCACCAAGTCTTCATCGATCGACATGACGGTGGATGGCATCTACCGCATCCGTCTGCGAGCGCTGCCTCAGGGCGGTGTCGCGATCTGCGCGCGGCTGCGGGCCTTGCCCGAGCCAGGCCCCGCCCGTGACGATATGTTGCTGGGGGTCTCCCGCCTGGCCTGCGGGACCATGAAAGACCAATCCACCAGTTGCGTCATCGATGATCGCGAGCGCGCGATCTGGCTGCAGCAGGCCGCCCCGGCCACATCCCACCAGGACATCGACGATGCCGTCGGGAGCTTTGTGAATTCTCTCGCTTTCTGGTCCAAGGCCATCACTACCATCTGATACCGCCACGCGCACGCCCTGAACCCTATGCACGCCAACCTCCTCCCGCCACGGCTTCGCCCGACTACCCGTTTCAAGGTCTGCTCCACTGCCGCGTTGGCATGCGCGCTTCTGTGGGGCGCTGCGCCTGCGAGCGCGGGAACACCTCCGTGGACCAATGCGCCATACAGCTACTACGCGGACAACGCTCCCATCGCCAACGTGCTGCGTGACTTCGCCAGCAGCTTCAGCCTGTCCCTGGAGCTTTCGCCCTTGGTGGATGGCAAGGTCAACGGACGCTTCAACAGCCAGAGCCCCACGGAGTTCATGGACCGCATGGCCAGCGTCTATGGGCTGACCTGGTTTACGCACGCGGGCACCCTGTTCGTGAGCCGCACCACCGAGATGAGCACGCGCAGCATCACCTCTGGCGGCAGCAGCATCGCGGCCGTCCGGCAGGCCCTGAGCAGCCTGGGCGTGCTGGATACCCGGTTTGGATGGGGAGAACTGCCTGAGCAAGGGGTGGCACTGATTTCCGGCCCTCCCGCCTATGTGTCATTGGTCGAAAGAACCATGGCCTCCTTGCCGCTCATGGCAGGAGGGCAGCAAGTGGCGGTCTTCCGCCTCAAGCACGCCTCCGTGGACGATCGGACCATTCTCTACCGCGACCGCCAGATCACTACCCCCGGCCTGGCGCAGGTTTTGCGTAACCTCATCAACGGCAGCGGCGGCACTGCGGGCGTCAACAACGCGCTGCTCTCATCGGTGGCGGCGCAGCAGTCATCATCCGGTCTCACCGGAATGGCGATGGCGAGCAATACGGCCGGCATCTCGTTCGACCCCGCAAGTTCCGGCATGCCCGTCGGGCCCGCCGCATCCCCCAATGGCACAGCCTCCGGGTCGGGCGCGGCCACTGCGCAGGCTGGCGGAGGCACGACGGCAGGTGGAAGCCGTGGTGCGGGCAGCGCAACGGGCGTCACATCGGCCCGTCGACTTGCTCCATCCATCCAGGCAGACTCCCGCCTCAACGCCATCATCGTGCAGGACACGCCCGAGCGCATTCCTCTGTACAAGGCGCTGATCGATCAGTTGGATGTGCCAACGCCTCTGATCGAGATCGAGGCAATGATCATCGACATCAATTCCAGCAGGCTCGATGAGCTCGGGATTTCCTGGAGCGGCCGCAGGGGTGGAACGGTCGGAGGCTTTGGCAACCTGACACGGGTCGATGACGGCAATGACCTGGTGCTGGGCGCGTTGCGACGCGGCGCCAGCGTAGACCCCACAAGCCTCGTTGTCAGTTCAGGCAACTTCCTGATCAGCCGCATACGTGCCCTGGAGGGCACAGGCGACGCATCCATCCAATCCCGCCCTTCCATCCTCACCATCGACAACATCGGCGCCTTGCTCGATTTGTCGGAGACGTTCTACATCCGCAGCATCGGGGAGCGCGTAGCCACCATCACACCGATCACTGCGGGCACCACGTTGCGGGTCACGCCACATTTTGTGCAGCGCGCCGAAGGCCCCGTGATTCAGCTGGACGTGGACATCGAAGACGGCCAGATCCAGGAAACGACGGTAGACACCATCCCCACCGTGCGGCGCAGCGTGGTCAGTACGCAAGCGATCGTGGGTGAGGGACAAACCCTGGTGATCGGTGGCTACAAGAGCACGCAAAGGACCAATGAGGTCAACCGTGTGCCAGGACTGGGCTCCGTCCCCCTGGTGGGCGCCCTCTTCTCCAACCGCATCAACAACCAACAGTCGCGGGAACGTGTTTTCATGATCAAGCCGAGATTGGTTTCGCTGCCGTCCAATCTTGCTTCTGCGGCAGATACCTTGCGGGTAGCGCCACCACCACCACCGCCGCTGGACCTTTCACCACCGCCCCCAGCCGTAGCCTCACCTGTTCAGCTAAGTCCTGCGTTCCCCCCTGGATACCAGTAGTTGCAGGCAGGCCAGGAGGCGGTCAGAACCCCAACTCAACGCCTCGGGCCTGGAGCCTCACGCGAAGGGCGCTGCGCGCACGAGAGAGACGACTTCGAACCGTTCCTACGGGCACCGTCAGCAAAGCAGCGGCTTCTTCATAAGACATTTCATCGACAGCCACCATCATCAGAATGTCGCGCATGCTCTCGGGAAGCTCCGCCATGGCATCTTGCAGATAACGCATGTGCTGCGCCACCTCGGCGGCCTGTGCGGGCGACAGTTCTTCGCCAGCCAGTTCGGAGAGCTCAGCCTCATCCGTGAACTCGTAACGCCGGTGGGGTGCGCGGGAGAGGTGATTGCGGACCAGATTCATGGCAATGCCATAGAGCCAGGTCGAGAGCTCGGACTGCCCTTTGAACGTTTCGTAGGAGCGCACCGCTTCCAAAAAGGCCTGCTGCGCCAAGTCCTCGGCATCCGTTGAGTTGCCAATGTTCTTGATGATGAATCGATGCAGCCGCACTCCATGGGCCTGCACCAGAGTCCGAAACAAGGTGTCTCGCTCACGCACCTCATGATCCTGCAGCACTTGCGAGACCGCCCCCGTACTGCTGACGCTCACATCCTCCAGATCGTCCTGGTCGGACAAGCTCTCCGACGACAACGGCGCACAGGGTTGCGCTTCGGAATCGACGCAACTGACTGAAACGGATCCAGATTGGGCAGGAGATGCTACAAATGGGGAGCGCACCGCTGGGATTCTTACAGAGGAATTACTGCCTGTACAGCAAGAATTCCCGTCCTCAAGCCGTACCACCTCAGTCTCGGCGAGAGCCCAAGAGCTTTAGCACCCCCAGCTCTTCGCGCAGCCAGTCCTTCGCTGTCTGCATGGAGACGGGGGATGCCCCCTCTCGGGCAGCTGCTTCGAATCGCATCTGCATCGCGGCATCGATCGTTTCGCGCTGCTTGGCATCTACCGCGCTCGGCGGAATACCACTGGCCTGGCACATGTCTTTAAAACCAGAAGATTGCCCGACCGCACTCAAAGTCAGTTGAGTCAGAAAATCCACCCCTTGCAGGGTTTGCCTGCTGGTTTGTGCCATGTCGATGGCTTGCATGACCGTGCGGGAAGACAGCGGTTTACCAGGCGCGGCATCCAACCCCAGTTCTCGCACCACGGATGCCCGGATGCCCTGAGAGAAACTTTGCTCCAGAGCTCCCACAAAAGCAGAAGTGGAGTCCGTCTCGGGTTCAATCCAGGCCACCGAGCGCTGTGATGGCGTTGTACCTGTCGCTAGCACCGTCCATTGCGTCCCGTCACGGCTGACGTGAACCCAGTCACCCTGCTGCGCGGCTTGTTGGAACGCATCCAAAGAAGGCCGTGCAACGGGATCTGCTGGAGAGAGTCTATTGGTGACGTTCACAAAAAATAAATGGCGGCGAAGGGCGGGTCGGTAGTTTAGTAACCGAAGGCTCCATGTGGTTCCACCCGATTGCAAACGATTATCGTCGGGGCGCGAAGCCCCGGAGAGTCTGAGGGCGACTGGCAATTGATCTTCTGATTTACCTCAGCGTTCCTGACTTCATTGTTTCGAATATTGGAACAGTCAATTTGCGACTGAGTAGTTTTTCTCTGAACTCCATCGGCGTACAGTTCAACCCATCGATGAGCCGAACCCGCAAGGCGACTCACCGAACCCAGGGTTGAGGCAGTTTTCTTAGTTGGTTTGCCCCTGGTTTTTTTGAGACGCTTTTTTAACTTTAAGGACTTTGATCATGAACACGACCGCACGTTTCCTCTCCATCGCCGCTGTTGCCGCTTTCGCTTCTTTCGGTGCCTACGCTGACGAAGCCGATGGCTCGCAATTCGCTACCCAGTTTGAAACCAACCGCACCCGCGCTGAAGTGGCTGCCGAAGCTTCTACCGTCGCCCAGACCCGCTCCATCGAGCCAGCCGGTTCGCGTGTGACGACATACCAATCCACGGCTGACCGCTCTGCCGTGCGTGCCCAGGCTGCTGAAGCCGTGCGCACGGGCCAGATTCCTTCGGGCGAAATCGGCAGCATCATGTAGTAACTCCTGCCGCCCGCATGCGAACCGCACGCATGCAGGTAGGCTGAGGAGCACAAATGCAATGAAAAAGGCCGGAGCCTCGCGAGGGGCTCCGGCCTTTTGCTTTGGCGGGAAGAACAAGCGCGTTCAGAGTCTCTGCGCTTCCGAGATGGCCATAACCATCCCTCGCAAACATGTGTTCAGCGCTCTCTACATCGTCTGCGCAGAAATCTCAGGGCCATAAAAAAACCCGGCAGCGCCGGATTTTTTGTATCCAGAAAAGCGAGTCTTCAGGATTATTTCTTCTGACGGAACTTGCGCAGGGCCGCGATCTGGGCAGCCATGACCGCCAGTTCAGACTGGGCCCGGGCCAGGTCGATTTCGCTCTTGGCGTTCTTGAGCGCTTCTTCGGCCGATGCCTTGGCAGCGTTGGCCTTCTCGTCGTCCAGGTCCTTGCCGCGAATAGCGGTGTCGGACAGCACGGTCACGCGGTTGGGCTGCACTTCCAGAATGCCACCGGCCACGAACACGAACTCTTCGCTGCCGTCGGCCATTTCGATGCGCACCGAGCCCGGCTTGATGCGCGTGATCAGCGGGGTGTGGCGGGGAAAGATGCCCAGTTCGCCAGACTCACCAGGCAGCGCGACAAAGCGTGCTTCACCGGAGAAGATGGACTCTTCGGCACTGACCACATCAACGTGGATGGTGTTCATCATTGCTCCTAGGAAAAGGGGATGGGTTGCTTGACTGCAGAGGGCCGAGCCGCCATCGCGGGCTGCTCAGCCACCGGCCCATCAGGCCACCTTCTTGGCCTTTTCGAAGGCTTCGTCGATGGTACCGACCATGTAGAACGCCTGTTCTGGCAGGTGATCACACTCGCCGTTCACGATCATCTTGAAACCACGGATGGTTTCGGCCAGGGGAACGTACTTGCCTGGCGAGCCCGTGAACACTTCGGCCACGTGGAATGGCTGCGACAGAAAACGCTGGATCTTTCGCGCGCGGGCCACGGCCAGCTTGTCATCAGGAGCCAGTTCGTCCATGCCCAGAATGGCGATGATGTCGCGCAGTTCCTTGTAGCGCTGCAGCGTGCCTTGCACCGCACGGGCCGTGGCGTAGTGGTCTTCGCCCACGACGTTCGGGTCCAGCTGGCGGCTGGTGGAATCCAGCGGATCCACGGCGGGGTAGATACCCAGCGAGGCGATGTCACGCGAAAGCACCACGGTGGAATCCAAGTGGGCGAACGTTGTGGCAGGCGAAGGATCGGTCAAGTCATCGGCTGGCACGTAAACGGCCTGGATGGAGGTGATCGAGCCCACCTTGGTCGAGGTGATACGCTCTTGCAGGCGGCCCATTTCCTCGGCCAGCGTAGGCTGGTAGCCCACGGCGGAAGGCATACGGCCCAGCAGAGCGGACACTTCGGTACCGGCCAGCGTGTAGCGGTAGATGTTGTCCACGAAGAACAGCACGTCACGGCCTTCGTCACGGAAGGATTCAGCAATGGTCAGGCCGGTCAGCGCCACGCGCAGACGGTTGCCTGGGGGCTCATTCATCTGGCCGTACACCATGGCGACCTTCGAGTCTTCGAGCTTCTCGAGGTTCACCACGCCGGAATCGGCCATTTCATGGTAGAAGTCGTTCCCTTCACGGGTACGCTCGCCCACACCAGCGAACACCGACAGACCCGAGTGGGCCTTGGCGATGTTGTTGATGAGTTCCATCATGTTCACGGTCTTGCCCACACCGGCGCCACCGAACAGACCCACCTTGCCGCCCTTGGCGAACGGGCAGACCAGGTCGATCACCTTGATGCCGGTTTCCAGCAGCTCTTGCGAGGGCGACAGTTCGTCGTACGCAGGGGCCTTGCGGTGGATGGATGCCGTCAGTTCTTGGCTCACGGGACCACGTTCGTCGATGGGCGCACCCAACACGTCCATGATGCGGCCAAGCGTCGCCTTGCCCACGGGCACGGTGATGGCGTTGCCGGTGTTGGTCACCATGAGGCCGCGGCGCAGGCCGTCGGACGAGCCCAGGGCGATGGTTCGCACCACGCCGTCGCCCAGCTGCTGCTGCACTTCCAGCGTCAGGGCCGAACCTTCGAGCTTCAGAGCGTCGTAAATCTTAGGCATCTGGTCGCGTGGGAACTCAACGTCCACCACCGCGCCGATACATTGAACAATCTTGCCTTGCACTTGAGCCATTTTTCGCTCCAATAAAGATGTTGGTTGAGCTGCTTACACAGCAGCGGCGCCAGCCACGATTTCCGAAAGTTCTTTCGTGATCGCTGCCTGGCGCGTCTTGTTGTAGACCAGCTTCAACTCGCCAATGACGCTGCCGGCGTTGTCGGTGGCGGCCTTCATGGCCACCATGCGTGCCGACTGCTCGGACGCCATGTTTTCCGCAACGGCCTGGTAGATCAGCGATTCGACATAGCGGACCAGCAGATCGTCGATCACGGTCTGTGCATCGGGCTCATAGATGTAGTCCCAGCCGTGTTCGGTCTTTTCGGCCTGCATCTGCTCGGACGACAGGGGAAGCAACTGCTCCACCACCGATTCCTGCTTCATGGTGTTGATGAACTTGGTGTACGAGAGGTACACCGCGTTGATCTTGCCTTCAGCGTAAGCATCGAGCAGCACCTTCACGGGGCCGATCAGCTTGTCCAGATGGGGCTTGTCACCCAGGCCCGTCACGTGCGAAACCACCTTGGCACCGACACGGTTCAGGAAACCCAGGCCCTTGTTGCCGATGGCAACTGCCTCGGTGGACACGCCAGCGCCTTGCAGCTCACGCAGCTTGCCCGTCACGACGCGCAGCACGTTGGTGTTCATGCCACCGCACAGGCCCTTGTCGGTCGTTACCACGATCACGCCAGCCGTCTTGGCATCGTTCACTTTCATGAACGGATGCACGTATTCCGGATTGGCCTGGCCGAGATTGGCTGCAATGTTGCGGATCTTCTCGCTGTAAGGGCGGGCAGCCCGCATCCGCTCCTGCGCCTTGCGCATTTTGGATGCAGCCACCATCTCCATGGCTTTGGTGATCTTCTTGGTGTTCTCCACCGATTTGATCTTGCCGCGTATTTCCTTGCCTGCTGCCATGATGGCTCCTCGTCCGGTTTAAGCGAACGACTTCTTGAACGCAGCGACAGCAGCGGTCAATTCGGCTTCAGCGTCCTTGTCCATAGCCTTGGCCTGTTCCAGCTTGGCCAGCAGTGCGGCGTGGCTGGTCTTCAGGAACTGGTGCAGGCCGTGTTCGAAGTCGAGAACCTTCTTGACGTCGATGTCGTCCATGAAGCCCTTGTTCACAGCGAACAGCGTCGCGCCCATCAGCGAGATGGACAGGGGGCTGTACTGCGCCTGCTTGAGCAGTTCGGTCACGCGGGCACCGCGGTCCAACTGCTTGCGGGTGGCTTCGTCCAGGTCGGAAGCGAACTGCGCGAACGCAGCCAATTCACGGTACTGGGCCAGGTCGGTACGGATACCGCCGGACAGGTTCTTCACCAGCTTGGTCTGGGCGGCACCACCGACGCGCGACACCGAGATACCGGCGTTGATGGCGGGGCGGATACCGGCGTTGAACAGCGAGGTTTCCAGGAAGATCTGGCCGTCCGTGATCGAGATCACGTTGGTAGGAACGAAAGCAGACACGTCGCCAGCTTGCGTTTCGATGATAGGCAGTGCCGTCAGCGAACCCGTCTTGCCCTTGACTTCACCCTTGGTGAAGGCTTCGACGTAGTCGGCGTTCACGCGGGCAGCGCGCTCCAGCAAGCGGCTGTGGAGATAGAACACGTCGCCAGGGTAGGCTTCGCGGCCTGGTGGGCGGCGCAGCAGCAGAGAAACCTGGCGGTAGGCCACGGCCTGCTTGGACAGATCGTCATAAACGATCAGAGCGTCCTGGCCACGGTCGCGGAAGTATTCGCCCATGGTGCAGCCGGAGTAGGCCGAAACGTACTGCATGGCGGCCGATTCAGAAGCCGATGCGGCCACCACAATCGTGTATTCCATGGCACCGGCTTGTTCCAGTGCGCGCACCACGTTCTTGATCGACGAAGCCTTCTGGCCGATCGCGACGTAGATACAGGTAACGCCCTGGCCCTTCTGGGCGATGATGGCGTCGATGGCCACTGCCGTCTTGCCGGTCTGGCGGTCACCAATGATCAGCTCGCGCTGGCCACGGCCCACGGGCACCATGGAGTCGATGGACTTCAGGCCGGTCTGCAGGGGTTGGTCCACCGATTTACGGGCGATCACGCCCGGAGCGACCTTTTCGATCACGTCGGTGAGCTTGGCGTTGATAGGGCCCTTGCCGTCGATCGGCTGACCCAGGGCGTTCACCACGCGGCCAACCAGCTCAGGGCCGACCGGCACTTCCAGAATACGGCCCGTGCACTTGACGGTGTCGCCTTCGGAGATGTGTTCGTACTCACCCAAAATCACGGCGCCGACGGAATCGCGCTCGAGATTCAGGGCCAGGCCGTAGGAGGGCTGGCCGTCCTTGGTGGCGGGGAACTCAAGCATTTCACCGGCCATCACGTCCGACAGGCCGTGCACGCGCACGATACCGTCGGACACGGAGACCACGGTACCCTGGTTGCGGATATCGCTGCTGGCGGCCAGACCTTCGATGCGGCTCTTGATGAGTTCAGAAATTTCTGCGGGATTGAGTTGCATGACTCTTTCCTTCTTTCTTTGGTTCGCTGTCCTCGCCGCTTATGCGGTAAGGGCCGCTTTCATTTGTTCAAGACGGGCCTTGACCGAAGTGTCCAGCACCTCGTCACCCACCACTACGCGAATGCCACCGATCAGGGACGCATCCAACTGAACGGTGAGGTTGAGCTTGCGGCCGAAGCGCTTTTCCAGCGTCGTACCGACTTCAGCCAGCGCTGCAGCATCCATCGGAAATGCGCTGTACACGACAGCATCCGAAGAGCCGCTGCGGCGATTCACGAGGGCACGAAACTGCGCTGCGACTTCTGGCAGCGCGTCAAGGCGCCCGTTGTCGATGACCGTGCGCAGGAAGTTCTTGGCCGTATCGGACAGCGCCGAACGCGCAACACCCGTGACGACGGCAAACACCTGGTCTGCCGTTACCTTGGGGCTGTCCGCCAACTGACGCAGCTGGGGGTTGGCGGCAATCGCCGCCAGTTCATCGACCCAGTCAGCGGTGCTGGCCAGGTCCATGCCCGCACCCGCAGTAGCGGCCTTGAACAGGGCTTCGGCGTAAGGGCGGGCAATGGTGGCGAGTTCAGCCATGTTGTCCCCTTACAGCTCGGTCTTCAGGCGGTTGAGCAGGTCGGCGTGAACGCCGGCATTGACTTCCTTGCGGAGAATCTGCTCAGCACCCTTGACGGCCAGCGCGGCGACCTGCTCACGCAGGGCTTCGCGGGCTTGCACCGTTTGCTGCTCGGCTTCGGCACGTGCGGAAGCAACGATCTTGTTGCCTTCTTCCGTGGCGCGTGCCTTGGCTTCTTCGATGATGGCCTGGGCACGTCGGTCGGCGTCCGCAAGACGCGAGGCCGTTTCGTTGCGCGCCTGTGACAGTTCCTTTTCGACGCGCTGGTTGGCAGCGGTCAGTTCGGACTTGGCACGGTCGGCAGCAGCGAGGCCTTCGGCGATTTTCTGGGCTCGTTCATCCAACGCCTTCGCGATCGGGGGCCACACGAATTTCATCGTGAACCACACCAGGATCAGGAAGACGATGGCCTGAATGAACAGGGTCGCGTTGATACTCACGGCAACACCTTTCTAGAGTGGCGTTGAGTGGGAATTACTTGGGCAGGTTGGCCAAGAACGTGGAAGCGAAGGGGTTGGCGAAAGCGAACAGCAGAGCGATAGCCACGCCGATCAGGAAAGCAGCGTCGATCAGACCGGCCAAGATGAACATCTTGGTTTGCAGTTCGTTGATCAGCTCAGGCTGACGTGCCGACGATTCGAGGAACTTGCCACCCATCAGTGCGATACCGATGGAAGCGCCGATAGCGCCCAGACCAACGATCAGACCACAAGCCAGAGCGACGAGACCGAGAATGTTTTCCATGATGACTCCTGAGTTAAAAAAGAAAAGTTGAAAAAGGAAAGAGAAACGAAAGGGAACCGTTAGTGCGCGTTGTGCGCCTGACCGAGGTAAATCAGCGCAAGCATCATGAAGATGAAGGCTTGCAGCGAGATCACCAGAATGTGGAACAGCGTCCAGATGGTGCCAGCGATGACGTGGCCCACAGGCAGCAGCACACCCGACAGCGACAGTGCAGCCGCGCCACCCATCAGGGCGATCAGCATGAACACCAGTTCGCCGGCGTACATGTTGCCGAACAACCGCATGCCATGCGACACGGTGTTGGCGACATATTCAATGACCTGCATCAGCAGGTTCACCACGCCCAGGATCAGGGCGAAGATGGGATTCTTGCTGGTGCCAAACGGGGCCGACACGAGCTCATGCGCCCAGCCGCCAGCGCCCTTGATCTTGACGCTGTACCAGAAACGCAGGATCAGGACGGCAAATGCCAGGCCCAGCGTGGTGGAGAGGTCAGCCGTGGGCACGACGCGCAGATAGGCGTGGCCGTCGCCCGTTGCGCCCTGCCAGAGTGCAGGCAACAGGTCCACGGGCAGCATGTCCATGAAGTTCATCAGGAAAATCCAGACGAACACCGTGAGACCCAGGGGGGCAATGAACTTGCGGCTTTCGGCGTTGTGGATATTGGCCTTGGCCTGGTTGTCCACCATCTCGACCAGCATTTCCACCGCCGCCTGGAAGCGGCCGGGTACGCCGGAAGTTGCCTTGCGGGCTGCGGACCAGAGAATCAACAGCGTGAGAGCACCCAGAATCAGGCCCACGATGATCGAGTCGTAATTGATGACGGTGAAGTCAACAATCTTGGTCTGGTTGACGTTTTGAAGATGCTGCAGGTGGTGAACGATGTATTCACTTGCAGTCGGAGCGTGCGCTTCTGCGGCCATCGGACAACTCTTCTCTAAATCAATCGGTTTTTCGGACACCGGGCCGCACCAACAGCGCCACCCAGTACGTTTTCATTGTGATCACCATGCCTGCCAGCAAGGCCATCCAGCTCAAGCCCGGCACCAGCCGGGGTGCCGCTGCCAGCAGCGCCACCGTCAACACGATTTTGGCGATTTCCCAACCAAAGAACCCCAGCATGGCGGCACGCGGATTGGAGGACGCCTTGTGGCGAAACACTCCCCGTGCAAACAAGCCTGCCGGAACCACCACCGCCAGCGCACCGTAAGCTGCAGACCAGCCCACCGATACCCTGCCCGTCAGAGCCCAGGCCACCAGGGCCACCAGCACTCCGACCAGCGCCTGACCTGCCACCACCTTCCACACCGAAATGGGTGGATTGCGGCTACGCCACTGATCAGCCTCTTGGGCCGTCAGGGGCTTGAAGTCAGATTCTTCAGCCTCAGTTTCAGTCTCAGGCGCGATTGTTTTCATTGTTGAATGACGCCCGCGTTACAGACTGCAACTTTCACAAAGCCTCTAATTATAAGTAAAAACCCGTGACGCACGACAAAAAACCCGCAATCCGGCCCAACGGCTGGTGCGCGAGCATGTTCGGTTGTGGCGATCGGCCAACGCATCTGCGCACGCCCAACGCCGGAAGATGCACCGTTTTCATTCATGAGAAACAGGTCAATTTCCATGACCAGAATCGCCTGTAGCGCACAATAGCAAAGCGTGACAAGCTATTGAAACAGAAGCAAAACTCCAGGAGCTATTCACCATGACATCCTCGACTCCAACACCCTCCAACGGGCTGGACGAACAGACTACCGATCCGCGCAAAGACTCGCTGATCGAATACCCCTCCAGCTTCCCGATCAAGGTCATGGGCGCCAAGGTGGACGGTTTTGTGCACGCGGTCACAGAGCTCGCCCGCCAATTTGACCCCACGTTCGATGCCAGCACCATTGAACTGCGCGACAGCCGCGCCGGCAATTACCTCGGAGTAACTATCACCATCACCGCGACCAGCCGCGAGCAGCTCGACAACCTGTACAGCGCACTGTCGGCACATCCTCTGGTCAAGGTGGTGCTGTAAGTAAGCACGGCACCTCCGACGAATCCGCCACCGCCAATGCGCATCAGCCCCGACACCCTGGGCCGGGTGGACTACGCCGCCACCGTGCAGGCCATGCAGGACTACACAGCCGCGCGCACGCCCGAAACCCCCGATGTGCTGTGGCTGTGCGAGCACGCGCCCCTGTACACCCAGGGGCTTGCGGGCAAAAGCGACCATGTCCTGGCCCCTGGCGACATCCCCGTGGTCGCCACCAACCGGGGCGGGCAGGTCACCTTCCATGGCCCGGGCCAGGTGGTGGCCTACCCGTTGATCGATCTGCAGCGCGCGGGCTACTTCGTCAAGGAATATGTCTACCGCGTCGAAGAAGCCGTGATCCGCACGCTGGCGCACTTCGGCGTTACGGGCCACCGGGTGGGCGGCGCGCCGGGCATCTATGTCCGCCTGGACGACCCACACAGCCACGCCCTGCTACCCCAGCGCCCTCAACGGCGCACCGGCACCGAAGCCCCGCCAGCCCCCGATTTCGAGGGCCTGGGCAAGATCGCAGCCCTGGGCATCAAGGTCAGCCGACACTGCACCTACCACGGCGTGGCGCTCAACGTGGCCATGGACCTGGAGCCCTACTCGCGCATCAACCCTTGCGGTTACGCAGGATTGAAAACGGTGGATCTTTCTACAATCGGGGTCCACACCACCTGGGCCGATGCCGCGCAGGTGCTGGGCCAACAGCTCAGCATCCGGCTTGCGCCTTGACCCCCTACCCGCTGCCTACACGCCATGAGCACCCCAGAAGTCGTCCGCGAAGCGCAATCCGCCGAAACCTACAACCCCCTGGCCAAGCAGAAGGCGGCCGCCAAGCTGTCGCGCATTCCCATCAAGGTGGAACACGGCGAAGTGCTCAAGAAGCCCGAGTGGATCCGCGTGAAGGCGGGCAGCCCCACCACGCGCTTCTACGAGATCAAGGAGATCCTGCGCGAGCACAAGCTGCACACGGTGTGCGAAGAGGCCTCCTGCCCCAACATCGGCGAGTGTTTCGGCAAGGGCACGGCCACGTTCATGATCATGGGCGACAAGTGCACGCGCCGCTGCCCGTTCTGCGACGTGGGCCATGGCCGCCCTGACCCGCTCGACAAGGACGAGCCGCTGAACCTGGCCAAAACGATTGCCGCGCTCAAGCTCAAGTACGTGGTGATCACCAGCGTGGACCGCGACGACCTGCGCGACGGCGGCAGCGGCCACTTCGTGAAATGCATCCAGAACATCCGCGAGCTGTCGCCCGCGACGCAGATCGAAATCCTGGTGCCCGACTTCCGCGGCCGCGATGACCGCGCGCTCGAAATCCTCAAGGCCGCACCGCCCGACGTGATGAACCACAACCTGGAGACCGCGCCCCGCCTGTACAAGGAAGCGCGCCCCGGCTCCGACTACCAGTTCAGCCTGAACCTGCTGAAAAAGTTCAAGGCCCTGCACCCCAACGTGCCGACCAAGAGCGGCATCATGGTCGGCCTTGGAGAGACGGACGAGGAAATCCTGCAGGTGATGCGCGACATGCGCGAGCACAACATCGACATGCTGACCATCGGCCAGTACCTGTCGCCCAGCAACAGCCACCTGCCCGTGCGCCGCTACGTGCACCCCGACACCTTCAAGATGTTCGAGCAAGAAGCCTACAAGATGGGCTTCAGCCACGCCGCCGTGGGCGCCATGGTGCGCAGCAGCTACCACGCAGACCAGCAGGCGCACGCCGCGGGCGTCTGTGTCGATGACTCGAAGTAAATGAGAAAATCTCGAAGTAGCTAAGAAAATATCGAAGGTGATACGAAAAAATCAACCCCTTCCGATGGACGCCGCTTAACCGCCGGAAACCCTTCCAAGCCCAGTGGAGACGAGCGCCCCCGCCTTGCGTATTGACGCCTTTCCCAAGGGAAAGGACATATGGCGCATAGACTGGTATGGCCCCATTGCATTTCCCGACCGGATGGCTCGTCGAAGACAGCCTTCGGTTCTGGTCTACCTGTCCAAGGTAGTTGCCCCCTCTCCCCTCGAAAACCCTTCGGCCCTGTTGCAGCCGAACTGCACACTACCGGCGAGCCAGCAGGCCAAGAGGTGGGTTAGCGTAGGGACAACGCTCCTGCTGCGTATCGGAGATCTTTGGCAGAACCAGACATTGGTTGCGCGCCCCAGCTACGAGCAGGCCGTTTTCGAAGATGTCACCATCAACTGGGAACTGACGAGTCTGGTCAAGGCGGGCTTGAGTTCTGATGCTGGCTCATTTCTGCTGCCACTGGCCCATCATCCGTGGCACCTCAACAACACCCACTCCTATTGCGTACGTGTCGCGCTTCCTGATGACCGAGTCCTGGTCGTGCCCTGCATGGAGCTGGTGCGCTTTTACTTTGGATCTTCCAGCGAACTCATATCCCGCCTGTTTGCACCGCCCTTGAGCCGAAGCAAGCTTCACCATAGGTCGTTTCTTACCCCGAAGGGTTACATGAGCCTTGAACTCGCGGAGCGCATCCCGCGCGCGAGTGCTGAAGATGTTGCTCGGATCGCAGGCTGCGATGCAGCTTGGAGAGCGGCAGCCCTCGTTTCGTCGTCATGCTTGAAGTCATCTGTCGCAGGCAGAGACATTTATCCGCAAGCAATTTTTCCGTTCGAAGGCACTACAACGCTTCAGGCGAGTGGCTTATGGCTCCCGCACGGCGATGTGGAGAACGGCACTTTCCTCGCCTATCAGTTGCACAGTTGCTACCACCCGTTCCCCTTCCGGACGCTGCGCGTCAAACTCCACCAGAACACGCCCCCAAAACCTCCGGCGTATCGTCCCAATCTGGAACAGCCAGAGAAGCCAGCGGAGCCGGTTGTTCGCAAGAAGGCGGCCGAGCCTGTACCCGCCGAGCCGCAGACGCTCCAAGAGCACGATGCGTCGTCCACGCTAGCGCCCACATTACGAACTCAAGCAAGTACACGCCGGTTTCCAGATCTGGATGGCAAGTCCATCCACACAGAGCGCCTTCTTCACAAAGACGCGCAACCACAACCCTCGACCTCACCCGCCCTTGTTTCAGAACTTGCTGTGGGGCAACCTGGCTCCGCACGACGCATTCGACCTGTTAGCCTGGTTGAGATCAGAACTGGCAGCCGCAAACCGGCCTTGCCTACTTTCCTGCGCTACGCAGTTGGAGCCATGGAGTCCATGCCAACGCTTGAAGTCCAGGTCCTGACTGCAAGTGACGAAGATGGCTGGACGGTTCCAGTAAGCCTGCTGGCCGATGAAGATGGCGTGATCAACGACGGATTCTTTTTTTCGGAAAACGGAAAACCACGGCGCATTGCACTCTTCCTAATCTCTTCTGGGAGTATGAAAGCGCTGCTCACGGTGATGGAAGGGCACGAGCTTTTTCCGGAGTTCCAACCGCTCAGCGAAATAGAGGCCGCGGATCCAAGCCGCTTGCTCTTGGACAGGCTCGAAGAGCTTGCAAGACCGCGATCCGAGCCGCCTTTTCGGAGGTGGCGTGTCGCGCCAACCCTGAATGATGCTCAGAAACGCATTGCGCGATGGCTCGCCTATAAATTCCAATCGCCTGATACGGCGACATAACGTAAGCAAACAGTGAACCGATCCATAGCGGGAGCCAGAATAGCAAGCGAGATGGCGGGTCTCAGCGAAAATTGTTTCCAAAAATGGCTTAGCAAGAGGAAATTGCTGGCATGGCAACGAAAACTACGCCTCCCAGTGCTGCCCCCCGTTGGGCGGGTGGCGCGCACGCACGCCAGGAGTTCATCGCCGAGTCGTTCGATCGCGTAGCTCAAACTCGCGAAGAGGCACTTGCGAGCGCTCGGACCATGGCCTTGAATATGCTTAGTGGCCGGCCCTTGCAGTGCGCGCCTGCTCGGTGAACGGGCAAGTCCTTCCACCGGTAGCTCTGGGACGCGGCAAGTCTCCCCCCGTGGGGGCGATTCATCGCTCATGCAAGAATCCTTGTGGCAGCAATCGCTCGTTTTCATCATGCTCTTCGTTCGCCTGCCTTACCGCCCCACTGTCCACCTGATCCTGACTCTGGCATTCTTGGCGTCGTTCGTTCTCACGGCGTTGACTCCCGTGCACGCTGCCCCACCCATCACGTACAGTAAGGACGGGGTGAGTTTCGAACACCCTGCCGCCTGGAAAGTGACCGAAGATGTCGTAGCGCAGGACGAAACCCGCCTGCGTAGCATCGACCTCGAAGGCCCCAATGAGGCCGTCGTGAGTTTGATGTTCAGCCCTTTCCTTGCAAGTCAGGACATCGAGAAATTCGCGGCTACAGCTGCCCGCAATCGTGCGGACGCCGCACGAGCCAATACCGCCCAACAGGCTCGAATGGGCCCTGTGACTGTCACACCCGTTACCCGTCAAGTTGCTGGCAAGGAGAACAAGGGTGTTTCGCAGCGTTTCGTGGTCAGCATGCTGGGCCAGAACCTGCCGCATGAGGCGCGTTTTTTCAAAGCCAATCTGGGCGAGACCACCGTGATCGTCATGACCCAGGTGGCAGAGGAAGATGCCAAGGCCGCCGAGCCGGGCTTCGTGATGGCGTTGGACACCCTGCGTTACCGCGTAAGCAAGCGCTAAGCGCTGGAAGGCTTGACTCACTAGCCTCTACTTCCTAACGCTCGCAATCTGTTGCAGCCGCCAGCCGCGGAGGTTCTGGATGCAGCACCTGCGCAAGTGCAATGAAGCCTGTGAGACATCTGCAACACCTCTTCTCCACTTGGCCCCCAGCGCCATTGCCGCCTTGCCCAGACAAGAAATCCTCGGCACCATGGGGCCACGAACACTGCTTAGGCGCGATCATCAGCATGCCCTTGCCTCCGGTTCTTGACCGATTTCTGCAAGCCCAAGAGCCTGTCTGGGCGCGCGTGCTCGCCGAACTCAGAGCTGGCAAAAAGCGCACACACTGGATGTGGTTTGTGTTTCCGCAGTTCAAAGGCCTGGGGCATAGCGACATGGCAACACGCTATGCCATCCAGTCCTACGCCGAGGCGCAGGCCTACCTCGCACACCCCGTGCTCGGGGGCCGCCTCCTGGAGTGCTGCCAGATCCTGCTTGAGCTGGAGACCTCTTCTGCCCTGGATGTCTTCGGCACTCCGGACGACCTCAAGCTGCGCTCGAGCATCACCCTGTTTGGCAAAGCGTCATCCAAGGGCAATGTGTTTGAAGCCTTGCTTCAGAAGTATTTCGGCGGTCTGCCAGATGCTCGCACGATTGAATTGCTCAAGTAGCCAGGTCCTGCTGGCAACTAAATTAGTGCGAGTGTTCATTGAGTTCCGCGAGGGACGTTTGCCTTTGTGCAAGAGCCTTCACTGCCAGACCAAAACGGCGAAGCTCTTCGTAGTTTGTCTTGATCTCCGCAGCTACCTTGCATTGGGATTCAGGTCTCTCATCGGCTTGGTAGTCCGTAGCTAGCTGAACATAGACTCCGACCGTACCCGTGCCACCAATGGGATAAAACCTGAGACCGACATGCAGTTGCTCAATGGAGTCTCCTGTACGGCTCCAGTAGCCGCCCACCAGCTCAATCGGCCTCTCTTTCGCAAGCGGGAACGTTTCCGCAAGGCGCGTGCCGAACTCAGTCAACCTCGTGGCATCAAACCAAGCCGATGCCCTGCCAGTGAATGCCGGGTGCAAAAGCTCGACGAATAGCTCCGCAGTTCCATCAGGATCGTGCTCGATGCGCAGACGCAGGACTGGGTTCACCGGGGTACTTTGGGCGTGAAATTGAAGAGGAGCGAGGACGAAGCGATTGTCTCCGAACGTCGTCACGCAGCCGAAGTTGGCGTTACCGAAGGTCACCGGGTCATTGTGAAGTGACTCGGTATCAATACTTCGCAGCCGTTCGCCGAAACGCTGGGTAGTGACGCCTCTTAACAGACGGTCAACGATTGGCGAGAGATGTTGCTGATCAACATGAAGTCCACTTTGCAGCGAGTGCAGCAGATCAAAATCACGCATAGTGCGTCCGCTTTGGGCACATAGCGGACACTGGCGGGCTGTTGAAAAACCACGGAGGATTCCACTTGATCAAAAAATTGATCACATAGAACGGCCTACCAGCGATTCTGTTTGATCAGATAGGGGTGGACGAGCCCTCAAAACCATCAAAAACTCTCACTTGGAATCGGTTTTTCAACAGCCTGCGAGAGCAGGAACTTGCACAAGGGAAACAGAATGGATCGGTTGTTGCTGTCGATGCGGGTTTTTGAGCGGGTCGTGACCGAAGGTGGCTTTGCTTCTGCCGCGCGGGCGCTAGACATGTCCCCACCGGTGGTCACGCGCTTGGTGGCCGACTTGGAAGATCACCTTGGAACCCGATTGTTGCAGCGTAGTACCCGGCGCCTATCGCTCACCGAAGCAGGCCAGTCTTACCTAGACAGGGTACGCCACATCTTGCAGGACATCGAGGAAGCGCATGCGGTGGCCAGTGCCCACACCCAAGAAATGGTCGGTACATTGCGCATACACGCGCTGCCAGTGCTGGCTACTCATGTGATCTCACCCCTGCTGCCAGGTTTTTTCGCGCGCTATCCTAGGATCCGCATTGATCTGGACGTCGAAACAAGGCGCGAACTACCTATCGAGGACTTCGATCTCACGCTCATTGGCACAAGGGAAGGATTCGACGCCAATGTGGTCGCCCGCAAAGTTGCAGACTCTGAGGCGATCTTGGTGGCCTCCCCAATTTACGTGAAACGCAAGGGGCTGCCAAGTGCGCCGAACGATTTGCCCCAGCACGCCTGCCTGATGCATGCACTCGCCCTCGGCAGAGCGAGTGGCTGGAGCATGTGGTGCTCAGAGAATCCCACCCAGTCGGTATCAGTGGCAGTGGAGCCCATAATGGTCTCCAATCACACAGACTCGCTAGTACAGGCCGCCCTGGACGGTGTTGGTATCGCTTCGGTCGCCATAAACCTTGTGGCGCCCTACCTTACGCGTGGTGAACTGGTGCGGGTACTCAGCCCCTGGGTTACCGGTCGTTTCTCCCTGTACGCTGCGATGCCCAGTCGCAAGTTCGTACCTCAACGCACCCGCGTGTTCCTGGACTATCTGATCGAGCAAACCCAAGAGCAGACTGCTCGCGCACTGCAAGCCTGCAAAGCCGTATAGCCCGTCGCATAACGTTGGCCCGGGCGGCTGTTATCTTGGCACTCCTTGACAATGAACTCCACTTCAAGGTTAAGGTGCTGAGCCAAGGAGAACCTTCGGCATGACCCACCGCATCCTGCACGTTGTCAGCAACGTTTCCCACTACGACGATCCGGCCGAGCCCACCGGCCTGTGGCTGTCGGAGCTGACCCATGCCTGGCATGTGTTTGCGGCCGCAGGCCATGAACAGAGGCTCGTGAGCCCATCGGGCGGCCTTTCCCCGCTGGAGCCGCGGTCGCTGAAGTGGCCGAACATTGACGCCACCGCGAAGGACTGGCTGGCCGACGCGACGCGCATGGCGTTGCTGTCGAACACCGCCCGGCCCGATGAGATCGATCCGGCGGACTTCGGCGCGGTCTACTTCACCGGCGGGCACGCCGTCATGTGGGACTTTCCGGACGCGCACGGGCTGCAGCGCATCACCCGCGAGATCTACGAGCGCGGCGGCATCGTCTCCTCGGTGTGCCACGGCTACTGCGGCCTGCTGAACACGGCGCTGTCGGATGGCGCGCTGCTGGTTGCCGGGCGGCGGCTCACCGGCTTTTCCTGGCGCGAGGAAGTGCTGGCCGGCGTCGCCCGCAAGGTTCCGTACAACGCCGAGGAGGAGATGCGGCGGCGCGGCGCCCTCTATGAAAAGGCGTGGCTGCCCTTCCTCTCCAAGGTCGTGGTCGATGGAAGGCTGGTGACCGGCCAGAACCCGCAGTCGGCCAAGGCGACGGCCGAGCAGGTGGCGGCCATGCTTCGCTGATACACAGGCAGGCGCCCTGAATAGGCCGTCAAGGCCAGTTCAGGGCCGAGCGGGTCGCCTGGGGGGTAGGCAGCGTCCCGTCAGCATCAGCATCCAGTTTCATTTCCGACAGCACGCGCTTGGCGTTGGCGGCGCAGTCCATGTCAGAGGGCTTGGCTTCAATCTGGGCCATCAATTCGACCAGGTGCGCCTTGCTCTCGGCAAGCTGCGTCTCCAGTGCCTCGATGTCCTGCACCTTGCGGCGCAAGGTGCCGATCAGGACGCCATGCTCCCAGGAGGCCAGCCCACTGGGCAGCAGCGTGCGCAGCTCATCCAGGCTGAAGCCCGCCTTTTGCGCGGTCGTGATCAGCCTGAGCACGAGGACGGCATCTTCGGAATAGCTGCGGTAGCCGTTGGCCTGCCGTTCCACCGCCTTCAGCAGGCCGATACGTTCATAGAAGCGTATGCGCGAAGGCGCAAGGCCGGTGCGCTGGGCGAGTTCTCCGATCTTCATGATGACGACGCCTTGGCTTTGCCTAGCGTGAGCGAAACCGCCCTGTCGGCGAGCTTGCCGAACGGCGCATGCAACAAACCGGGGAAATTCCAGCGCCCCTGTACGAACACACCCTTGGCATGGCTCATCGCCCGGAAGCCCTCGACGCCATGGTAGGCCCCCATGCCGCTCGGGCCAACACCGCCGAAAGGCAGGTCGTCCTGCGCCACGTGCATCAGCGTGTTGTTGATGCCCACGTTGCCGGAGGTGGTACGCGCGAGCAGCTGGGCGCAGTCGCTGTCCTCCGCACCGAAGTAGTAGAGCGCAAGGGGGCGGGGCCGCGCGTTCACGTAGGCGATGGCTTCATCGATCTGGCGGTAGGTGCGCACCGGCAGGACCGGGCCGAAGATTTCCTCCTGCATCAGGGGTGCGTCGTCGCCCGCGTTGACGACGAGCGTCGGCACCAGGGTGCGCTGGCGCCCGGCCGCCTGGACGGGGCGCTCTCCCACCTCGATCACGCGGGCACCGCGGCGGCGCGCGTCTTCGACCAGCCCGCGCAGCCGGTCGTAGTGGCGGTCGCTGACGATGGTCGTGTAGTCGAGGCTTCCGAAACCCTCCGGATAGAAGCGCTGAACGGTGGTGGCGTATTGGGCGATGAAGGCCTCCAGGTCGCCTTCGTGCACCAGGGCGTAGTCTGGCGCCACGCAGGTCTGACCGGCATTGGACAGCTTGCCGTACACGATGCTTTGCAGAGTGCGTGCGTTTGCGTGGCCACGCGCCACGATGGCAGGGCTTTTGCCGCCCAACTCCAGGGTCACGGGCACCAGGTTGTCGCTGGCGGCACGCATCACCTTGCGGCCGACCTGCGTGCTGCCCGTGAACAGCAGGTGGTCGAACGGCAGGGCGCTGAACGCAGCGCCGACCTCGGGGCCGCCCAGCACCACGGCCACTTCCTCTTCGGTGAAAACCTCGGCCAGCATGCGCCGCATCGCCTCGCTGGTGCGCGGGGTCAGCTCCGAGGGCTTGAGCATGGCGCGGTTTCCTGCCGCCAGGGCGGTGGCCAGCGGCACCAGCGTGAGGGAGATGGGGTAGTTCCACGGCGCCATCACGCCCACGACGCCCAGCGGCTGGTATTCCACATAGGCACGCGCGGAGCGGAAGAAGAAAGGCACATGGCGGCGCTCGCGCTTCATGAAGCGGCGCAGGTGGCTGGAGAGGTAGTCGATGGCCTGGATGACGCAGGACAGCTCCATGATGTCGGTCTCGTGGCGCGAGCGGTTGCCGAAATCGGCGCTGACCGCGTCCTTCAGCGCTTCGCGGTGCTTGAGCACCGCTGTACGCAGTCGGGCGAGGTGGGCCTTGCGCAACGTCAGACTCGGCGGGCCTTCGTGGAGGAAAGCGCTGCGCTGCCGGTTCAGCAGGGTGGCCATGCGGGTGCTGTCTTCAGTCATGGAGTCTCTCCCGGTTCCTGCGCGGCGCGGTTACTTGGTGGCGGAAGAGGACTTCAGCGGCTTGGGCGCGTACAGCGCCGCCTGGAAGTCGGGCACGTACTCGTACTTGACCATCTTGCCCAGCTTCAGCGACTCAATGAAGCGCGAGAGGCTGCCATCCGCGAGCGTGAGCTGCACGGCGTCCGAACTGGACGTGCTGGCATGGCGCAACTGGCGCGAGGTGGTATAGCCTGTGGTCAGTTGCCCTTGCTGGTCGATGTTGGTGAAACTGTTCGTGACAAGGCTTTCCCTGGCTGAGGTGACGTCGAGCTTCTGGGTCTCCAGCGTCACGTCCAGCTTCTTGGTTTCGCTGTCAAAGATTTTGACAACAACGTTGCTGTCGTTCTCGCTGTAGTCGATGCGCGTGAGCCACTTGGGCAGGTTGTAGCCCACCACGCCACGCACCCGTGCCAGTTCGGTATCGACGGGCAGCTTGAGCACGTAGCCCCAGAAGCTATCTGCCGAGGACTGGCGCATCAGGGTGAACGGCCCCCAGTTGGAGTTGCCTGGCTGGTTGGTGACCACGGACAGGCCGATTTCGTTGTAGCTGTCGTTGTCGCAGTAGTGGTAGGCGTACGCAGTCAGGGCGACCACACCCCGGCCCGGCCACACCTGCAGCGGCTGCACCTGCTCCAACACCTGGGCGGGAATCAACTCGCGCAGCCGCGCCAGGTCGGCCGTGAAGATGGCCGTGATACGGCTGTTCTTGTAATAGAAGTTGGGCGAATAGCTTTCAAAGCCGATATCGACCTTCTCCTTGGCGATGCCCTTGAACCAGCTCAGATCGGTGCCTGGCGCCTCGGCTGCGATGACGGACAGCGGCGGGTTGGAGCGGAAGCGGTCGTACAGGCCGCCTTTCACCACGGGTACATCGTGGTCACCGATCTTGATCATGGTGGTTTCGGCCGCCTGCGCGAGTGGGGCTACGGCCAGCAGGCATGCGCCGAAGACAGGGGCCAGGGAAGTACTTTTCATGGTGTTGCCTTGGAGGTGGAATGACATCGCCGCGAAGCATAAGTTTGAAGTTGACTTCAATGTCAATCGCTTCGCGTGGGTGCTGGGTTCAATGGTGTATTCAGCCTCGACGGCAGTGCTCAACTGAAGACAAGAGACACTCCGGTCATGCCTTGAAGCGCCTCCGGCGATACGCCATCCGCGATCTCCACGACTTTCAGGCCATGGGGCGTGACATCGAGGACGCACAGGTCGGTGATGATGCGGCTCACAACGCCAACCCCCGTCAGCGGCAGCGTGCACCGGGGGAGGATCTTCGGCTCCCAGCCTCCGTCCTTGCGACGGGCAACGTGCTCCATCAGCACGATGACCCGGGCCACTCCGGCGACGAGGTCCATGGCGCCGCCCATGCCCTTGACCATCTTCCCCGGGATCATCCAGTTCGCGAGGTCCCCGCTTTCGCTGACCTGAAGCGCCCCGAGGATCGACAAGTCCATCTTTCCGCCTCGGATCATCGCAAAGCTCTCATGCGATGCAACGATGCTGGTGCCGGGTATCGTCGTCACCGTTTCCTTGCCGGCGTTGATCACATCTGGATCGACTTCCTGCTCGGTGGGATAGGGCCCGATGCCGAGCATGCCGTTTTCGCTCTGCAGCCAGACTTCCATGTCATTGGCGACGAAGTTTGCGACCTTGGTTGGAAGGCCGATTCCAAGATTGACGTAGAAGCCGTCCTGCAGTTCGCGGGCTGCGCGCAGCGCCATCTGATCGTGGTTCCAGGCCATCACCAAGCTCCTGCTGCAGCCCGCACCGTGCGGCGTTCAATTCTCTTTTCGGGCATGGCATTCACGACGATGCGGTGCACATAGACCCCCGGCAGATGGATTTCATCAGGGTCCAGATCGCCCGTTTCAACCAGATGCTCTACCTCGGCCACGGACCGTTTTCCCGCCATCGCGACCGCTGGATTGAAATTGCGCGCCGTTCGCCGAAACACCAGGTTGCCCGCACGATCGGCCTTCCAGGCCTTGACGAGTGCGAGATCCGGAACCAGGGACTCTTCGAGCAGGTAGGTCCTGCCACCGAACTCACGCAACTCCTTGCCCTGCGCCACCACCGTTCCGACGCCAGTCCGGGTGAAGAAGGCCGGGATGCCCGCTCCGCCAGCGCGCAGCTTTTCGGCCAGCGTGCCTTGCGGCGTGAATTCCAGCTCCAGTTCTCCGGCCAGATACTGGCGCTCGAACTCCTTGTTCTCGCCCACATAGCTGGCGATCATCTTCTTGATCTGCCGCGAACGAAGCAGCTTGCCAAGCCCGAAGTCATCCACCCCTGCATTGTTGGAGACAGCCGTGAGGTTTTGCACTCCGGACTGCAGGAGCGCATCGATCAATGCTTCCGGGATGCCACACAGGCCGAAGCCTCCGACCGCGACCAACTGGCCGTCCCGCACCAGCCCAGAAAGCGCTTCCTGTGCGCTGGAAAAGACTTTCTCCATCTATGCATCCTCTATTGCAAAAAAAATCAGATTGACTGGATAACCTGCGGAACTGCCCTGGCGTTTCGGAGGGTCACGCCCAGGCCTTGCCCTTCTTCCACTCCGCCTCCAGCTCCAGGATCAGCTTCCAGTCACCCGCTACCGGCGAGGGCATGTAGGGCTCCGTCGTGGTCAGCCCTCCCCAGCCGGTGGCATAGCCAATCAGCGTGTGGTCCTGCGCACGCAGCGTGAGTTCGCCGTTGGCGCCGAAAGGTGACGGGATCCTCATCCCCCGCAGCGCCTCGGAGAGCTTCTTGCCATCCGTGCTCTGCGCCGCCTTCAGCGCGACCGCGAGAAAGCTGATGGCCGATGCGTTGGCCCAGCTCCAGTTGGTGGGCATCTCGCGGTTCTTTGCCAGGTACGCATCCGCCCAGCCCTGGTTGGCCGGCGTGCTCGGAAAGCCACGCAGGTACCGGTTGCCGGAGTGGATGCTGGGCGGGACATACTTCGTCGCAGCGAGGACCGTGTAGTCGGCCATGTTCGGCGAAAAGAATTCCAGCCTGTTGAAGAAGCCGAAGATGTTCCCCTGGTCGATGAACGCCGCGAGGTCCCCGCCCCACAGCGCCGAATAGACGGCCTGCACCTTGCTCAGGACGATGCGCGCCAGCTCCCTGCTGTAGTCCGGCTGCATGAACTGGGGCCAGAACTCGCCGATCACTTCGACATCCTTGTTGAAGCGCCGCAGGTAGGTCAGGAACTCCGCCGTGGTGTCGCGCCCGTAGGCGTAGTCCGGCGAGCAGGTCATCCAGTGGCGCACGCCCTTGTCGCGGGAGACCTTCGCGGCATAGGCCCCGCCGACGATGGCGTCGTGAATGGCCATGCGCGCGCACCGGAAGGCAGTGGGCACGTGCAGCTTCGGGTCCGCCGTCAGCGAGGATGCCTCCGACACCGTGTGCAGGCACAGCACGCCCAGTTCGCGCGCCACCTCGTGCACGGCCAGGGCGCCGGAGGACGGCTCCGCATCCACCAGGATCTCGCAGCCCTCCCTGGTCACCAGCTCGCGTGCGTTGCGGGCCGCCTCCTGCGGCTGGCCCTTGGAGTCGCGCACGACGATCTCGATGCGCCGGCCGTTCAGGCCGCCCGCGGCATTAAACTTCTCGGCCTCCTGCATCGCGCCGTTGCGCGAGGACCTGCCCATCATCGCAATGCGCCCCGTGAGGACCGTCGGCATGCCGATCCTGATCGGCTTGTTCTGCGCGAGTGAGATGCCCGGCCAGCCCACCGCGGCGCCCGCCAGGGCCGTGGCGCCCTGCAGCAACCTGCGGCGTAACCTAGGCATGGACTGCATCGGCATTCGCGCCGCGCTCGATGGTGTACTCCGCCTCAACGACGCGCCGCGAGTGGTTCAGGTCGCTCTGCGAGATGAGGATGGACAGGTCGCTGGACTTAAGCTTCAGGATCACGTCCGCCAGGCGCTTGCTGAGTGCGGGTGCGACGCCTTCGAAAGGTTCGTCGAGCAGCAGCAGCTTCGTGCCAGCGGCGAGCGCGCGCCCGAGTGCGACCAGCTTTTGCTGCCCGCCAGACAGAAGCAGTGCCCTGCGGTCCCGCATCTCCTTCACCTCCGGGAGAATGCCGTAGACGAATGCCAGGCGTTCGGCCTCCGAGAGCTTGCGGTTCGTCCACACGGGCAACAGGATGTTCTCTTCGACGGTCAGCTCCGGCACCAGGCCGCGGTCCTCCGGCATGTAGCCGATGCCCAGCAGGGCGCGCTCGTGCGGCGCCAGGGCGCAGAGGTCGTGGCCGTGGAATCGGATATGGCCCTGGGACGGGCGCAGATGCCCCATCAGCGAACGCATCAGGGTGGTTTTTCCCGCACCGTTGCGCCCGACGAGCCCGACCAAGGAGCGCTCGGGCACGCTCAGGGACAGCCCGCGCAACACCGCGACGGATTGGATGGATACATGGATGCCTTGGATTTCGAGCATGCTGGTCACTCCGCAGAGAGTTCGCCCGTGACGTACCGGCGCACGTCGTTCTGGGCAAGGACAGACGCGGGCACGTCGTCTGCAATGATGCGGCCGCTGTAGAACGCGATCACGCGCGTGGCGTGCCGGCCGATGATGTCCATGTCGTGTTCGACAAAGAGCACGGGCGTGTCCGGATCTTCCTCCAGCGCGGACATGATGGTGTCCATCATCTGGAACTTCTCATCGGCGGCGACCGCGCTGGTCGGCTCGTCCAGCAGCAGCAGCTTGGGCCGGGCCGTCAACGCCATTGCGATGTCCAGCAACTTGCGCACGCCACCCGGCAGTTCGCTGACGCGCCTGCGGCGGTGTTCCAGCAGGCGGAAACGCCGCAGCAGGTCGTCCGCCTGCTCGACGCGCACGGGATCCCGGGCAGACCGCAGGAAGCTGGAGCCGCCATTGCGGCAGGCCAGCGCCACCAGCATGTTCTCAAGCACGGACAGTTCGCCGAAAAGCTGCGGAATCTGAAAGGATCGGGCGACGCCAAGCGTATTGATGGCACGGGGCGTCAGGCGCGTGATGTCGGTACCGGCCAGCTTGATCTGCCCTTCATCGGGCTTGAGATAGCCGGTGATCATGTTGACGAAGGTGGTCTTGCCCGCACCGTTGCTGCCGATGAGACCGACGCGCTCGCCAGGTCCAATCTTGACCGTGATGTCCGAGGCCGCTACCACGGCACCGAAACGCTTGGCGACGCCATGGGCTTCAAGAATGGCTTGCATCAGCGTGCCTCCCGTGTCCAAAGAGAGCCGATGCCCTGCGGCAGGAACCGGATGACCAGCAGCAGGAACAGGCCGAGCGCAAGCTGCCAGGTGTTGGGAAAGTAGGCGCTGGAGAACGAGCGCACGATCTCCAGCAGGAAACTGGCGACGAATACCGCCGGCACGCTGCGGTATCCCGCCAGGACGGCGATGAAGACGAACTCGCCCGAAGTGGTCCAGTAGCTGAAAGCGGGCTCGACGTGACCCAACGAGAGCACGACCAGGGCACCGCCCACGCCGCCGAAGAACGCGGCGATCAGGAAGTTGGCACCGATCAGCCGCCGCACCGAGGCGCCCAGGTACTCCACGCGCAGTTCGTTGTCCCGCGCGGCCAGGGTGACCAGTCCGGCGGGCGAAGCGAAATAGGTCCGCGCCAGGAACCCGATCACCGCCGCGAATGCCATCGTGAGCAGGAACAGCCGGTAGGAGCCGGCCGGCCCATCGAGCCGCTCGCCCAGCAAGGTCGGCCTGCCGACGGTGAAGCCGTCCGATCCACCGAGTTCCGGCCATTTCATCAGCACGCCATAGGCGACCATGGACAGCGCCAGCGTGAGCGTTGCGAAGAAGATGCCGCGGTAGCGTGCAAGCAGCGGCGCGAAGGGCAAGGCCAAGAGCATGGCCAGCGCCCCGCCGGAGATTGCCAGCGCCAGGGCGTCCGTCCATCCCACATGGGTGAACAGCAGGGCCGCCCCGTAGCCGCCCGCCGCGAAGAACATGCCCTGCCCGAAGGAGACCACGCCCCCGCGCATCAGCGTCACGATGCCGAGCGAGACGAGCGCATTGCCTGCCGCGATCGTGACCAGATAGGTCAGCCAGGCGGGGGCGTACAGGCCGGCCACGGCGAGTACGGCCAATGTCCCGGCCGTGGCAGCCAGCGCATGCAAAGAGCGCGATGGCCTTTGCGACCCTCGCACGAGGGCCATTGAGTCGATGATGGTGTTCATGTGAAATTGACTTAGATCTTGCGTGCCTGGATGCGCTGGAACAGGCCCTCGGGCCGGAACACCAGCACGCCCGCCATGACGGCGTAGATGACAAAGAGTTCGGCCGCGGGTGCCAGGTGCACTGCGGCGGACCGGGCCAGCCCCACCAGCAGCGCGCCGATGGCCGCGCCCTCGATGCTGCCCAGGCCGCCGATGATCACGACCGCGAACGACAGCACCACCACGCTGACCGACAGGCCGGGCTGGACCGAGATCATCGGCGCGGTAAAGGCTCCCGCGAGGGCCGCCAGGAACACGCCTGCCCCGAAAGCCAGCGTGTAGACGCGAGAGACGTGGACGCCCATGCTGGAGGCCACCTCCGCGCTGTGAATCACGGCCAGCACGATCTTGCCCTGGCGTGTGCGGTTCAGGGCCCACCACGCCGCCAGCCCGGCCGCCACCGCCAGGCCCCAAAGCGCGAAGTCGTAGCCGACGTAGGACATCGACCCGAAATCAACACTGCCGAACAGGCCATAGGGCTCGGTCACGAAGTAGGGGTTGGCGCCCCAGACCAGTTTGGTCACGTCCTCCATGACGAGGAACAGGGCGTAGGTGACGAGCACCAGCAGCACCTCGTCCCGGCCGTAGAAGAAGCGCAGCAGGCCGCGCTCAATGGCGGGCGCCACCACCATTGCCACCGCAACGGCCGCCAGCAGCATGGCGGCGAGCGACGTCCAGGGCGACCATTCCATGCCCGCCGCCCAGCCGACGAAGCTGGCGGCGGCATAGGCGCCGAGGGCGTAGAAACTGCCGTGGGCGATGTTGAGGATCTTCAGTACGCCAAAAACCAGCGTCAGGCCAAGGGAAACGATGAACAGCCACGAAGCGTAGTTCAGGCCGTCGATGAGCAGGGTCAGCAGACCATCCATGTGCGGGCTCCTAGAGGAAAGGATGTGGTCAGGGGCAGTTCTTGGCGCCGGGGAAGCCCGCCTTGATCCATGCCTCCGCCGTGGTGCCGGCGGGCGGGTTCACGCATTCCGCAGGGAAGTGCGCGATGTCTTCGAGCACCACCTTCTTGCTGGCGGCGTCGTAGCGGGTGCGCGCAATGGCCGTGTCCTGGATGGCCTGGTGCCCGTCGGCCAGCGCCATGCGGATGCGGCCGCCCGGCGAATCCCACTCGCTGCCGCGCAGCGCGGCGGCCAACTGCTCCGGCGAAGGCTTCTTGCCCCCGTTGGCGGCCATGGCCTTTTCTGCCGCGAGCTTGAGCCCCAGCAGGGCCTGCGCCATGCGGTAGGGCGAATGCAACGGCTGCTGGCCGTTGTTGGCCTTCGCATAGACCTCGTTCCACCAGTCGTTCAGTGCGGACTTGGGCGCCATCTGCCCGTAGGCTCCGCGCGCGCCCAGGATCACGCCGTCGGGCATGCGCTGGCCCAGCACGGGCAGCACGTGGTCGCCCGCTGAGATCACCAGTTGCGTGCGCTTGAACAGGCCGCGCGGCCCGGCCTGCAGCATCAGCGCCTGCAGGTCGCCGCCCCACAGGCTGGTGTGCGTCACGTCGGCGGGCTTGGACAGCAAGGCCGATATCTCCGTGCCGTACTGCCCTGCGCCGAACTTGGGCAGCAGGTCCTGGCCAACCGTGGCAGCGGGATAGAACTGGCCCATGGCGGCGGTGAAATCGGCCTTGGCGTCATGGCCCCAGGCGTAGTCCTGGTTGATGAGGTTGATGGAACCTGCCTTGACATTGCGCGCCTTCAGATAGCGCGCCAGCGCCACGTTGTCCATCGTGGCGTGGGATGCGGTCCGAAAGACGTAGGAGAACTTGTTGTCCTCAAAGATGCGCGGCGTGCCGCAGTCGTGCAGGATCAGGAAGCGCTTGAGTTCCTCGGCCACAGGCGCCACAGCCAGGCAGTCGCCCGAGCCGACGTAGCCGACGACGGCATCGACCTTCTCGCGGTCGTAAAGCGTGCGCAGCTCCTGCACCTGCTTGGTCGCTCCCCCGGCCTCATCGACGTAGACCGCCTCGATCTTCAGGCCGCCGATGCCCTTCTTGTCATACGGCGCAGGCGCGGCGCCCCGGTTGAACGCATCCACCAGCACCTTGGCGCCGTTGACGGCGGGAATACCGAAGCTCTCGGCCGCCTGGCCCGAGAGAAAGGTCACGACGCCGATCTTGAAAGACTCCTGCGCCTGCGCAGCGGCACCGCAAAGCAGCAGGGCCGCGCCGGCGGCGGCAGAGAGAAGGGAGCGGAACGGTGGATGGAAATGCATGGTTTGTCTCCTTCGTTGGGGGTTGGAACTTGAAGAGCCACGAGCGTAGGGGCGCGTGCCTCGCAAACGCCCCCCTCCGATGGGGAGGGCTGGGGAAGACCCGCCCCCCCACCAGCCTCCCCGCGCGGATGCACCTCCACAGGCCAGTGCTTCCTAGAATTTTTTGCACGCAAGACCTTTTGCAAGACACCCTCACACCAACGACAGAAAGCACGCACTTCTCATGCAAGACACCGCCCTCCCTACCACCATGCAACGGGTGGAGATCACCCGCTTCGGCGGCCCCGAGGTACTGCAAGCACGGCAGGCGCCCGTGCCCGCGCCCTCCCCGGACGAACTGCTCATCCGCGTCCAGGCCGCGGGCGTCAACCGTCCCGACGTCATGCAGCGCACGGGCACCTACCCCATGCCGCCCGGCGTCACGCCTATCCCGGGCCTGGAGGTGGCGGGGCGCGTCGTGGCGGTGGGCGAGCGTGTCACGGGGTTCCAGGTGGGCGACCTGGTCTGCGGCCTGACCGAGGGCGGCGGCTACGCCGAATACTGCGTGGTGCCCGCCACGCAGGCGCTGCCCGTGCCCAGCAACGTGGATGTGCTGCACGCCGCCGCCATCCCCGAGACCTTCTTCACCGTCTGGGCCAACGTCTTCCAGCGCGGCCACATCGCACCCGGCAGCACGCTGCTGGTGCACGGCGGGACCAGCGGCATTGGCTCAACGACGCTGATGCTGGCCAAGGAGTTCGGCATCCGCACCCTCGCCACCGATTCCGGAGCCGACAAGCTCGCGGCGGCGCTGCGCTTCGGCGCGCAGGAGGCGATCGACTACGCCGAATGCGACTTCGTGGAGGTGGCACGCGAATGGACGGGCGGCCGGGGCGTCGATGCCATCCTGGACATCGTGGGCGGCGCCTACTTCGAGCGCAACGTGGCGGCGCTGGCCAAGGATGGGCGGCTGCTGCTCATCGGCTTCCTGGGTGGCGAGGTGGCGCCCAGCGTCAACCTGCTCACCCTGGCCGTCAAGCGGTTGACGGTGACGGGCTCGACCCTGCGCGCGCGCTCGGTCGATGAGAAAGCGGAAATCGCCCGCGACCTGCAGGCCAAGGTGTGGCCGCTGCTTGAAGCGGGCCGCTGCCTGCCCACCGTCCATGCCCAGTTCCCCCTGGAGCGCGCGGCGGATGCGCACCGGCTGATGGAAAGCGGCAGCCACATCGGCAAGATCATCCTGCGCGTAGCCGGCTAGTTCAACCCAACCACGGAGACTCCATGCATCCATCCAGTCAGTCCACAACGGCTATTTTTGTGCGCGCCGTCCTTTCAGCGGCCTTGCTGGCGGGCACCGCATCCATGGCGGCGGGCCCCGGGCACGGCACCAGGGACGAGGCTATCGCGATGACCAAGAAGGCCGTCGCGCATTTCAAGAGCGAGGGGAAAGACAAGGCGCTGGCCGACTTTTCGCGCAAGGGCGGCGCGTTCGTTGACCGCGACCTCTATGTGTTCGTCCTCGACCTGAATGGAAAGAACATCGCGCATGCCACCAACGAGAAGATGATCGGCCGGGACCTGCTGCAGCTCAAGGACGCGGACGGCAAGTCCTATGTCATTGAGATGGTCGAGAAGGCCAAGACCGGAAAACCGGCCTGGATCGACTACAAGTGGCCCAACCCGCTGACCAAGGAAATCGAGGCCAAAAGCTCGTACTGCGAGCCTGTGGACGGCGGCCTGATCTGCGTCGGGGTCTACAAGTGACAGTGAGCGTATCCCGCCACGCGCCGCCGTCCGGCCGATGGACGGTCTCGCGGCGGCTGGCGGCGGGCTTTGGCACGATGGCGCTGCTGCTGCTCTCGGTCTGCGTGATGGGATACCTCAACATCGTCCGTACCCAGAAGCTGGTCAGCGAAGACCTGGCCTCGTCGCGACAAAGGCTGGCGGGCGCGAACCACATGGTCCAGCTGGTTTTGGAGCAGGACATGCGGTTGCGGCAGGTAGGCCTGCTGACGGACGTGAGCCAGATGCAGGCCCAGGCGGCTGCGGCCCGCGCGGCGGGCAAGGCGCTGACCGCCACGCTGGACCAGTTGGCGCAGGATCGCCAGACCGGTGCCGAGCAGGCGATGCTGGAGCAGGCCCGGGCGCTCGACCAGCGCAGCAAGCCGGTGGTGGACAAGGCCGTCAACATGGCGCTTGCGCTTCAATCCCAGGACGCGGCGGACATCCTGGTCCAGCAGCTCGACCCGCTGTCGCAGCAGCGCCGGGAGCGCCTGGCGGAGTTTGCGAGGCTGCAGCAGGAGCAGGCGGACACGGCGGAGCAGCGGGTGCTGGCCGAAGGCCGCTCGGCCACCCGGCTGATGGCGGCCAGCGCGCTGGCGGGCCTGCTCCTGGCCGGGCTCGCCGGCTGGCTGGTCTCGCGCTCGGTCGTGCGGCCGCTGCGCCGTGCCGTGGCCGCTGCGGAGAGAGTGGCCGAGGGCGACCTCACGGTGCGCCTGCCCCACGCCAGCGGCGACGAGATCGGCGAACTGCTCGCCGCACTGAACCGGATGGCCGACAGCCTGCGAAGCGTCATCAGCGCCATGCGCAGCTCGTCGGACTCGGTGCTGCTGGCCTCCGGCGAAATCGCGGCGGGCAACCATGACCTGTCGGTGCGCACGGAAAGCCAAGCCAGCAGCCTGCAGGCCACCGCGTCCACCATCGAGCAGATGAGCGAATCGATCCGCAGCAACGCCGAGGCCGCGCTCCAGGCGGCACGCCTGGCCGTCGATGCCTCGGGGATAGCCAGCCAGGGCAGCCGGCACATGGACCAGGTGGTGGCGACCATGGACGCGATCAGGCTCAGCTCGCACCGGATCGCCGACATCATCGGTGCCATCGACGGCATCGCCTTTCAGACCAATATCCTGGCATTGAATGCAGCCGTGGAGGCCGCGCGGGCCGGGGAGCAGGGGCGAGGATTTGCTGTGGTGGCCGGGGAGGTTCGCGCCCTGGCCCGCCGGGCCGCCGAAGCGGCGCGCGAGATCAAGGACCTGATCACGGCGAACGTGGAAAAGGTCGAGTCGGGCAGCCGCCTCGTAGCGGACGCAGGCAGCACCATGTCGAACATCGTGCAATCCTCGCAGCATGTGGCGGCCATCATCCAGGAGATCAACCATGCCACCCAGGAGCAGTCCGCCGGGCTGGAGCAGATCAACCGCTCCATCCTGGCCCTCGACGAAGCGACCCAGCAGACCGCCGCGCTGGTGGAGCAGAGCGCGGCGGCGGCCAGTAGCCTGGAGGTGCAGACGCAGGCGCTCAACCAGGCCGTGAGCGTCTTTCGCATGGCCGAGAGTGCCTAGGGAATTTTTCAAGCGAAAAATGCCTTCAGCGCTTATGCAGCAAGCGCAAGCAGCTATTTAATTGGGAGCACTCACCCCTTACCCAAAGGCGCCAGGCCCAACCCGGCCTGCACGGCCTCAAGGCGCGAGCCAACATTGAGCTTCTCGAAGATGTTCTTGAGGTGCCATTTGACGGTCTCGGGGGCCACGCTCAGCGCCCGGGCAATTTCCTTGTTGGACTGGCCGCGCGCAATGTGTTCGAGGATTTCGACCTCGCGCGCGCTCAGCAACGTGGCCGCGCGGGCCAGGCCGGGTGAAGGTTGCTGCAGGGGCACGGCCACCTGCTGCGGGCTGCCTTCCAGCCAGCCGTCCAGCAGGGGCAGGTAGAGCTGGCCGATGGACCGGGAAGCACGGCGCAGCCTGTCCATCAATTGCAACAGCGGCGCGCCTTCGTCGGTGAAGCTGCTGGCCATGGGCTCGGCGCACGCGTAACGCAGCGCGGCCTCCAGCGCCCCCAGGGCCGCATCGCCCTCGCCCTGCTGTTGCCAGGCCAGCGCCAGCAGCAGCGACGCGCAGGCGCTCAGATAGCGCATGCCCGCCGCGTCCAACTGCCCGCGCAGTTGCTGGAGCAAATCCACGGCGGCTTCGGAACGGCCCTGGGCCAGGGCCACGCGCGCCGAGGCGCAGCAGAAGCTGCTCCAGGTTTCCAGAAAGCTCCCCAGGGGCTGCGGGCGCCGCGCGGGCATCAGTCCATTCAGCTCCACCAGCACCTGCTGCGCGTCGGTCAGCCGCCCGGCCTGCAGCAAGAGGCGGATGGCCTCGGCATCGCAGCCGGCGCGCAGGCGCAGCCAATGGCGCTCGGCGGCCACCTCGCGGGCCTCTTCCAGCACCACCAGCGCCGAGGCCACATCGCCCTGGCGCGCGTACACGCGTGCGCTGCCCAGGCAAAAGCGCAGCAGCGAGCCCAGCGGGCATGCTTCCTTGGCCAGCGCGATGCGCCCGTCCATCACGCGGGCGGCGGCGGCCATGTCGCCGCGCTCGCAGTGCAGCGCCACGAGGTAGCCCGAGGGCACGGCGGCCGCCGCCGAGTCTCGGCCCACGGCGGTTTCGGCGCGCAGCAGCGCGCTCTCGAAGATGCGGGCGGCATCGGCCAGCCGCCCCTCCACCATCGCGCCCAGCCCGACCATGCTCTGCCGGTAGACGCTGGAATAGACGGGCTCGCCATCGGCCATCTCCTGCGGCGTGGCGGCGCGGCGGCGCACCTCGCCGAACTGCCCGTCATAGGCCAGGCCGAAGACCAGCGCGGTCTGCGCGAAGCGCTGCGCCCAGCGCGAGACGGGCACGGGCGACTGCTCCACACGGCGCCCCAGTTCCAGCGAGCGCGGCGTGTCGTCGGCGAAGCCCGCGATGAGCGCGCTGACTGACGCCAGTTCGGCGGGCAGAGGGCTGTCGGCGCAGCCATCCTGGACCGCGATCTCGTCGCCGATTTCCTGCACCAGGCGCTCGGCCTCGGGGATGCGGAAGGACAGGGTCAAGCCCCAGGCCTTGGCGATGCGCAGCCGCAGGCTGCGCTGCACCAGATCGACGGGCAGCTGCGAGAACCAGCCCAGAAGCGTGGGAATGTCGCTGCGGTCGATCAGCGCGGCCGCGCAGCCCTCGGCCCACTGCACGGCCTGCTCCACGTCGCCCGCCGCTATCGCATGGCGCACGGCCTCGGGCCACAGCCGCTGGCCCGCGAACCAGCGGCTGGCGCGGCGGTGCAGCGCGGTCAGCTCGCCGCCCAGCTGCACTTCGGCCCGGCGGCGCAGCGCGTCAGCCATGAGGGTGTGGAAGCGGAACCAGCGCTGCTCGTCGTCGAGCGCACGGAGGAACATGTTGTGCTGCTGCAGCCATTCCAGCTTTTCCCAGCTGCGCCCGCCGGGCTTGACCATCGCGTCGCACACGTCGCTGCAAAAGCGCTCCAGCACCGACACGCGCAGCGCGAACTGCAGCACCGGCGCGGGCATGCGCGAGAGCACGACCTCGTACAGGTAGGCGTCGCCGATCAGCTTCTTGCCCGCCAGCTCGCGCGCCAGCCGCGCCGGTTCGTCGGCATTGCGCAGGGCCAGCGCCGCCAGCTGCAGGCCGGTGACCCAGCCTTCGGACGCGCTGTTGATGAGTTCGATGCCGGGCCGGTCGAGCGCCACGCCGTGCGCACGCGCGAAGAAGGCCAGCGCGTCGTCGTTGGAAAAGCGCAGTGCGGCGGCGTCCAAGGTCACGGCCTGCTCCGGCAGAGCCCAGGCGCCCAGCGGCAGGCCCGGATCGCGGCGCGTGCCGATGCAGACGTGGAAGTTGGCCGGCGCATAGCGCAACAGTCGCGTGACCAGCGCGAGGCTGGCGCGTGAGCCGATGCGCTCGAAGTCGTCGAGGAACAGGAATACCTCGCGGCCCGCCTGCGCGATCTCGTTGAGCAGCACCGCCTGCACGGTCTTGATGGGCGTGAGCGGGTCGTGTTGCAGCAACTCGGCGGCCCGGCGGCCCACACCGCGCAGGGCCGAGACGAGGTAGTGCCCGAGCTGCTGCGCATCGTCGTCATCCTCGTCCAGCGTCAGCCACGCCACCGCATCGCCGCGCTGGCGCAGGGCTTCGTGCCACTCCGTCATCAGCGTGGTCTTGCCAAATCCGGCGGGCGCGACGATGGCCGTGAGCCGCTTGTCCGCCACTTGAGCCAGCCGCTCCAGCAAAGCCGGCCGTCCCACGGGTTCACCCGCCAGGCGCGGCGGCGTCATCTTGGTGTGGATGAGGGCCAGGCTCCAGCCGCCCCCGCCGCCGGTGTCCATCACCGTGCCATGTAGCGCTGGGCGGCCTGCCAGCCCAGTTCGGCCAGCGGGCCGGCCTTGCGGCCATTGTCCGCCGCGTCCTCGGCCGTGGCGTTGCCCTCCGCCGCGCGCTGGGCGATGCCGTGCAGGATGGCCGCCATGCGGAACAGGTTGTAGGCGATGTAGAAATCCCAGTGCCCGGCCGCCTGCCGGCCCGTGGCCTGCTCGTACCAGGCGATGTATTCGGCCTCCTGCGGAATGCCCAAGGCGGCCAGGTCCAGCCCTGCGATGCCGCGCCACAGGCTGGGCGGGATGCGCCAGGCCATGCACTGGTAGGCCAGGTCGGCCAGCGGGTGGCCGAGGGTCGACAGCTCCCAGTCCAGTGCGCCGATGACACGCGGCTCGGTGGGATGGAAGACGAGGTTGTCCAGCCGGTAGTCGCCGTGCACCAGCGTGGTCTCGTCGCCCGCGGGCAAGTGCGCGGGCAGCCAGTCCATGAGGTGGTGCATGGCCTCATTCATGGGCACGGTGGATTCGCGGCACTGGCGCGACCAGCGGGCGATCTGGCGGCCCACATAGTTGCCCTCCTTTCCGTAGTCGCCCAGGCCCACGGCGCGGTAGTCCACGGCGTGCAGCGCGGCGATGACGCGGTTCATCTCGCGGTAGATGGCGTGGCGCTCGACGGGCTGCATGCCGGGCAGGGACTGGTCCATGAGCACGCGGCCCTGGAGGAAATCCATCACGTAGAACGGCGTGCCCAGCAGCTCGCCGCTCTCGCAGTAGTGCAGCATGCGCGGCACGGGCACATCGGTGCCTGCCAGCGCTTTCATCACGCGGTATTCGCGGTCGATGGCGTGGGCCGATGCGATCAGCGTGCCCGGCGGCTTCTTGCGCAGCACGTAGTCGCGGCCTTCGCCGGCCGTGATGCGGTAGGTGGGGTTGGACTGGCCGCCCGCGAGCACGCGCACCTCCAGCGGCGCGCTGCCCGCGAGGCCCTGGGCGCGCAGGTAATCACCGAGCGCTTCCACCGGCAAGGGATTCGCTGGGCCGCTCATAGCGAACTCACCAGGTGCGCGCCATCGACGGCCAGCGTGGCGCCCGACATGGCCGCTCCCGCATCGGAGGCCAGCAGCAGCAGCGGGCCGTCCAGGTCCGCCACCTCGCCAAAGCGGCGGCTGGGGATGCGTACGCGCAGCTTGTCGCCCTGCTCGCTCGTGAGGAAGTCGCGGTTCAGATCGGTGACCACGTAGCCGGGCAGCAGCGCGTTCACTCGGATGCCGTGGCGCGCCAGCTCCAGCGCCAGGGCCTTGGTGGCCTGCACCACGCCGGCCTTGGAGATGGCGTATGGCGCCACGCCGCCCGCCACGCGCTCGCCGAGGATGGAGGCCACGTTGACGATGCTGCCGCCACGGCCCGCGGCCACCATGCGGCGCGCGGCCTCGGTGGCCACGAGCCAGTTGCCCTTGAGGTTGGTGCCGAGCACGTGGTCGAAGTCCTGTTCGGTCTGCTCCAGCACGGAACGCGTCACCGTCACCCCCGCGTTGTTGACCACCACGTCGGGCCGCCCCCAAGCGCACAGCGCGTCGAAGCAGGCGCGCACGCTGGCGTTGTCGGTCACGTCGAGCGCGAAGGCGCGCGCCTCGCCGCCCTGCGCGGCGATGGCGTCCACCACGCCCTGCAGCTTGTCCACGCGGCGCGCGGCCAGGGCCACGCGGGCGCCGGCGGCGGCCAGCACTTCTGCGAAGTGCGTGCCCAGACCACTGGAGGCGCCAGTCACGAGCGCCAGCTTGCCTTGCAGGCTGAACTGATCCATCACGGCGCTCATGCCACACCTCCTTCGCGCAGCAGTTCGGCCTCGGCCTTCTCGGCCATGTGGGCGAGCTTGCGCGCCATGCTCCAGCGGTGCACCTCGCTCGGGCCGTCGTAGATGCGGAAGGCGCGCATGTCGGTGAAGATGCGCATCACCGGCGTCTCGCCCGTCACGCCCTGGCCGCCGAGCATCTGCACGCTGCGGTCCACCACGCGCCATTCGGCCTCGGAGCACACGACCTTGGCACGGCTCGACTCGAAGTTGCACTTCTCGCCCTGGTCCAGCAGCCAGGCCGTGTGCCAGATGTGCAGGCGCGCGGTGTGCAGGTCCATGTCGTTGTCGGCCACCATGAAGCCCACGCCCTCGTGCTCCACCAGCGGTTTGCCGAAGGCGTGGCGCTTGCGCACGTAGTTCAATGCCGTGTCGTGCGCGCGGCGCGCCTGGCCCAGCCAGCGCATGCAGTGCGTGAGGCGCGCGGGCGCCAGGCGCACCTGCGCGTAACGAAAGCCCTTGCCCACCTCGCCGAGCACGTCGGCGGCGGGCACGCGCAGGTCGTGAAAGCGCAGCACGCCGTGGCCGCCGGTGAAGCAGGCGTCCATCGCGTCCATGTTGCGCTCCAGGGTGATGCCGGGGCGGTCCATGTCCGAGAGGAACATGGTGGCCGAACCGTCTTCCATGCGCGCCATGATGATGGCGTAGTCCGCTCCGTCGGCGCCGGTGATGAACCACTTGAGGCCGTTGATGACGTAGTCGTCGCCGTCGCGCACCGCGGTGGTCTGCAGCATGGACGGATCGGCCCCCGCGCCGGGCGAAGGCTCGGTCATCGCGAAGCACGAGCGTAGCTCGCCCGCCACCTGCGGGCGCAGCCAGCGCTCCTTCTGCGCGGGCGTGGCCACCTCCTCCATCAGGTGGATGTTGCCCTCGTCGGGCGCGTGGATGTTGAGCGCCGTGGGCCCCAGGCGCGAGTAGCCCGCCTCCTCGAACACTACGGCCTTCTCCACGTGCGTGAGGCCCATGCCGCCCATCTCGCGCGAGGCGTGGGGCGTGAGCAGGCCCGCCGCCCTGGCGCGCGCCACCAACTCGCGGCGCAGCGACTCATCGGGGCCGTGGTGCGACTGGCGCGGGTCGTTTTCCAGCGGGATCACCTGCTCTGCGATGAATTGCCGGGTCTTGTCGCGCAGGGCGTGCAACTCGGGGGAGATAGAAAAATCCATGTGGCCCTTGATTCATTGATCTACAAAATTGTTGGACAATATTGTAGATCGATAAACATTACAATCGCAACCTCCAAAGGGCGCTCTGCGTCTTACCTCCCTCAACTGCCTCCTTGACCTATGCAGGAATCCTCAACCCATGCGCTTCGATGAAGCCGCCGCCAGCGCATCGAGCGCGGTGTTCTACGGGATCATGAACGGCTTGGCCGAGCAGAAACTCGTTCCAGGCCAACGGCTCGTGGAGGTCGATCTGGCGGAGCAATACCAGGTGAGCCGCAATTCCGTACGGGAGGCACTGCAGCAACTTGCGGCGCAAGGCGTCGTCGAGATACCGCGCAACAAGGGCGCGGCGATCCGGTCGCTGAGCCTGCAGGAAACCCTAGAAGTCCTGGACGTGGCTGAGCGCATGACCGGGCTGCTCGCCAGGAGCGCCGCCCTGGGCATTGCCGCCGGCCAGGCGGGCGACTGCATCCGCGAGTCGCTCATCGAACTCGACCAAGCCAATGCCGCCCAGGATCCCGACGCCTTCGCGCGGGCGCGGCGCAGGCTGTACCGCGCGCTGCTCCATGCCAGCGGCAGCCGAGAGTTGAAGCGACTTTTTCCATCCATCCAGATGCCCATCGTCTATGCGCAGCATCGTCCTTCGACCCTGCAGAAGGTTCGCATGCGCGATTACCAAGCCATGTGCGACGCCGTGCTTCGTGGCGACGCGCAGGCCGCGGACGCGGCGGGCATGGCGCACGTGCAGAACGTACGCGAGGCCATCGTCCGCCAGCTTTCCAGCAGCATTGGCAGAACCGATCAGTAAGGAGATGAGATGCAAACGATATTGGGCGCGAACGGCCAGATCGCAGTGGAACTGGCGCGGGAACTGCAACGCAAATACCCCGGTGAACTGAGGCTCGTCAGCCGCAATCCGCGCAAGGTCCACGACACCGACAGCCTGGTGTCCGCCAACCTCCTCGATGCGGGCCAGACCTTGGATGCGGTCAGGGGCAGCAGCGTGGTCTATTTCACCGCGGGCCTGCCGCCAAACACCGAGCTGTGGGAAACGCAGTTCCCCGTGATGCTGCAAAACGCCCTGGATGCATGCCGGGCGGCAGGCGCGAAGTTCGCCTATTTCGACAACACCTACATGTACCCGCAGGACGACCGGCTGCAGACGGAGGCAACGCCCTTCGCGCCGGTCGGGCGCAAGGGCAAGGTGCGCGCGGCGATGGCGTCCATGGTGCTTAAAGAGATGGCGCGCGGGGAGATCCCGGTCCTCATCGGCCGAGCGCCTGAGTTCTATGGCCCGGGCAAGACGCAGAGCTTCACGAACGCGCTGGTGATCGAGAGGCTCCAGGCGGGCCAAAAACCCCGCGTGCCGGTGCGCGACGACACGCGGCGAACGCTCATCTGGACACCCGACGCGAGCCGCGCGCTGGCGGCCCTAGGCAATGCGCCGGATGCGTTCGGGCAGACCTGGCACCTGCCTTGCTGCGATGACCGGCCGACCTACCGGGAGTTCGTCGCCATGGCCAGCGAGGTCTTCGGCCGGGATGCCGCCTACACGATCATCGGCCGGTGGACCCTGGCCGCCGCCAGCCTCTTCTCCAGCCAGGTGCGCGAGATCAAGGAGCTGCTGCCCCGGTACGGGCAGGACAACCTCTTCGATTCCACCAAGTTCAAGTGCCGCTTCCCGGATTTCGAGGTGACCACGTACAGGGAAGGTCTTGACTTGATTCGACAGTAGCTGGAGCGCAAGTAGATACCCACGCAAGAACTTGATGTTGGCGAGCCGCGGCGTACGGATTTCCTTCTCAGTTCTCTTTTGAAATCGCCAGCCCTTCTCCAGCACATACGCGTTTGCAGCGGCAAACTTTGCCGCATATTCGTCAGCGTAGCGATCCAGGAATGCCTGGGTTTTGACCTCCACGAGGTCTCGAGGAGGCTCAACCCCATCCGATCCCGGATGAAACCGCACAAGCAGATCTGGGACATACGAGCGCCCGTCAGGCAAAGGGATCTCAACAGGCTGTGCTTCATACCCCGACACACGGGGATCGAAGTCCAAAAGGAGCATGAAATCCTTCTCAAGTGTGGACTCGAATTCCACCATTTCCGCGGAAAGGGCTGTTGCATGGCGGCCAGTGACGAAGAGATAATTCTTTGGAACTTTGCGAACGGGCATGCATGGCCCTCCCGGCCAACCAGCGCGACCGATCCAGTCGCACCTACTTCGCTACTAATTCTCACCTACTTCGAGCTAGCATGCCAAATATTTCACGCGATTTTCTCATTAACTTCGAAACGAAGACAGTCTGAGAGATTGGGCACCCGGCCTCTCCCCGCATCGCAAAAAAGGGCAGCACCATGAACGCCCTCGACCAGATCTCCCTGCGCCGCTATGGCGCCTCTCCCGGCAGCCACAGCCACGACCATTTCCAGGTCCTGCTGGGCCTGTCCGGCGCGCTGGAACTGGAAGTCGAAGGGCGTGGCGTGCGGGTCGCATCCGGCAGCGGCTGTGTGATTGCCCCTGGGTACCGCCACGACTTTGAATCCACCCATGGCAGCCTGTGCCTGGTGCTCGACAGCGCGCACCCGGCCTGGGCACAGTGTGCGGGCCTGCGCGGTGCCGTGGTGCCCCCGGCCCAGGCGCTACCGCTGGTGCACTACCTGGCCAGCGCGCTGCAGCAGGGCCGCCCGCTGGCGCAGGCCCATGGCCCGGCGCTGCTGCGCGAGGCCTGGCTGGCCGATGGCCCTGAGCCCGCACCACTATCCTCAGCACGCCGCCGCACCGTGGACTGGCATGCGCTGCAGCAATGGGCGGCCCGGCAGTGGCACACCGATCTGACGGTGGCCGACCTGGCTGCGCAGGTACATCTGAGCCCCAGCCAATTTGCCGCGCGCTGCCGCGACGAACAAGGCATGGGCGCCATGGCCTGGCTGCGCAGCCAGCGCCTGGCGCAGGCCCGGCTGCTGCGCGGCAGTGGCATGGCGGTGGCCGAAGTGGCCCGGCGCACGGGCTACCACTCGCCGTCGGCACTGACCGCCGCGCTGCGCCGCACCGGCCATTGATGCCATTAGCGCCATTAGTGCGCGACGATTCACCATCGTTGCGCGACGGCCCGCGCGCTTAAGCTCAGGCCATGCAAGCCAACCTCTATGCCCTGGGCGCCATCATCTTGTGGGCCTCTCTCGCTTCGCTGGGTGTGTCGCTCACCCACGTTCCGCCGTTCCTGCTCACGGGCATCGCACTCATCATCGGCAGCGTGCCGGCCTGGCCATTCGTGCTGCGCGATCCATCGCAGTGGCGCATTCCGTTGCGCACGCTGGCTCTGGGGGTGTATGGGCTGTTCGCGTACCACTTTCTGCTGTTCATCGCGCTGCGCCATGCGCCGCCGGTCGAGGCCAACCTGGTCAACTACCTGTGGCCGCTGTTCATCGTGGTGCTGTCGCCCGTGGTGCTGCCCGGTGTGGCGCTGCGCCTGCCACATGTGTTGGCGGCGCTGCTGGGTTTTGGGGGTGCGGCCATCGCCATCGTGGGCGGGCGCGAGCTGAGCGGCACACTGGCCTGGGGCTATCTGCCCGCGCTGGCGGCGGCGTTCATCTGGTCCACGTATTCGCTGCTCACCAAACGCGTGGCGGCCTTTCCGACCACGGCCATTGGGCTGTTCGGGCTGGTGTCGGGCGTGCTGTCGCTGCTGTGCCATGTGGCGCTAGAGCCCGCCGCAAGCCTGCAGTCGCGCGACTGGGCGCTGCTGGCCGCAATGGGCCTGGGGCCGCTGGGGGCGTCGTTCTTTCTGTGGGACAAGGCGCTCAAGCTCGGGGATGCGCGCCACATCGGCATCCTGAGCTACCTCACGCCGCTGCTGTCCACCGCGCTGCTGATTGTGGTGAGTGGCCGCCCCTTTACCTGGAGCATTGCGCTGGCGACGGTGATGATCATCAGCGCCGCCATCATGGGCATGCGGGCGCGCTGAATTTTCAAGAAAAATAGGCTGCCAGCGCTTATCCAATAAGCGCTAGCAGCTATCAATTTTGATGATCCTTACGACGCCAGCAGCGCCGCAGGTTCATCGCCGTCGAGCACCTGCTGCGCCCAGGGCGCGAGCTTGCGGGTGTCGGCGCGCAGCACTTCCTGCTTGACGGCCAGTATCTGCGCGGGGTGCATGGAGAAGCTGCGCAGGCCCAGGCCCAGCAGCAGGCGCGTCATGCTCACGTCGCCCGCCGTTTCACCACACACACACACGCTTTTGCCCTGGCGCTCGCCCTCGGCGATCACATCGCCCACCAGGCGCAGCACGGCGGGGTGCAGGGGGTCGTACAGGTGGGCCACGGCCTCATCGGCGCGGTCGATGGCCAGGGTGTACTGGATCAGGTCGTTGGTGCCGATGGACAAAAAGTCGAAATACTTGAGAAAGGTGCGCACCATGAGCGCGGCGGCGGGCACTTCGATCATCGCGCCCAGTTGCACCGGGCCATAGGGCTCGCCGCGCGCGTCCAGCTCGGCGCGGGCCAGGTCGACCTGGGCGAGCGTCTGCTGGATCTCGTGCGTGTGCGCCAGCATGGGGAACAGCAGGTTGACCTTGCCATGCGCCGCCGCACGCAGCACAGCGCGCAGTTGGGTGCGGAACATGGCCGGGTCTGCCAGGCTCCAGCGGATGGCGCGCAGGCCCAGGGCCGGGTTCAGGTAGTTGTCCTTGTGGGCCTTGTTGTCGAGCGGCTTGTCGGCCCCCACGTCGATGGTGCGGATGGTGACGGGCAGGCCTTGCATGCCGTCGATGGCCTCGCAGTAAGCGCTGTATTGTTCGTCTTCGCCGGGCAGGTTGCCCGTTTTGCCCATGAACAGGAATTCGCTGCGGAACAGGCCCACACCCAGGGCCCCGGCGCGCACGGCGGTGGCAGCGTCGCCAGGTTGTTCGATGTTGGCCAACAGCTCGATCTTGTGGCCGTCGAGGGTGATGGCGGGCGTGTGGCGCAGCCGCGCCAGGCGCTCGCGCTCCAGCTCCACCTGGCGCTGGCGAAAGCCATATTCGGCCAGGATGATGGGCGAGGGGTCAACGATGACCACGCCCGCGTCGCCGTCGATGATGACCCAGTCGTCTTGCCGCACCAGTTGGCTCGCGGCACGCGCGCCGACCACGGCGGGGATGTCCATGCTGCGCGCGACGATGGCGGTGTGGCTGGTCTTGCCACCCACGTCGGTCACGAAACCGGCGAACACGCTTTGTTTGAACTGCAGCATGTCGGCGGGCGAGAGGTCGTGCGCCACCAGCACCAGGGGCACGTCTACCGTGTCGTCGAGCAGCAAATCTTGCTGCGTCTTGCGGCGCGGGCTGCTGGCGGGCGGCGCCACGGGGCTGGCCACGCCTTTCATGTAGCGCAGGATGCGTTCGACCACCTGTTCGAGGTCGGCCTTGCGCTCGCGCAGGTACTCGTCTTCCATCTCGTCGAACTGGCGCGCGATGACTTCGAGCTGCGTGGTCAGCGCCCACTCGGCGTTGTACAGGCGTTCGGTGATCCAGTGCTTGACGCCGCCCGTGAGGGCCTCGTCCTGCAGCAGCATCAGGTGCACGTCGAGCAGCGCGGTGAGCTCGTGCGGCGCATCGGTGGGCATGTCGGTCTGCAGGCGCTGCAGTTCCTCGACCACGGCATTGCGGCCCTGGCGCACCCGCTCGATCTCGCGCTCGATCTGGTCGGGCTCTACGAAATAATGCGCAACGTCCACACGGCTCGATGCCACCAACACCGCACGCCCAATGGCAATGCCGCGCGCGACTGCAAGACCGTGGACGGAGAAGGTCATGTTTTTATGGGTTCACAACAGGGCCAAAAAATACGGGGCTGGCAGACTCATTCGCCTTCGCCAAACTTGTCGTTGATCAGCGCCAGCAGGGCATCCATGGCCTCCTGCTCGCGGTCGCCGTTGGTTTCCAGCTCCACTTCAGAGCCCATGCCCGCGGCCAGCATCATCACGCCCATGATGCTCTTGGCGTTGATGCGGCGCTCGCCACGGCTCATGAAAACGTCGCAGGGGAAGCTGCCCGCCAGCTTGGTGAGCTTGGCTGAGGCGCGGGCATGCAGGCCCAATTTATTGCTGATGGTCGTACGGGTCTTGATCATGTCGGTTTCGGCGGTTCTGGTTCTGCGGCGCGGAGATGGCCACCTGCATCACCCCTTGCGTGCCACCCACCACGGCGCGGGTGACCACGGAGTCGAGTGGCTCGGCCCGGTAGCTCACGGCACGCAGCAGCATTGGCAGGTTGACGCCCGTGACCAGGCGCGAGCGCACGCCATCCACCAGGCGCTGCGCAACGTTGCAGGGCGTGGCGCCAAATACATCGGTCAGCACCAGGGTGGTGTCCGTGCCCAATTGCTCCAGAAGGATGCGTGCCTGGGCCAGCGACTCTTCAGGGGGCTGGTTGGGCAACACGTCCAGGGCGGCCACGCTGTCGCCACTGTCGGGAAACACGTGCAGCGCACATTCGCGCAGCGCGTGGGCCAGCGGGGCGTGGGCAATGATGAGGATGCTGGTGGTGCTCATGGTGCAGGGGTTGACAGCACATTATGGCGCCGCCCCCGCAGCAGGAACCACGCATAGGCGCTGGCGTTGCACGCCAGGTACACCGCCATGGCCGCCTTAAAGGCGGGCACCGTGTCCAAACCGGCAGCGGCAAAGGCATCCACCGCCAGGCCAATGCCCCACTGCACCACAAACACGCCCGCAAAAATCACCAGGTTGTAGGCCGACAGCGCACGCCCCGCCAGCGCCTGCGGAAACGCCATCGCCACGGCAGGCTGCGACAGCGACACGAAGGTGCACGACACGCAGAACAAGGCCCAGGCACCGCCCCCCGCCTGCGGCCCGGCCAGGATGATGCCCAGCAACACCACCAGGCACAGCGGCAGGCCCATTGCCATGAGCCGATCGGCGCCAAAACCCTTGCGCAGCAGCCAGGGGTTGAGCATGCCCCAGCTCCAGAACGTGCACAGCATGGACACATTGATCCAGAACAGCCCGGTGGCCGCCTCCAGGGCGGTGTAACCCGCCACACGCTGCATCCACGGCCCGGCCCACAGCGTCTGCATGGCGACCATGCCGCCGTAGCAAAAGAAACCCAGGGGCGCCAGGCGCTGAAAATAGGGATGGCGCCACACCACGCCGTAACCCTGGGGCACGGCAACAGCATCGGCATCGGCAGGTTTTTCGCTGGCCGCGCCCCAGCCTGGCACCCAGATGGCGATGACCACCATCGACAGTGCGATCAGCACCGCCAGCCCCCAGAACAGCGGGCGCCAGCCCACCAGCGGCAGCGCCCATTGCACCGGCAGGGTAGAGGCCACCATACCCAGCGAACCGGTCATCAGCATCCACGAATTCGCCCGCATCTGGGCCACGGGCTCCAGCCAGCGGCGATAGCCCGTGAGCGGCGCCATCAGGCAGGCGCTGACACCCGCGCCGCACAGCACGCGCCCGGCCAGCAGACCAGAGAAGCCGGTGGCGGCCGAGAACACAAAGCTGCCCACCACGGCCACGCCCAGAAAGCCCAGCGCCACCTTCTTGGGGCCATGGCGGTCCAACCAGGCACCCAGCGGCAGTTGCGTGGCCGCAAAGCCCAGAAAATACCCACCCGCCAGCAACCCCAGGTCGCGGGCCTGCAGGCTGAACTCCTCTGCCAGCGTGGGCGCCAAGGTGGCCGTGACGGCCCGCACCAGCGCCGACAGAAAGTAGGCAAAGGCAAATGCCAGGAAAACGATGATGGCCGCACGCCGCGGCAGCACGCTGCTGCCGCTCATGGCAACACCAGTCCGGCGAAGAACTGGTCGGCCACCTCAGGCCGGGGCTTTGGGCTATAGACCACCGCGTGGTACAGCCGCACCTGGGTGCCCGCCGCACGCGCAAACCACACGGCCTGCGCCGTGACCGCGCTGCCGTCGGCACGTTGCCCCTGGGCCACGGTGCGCACCGATTGCGGCAGCGCCAAGGTGCCGCGCGGCGCGTAGGGTATGTCTTTGGCACTGGCGGCCGCGCCAGCGCCCAGCCGCGCCAAAGCAGCAGCCCGCCAGTGTGTGAGCGCCGTGCCCACCTGGGCCGGGTCGGCCAGCACCGCGTGGGACACCGCAAACGTCGCGCCGTCAGCATCGCAGCCCGCCATGCTCAGCTCCACGGGCACACCAGCCAGCTCCACAGTGCGGGTGGCCTGGTCGGGTTTGCACGGCAGGGTGATGGTGAGGTCCGCCTCGGGCAGCGGCACGGTGCGCCAATTCAGCGCGGGGCTGCAGCCCGCGAGCAACAGCAGGGCAGCAGCCCCGGTCAGTGTCCATTTCATCGGGGAATTATCGGCAGTGCGGCCCCAGGCCGTGTGCCGCCTCGCGCTTTGCCCCCGAACTTTCGCGGGCGGGCTGACTCCACCCTTGCTGGGCGCCCCCTCCGGCACAATAACGGGCGGGGTCTCAGCCCCTTCGTTTTTTGGGATGGATGGTGAAAGTCATGGCGATCAAACATTGGGCAGCAGGTGTGGCAGTGGCGGCGTTCGTGGCCGTGGGCGCCTATGTGTACCTGGACACGGGCCGCGCAGAAGCGCCCGCATCGACCTTCGTGCTGCTGGACGGCACGAGCCAGTCCACCGCCGACATGAAGGGCAAGGTCACCCTGGTGAATTTCTGGGCCACAAGCTGCACCACCTGCGTGGCCGAGATGCCCGAGATCATCGCCACCTACAACAAATACAACAGCAAGGGCTTCGACACCCTGGCCGTGGCCATGAGCTATGACCCGCCCAGCTACGTGGTGAACTTTGCCGAAACGCGCAAGCTGCCGTTCAAGGTGGCCATCGACAACACCGGCAACGTGGCCAAGGCCTGGGGCGACGTGCGGCTCACGCCCTCAACCTTCATCGTCAACAAACGCGGCGAAATCGTCAAAACCTACGTGGGCGCGCCCAACTTCCCCGAGCTGCACCAGCTCATCGAGAAGCTGCTGGCCGAGACCTGACGAAGGCCACGCGCCCTGCCCATACAACAAGGGGCTGATTTCGCATGAAATCAGCCCCTTGCGCTTGATGAATAAGCGCTAACAGCTATTTATTTGATAGCAAATTACTTGCCACGGTAGCTGTCGTGGCAGGCCTTGCAGCTGCCTGCGGTCGCACCAAAGGCGGTCTTGAGGTTGTCCAGGCTGCCCGTCTTGGCAGCGGCAGCGAGCTTGACGGCCTCGGCCTCCAGCTTGTCGGCATGCTCCTTGAACTTGGCCTGCTCGGTCCAGATCTCGGGCAGGGCCTTGGTGGGCGCGCCCTTGTCGGTGCCCGCACCAAAGCCCGCCCAAGGCAGCTTGGCCATCTGGGCCACCACCTCGGCATTCTCTTGCGCGGCCTTGGCATCAAACGGCGCGCGGCCGTTGGCCATGGCCCCAATGCGGCCAAAGTGCTGGCCCATCACAAAAAGCGCGCTCTGGCGGTATTTGATGGCGTCTTCGGCCTTGGCGAACTGGGCCGAGGCCGGGGCCGACAGCGTCAGCGTGGCGGCGGCGAGAGCAATTGCGGCAAATGCTTTCATGGGAGATTTCCTTTGTCGTGAGGTGAATCAATATTTTTCTTCCCGATCGGAGTATGCCAATTTGCGGGCGATTTCGCAGACGGCGATCTTCCAGACGAGGCCAACCACCTTCACAATGCGGCCATCCGCCCTTCCCCACCCCTGCCGCCATGACGACGCAACACACCGTACGCATCTGGGACCTCCCCACCCGCCTGTTTCACTGGACGCTGGCCATCTGCGTGGTGGCACTGGTCATCACCGCCAAGGTGGGCGGCAACGCCATGGAATGGCACTTTCGGCTGGGCTACACGGTGCTGGCGCTGCTGCTGTTCCGTCTGGTCTGGGGGCTGATCGGCGGGCGCTGGTCGCGGTTCTCGGCCTTTCTGTATTCGCCAGCACGGCTGGTGCGCTACCTGCGCGGCACACCACACCCAGAGGACGGCGTGGGACACAGCCCACTGGGCGCCCTGTCGGTGTTCGCACTGCTGGCCGTGCTGATGGCGCAGGTGGGCACCGGCTTGCTCAGCGACGACGAAATCGCCTTTGCGGGCCCGCTGACCCGTTTTGTTTCGAACGCAGTGGTCGGCCAGGCCACCGGTTACCACAAGGACATCGGCCAGTACCTCGTGCTGGGGCTGGTGGCCCTGCATGTGCTGGCCATCATCTTCTACGCGCGGGTGCGCAGGCAACCACTCGTCAAACCCATGCTGGGCGGCGACAAAACGCTCCCCGCGCCCGCCACGCCGTCGCGCGACGATGCCCCAAGCCGCCTTCTGGCCTTGGCCGTGCTGGCCCTCTGCGCGGGTGTGGCCTGGTGGGTGTCATCGCTGGGCATGGCGGCAGGCTTCTGAGCGAAATCGCTACACTGCGGGTTCCGTCTTTGTTGATTTCGAATCCCCAGCGCCTTGGACAAGCCCTCTATCACCCTGCGGATCGCCAACTCGCCCGCCGAGATGGACGCCGTCCGTGACATCTTCCGCGAGTACGCCAGCACGCTGAGCGTGGACTTGTGTTTTCAAGACTTCGAAAACGAGCTCGCCGAATTGCCCGGCGACTACGCAGAGCCACGCGGGGCCTTGCTGCTGGCGGAGGTGGAGGGCTCCATAGCCGGCTGCTGCGCCCTGAGGCCGCTGGACACGGCCGACTACCCCAACGCCAGCGAGATGAAACGCCTGTATGTGCGCAAGGCGTTCCGGGGGTTTGGCCTGGGGCGCGAGCTGGCCGAAGCCATGCTTGACCGCGCCCGGCAAGCGGGCTACGCCTGCGTTTTGCTCGACACGCTGGACGAAATGGAATCAGCGCGCGCGCTGTACACCGACCTGGGCTTTGAAGAGATCCCGCCCTACTACCACAACCCCATTGCGGGGGCGCATTACCTTAAGGTCGACATTTTTTAGCCTTTTTGTGCTTTGGGGCGCATTGGGCATGCACCGATAGCTATTATTTTGGCAGCAAGCATAAAATCACAGCGGCCTGGTGCCAAGCATTTCGAGCCTGTTAGGGTTCGAGCCGTGGGGCAGCCTCACGGTGTTTTATTGAAACGCGCTCATTGCGGCGCGCGAACCATCTGCCACGCATGGCAAGCAGTTCGCGCCCAACCCGCTGGTTGGTGCCAGGCCAACCCACTGCAGTAGCACACCATTTCGTGATCATTCCCCCACGCGCCCGCGCACTGGCCAAGGCCTTGTCCATGGCCGTGCTGGCCGATTCCGCGCCCCCCGAGGGCCGCACGATCCGGGCACTGGCTGCGCGGGCAGGAAACTGCCTTGGCCATACCACCCCAGGGCAAGACCCACGCCCCCTGCCCGAAGCTCTGTTCGAGCAATTACGCCGCGTATCCATCGTGTCCACATCCGAATGGGCTCGGCTGGAGCCGGAAGACCTGGCGACGTGGTTTTGCTGCGGCTACTGGCGGCGCAAGGCGGGGGTGCGCGGTGGCTCGGTACAGCCCCTGGCGCCAGAAGACGCGGACCTAGAGGCCGAAGACTGGCACGACGGCCTGGCCGATGAGGACGACGCACATCCCACCTTGCCATTGCATCAATGGACCGCCCTCGAACTCGCCCAAGCATTTCGCACCTGGGCCGCCACTCCGCGCTCAGGCATGCCCCTGCGCTGGCTGCTGCGGCCAGGCACAGCGGGTCCACATCCTGCATGGATGGGACGCGACAGCAAAACGCCTGTGCTTGCATCAGCACATGACGTCACGCAGGCCCTGGGTGTGCCACAGGAGGATCTGCTGTGGCTCGCGCCCGAACATGCGCAATGGCGCGAGCGGCAAGACGGAGGCCACGCGCTGCCCTCTTCGCATTACCGCTACCGCCTGCTGCCCAAGCCGAGTGGCGGCTTACGCTTGCTGGAGGCGCCACGCCCGCGCCTCGCCGTCGCCCAGCGTCGCATCCTCGACACCTTGTTGGCAGGAGTTCCAACCCACGAGGCCGCGCACGGCTTTGTGCGCGGCCGCAGCGTGGGCAGCCACGCACAGGTTCACACGAACCAAGCGGTGGTGATCCGTTTCGATTTGGCCGATTTTTTTACAAGCATCAATGCCACGCGCGTGCGAGCACTGTGGCGCGCGCTGGGGCATGGCCGCTCTGCCGCCGACTTGCTGACGCGCCTGACCACCACACGCACACCCCAGGCCATTCGCGAACGCCTGCTGGAAACAACGCCGATTCCGCCACAGGCCATTGCGCAGCGCCGGGCCATCGCCATACGCCTGGCGCAGCCCCATCTGCCGCAAGGTGCTCCCACATCGCCGAATCTGGCCAATCTGTGCGCCTTCGAGCTGGACCTGCGGCTGCATGCGCTGGCTCAACGCTTTGGCGCGTGTTACACACGCTATGCCGACGACCTTGTGTTCTCCGGCCCCAAGGCGTTGCGCGGCCAGTTTGGAGCGCTGCGCGCCTGGGTAAGCGCCATTGCGCAGGATGAGGGCTTCACACTGCGTGTGGATAAAACCCGCGTGATGCCCGCGCACCAGCGGCAGTACGTCACGGGCTTGGTGGTCAATCAGCGCGCGAACTACAGCCGCGCCCAGTACGACACGCTCAAGGCACGGCTACATCGGCTGGCGAACCTGTCTCAGGTGGACGCAAACGAGCGCGCCCAGGTTGCTGGAGAACTCCACTGGGCCGGTCAGTGGCTGGCATCGACGCGCAAGGACAAGTTGATGCGCCTGTTCGATACCATCCGATTTACAACGACGACTTAGGGCAACGCTAGCCTCAAGCCTTTTGGGCCTGCTGGAGCAGCGTGGCGGCGTCGCTCACCTCGAACTTGCCAGGGGCTTCCACGTTGAGCGTGACCACCTTGCCATCGCGCACCAGCATCGAGTAGCGGTTGCTGCGCAGCCCCAGGCCCTTGCCGGTCAGGTCCAGCGTGAGGCCGGTGGCCTTGGCAAACGTGGCATCGCCGTCGCCCAGCATGCGCACCTTGCCGTCGGTCTTCTGGTCGCGCGCCCAAGCGCCCATCACGAAGGCGTCGTTCACGCTCACGCACCAGATTTCATCCACGCCAGCGGCCTTGAACTCGGCCACTTTTTCCACATAGCCTGGCACATGTTTGGCCGAGCAGGTGGGCGTGAAGGCGCCGGGCAGCGCGAACAGGGCAATCGTCTTGCCCGCCGTGGCCTTGTCCACTGGCACGGGGTTTGGGCCAATGCTGCAGCCTTCGCCCTCCACTTCCGAATACTCCATTAGCGTGCTGGCTGGCAGGGTGTCACCGACTTTGATCATTGTTGTCTCCTTGGAAATAAATGCGTGAATGAGTGGGGCCATCGGAAGCGATGGAGCCCAGGAATCTGCAGGGGCCGCCGAAAAAACGGCGCCCACAAAGCAAAACGACCCACATTGTGGGTCGTTTTGAAGGGCCTTGCAGTCCAGGGTTTTGCCCCGGACTTCAATGCAGCGCTGCGATTACAGCAGGCCAGCCTTTTGCACCAAGCGGGTAGCAACCCAGTTCTTGGTCTTGGAGAGCGGACGGCTCTCGGTGATTTCGATCGTGTCGCCCAGCTTGTACTCGCCCTTTTCGTCATGGGCGTGGTACTTGCTCGACTTGGCCACGATCTTGCCGTAGAGCTCGTGTTTCACACGGCGCTCGACCAGCACGGTCACAGTCTTTTGACGCTTGTCGCTGACCACCTTGCCAACCAAGGTGCGCTTGAGGGATTTTTTAGGTTCCGTCATGTGGGCTCCTTACTTGGCGGCTTGCTTTTCAGCAAGAATGGTCTTGGCACGGGCGATATCGCGGCGGGTGGTGCGCAGCGTGTTGGTGTTACCCAATTGCTGCGTAGCCTTCTGCATGCGCAGGCCGAAATGGGCCTTTTGCAGAGCCTTGATTTCGGCTTCGATACCGGCGACGTCTTTTTGGCGCAGTTCAGTAGTCTTCATTGCTTGTTCTCCTGAATTACGCGCCAAGGTGACGGCTGACGAACGTGGTGCGCAGCGGCAGCTTGGCAGCAGCCAGGCGGAACGCTTCACGGGCCAGTTCTTCGGGCACACCGACGATCTCGAAAACGATCTTGCCGGGCTGGATTTCGGCCACGTAGTACTCGGGGTTGCCCTTACCGTTACCCATACGCACTTCTGCGGGCTTGGTAGAGATTGGCTTGTCCGGGAACACGCGGATCCAGATACGGCCGCCACGCTTGACGTGACGGGAAATCGCACGGCGTGCAGCTTCGATCTGGCGGGCCGTCAGACGGCCACGATCGGTGCACTTCAGACCGAAATCACCGAACGCAACGGAGGCACCCCGCGTTGCGACACCGGTATTACGGCCCTTTTGCTCCTTGCGGTACTTGCGGCGAGCAGGTTGCAGCATACTTATTCTCCTTTTCCGTCCGCTGCTGTAGCGGGCGCGGCGACTTTGCGTACGCGCTTAACGGCGGTGTTATCAGCGCCACCAGCTTCCGCTGGCTTGTCGCTGCCGTCGGCCGGAGCGGTGTTGCCACCGACAGGACGACGTGGGCCACGGCCTGCGCCTGGACGGTCGCCACCTGGGCGGCCATCACGGCGTGGGCCGCGTGGGCGGCGCTCTTCGTCTGGACGAGGCGTTTCCACGGCGGGCAGGTCATTGCGGCCCAGCGTGTCACCCTTGTAGACCCAGACCTTGACGCCGATCACACCATAGGTGGTCTTGGCTTCAGAGGTGCCGTAGTCGATGTCAGCGCGCAGCGTGTGAAGTGGCACGCGGCCTTCGCGGTACCACTCGCAGCGAGCGATTTCGATACCGTTCAGACGGCCGGACGACATGATCTTGATGCCCTGGGCACCCAGACGCATGGCGTTTTGCATGGCACGCTTCATGGCGCGGCGGAACATGATCCGCTTTTCGAGCTGTTGCGTGATGCTGTCGGCGATCAGCTTGGCATCGATTTCGGGCTTACGCACTTCTTCGATGTTCACTGCGACGGGCACGCCCAGGCGAGCAGCGAGTTCCTTCTTGAGGTTCTCAATGTCTTCACCCTTCTTGCCGATCACCACACCAGGACGTGCCGAGTAAATGGTGATGCGGGCGTTCTTGGCAGGACGCTCGATCAGGATGCGCGACACGGCGGCGTTCTTCAACTTGGCCTTCAGGTACTCGCGCACCTTGATGTCTTCGGCCAGCATGCCCGCGAAGTCGCGGTTGCTAGCGTACCAACGGCTGGACCAGTTGCGGCTGACCGCAAGGCGGAAGCCGGTAGGATGGATTTTTTGTCCCATAGTCTTCCGAGCCTTTAGTTGCCAACCGTCACGTACACATGGCACGTGGGCTTGCTGATGCGGTTGCCGCGGCCTTTGGCGCGCGCGGTGAAGCGCTTGAGCGTGGTGCCTTGTTCGACGTAGATGGTCTTGACCTTCAATTCGTCGATGTCAGCGCCATCGTTGTGTTCGGCGTTGGCGATGGCCGACTCCAGAACCTTCTTGACGATTCCCGCAGCTTTTTTCTGCGTGAAGTTCAGGATGTTCAGAGCCTGGTCCACCTTCTTGCCGCGGATCAGATCGGCGACCAGACGGCCCTTGTCGACCGACAGACGGACGCCCCGGAGGACTGCACGTGTTTCAGACATGGTCGTTCCTTACTTCTTCGCTTTTTTGTCAGCGGGGTGACCCTTGAAGGTGCGCGTCAGGGCGAATTCGCCCAGCTTGTGGCCCACCATCTGGTCGGTGACATAGACAGGTACGTGCTGCTTGCCGTTGTGCACGGCAATGGTCAGACCGATGAACTCGGGCAGAACCATGGAGCGACGCGACCAGGTCTTGACTGGTTTCTTGTCCTTGGTGGCGACGGCCTTTTCGACCTTGGCCAGCAAGTGATGGTCAACAAATGGACCCTTTTTAAGAGAGCGAGTCATCTGTTACCCCTTACTTCTTGCGACGCGACACGATCATGATCTGTGTGCGCTTGTTGTTACGGGTGCGATAACCCTTGGTCAGATTGCCCCAAGGATCGACTGCATGGCGGCCTTCGCCGGTGCGGCCTTCGCCACCACCGTGAGGGTGATCCACTGGGTTCATGGCAACGCCGCGAACCGTTGGGCGAATACCCATCCAGCGCTTCACACCGGCCTTGCCCAGTTGGCGCAGGCTGTGTTCTTCGTTGGCCACTTCACCAATGGTGGCGCGGCATTCGATGTGGATCTTGCGCACTTCACCCGAGCGCATACGCACCTGAGCGTAGACGCCTTCACGGGCCAGCAGCGTTGCCGAAGCACCGGCCGAGCGTGCGATCTGTGCACCGGCACCGGGCTTGAGCTCGATGCAGTGGATGGTCGAACCCACGGGGATGTTGCGGATAGGCAGCGTGTTGCCAGCGCGGATCGGGGCTTCCGAACCGGACAGCAGGGTTGCGCCCACTTCCAGGTTGCGGGGAGCGATGATGTAGCGACGCTCGCCGTCGGCATAGCACACCAGAGCGATGTGGGCCGTACGGTTGGGGTCGTACTCAATGCGCTCAACCTTGGCTGGAATGCCGTCCTTGTTGCGCTTGAAGTCCACCACACGGTAGTGGTGCTTGTGACCACCGCCCTTGTGACGGGTAGTGATGTGACCGTTGTTGTTACGACCGGCCTTCTGGAATTGTGGCTCCAGCAGGGGGGCGTAAGCTTCACCCTTGTACAGGTGGTCACGCGTGACCTTCACCACGGCACGTTGGCCGGGCGAGGTTGGTTTCATCTTTACGACAGCCATGATTACGCGGCCTCCCCGGAGAGGTTCAGCTCTTGACCTGGCTGCAGCGTGACGTATGCCTTGCGAACGTTGTCGCGGCGGCCCACGGTCTTGCCGAAGCGCTTGGTCTTGCCTTTGGTGTTCACCACGGAAACGCCCTTGACCTCAACCTTGAACATCAATTCCACAGCGGCCTTGATTTCTGGCTTGGTAGCGTTCTGCAGCACCTTGAACGTCACAGCATTGGACTTTTCAGCAACCATGGTGGCCTTTTCGGACACGATGGGAGCGACCAGCACTTGCATCAGACGACCTTCGTCAAACTTGAGCGTGCTCATGCGAACATCTCCTTGAGTTTGTCGATTGCACCCTTGGTGACGAGCACTTTCTTGAATCGGACCAGCGACACGGGATCGGCGTAACGGGGCTCGACGACGAGCACGTTCACCAGATTGCGCGAAGCCAGGTACAGGTTTTCGTCCACTTCTTCGGCGATCACCATCACCGATTGCAGGTTCATCGCCTTGAACTTGTCGGCCAGGACCTTGGTCTTGGGCGAGTCAAGCTTCAGCGAATCGACCACTGCCAGACGGCCTTCGCGGGCCAGCTGCGACAAGATGGCAGACATACCGGCGCGGTACATCTTCTTGTTGATCTTTTGCGTGAAGTTTTCGTCAGGCATGTTCGGGAAAATCCGACCGCCCCCGCGCCACAGTGGCGAAGAGGTCATACCTGCACGTGCGTTACCCGTACCCTTTTGCTTGAAAGGCTTCTTGGTCGAGTGACGGACTTGCTCGCGGTCCTTCTGGGCGCGAGTGCCTTGGCGTGCGTTGGCTTGATAAGCCACCACGATCTGGTGAACCAGATCTTCGTTGTATTCACGACCGAACACGGTTTCAGGAACATCCAGCTTGGACGCGCCTTGGCCTTGGTCATTCAGGAGTTCGAGCTGCATTAGTTCGCTCCTTTGGAGGCTTTGGCCTTGATCGCTGGACGCACCGTCACGAACCCGCCCTTGGAGCCCGGAATAGCGCCCTTGATCAAGAGCAGTTGACGCGCTTCGTCGATGCGGATGACATCGAGGTTTTGCGTGGTCTTGGTGACGTCGCCGAGGTGGCCCGTCATGCGCTTACCGGGGAACACGCGACCAGGGTCTTGTGCCATACCGATAGAGCCAGGCACGTTGTGCGAACGGCTGTTACCGTGCGACGCGCGCTGCGAGCTCATGTTGTGGCGCTTGATGGTACCGGCGTAGCCCTTACCGATCGAGGTGCCTTGCACGTCGACCTTTTGGCCCACGGCAAACACATCGGAGGCAGGAACAGCAGCACCAGCGGCGTACTTGCCGGCGGTTTCTGCGGTCACGCGGAATTCCTGGATGATTTCACCGGCTTCCACACCTGCCTTGGCAAGGTGGCCGGCTTCTGGCTTGGTCACACGCGATGCCTTGCGCGAACCGAACGTGACCTGCAGGGCCACGTAGCCATCGTTCTCTTGGGTTTTGACCTGGGTAACGCGGTTGTTGGACACATCCACCACCGTGACAGGCACTGCGTCCCCATCATCGGTGAACAGACGCATCATGCCCACTTTGCGACCCAGCAACCCGAGGGAGTTGCTCAGACTCATTTGTTTCTCCAAAACTTCCACCGCCGCAACTTCAATTGGCTACGGCGTTGCACTTGCGTGCATGAAAGAGGGTTATTAAAACTCCACTCCTGCGCGCGCCAAAAAGCGCACACAAATTGAGCGAAGCCCTAAAGTATAACGCGAACTGCTTTTGCAAGCAAGTTCGCGTTATTTGAGACATCGCGAGGCGGGCGAACCCACCTCGCAACGGCCATTACTGCAGCTTGATCTCGACGTCCACGCCAGCAGGCAGGTCGAGCTTCATCAGTGCGTCCACCGTCTTGTCGGTAGGGTCCACGATGTCCATCAGACGCTGGTGCGTGCGGATTTCGAGCTGGTCGCGGCTGGTCTTGTTGACGTGCGGCGAGCGCAGGATGTC
>NZ_JAPUDY010000023.1 GCF_027492855.1 Acidovorax sp.
TTGAAGATGCCGCCCAGCAGCGTGCCCAGGCCATCGGTGCGCAGGCCGCGCGTGAGGGCCGCCTGGTCGATCTTGCGGTCGGTCATCTCGCCCAGCGCCAGGAACATGCCGGTCGATTCGATCATCACCACGATCATCACCAGCGTCATGGTCAGGATCAGGATGGGGTCGAACACCGGGCCTGCGATCTCGAAGGGCAGCACCAGGTCAAACCATTGCGCCTTGGCCACCTTGTCGAAGTTCATGAGGCCCAGGGCCACGGCCACCACCGCACCAATCACGATGCCCAGCAGCACCGAGATGTTGGCGATGAAGCCCTTGGCGAACTTGGCGATCAGCAAAATGGACAACAGCACCAGGCCCGAGATGCCCACGGCAGTCAGGTCGGCATATTTGGGGTTGGGCACCGTGGGCACCACCGAAAACCCCTTGGGAACCGGGGGCAGCGACGAGCCCGGCGCACCGGCGGCGGACTGCATTTCGCTCAGCCACTTCATGTGCTCGGGGTTCACCACGCTGGGCGCGGTCGGCCCTACCGGGTTGCCAAAAATCCAGTTGATGCCCACGCGCATCAGGCTGATGCCGATGACTGCGATGATGGTGCCGGTGACCACGGGCGGAAAAAACCGCAGCATGCGGCTCACCATCGGCGCGATCAGGATGGAGATGACCCCCGCGCCGATCACTGAGCCAAAGATCAGCCCCGCCCCTGCGGTGCCGCTGGTGGTCTGCGCCATGGACACCATGGGCGCCACCGAGGCAAAGGTCACGCCCATCATCACCGGCAGGCGGATGCCGAACCACTGCGAGGCGCCCAGTGCCTGGATCAGCGTGACCAGCCCGCACACGAACAGATCGGCCGAAATCAGCTTGGCCACCTGGTCGGGCGTGAGGTTGAGTGCCCGCCCCACGATCAGCGGCACAGCCACGGCGCCGGCATACATCACCAGCACATGCTGCAGGCCCAGCGCGGTGAGGCGCGGCAGGGGCAGGTGTTCGTCCACGGGGTGCGCGGGTGGTTGCATGGGAAAACTCCTTTGGATGGATCCCGGTCGTTGGAATGGGGGATGGTTCCGTATCTGGTGTACAGAAGTCCATGCAAAAAGTGTATACACATTGTGCGGGCCGAGTTATCGCGGTAAACCCTAGGGCCGCAACGCGTTCTTACGCGAGAAGGGCTTTGACCAGGTCGAGCTGGCGGTCTGGCCGCTCGGTGTCGAGGGCCAGGTTGGCCTCGATGCGCCGCAGATGTTCCATCATGCAGGCCACGGCGGCGTCTGCGTTGCCGTGCTTGCACAGCGCGAGGAAGTCGGCATGCTCGTCGGACGAGCAGAGCGGGTCGTTCGACGAGTCGTAGAGCATGGCGATCAGCGAACTGCGTGCCACCAGGTCGCGCACCAGCTGTGCAAGGGTCTGGTTGCCTGTGGTTTCGGCCAGCACGGCGTGGAAGTCGCCGAGCAGCTTTTCGCGCACGCGGCCCGTGGTGGTGCTTTCGCGCAGCGCCGCGCGTTCGAAGCGGATGTGCTGCTCCAGCATCTGGTAGTCGGCTGCGGTGGCGTTGGCGATGAACAAGCGCACCACTTCGCTTTCGAGCACGCGCCGCACGGAGAACACCTCGCGTGCTTCCTGCACGCTGGGGCGGCTCACGAAGGCGCCCTTGTCGGGAATGATCTCGATCAGCTTGTCCTTGGACAGCATCACCAACGCTGCGCGGATCTTGGTGCGACTCACGGTGTAGACGCGGCCCAAGGCCTCCTCGCGCAACCAGGTGCCGGGTGGCAGGCGCTTCTCGACGATGGCGGTGGCCAGGTCTTGGGCAATGCTTTCGGTGGAGGCGAGGCGCCCGTCCGCCTTGGCTGGAACGGGGGCCGCAGCGGGCGTCGTCAGGTCGGCAGGAAGGGCGGGGGGGCTCGTACGGGCGCGGGGCATGGCGCCATTGTGGCCTGATTCGGTGGCCTGGTTCGGTGCGCTGATTGGGGAATGCCCGGTCAGGCGGCGCTGTGCCCGCGCAGGGGGGCGCATGGTGGCAGCGCAAAGTCCGCCAGCACCCCCGCCATCGCCTTGGACGGGGGCCGCGCCAGCTCGCCATGTTTGCTGGTCGAGAGGCCCAGCAGCACCAGCGATTCGACCATCGATGTAGCGGCCGCCACGCCGTCGATCACAGGCACACCCAGCGCCTGCGATATGTGATCGCACAGGTCGGCCATGCCTGCGCAGCCCAGCACCAGGGTGTCGCAGCCATCCTCGGCCAGGGCGCGGCGGCACTCGTTGGTGATGCGCTCGCGCGCATTGGAGCCGGGCACTTCCAATTCCAGCACCGGCAGCTCGCAGGCACGCACGTTGGCGCAAAAGCGCTGCATGCCGTAGGCCTCGGCAAGGTGCCAGGCCTGGCCGATGGTGCGGCCCAGCGTGGTCACTACTGAAAAGCGCGTGCCGACCAGGCTGGCCATGTGCATGGCCGCTTCGGCAATGCCCACCACCGGGCCGCGTGCCAGTTCGCGGGCGGGCTTGAGGCCGGGGTCGCCGAAGCAGGCGATCACATAGCCGTCCACCCCGTTGCGTTCGCCCGCAGCGATCTCCTGCAGCAGGCCGGGCACGGCCAGCGCTTCGTCGTAGTGGCTTTCGATGGAGGCAGGCCCCATGGTGGGGCTCACCGCCACGATGTCGGTGCCTGGCCGCGCAACGGCGCGCGCGCAGGCGCCGATCTTCTCGGTCATGCTCCAGGTGGTGTTGGGGTTGATGATCTTGATGCGCACGGAATCAGTTCTTTCGGTTCAGAAGGAGATAGATGACAAAACCCAGGCCCATGCCGATGAACCAGGCGTAGTTGGCGGCTGGGTGCAGCACGGGCACGAACACGCACAGGATGGGCACCAGGGCGGCGGGGATCAATGTCCAGATGGCACGCGGGTTGTAGCCCTTGCTGTACCAATAGGCGCCACGGCTGTCGAGCGTGTAGAGGTCGTCCACCACCACGTGCTGGTGGCGCACGATGTAGTAGTCGGCGATCAGGATGCCGAACAGCGGGCCGATGAAGGAGCCCAGCACATCGAGCGTGTAGTGGATCACCTCGGGGTTGTTGTACAGGTTCCAGGGCGTGATGAAGATGGAACCCACGGCGGCGATCATGCCGCCCGTGCGCCAGCTGATCTGCTGGGGCGCCACGTTGGAGAAATCGAACGCGGGCGAAACGAAGTTGGCCACGATGTTGATGCCCACGGTGGCGATCATGAAGGTGAGGGCGCCCAGCACCACGGCGGTGGTGCTGTCGATCTTGCCCACGGTGTGCACCGGGTCGGTGATCAGCTCACCGAACACCGGCAGCGTGGCCGCCGTGGTCACCACCGTTAGCAGCGAGAAGAACACGAAGTTGACCGGCAAGCCCCAGAAGTTGCCCTTTTTCACCGCGTCGAAGCTTTTGCCGTAGCGCGAGAAGTCGCCGAAGTTGAGCATGGGCCCGCTGAAGTAGCTCACCACCAGCGCGATGGCCGAGAGCATCACCGGCAGCGCATCCCAACCCTGGAACTTGATGCCGCCCAGGTTCAGGTCGATGTTCTTCCAGCCCGCCTTCCACACCAGCCAGCCGCACAGCACAGCCATCACCACATACACCGCAGGCCCCGCCCAGTCGATGAACTTGCGGATGGCCTCCATGCCGTGCCAGAACACCAGCGCCTGCAGCACCCACATCACCATGAAGGCCAGCCAACCCAGGCTAGAGAGCCCGGCAAAGCCGTGCTGCTTCACGTCTGCATAGGGCGCAAGGCCCGGAAAGAAGTGCAGCGCCAGCAGCAAGAAGGCGCCCGAGGCCAGGTAGGTCTGGATGCCGTACCAGGCCACCGCGATCAGCCCGCGAATGATGGCCGGGATGTTGGCGCCCAGCACGCCGAACGAGGCGCGGCAGATCACCGGATAGGGCGTGCCCGTGACCTGGCTGGGCTTGGCCACCAGGTTGCAGAAGAACTGCACGATCACGATGCCCACCAGCAACGCCACCAGCACCTGCCAGCTCGACAGGCCCAAGGCGAACAGGCTGCCGGCAGTGATGTAGCCGCCCACGCTGTGCACGTCGGACATCCAGAACGCAAAGATGTTGTATTGGCCCCAGGTCTGGCGCTTGAGCGGCGCCAGGTCCTCATTGGTCAGTCGCGGGTCGTAGCCCGGCTTGATCAGGGCGTTGCCATGGTGCGGCCCGGCGGGCTGCATGCCCGCGGCCATGGGAGTGCTGTTGACGGCTGTGTTCACGGGTGTCTCCTCGTGTGGAAAAGGACGGGGCCGGGCATCTGCGACCCGGTGAATAATGTTTCGTATTTTGTATACAAAAAATGGATGCAATCAAGTGCCGCTCATCCAGGAGTACTTGGTACTTACCCGCGGTTCTTGCGCCGCGTGCCAACACATGCAGCCGTGGCCCAGGTGCCTGGAGTGGTGAAAACAGGAGGAATTGGCAAGTCTTGCTGCCACGGAGCGTGGAGTCGTTTCGCACTGCAGCGCCGCCGCCGGACTGCGGGTGGTTGAGGCACTTTTGACTTCAGCGCACGGTGATTGCGCAGCGGTGGCCTCACAATTGCCCGCGGAGACAACACATGACCCCTATCAATAACGCCCCCGACCCCCTTCGCCAGAGCGGCGAATTCCTTGAACACCTGTACCGCGTGGCCGTGCGCCGCGCGCTGCCGCTGCACAACACCGCCGCTTTCCTGCCACCGCCCCCCAGCCGCGAGAGCGGAGGCCGCACCCTGGTGCTGGGCGCGGGCAAAGCGGGCGGCGCCATGGCGCAGGCGGTGGAGGCGCTGTGGCCTGCCGACGCCCCCCTGTCGGGCCTGGTGGTCACGCGCTACCACCACACGCCGCCCCGGCCCGACGGGCTGGCCCAACGCATCGAGGTGGTGGAGGCCTCGCACCCCGTGCCCGACGCGGCAGGCCTGGACGCCGCGCAGCGCATGCTGGAGCTGACCCGTGGGCTGACCGAGCATGACCTGGTGCTGTGCCTGATCTCCGGCGGTGGCTCGGCCCTGCTCACACTGCCTGGCGACGGCCTCACGCTCGAAGACAAGCAGCGCATCAACAAGGAACTGCTGGCCAGCGGCGCCGCCATCGACGAGATGAACTGCGTGCGCAAGCACCTCTCTCGCATCAAGGGCGGGCGGTTGGCGGCGGCTTGCGCGCCCGCACGTGTGGTCACGCTCACCATCAGCGACGTGCCGGGCGACGACCCCTCCATCATTGCCAGCGGCCCCACGGTGGCGGATGCCACCACCTGTGCCGACGCCTTGGCCATCCTGGCGCGCTACCGCATCGACCTGCCGCCCGCCGTGCGCGCAGCGCTCGAAGCGGGTGCACTCGAAACCCCCAAGCCCGGCGACGCCATGTTTGCGGGCCATGCGGTGCACATGACGGCCACACCCCAGCAAGCGCTGGAGGCAGCCGCCGAGGCAGCACGCGCAGCGGGCGTGCAGGCACACATCCTCTCCGACGAGATCGAGGGCGAATCGCGCGAGGTGGGCAAGGTGCACGCTGCGCTGGCCCGCGCCGTGGCCCGCCATGGCCAGCCGTTTGCTCGGCCTTGCGTGATTCTTTCGGGCGGCGAGACCACGGTCACCATTCGCCCGCGCGCACCGGGCGCGCCCAAGGGCCGGGGCGGGCGAGCGGGTGAGTTCTGCCTGGGGCTGGCGCAGGCGCTGCAAGGCCAGCCGGGCGTGTGGGCCCTGGCGGCAGACACCGACGGCATCGACGGCGTGGAAGACAACGCAGGCGCCCGCGTGGCGCCCGACACCCTGGTGCGCGCCGCTGCCCAGGGCTTGCGCATCACGGACCACCTGGACCGCAACGACGCCTATGGCTACTTCGATGCACTGGGCGATCTCGTCATCACCGGGCCCACGCACACCAACGTCAATGACTTCCGTGCGATCCTGATTTTGTAGCGGCTAGCGCTTGTTTTGCTTAGGTTTCAATAACAAATCTATCTAAAAGCCGCTACGGTAAAGCGCAAGCAGCTCACTTTTTTGATGAACCCTCGCGCGGCAAGGATGCCACCCAGTCCTTGCCGAACCGCCCCTGCAGAAAAGCGATGAAGGCCTGCACCTTCTGCGGCACCAGGCGCGGCGACGGGTACACCGCATGGATCTCCTGCTCGGGCAGGCGGCAGGTTTTGAGCACCTCCACCACGCGCCCGGCGGCCAAGGATTCGACGGCCACGTAGTGCGGCAGCGCCGCAATGCCCATGTGCGCGCGCGCAGCCGCCAGCAGGGCCGAGAGGTTGTTGGAGCGCAGCCGCCCCGTAACGGGCACCGACACCGCCTCGCCGCTGGCATTGCGCAGCCGCCACAGGTCGTTGCCCTGCACGCTGCTGTAGATCAACGTGGCGTGGTCCTTCAGGTCCGACGGCCGGCGCGGCGTGCCGCGCTTCTTCAGGTAGGTGGGCGATGCCACCAGCACCCAGGGGTTCACGCCCAGCGTGCGCGCACCCAGCGCCGAGTCGGCCAGCTTGCCCAGGCGGATTGCCACGTCAATGCCGTTGGCCACCAGGTCGGTGTAGCGGTCCTCGAAGCTCAGGTCGAGCTGCACCTGCGGGTTCTGCGCCATGAACTCCAGCGCCAGCGGCACCACCACGCGCCGCCCGAACGCCACCGAGCTGCCCACCCGCAACTGGCCGTGCACCTGCGTCTGGCGCACGCGCACCACGCTCTCGGCCTCGGCCACATCGGTCACGATGGCCTTGCACTTCTCGTAATACAGCGCACCGGGCTCGGTCAGGCTCACGCCGCGCGTGTTGCGGTTGAGCAACCGCACCTTCAGGTGCGCCTCCATCGCTGCCACCTGCTTGGTCACCGTGGGCTGCGTGGTGGCGAACTCCCGCGCCACCTTGGTGAAGCTGCCGGTTTCCACCACGCGCACGAACATCTGCATTGCATCGAGCCGGTCCATCGTTGTTGTCTCCTTGGGCGCTTCATGGTCGCGCAGCATTGCGCCATTCGTCATTCCAATTTGGAATAAATTTTATGGTCCATGGCTACCTTCCGCTCAGTGGGGTGCTTGCCTAAAGTGGGCGCATCCAACCAAGGAGATGTGCAATGGCAAGAATGAAGGCCATCGAGGCCGCCGTGAAGGTGATGGAGAAAGAGGGTGTGAGCGTGGCGTTCGGCGTGCCCGGTGCGGCCATCAACCCGCTGTATGCGGCGCTCAAGGCGCATGGCGGCATTGGCCACATCCTGGCGCGGCATGTGGAAGGTGCAAGCCACATGGCCGAGGGCTACACCCGTGCCGTGGCAGGCAACATCGGCGTGTGTATCGGTACCAGCGGGCCTGCGGGCACCGACATGATCACCGGCCTGTATTCGGCCAGCGGGGACTCCATCCCCATCCTGTGCGTCACCGGCCAGGCGCCGCGCGCGCGTATGCACAAGGAAGACTTCCAGGCCGTGGACATCGCCACCATCGCCAAGTCGGTGACCAAGTGGGCCACCACGGTGCTGGAGCCCGCCCAGGTACCACGCGCCTTTCAGCAGGCGTTTCACCTCATGCGCTCGGGTCGCCCCGGCCCTGTGCTTATCGACCTGCCCATCGACGTGCAGCTCGCCGAGATCGAGTTTGACCCGGACACCTACGAACCCTTGCCGGTCTACAAGCCGACCGCTTCGCGTGCTCAGATTGAGAAGGCAATAACGATGCTCAATGAGAGCGAGCGCCCGTTGATCGTGGCGGGCGGCGGCATCATCAACGCCGATGCGTCTGATCTGCTGGTTCAGTTCGCCGAGGTAACGGGCGTGCCCGTGATCCCCACGCTCATGGGCTGGGGCAGCATCCCCGATGATCACCCGCTGATGGTGGGCATGTGTGGTTTGCAGACCAGCCACCGCTATGGCAACGCCAGCATGCTCGCCGGCGACTTTGTGCTGGGCATCGGCAATCGCTGGGCCAACCGCCACACGGGCTCGGTCGATGTCTACACCAAAGGCCGCAAGTTCGTGCACGTGGACATCGAGCCCACGCAGATCGGCCGGGTGTTCGCGCCGGACTACGGCATCGTCTCCGACGCGGGTGCCGCGCTTAAGCTCTTCGTGGAGGTGGCGCGCGAATGGAAGGCCGCAGGCAAACTGCGTGACCGCAGCAACTGGGCAGCGGAGTGCCAAGGCCGCAAGCACAGCGTGGACTACCTGCGCAAGACCCATTTCGACAGTGTGCCCATGAAGCCGCAGCGCGTGTACCAGTGCATGAACCGCGCGCTCGGCAAGGACGTGTGCTACGTCTCCACCATCGGCCTGTCGCAGATCGCGGGTGCGCAGTTTTTGCATGTGTACCAGCCACGCCACTGGATCAACTGCGGCCAGGCCGGCCCGCTGGGCTGGACGGTGCCCGCCGCCCTGGGCGTGCGCGTGGCCGACCCCACGCGCAAGATCGTGGCACTGTCGGGCGACTACGACTTCCAGTTCATGATCGAGGAGCTGGCCGTGGGCGCGCAGTTCAAGCTGCCCTACATCCATGTGCTGGTCAACAACAGCTACCTGGGCCTGATCCGCCAGGCGCAGCGCACCTTCAGCATCGACTACTGCGTGCAGCTTGCGTTCGACAACGTGAACACGCCCGAGGGCGAAGTGGCACGCAGCTACGGCGTGGACCATGTGAAGGTGGTCGAGGGCCTGGGCTGCAAGGCTATCCGCGTGCACCGCCCCGAAGAGTTCGCGCCCGCCATCGCACAGGCCGAGGCCTGGATGGCTGAGCACCGCACGCCCGTGGTCATCGAGGTGATCCTGGAGCGCGTGACCAACATCGCCATGGGCACCGAGATCGACAACATCGTCGAGTTTGAGGAACTGGCCGCGCAGCCCGCCGATGCGCCGAGCGCGCTGGCCGTGCTGGATTGAGACGGCGCCGGACTGGGCCGGGCTGAAGCCCTTTTCCTGCCCCCATCCGTTCAGCCTGAGCCTGTCGAAGGCCACCCTGGTGCCCCGGCTTCGACAGGCTCAGCCCGAACGGTGGGTGGGAGCCAGCCCAGCCTTGCATGGCCCGCCCAGCCCCACTTTTTGATTCATTGCCACCGGAGACTTCCCATGCCCCGCTTTGCTGCCAACCTCAGCATGTTGTTCACCGAGGTGCCTTTTATCGACCGTTTCGAGCGCGCCGCGCGCGCGGGCTTCACGGCGGTGGAGTTCCTCTTTCCCTATGCCCACACGCCCGAGGAATTGCGCGCACAGATCGACGCGCACCAATTGCAAATCGTGCTGCACAACCTGCCCGCGGGCGACTGGGACGCGGGCGAGCGCGGCATTGCCGTCGACCCTGCCCGTGTGGCGGAATTTCGCGCTGGCGTGGCCCGCGCCATCAGCTACGCCAAGGCGCTGGGCGTGCCCCAGCTCAACTGTCTGGCGGGCAAGGCGCCTGCGGGCGTGGATGCGGCCAGCCTGCGCGCTACTTTCGTCGAGAACCTGCGCTTTGCGGCCACGGAGCTAAAGACGGCTGGTTTGCGCCTGCTGATCGAGCCCATCAACCCATTCGACATCCCCGGCTTCTATCTGACCCGCACGGACCAGGCGCTGGACATCCTCGATGAGGTGGGCGCCGACAACGCCTTTGTGCAGTACGACATCTACCACGCGCAGCGCACCGAAGGCGAGCTGGCTGCCACGCTGCAAAAGCACCTGCCGCGCATCGGCCACGTGCAACTGGCCGACAACCCCGGCCGCAATGAGCCGGGCACCGGCGAGATCAACTACCGCTACCTCTTCGCGCACCTGGACCGGCTGGGCTACGACGGCTGGGTGGGCTGCGAGTACAAGCCCGCGCGCACCACCGAAGTCGGCCTTTCATGGCGAACCGCCCTGGCCGCATGAAGACGAAGAAACCACGACAACACACACAGGAGAACACGAAAATGACTGACGCCCCCCTCAAACTTGGCTTCATCGGCCTGGGCATCATGGGCGCGCCCATGTGTGGCCACCTCATCACTGCTGGCCATCAGCTGTACGTGCACACCCGTGGCCGCGTGGCGCCACAGATAGCAGAGAGCAGCGCCACGCAATGCACCACCGCGCGCGGCGTGGCTGAACGGGCCGATATCGTCTTCCTGATGTTGCCCGACACACCCGATGTAGAGAAGGTGCTGTTTGGTGCCGATGGTGTGGCCCAAGGCTTGAAAGGCAGCACGGGCAAGGTGGTGGTGGACATGAGCTCCATCTCACCCGTGGCCACCAAGGATTTCGCCAAAAGGATCGAGGCCGTGGGCGCACAGTACCTGGACGCCCCCGTCTCGGGCGGCGAGCTGGGCGCGAAGAACGCCACGCTGTCCATCATGGTCGGCGGCCCCGAGGCGGTGTTCGAGCGCATCAAGCCGCTGTTCGAGCGCCTGGGTAAGAACATCACCCTGGTGGGTGGAAACGGCGATGGCCAGACCGCGAAGGTGGCCAACCAGATCATCGTGGCCCTGAACATCGAGGCCGTGGCCGAGGCGCTGCTCTTCGCCGCCCGCGCGGGGGCCGACCCGGCGCGTGTGCGCCAGGCACTGCTGGGCGGCTTTGCCTCGTCCAAGATCCTGGAGGTGCACGCCGAGCGCATGATTAATCGCACGTTCGATCCTGGCTTTCGTATTGGGCTGCACCAGAAGGACTTGAACCTCGCCCTGTCGAGCGCACGTGCGCTGGGCGTGCCGCTGCCCAACACGGCCATGGCGCAAGAACTGTTCAATGCCTGCGTGGCGCATGACGGGCAGGGGTGGGACCACTCAGCGATGGTGCGGGCGCTTGAGAAGATGGCGAACTTCGAGATCGGGCAGGCGGCGCCGGGCTGATACCCTTTACCCATAAAAAATCCCGCTGGCCTTTTGGGCAGCGGGATTTTTTGTGTGTCAGGCGATCAAGCCAACAAATCACTCAGCGCACGCGCGACCACCTTGGTGGCGCGGCGCAGGTCTTCCAAGTCGAGACGCTCGTCAGCGCGCTTGGCGTGGGATTCGAGCACCGTGCGCGGGCCTGCGCCGTAGATCACGCCGGGGACGCCACGTTCCACGTACAGGCGCACATCGGTGTACAGCGGCGTGCCCACGGCGGGCACGGGCTCGCCCAACACGGCCTGGGCGTGTGTCTGGATGGCCTGCACCAGCGGCTGGTTGCCCGCCAGGGGCGTCATGGCATGGGCCAGCAGCAGGCGCTTGATCTCCACGCTGATGCCCGCGCGCTCACCTGCGGCCTGCTCGATCACGCGGCGGATGGCGGCTTCCACCTCCACCGGGTTTTCCTCGGGGATCATGCGGCGATCCAGCTTGAACACCACCTTGCCGGGCACGACGTTGGTGTTGGTGCCGCCTTCGATACGGCCCACGTTGAGGTAAGGGTGTTTGATGCCCGTCACGTTGGATGTGACCTTCAGGTACTCCTGGTTCTGCGCGTACAGCGCGTTCAGGATGTGCACCGCGCCCTGCAGCGCGTCCACGCCCGTGTGGGGCACGGCGGCATGGGCCATCTTGCCGTGTACGTTCACTTCCATCTGCAGGCAGCCGTTGTGGGCGGTGACCACTTCGTAGCTGAAGCCTGCGGCGATCATCAGGTCGGGCTTGGTCAGGCCCTTTTGCAGCAGCCAGCCGGGGCCGAGTTCGCCACCAAATTCCTCGTCGTAGGTGAAGTGCAGCTCCACCGCGCCCTGGGTGGGCTTTGCCACGGCTTCGAGCGCGCGCACAGCAAAGGTGAAGCTCGCGAAGTCGCTTTTGCTCACGGCCGTGGCGCGGCCATACATCTTGCCGTCCACAATCTCGGCGCCATAGGGGTCGTGTGTCCAGCCCTCGCCGGGGGGGACCACGTCGCCATGGGCGTTGAGGGCAATGGTGCGACCCGTGCCGGGCGCGCCATAGGGGCGGCGCACGATGAGGTTGGTGATCGACTCCATGCCGTAGGCCTGCACATCGGCGGCGGGCACGGCATGCTTTTCAGCGGTGTAGCCAAAGCCCTGCAGCAGCTCGGCCGTGCGCTCGGCGTGGGGCGCGTTGTTGCCGGGCGGCGTGTCGGTGGGCACACGCACCAGCGCTTGCAGAAAGCGCACTTCCTCGTCGAAGTGCTGGTCGATCCACGCATCCAGCGCGGCGTAGTTGGGGTTGGCTGTCATGGTTGTTGTTCCTCGGCAAGCTGGTGCAGCACCTGGGTGAAGGCGTCCACGGCCAGTTGCATGTCGTTGTTGGTGGTGGACTCCAGCGGGTTGTGGCTGATGCCGGAGTTTTCTCCGCGCACGAAGAGCATGGCCTGGGGCATGACTTCGTGCAGCTTCATCGCGTCGTGGCCCGCACCGCTGGGCATGCGAAACACGGGCACGCCCAGGGTGTCCACGGCGCGCTCCCATTGGTGTTGCCAGGCTGGCGCGCTGGGGGCGGCGGCGGCACGCATGGATTCCTCCAGCGTGTAGCGCAGGCCGCGCCGCGCGGCGATCTGGCCGAGTTGTTCACGCACATCATTCACCAGTGCGTCGCGCTGGGCATCATTGGGCGCGCGCAGGTCCAAACTGAATTGGCAGCGGCCAGGCACCACGTTGATCGAGCCTGCCGGCACCTGCAGCAGGCCGATGGTGCCCACCGAGTCGCCGTCCTGCGCGGCGCGCTGCTCCAAATACAGCGCCAGCTCGGCCACGGCCACGGCGGCGTCGCGGCGGCGGTCCATGGGGGTGGTGCCTGCGTGGCTGGCGGTGCCGATCATCTCGCACAAAAAGCGCACGCTGCCGTTGATGGAGGTGACCACGCCCAGGGGAAGGTCCAATTCGTTGAGCACGGGGCCCTGCTCGATGTGCACTTCGATGAAGCCCAGATACTGAGCGGGGTCGCGCTGCAGTTTTGCAATGTCGTCAATGCACAGGCCCGCGTGCTGCATGGCCGCGCGCATGGTCACGCCATCCACATCCTTTTGGTCGAGCCAGGCGGGGTTGAAGTCGCCGATGAGCGCGCCCGAGCCGAGGAAGGCGGCCTTGTAGCGCTGGCCTTCTTCTTCGGCAAAGCCCACCACCTCGATGCCAAAGGGCAAGCGTTTGCCCGCGCGGTGCAGTTCGCGCACGCAGGCCATGGGCACGAAGATGCCCAGGCGGCCATCGTATTTGCCGCCGTTGCGCACGGTGTCGTAGTGGCTCCCGGTGAGGAGGTAGCGCGCACCTTCTGTGGCCGGGTGGTAGCGCCCCACCACGTTGCCCACGGCGTCCACTTCCACCTCGTCAAAGCCGCAGTCGTGCATCCAGTGGCTGATGCGCTGGGCGCAGGCGCGGTGTGCGTCGGTGAGGTAGGTGACGGTGAGCTGGCCTTTTTCGGCAAAGCCGGGGTCGGAGTGCTCGGCCAGTTTTTCGTGCCAGTCCCACACATCGTTGCCCAGCACGGGCTCGGCCGCGAACTTGTCGGCGATGCGGATCTCGGCGATGCGGTGGATGTTGCGCAGCGCCTCGGCCAGTTCGAACTCGGGGTGGTTGTCCAGGCGCCGTGCGAAGGTGCTGATGATCTGCTGTTTGGTAAGCCCGGCCCCACGCGGGCCGCGCACCGCCAGGATGAAGGGAAAGCCAAAGCGTTCGTTGTAGGCCGCGTTGAGCGCCTGGATGCGCGCAAACTCTTCGGGCGTGCACTGGGTGAGGCCCGCTTTGGATTGCTCGTTGGTCGATTCGGCCGTGAGGTTTTGGGCCACCATGGCCTTGCCCGCCAACTCGGGGTGGGCACGGATCAGGCCGAGCTGGGCTTCGGTGCTGGCCGTGCGCACGGCCTGGGCCATCGCGTGCTTGAGTTGCGCCAGCGAGCGAAACGGCCGCCCGGCCAGCGCCTGTTCCGCAATCCAGGGCGAGTGCTCGTACACGCCGTCCAGCCACTGCAGGGCTTGCTCGGGCGTGGCGGTGTTCAGTTGGTCAAGGGTCAGTGCCATGGGGGTCAGGCCTTTGCGATGGGATAGGGGTGCACGGCCTTCCAGTGCCGTGCGATGTCGATGCGGCGCGCCACCCACACTTTGTCGTGCTGCGCGATGTGGTCCAGAAAACGCTGCAGCGCCGTGATGCGGCCGGGGCGGCCGAGCAGGCGGCAGTGCATGCCGATGCTCATCATCTTGGGCGCGTTGTCGCCCGCCGGGTCGCCTTCGGCATACAGGGCGTCGAACGTGTCTTTCAGGTACTGATAGAACGGGTCGGCGTGCGAGTAACCCTGGGGCAGCGCAAAGCGCATATCGTTGCAGTCGAGCGTGTAGGGCACGATGAGCTGGGGGGCCACGCTGCCGTCGGTGCGTTGCACCTTCATCCAAAAGGGCAGGTCGTCACCGTAGTAGTCGCTGTCGTATTCAAAGCCGCCGAAGTCGGCCACTAGGCGGTGGGTGTTGGGGCTGTCGCGACCGGTGTACCAGCCCAGGGCGCGCGCTCCCGTCAGGCGCTCAATGATCTCCATCGCCTCGGCCATGTGGGCGCGCTCCACCTCTTCGGGGATGTGCTGGTAGTGGATCCACTTCAGGCCGTGGCAGGCGATCTCATGGCCCAGTTCGCCAAACGCCTGGGTCAGTTCGGGGTGGCGCTGCAGCGCAGTGGACACGCCAAACACCGTGAGCAGCAGTTGGCGCTTTTCAAACTCGCGCAGGATGCGCCACACGCCAGCACGCGAGCCATATTCGTAGATGCCTTCCATGCTCATGTGCCGCTCGGGGTAGCTGGCGGGGTTGAACATTTCCGACAGGAACTGTTCGCTGCCCGCATCGCCATGCAGCACGGCGTTTTCGCCGCCTTCTTCGTAGTTGAGCACGAACTGCACGGCAATGCGGGCGCCGCCCGGCCATTGCGCGTGCGGGGGTTTTCTGCCGTAGCCGATCAGGTCGCGGGGGTAGGCTTGGGTGCAGTCGTAGATCATGGGCGGGTGGTGTTTGGTATCAGGAGGCCAGCGCCGCAGCCAGGTCGCTGGCGGGGCGCTTGCGGTCGAAGGTCAGGCTGGCTTCCACGTGTTCGAGGTGGCTTTGCATGAGCTGCACGGCGCGTTCTTCATCGCGTGTGGCCAGCGCCGCCACGATGTCTGCATGCTCCTCGTGCGAGTGTTCTGCGGCGCTGGCTGACTGGTACATCAGCGTGATGAGGGCGCAGCGCGAGATGAGGTCGCCCAGCATCTGGGCCAGCACCTCGTTGCCCATGAGCTCGGCCATGCGCACGTGAAAGTCGCCCAAAAGCTCGGTGCGGCTGCTGGCATCGGCCGTGTCCATGGCGGCCTTCTCGCTGGCCACATGGGCGCGCAGGGCCTTGATCTTGGCGGGTGTCACGCTTTGCACAAAGGCGCGGGTCATCTCGGTCTCCAGCATGCGGCGCACGGCGAACACCTGGCGCGCTTCTTCGACCGAGGGGGTGGAGACGAACGCGCCGCGCGCGGGCTCCAGCGTGACCAGCCGGTTCTGCGCCATCTGAAACAACGCCTGGCGTACCAGCGTGCGCGACACGCCGAAGTGATCGGCAAGCTTTTGCTCGGCCAGTTTGGTGCCCGGCTGCAGGCGGTGCTCTACGATGGCGCGGGTCAGCGCGTCGACGATGGCACTGGTGGATGAAGATTCCATGGCTGAATGATACGGTGGATGGCGAAAAGTGTATACACTTTTGGTTTACACGTTGTGATCTGGCAATCGTCACTGATTGGGCAGACTTTTACTTCAGGAGATTCCCCATGGGATTGAGCACCCACGTTCTGGACACCATGAATGGCTGCCCCGCCGCAGGCATGGAGGTCGCCCTGTATTCCACCCACGGCGATGCTGCCACGCTGATCAAGCGCCTGGTGCTGAACCATGACGGCCGCACCGATGCGCCGCTGTTCGACAACGCAAGCCTGCGCACCGGCACCTACCGGCTGCGGTTTGATGTGGCGGCTTACTTCAAAGCCAAGGGTGTGGCGCTGCCGGAGCCGAACTTTTTGAACCAGGTGAACCTGGACTTCGGCATTGCGCATGCCGACCAGCACTACCACGTGCCACTTCTGGTGAGCCCGTGGAGCTATTCGACCTATCGCGGCTCGTGAGGCTTGCGCCCCGGCGGTGGCGCTACAACTGCCCTTCGGTCAGGGTGTCGAGCTGAAAATGCCCGCTCTTGTCCCACAGCCAGGTGTCGGTGTAGGTGACTTTGCCCATGCGCGCGGGGACCGGAAACGGCGCCGCGGCGCGCACGGTGCGCTCGATCTCGGTGACCACCTCGGGCGCATGGCGCGGGGCGCGCATCCAGTTCAGGCGCGTGACCTTGCCGCTGCGGTCGATGTCCACCTGCAGCACGCCGATGGCATACAGGTGAGGGGGCAGCTTGCCTTTGAAGATGCGTTCGCGGTTCAGACCGTAGAGGTGGGTGGCAGCATCCTGCCGGTAGCTTTGCGGCGTGGCCGCCGCCGATGGGCGCGCAGAGCCTGCCGAGGCAGGCACCGGGCCCCTCACGCCATCGGCGCCCAATTGGCTGGACGGGATGCTGTCTGGCGCTGCGGCGGTGGGTTCGGGTGGCGCCTTGCAGGCCGACACCAGTGCGGCGCCTGCGGCCATGATGCCTGCCAGCAGCCAGTGGCTGCGATGACCAGAGGGGCGGGTGGGCTGCGGCGTATCGGGCATGGTGTGTAGGGTGTGCGGGTGGCCGCAGAGGTGGTGCCAGCGGCGACAGGTTGTTGTTGATGAAGGGATGGCGGTGACGAATTTGCGTTTGCTGTTGGATGGTTTGACCACCGAGCCAGCGTGCCTGGTAACCGTGGAGTCTACCCAAGGGTCGGTGCCACGGGAATCCGGCGCCTGGATGGCCGTGTTTGCCGATCGCCTGGTGGGCACCATTGGCGGCGGGCACCTGGAGCTGCAGGCCATTGCCGAGGCGCGCCGCCGCCTGCTGGGGGCGCACGCCGCTGGCCCCACGCCCCTGCGTTTTGCCCTGGGCCCGGCCCTGGGGCAATGCTGCGGCGGGGTGGTGCACCTGGGGTTTGCGCGGCTGACTGCTGCCGATGCACCTGGGCTGGCCGCCCGCCTGGCACCCCGGCTGTACCCCCTGGCGCTGTTTGGCGGCGGGCATGTGGGCCATGCGCTGGTGCGTGTGCTGGCGCCGTTGCCGTTTGCCCTGACCTGGATCGACAGTCGCGACGGCATTTTTCCGCCCGACTTGCCCGAGGGTGTGGTCTGCGAGCATTCCGAGCCGGTGCAGATGGCTGTACCCCGCCTGGCGCCTGGCAGCCGGGTGCTGATCATGAGCTTTAGCCATGCCGAAGACCTGGACGTGGTGGCAGCCTGCCTGCGCCGCCAGCGCGAGCAAGGGGATTTGCCTTTCATCGGCCTCATCGGCAGCCAGACCAAATGGGCCACGTTTTCCAACCGTCTGCACGGGCGCGGGTTTGCGCCCGAGGAGCTGGCGCAGGTCACCTGCCCCATCGGCATCCCTGGCATCGAAGGCAAAGAGCCCGAGGTGATTGCGGTGGCCGTGGCGGCGCAACTGTTGCAGACCCTGAACGGAGCGGACCGAGGGTAATTCCGGCCCCGCAGGCACCCTTGCGGGGCTGGAAGCGGGAACAATTTCTGCATACACTTTGATTCACCGATCGCAGCGGTGCCCAGCAGGATTCACGCCTGCCCAGGTGCGCGATCCCATTTTCTGCTCAGAGCGCCCGCAGTGGTGAGCAGGTTGTACAAGCGGTGTTCCCCCACACCGCCAAGGTTGAGAAAAATGGAAAGCTACCTTCTCGACTGGGCCAACCTGCTGCTGCGCTGGGTCCACGTCATCACCGCCATCGCCTGGATTGGCTCGTCGTTCTACTTCGTCTTTCTGGACAGCAGCCTCACGCCGCCCGAGGATGACGATCTCAAAAAACAGGGTGTGAGCGGCGAACTCTGGGCCGTGCATGGCGGCGGGTTCTATCACCCGGTGAAATTTGCCGTGTCGCCGCCCAAGCTGCCGGGGCACCTGCACTGGTTCTTCTGGGAAAGCTACAGCACCTGGATCAGCGGCTTTGCGCTGTTCACGGTGTCCTACCTCTACAGCGCCAGCACCTACCTCATCGACAAGTCGCGCATGGACTGGGCACCCGCCACGGCCATTGTGGTGGCGCTGGCGTTTTTTGTGGTGTTCTGGCTGCTGTACGACGCGATCTGCCGCATTTTTGGGCAGAGGAAAAATGGCGACGCCATCGTGGGCGCGCTGGTGTTTGTGCTGGTGTGTGTGGCCTCGTGGCTGGCCTGCCACTGGTTTGCGGGCCGCGCGGCCTTTTTGCTGGTGGGCGCGATGATCGCCACGGCCATGAGCGCCAACGTGTTCTTCTGGATCATCCCCGGCCAGCGCACGGTGGTGGCGCAGATCAAGGCGGGCCAGTCCGTGGATCCGATCCACGGCAAGCGTGGCAAGCAGCGCAGTGTGCACAACACCTATTTCACGCTGCCGGTGCTGTTTGCGATGCTGAGCAACCACTACAGCTTCACCTGGAACCACCCGCAAAACTGGCTGGTGCTCATCCTCATGATGTTCGCGGGCGCGGCCATCCGCCAGTTCTTCGTGATGCGGCACGGCTACAAGCTGGGTCGCAACGGCAACCCGCTGCCCTACGCGCTGGTGGGCGTGGCCGTCATCGTGAGTGCGATCGCCTGGATGCGCCCGGCGCCTGTGGTTATTTCTCCTGCTGCCAATGCTCCTGTTTTAGGAGCTGCTAGCGCTGATCAATCAAGCGCCAACAGCCAAAATGACTACAAGTCTGTGCAGGCGGTGCTGGAGCAGCGCTGCTACATGTGCCATGGCGAGCAAGTGCAGATGAAGAACCTGCGCCTGGATTCACCCCCCTTGGTCAAACAGCATGCGCAGGCGATCTACCAGCAGGTCGTGGTGCAAAAGCTCATGCCCATGAACAACGCCACGGGCATGACCGACGCCGAGCGGGCGCTGATTGGACGCTGGTTCAACGCGGGCGCGCCCACGCAGTAGCCGAGCAGCGGGGCGCCACGGACGTTTTACGGGCGTTAACAGTTGTTGGCGCGGTTTTCGTGTGTTTTGGCGCAAACCTTGAGAGGACGGGGCTTTCCACGTGGTTTGGCTTTGATCTGTCTCAATGCTGCGGGCTCGGCGCCACGGCAAAGTGGGCTCCATGCTGCCATCTACATTTTTCTCTCTGCCCGCTGACACCGAGGTCATCGCCCCTGGCGAAGTTCTGCGCAGGCGCAACGAGGTGCTGACCTCCGTGTTGCACCTGGAAAGCGGCCGCGTGCTGCGCGGCGTGCTGGATGACGGCTTTTTGCGTCACCAGTTGGGGGCGGTGGAGGGGCCGTTCTGGCTCGATGCCGCCTCGGCCTTGATGGACCTTCCCTTTCCGGTGGACATGGTGGCCGACACGCGCCTGCAGGTGCGGCGCCTGCCCATTGAGGAGTTCCGGGCGAGCCTGGCCGCCATGCCGCCGAGCGCGCGTGGCCTTCTGCTGGACATGGCGCAGGGCTACCGCCAGCAGTCTGAGCTGGCCGTGAGCCGCCTCGCGCAGGATGCGGAATCGCGCTGCGCGCAGTGGCTGCTCAAACATGCCGAGTCGGACCAAAGCGGTGCCATGCAGGTCACGCTGCACCAGCGCAAGCGGCTGATTGCCGCGCAATTGGGCATCGCGCCCGAGACCTTTTCGCGCGTGCTGCGCCATTTGCGCGAGCTGGGCCTGATCCATGGCACTGGCAACGTGCTGAATCTGCCACAACCTCGCGTATTGCAGTCGATGGCGGGCTGCTGAAAACGGCAGGCCAGATGCTCCGGAAGGCTTGAAAACTCAGGGTTTTTCCTTGCGTTTTACCAAGGGTTCCACCCAAGCCCTTGGCACTGGGGGCTGCGTATATTTGTTGGGACATGTCTGCACTGACCCGTCCCTATGCCTAATTTCCAGCGAGCCTGCGATGTGCCAACGCCGGGGCCCCCATGACGGCCCCTGCAGCACCCTCGGCTGTGCCAGACGACGCGCCAGGCTGGCTGGTGCCGGGGGCGCTGGTGTTGCGGCTCATGCTGGTGGCCGCGTTGGCTGCGGCCTTGTCGGGTGCGGTGGCTGCATGGCTGGTCACGCGCGCTTCAGGGCAAGAGGCCGTGCGCCGGGTGGTGAGCCAGCAGACCGATGAAGTCGAGGTCGTGGCCCGCTTGCTGGCCAGCAAGATCGAACAAAGCCAGAAGGTGCTGCGCACTGTGGCAGCGGGCATCACGCCCGGCATGCTCGAATCCCCCTCATCGCTCGAATGGCTGCTGCAGCAGGGCCTGCCTGCCGTGCAGTTCTTCGACACCATCCAGGTCGCCCGCGACAATGGCGAGCTGCGCCTGAACCTGCGCGCCGGGCAATTGCAAAAGGCCTCTGACCTGGACCCTGCCGAGCGCGACGCCCTGCGCCGCACCCTGGTGGACGGCAAGCCCCTGGTGTCTGAACTGATCGCGGGCCGCACCGGCGCTGCGCGGGTCATGTTCACCATGCCGCTGCACGGCGAAGACGGTTCAGTGCTGGGTGTGGTGGCCGGGGCGCTGCGCCTGCAGTCCCAAAGCCTCCTGCCTCCGTCGATGACCTTGCCCGCGCGTGACGACTCGCAACTCATCGTCTTCACTCGCGACGGCACCATCCTGTCGCACTCCGACCCCACCCGCATCCTGGGCCAGGTGCGTGACGAAGCCGGGCTGGCGCCCGTGTACGCACGCTGGTTGACAGAGGCCCAACCCGTGGTGGGGCGGGGCATGACCCACGTGCAACCCGACCACATCGTGAGCATGGCGGGCATGCCGCTGCCGCAATGGATCGTGGCGCGGGTAAGCACCTCGCAGGCATTGCTGGCGCCGCTCAGGGGCGCGCAGCGCGAGGCCTGGTGGCTGGCAGCGGCGAGCATGGTGCTGTGCATGCTGCTGGCGGTGGCACTGATGGGCTGGATGGCCCAGCCCTTGGCGCAGCTCACCTACAAGGCCCGCCAGCTTCTCAAGACCAGCGCGCGGCAGCAGCAGCCACCCGCTGCCGACATGGACTGGCCGCGCGCGCGGGGCGAGGTGGGCGAGCTGGTGCGCGTGTTCCAGGGCCTGGTGCAGCAGAGCCGACAGCAGCAGCAACGCAAGGACACGCTGGACGGCCAGTTCCAGGCCGTTCTGGACAGCGCCTCGGTAGGCATCATCATCCTGCGCCATGGCATGCTGGACGTGGTGAGCCGCCAGGCCAGCGTGATGCTGGGCTACACGGTGCAAGAGCTGCAGGGCCGCCCCGCACGCACGGTGTACGCCAATGACGCGGACTACGTGCAGGTGGGCGACCGGGTGCACGCGGAGATGGTGGCGCACGGCGCGTTCGATGGCGACATCTGCTTTTTGCGCAAGGACGGCACGCCGGTGTGGGCGCGGGTGCAGGGGCGCGGCGTGCGGTCCGACGAGGCGCATGGCGGCACGGTCTGGATCCTGGAGGACATCACCGCCGCCCGCGAGGCCCAGGCGCAGCAGTCGTGGGAGCGTGCGCATGACGCACTGACCCAGCTTTACAACCGCGCAGCCTTCGATGACCGGCTGGGTCTGCTGCTGGCCGAGCGCTCCACGCGCGAGCGCAGTGCGGACGGCAGCGATGGCAGCAGCGAGTCGCAGGGCGACGGGGTGGTGATGTTTCTCGACCTGGACCACTTCACCGTGGTCAACGACATCGCAGGCCACGGTGCGGGCGACGATGTGCTGCGCCATGTGGCCCGCCTTCTGGCGTCGCAGGTGCGCCAGATCGGCTGGGTTGCACGTTTGGGGGGCGACGAATTCGCGGTGGTGTTGCCCGGCTGCGCGCTGGCACGCGGGCAGGCGGTGGCCGAGCAGTTGTGTGCTGCAGTGCATGCCTGGGAGCCGTCTTACCAGGGGCGCAGTTTCACGCTCGGGGTGAGCATAGGGCTGGTGGTGCTGGATGCCAGCTTGCAGGATGTGCCGTCGGTGCTGTATGCAGCGGACATGGCTTGTTACGACGCCAAGCGGGCGGGGCGTAACCGGGTGGAGACCCGGCATGCGAGCCAGGTGACGGTGTCGGGGCGGATGGCGTTGGGGCCTGCTTGATAGTTTTTAGCCTGTTGCGCATGTCTATCAAGCGCTGATTGCTATTATTTTGATAGAAATCTCTCTTCTCCTTACCGTTCGGGCTGAGTCTGTCGAATCCTGGGCGTTTTCCTGCCCGTTCGGGCTGAGCCTGTTGACGCCTGGGTATTCCCCCACCCGTTCGGGCTGAGCTTGTCGAAGCCAGGGCTTGTGGGTTGATCTGGACGCATGCCTAGGCCGAGGGCGGGAGCCGGGTTATCGCCCCGGCGGGCGACTCACTTTTCTTTGCTTCGCCAAAGAAAAGTAAGCAAAAGAAAGGCGACCCACAGTCTGCGACCCCTGCGCTTCGCTACGGGGCAAACCTGCGTCGGGGCGGTTG
>NZ_JAPUDY010000024.1 GCF_027492855.1 Acidovorax sp.
CGCTCGGGGTAGTCCAGCCAGTGGTACAGGCAGCGGCGCTTGACGGCGTCGTGCAGATCGCGCGTGCGGTTGCTGGTGAGCAGGGTGACGGGTGTGGCCGTGGCGCGCACGGTGCCGATCTCAGGGATGCTGACCTGGTATTCGCCCAGGTATTCGAGCAAGAAGGCCTCGAAGGGCTCGTCGGCCCGGTCCACCTCGTCGATGAGCAGCACGGCGCCGGGCGCGGGGGCCTGCAGCGCTTGCAGCAGCGGGCGGCGGATAAGGTAGCGGTCTTGGTAGACCTCGCGCTCCACCTGCGCCATGTCGGCACTGCCTTGGCCCTCGGCGGCCCGCATGTGTAGCAGTTGGGCGGCGTAATTCCACTCATACAGCGCCTCGCGCTGCTCCAGGCCGTCGTAGCACTGCAGGCGGATCAGGCTTCGCCCAAGCACCTCGCCCATGGCTTTGGCCAGCGCGGTTTTCCCCACGCCGGGCTCGCCCTCCAGCAGCAAGGGGCGCTGCAGTTGGAGCGCCAGATACACCGCCGTGGCAAGCCGCCGGTCGGCAAAGTAGCCCACGCTTTGCAGCGCCTGCACCAGGGCATCAACAGAAGTTGGCAAGCTCATTGCTTCTCTTTTGATAGCTGCTAGCGCTTATTCACCAAGCGCTAGCAGCCATTTTCACTTGATCAAACACTGACCCCGAACAACGCCGTTCGCCCTGAGCCTGTCGAAGGGCTGGTGGCAAAGAACGCCCTGGCTTCGACAGGCTCAGCCCGAACGGTCTGGAGGTTGGATGCCTGAAACATGTACATGGCCAGGCAGCACTTTCACCTTAACCCAGCATGCGCTCCACGGCCCGTTGGGTTTGCACGCTGATCAGGTTGGCACGGTACGCGGCACTCGCATGGATGTCGCTGTTCAGATCGCTCGCGTCGATCTTCACCGCCGCCGCCGAGGCAGGCGTGAAGCTCTGGGTGAGCGCAGCCTCCAGCCCCGCATGGCGAAACACGCTGGTGGCGGCACCGGTGACGGCCACCCGCACCCCGGCATCGAACTGCGCCACGAACACGCCCACCAGCGAGAAACGCGAAGCGGCCTGCTTGAACTTCATGTACGCCGCGCGCTTTGGGGCCGGAAAACGGATGGCGGTGATGATCTCGCCCTCTTCCAGCGCCGTGGTGTACATGCCCACGAAGAAATCGTCAGCCGCTATCTCGCGCTGGTTGGTGATGACGGTGGCGCCGAGGCCCAACACCGCGCTGGGGTAGCAGGCGGCGGGGTCGTTGTTGGCCACCGAGCCGCCCAGCGTGCCGCGCGCACGCACCTGGCGGTCGCCGATGTGCGCGGCCAGGTCGGCCAACGCGGGGATGGCGGCTTGGACCTCGGCATTCGCGGCCACGTCCATGTGGCGCGTCATAGCACCGATGACAAGCGCGTTGCCCTCGCGGCGGATACCCGCCAGGTCTGCAACACCGTTCAGGTCCACGATCTTCTCGGGGTTGGCCAGGCGCAGGCGCATGGAGGGCAGCAGGCTTTGCCCACCGGCCAGCAGTTTGCCGCCCTGGGCGATGAGCTGCGCGGCAGCAGCGGTGGAGGAAGGCGCTTCAAAGGTAAATGCGTACATGGTCGATCTCCTTATGCCTTGGCGGACTGAATGGCTTCCCACACGCGGTGCGGCGATGCGGGCATGTCGAAGTCCTTCACGCCCAGCGGGCGCAGTGCATCAAGCACGGCATTGATCACAGCCGGTGGCGACCCAATGGCCCCGGCCTCGCCGCAGCCCTTGGTGCCCAGCGGGTTGTGGGTACAGGGCGTGCACACATGGCCGAGCTGGAAGTTGGGGAAGTCATCCGCCCGTGGCATGGCGTAGTCCATGTAGCTGCCGGTGAGCAACTGACCGGTTTCGCGGTCGTACACGCAGTTTTCCATCAGCGCCTGGCCGATGCCCTGCACCAGGCCGCCATGCACCTGGCCTTCCACAATCATGGGGTTGATGATGGTGCCGAAGTCGTCCACGGCGGTGAACTTGTCCACCCGCGTGCTGCCCGTGGCGGGGTCCACCTCCACCTCGCAGATGTAGGTGCCCGCGGGAAAGGTGAAGTTGGTCGGGTCGTAGAACGCGGTTTCGTTCAGGCCCGGCTCGAGCTTGTCGAGCGGGTAGTTGTGTGGCACGTAGGCCGTGAGCGCCACCTGGCCGAACGGGATCTTCTTGTCAGTGCCGCGCACGGTGAACTCGCCGCCGCTGAAGTCGATGTCGGCATCGCTTGCCTCCATCAAATGTGCAGCGATCTTTTTGGCTTTGGCCTCGATCTTGTCCAGCGCTTTCATGATGGCCGCGCCGCCTACGCTGATGGAGCGCGAACCATACGTGCCCATGCCGAACGGCACGCGGCCCGTGTCGCCGTGCACGATATCCACGTTCTCCACCGGAATGCCCAGCCGCGCTGCCACCACCTGCGCAAACGTGGTCTCGTGCCCCTGGCCGTGGCTGTGTGAGCCGGTGAACACCGTCACACTGCCCGTGGGGTGCACGCGCACCTCGCCGCATTCAAACAGGCCCGCCCGTGCGCCCAAAGCACCAGCGATGTTGGACGGCGCAATACCGCAGGCCTCGATGTACGACGAATAACCGATACCGCGCTTGAAGCCCTTGGCCTCACTGGCCGCCTTGCGCGCGGCAAACCCGGCCACGTCGGCCAGTTGCTGCGCCTGTGTCATGCACGCGTGGTAGTCGCCAATGTCGTACTGCAGCGCCACGGGCGTCTGATAAGGGAAGCTGGTGATGAAGTTGCGCTTGCGGATCTCGTCCTGCGCAAGGCCCATGTCCCAGGCGCAGCGGCTGACCAGGCGCTCCAGCAGGTACGTGGCTTCAGGCCGGCCCGCGCCCCGGTAGGCATCGACCGGCGAAGTGTTGGTAAACCACGAATCCACCTCTACATACACCTGCGGCGTGGTGTATTGGCCCGCGAGCAGCGTGGCATAGAGGATGGTGGGCACGGCGCTGGAAAAGGTGCTCAGGTAGGCGCCCAGGTTGGCATGCGTGTGCACGCGCATGGCCAAAAATTTTCCGTCCTTGTCCATGGCCATTTCGGCGTGGCTCACATGGTCGCGGCCATGGGCGTCGGTCAGAAAGGATTCGCTGCGATCGGCCACCCACTTGATGTTGCGGTTGAGCTTTTTGGCGGCCCAGGTCAGGCACACGTCTTCGGCGTACAGAAAAATTTTGGAGCCGAAGCCACCGCCCACGTCGGGCGCGATCACGCGCACCTTGTGCTCGGGCAGGCCCATCACAAAGGCCGTCATCAGCAGGCGCTCGACGTGCGGGTTCTGGTTGCTCACGTACAGCGTGTACTCGTCATTGGCGCGGCTGTAGCTGCCAATGGCGGCACGTGGCTCCATGGCGTTGGGGATGAGCCGGTTGTTGATCAAATCCAGCTGGGTCACATGCGCGGCATTGGCAAACGCAGCGTCCACCGCGCCCTTGTCGCCAATGGCCCATTTGAAGCAATGGTTGTCGGGTGCAATGTCGTGCAGCGCAGCGCCTGCCACCGCGCCCGAGGCCGCATCGGCCACGTTGACCACCGAGGGCAGCACGTCGTAGTCCACCTCCACCAGCTCGGCCGCGTCGCGCGCCTGCTGCAGCGTCTGGGCCACCACCATGGCCACCTGGTCGCCCACGTAGCGCGCCTTGCCCTGGGCAAGGATGGGGTGCGGTGGCTCCTTCATGGGCTCGCCATTGGTGCTGGTGATGAGCCAGCCGCAGGGCAGGCCATTGATGTTGTCGGCGGCCACATCGGCGCCCACAAACACCCCCAGCACGCCAGGGGCCGCCTTGGCCGCGCTGGTGTTGATGCTGTTGATGCCGGCATGCGCGTGCGGCGAGCGCACAAACACGGCATGACATTGTGCGGCCAGCACGATGTCGTCGGTGTACTGGCCCGCGCCGGTGAGGAAGCGGTAGTCCTCCTTGCGCTTGAGCGATTCGCCGATGTGCGGCAGCTTGGAAAAGTCGGATGCACCCATGATCTTTGCCCCCTGTGTTTAAGCCGAAGCCATGGCTTTTTGGCCGACCTGCACCGCGCGCACGATGTTCTGGTAGCCCGTGCAGCGGCAGATGTTGCCTTCGAGCAGCTCGCGGATTTCGCCTTCGCTCGCGCCAGGGTGGTTTTGGCACAGGTCCACAGCGCTCATCACCATGCCGGGGGTGCAAAAGCCGCACTGCAGGCCGTGGCATTCCTTGAAGGCCGCCTGCATGGGGTGCATGGTGCCGTCGGGGGTGGCCATGCCTTCGATGGTGGTCACCTCGGCCCCCTGGGCCTGCACCGCCAGCATGGCGCAGGATTTGACGGCCCGGCCATTCACATGCACCGTGCACGCACCACACTGGCTGGTGTCGCAGCCCACGTGGGTGCCGGTGAGCGCGAGGTGCTCTCGCAGCGCGTGGACAAGCAGGGTGTTGGGGGGGACGTCAACGCTGGCGGCGCGCCCGTTGACCGTGAACTGGACTTGCATCTGGCTGTCTCCTGGAAGAGGTTTGGCTGGACAAGAACGTGTTCACGATCTCGCAGGCGACCCCTGGGAGATCGTGAACACGTTCTTCGCTCATCTTCTGCCCCACCCCCGCACCCCTCCCTAGGGACAACCCTAGATTTCCGAGGGCCCTGGCTGGATATTCTCAAAATGAAACATGCTGCACTGCACACCAGCGCATCATGCGGACATCCAGGAGCCTGCTGCCCATGCTTTCCTCCGCGCCCCACCCCGTTACCGACCGCCACGCGCTGATTGCGCAGGCCCGCCAGAGATTGCTCGCTGGCGGTGCAGCGCCAGCACGTGCCGAGGTGGAGCCCTGGATTGCACGGTCCTGGCAGCGCTGCCTGGCCCGTGGCCTGGAGCCCGCGCGCCGCGTCACCTTCGACGCCGTCAGCGCCCCGGCCCTGCACCGCAGCCGTGAGCAAAACCACCACCTGCTGAATGCCGCAAAGCCCGTGCTGCAGCAGCTCACCCGCGCCATAGCCGGCATGCGCTACTTCGCCATGCTGACCGACGCACACGGCATCGTGGTGGATGTGCAGGGCCATATCGACCGCAGCGACCCACGCGCCAGCACCATCGGCCGCGTGGGCATCGACCTGTCGGAAGCTGCCGTGGGCACCACGGCCATCAGCGCGGCACTGGCCGAGCTGCAACCCGTGTGGCTGCACCGGGGCGAACATTTCTTCGATGACAACGGCAGCTACAGCTGCGCGGGCGCGCCGCTGTTCGACCCCCACGGCCAATGCGTGGGCATGCTGGACCTGACCGGCGTCGATGTGCCCGAGCGGCCCGAGTTGCGCCACCTGGTGGCGCGCTCGGCCCGCGCCATGGAAGACGCCCTGCTGCTGCAACGCCCCCACGCCCTGCTGCTGCGCATGAACTGGCCGGGCAGCACACTGGGCGGCGAAGGCGATGGCCTGCTCGCGCTGGATGGCGACGGCTACGTGGTGGGCAGCAACAGCATGGCCCGCCAGCTCGTGCCCCAACCACTGCGCACACCGGGGGCACCCACGCATTGCAGCGACCTGCTGGCCCTGCCGTGGACCATGCTGTTCGACGCTGCGCGGCGACACCCCGCGCAGCCGCTGGACCTGCCCCTGTGGTCCGGCCTGCGCCTGCAAACCCTGGCGCAGTTGCCAAAGCACACCCGCGGCGCCAGCCACGCCCCCACGCTAGCAGGCACACCACCCGCCGCAGCCCCGCTGCGCGAGGCCGAAACCGCCCTGATCCGCCAAGCCGTGCAAGACGCCCGTGGCAACGTGGCAGAGGCCGCCCGCGCCCTTGGCATCAGCCGCGCCACGGTGTACCGCAAGCTGGGCACGCCCAAGGGCCACTGAGCGGCTGACATGCCGCTATGTGCAACGCCACACAGCATAAAGAAAGCAGGATTTGATTGAAATTGGCCTCTAGCGCTTATTCATCAAGCGCTGGCAGCTACTAAATTTATAGTAAATTAATTCATCACTGAGTCTGCCTCAGACCTCCGCCAAGGCCAGCACCACGGCGTTGTCGTCCACCACCAGCACCACCTGGCTGCCCGCACGCAGGCCGCTCCGGGGGGCTGCGAAGCCCACCATTTGCAGGCCACCCGCCAGCTCGGCAGACACTTCATCGCCCGAATCGCCCCGCACCACGCGCGTGGCTCGGGCAACCAGGTGGTGGGTGCCTGAGGAAGGCTCGGCCACCGCCCTACGGCCACCATCACCACCACGCTCCACCCGCACCGCCATGGCCTTGCACAGCGCCTGCACGGCCAGCCCCGGTTGCAGGCCCAGCAGCTCCGCACTCTCCAGCGTGACGCGCGAGGCCAGCGCCACGGCAGTCATGCCCTCCCCGCCCAACCGCAGGTGCACGCGCACGATCTGCCCTTGCACCGCAAGCCGCTCGACCACGCAGGGCAATTGATTGCGCATGCTGGTGCGCACCGCAAGCCGGGCCAGCGCAGGCCCCGCATGGGGCGTGGCTTGCCAGCGCGAGAGCACGGCCCCCCGCGCCTGCGCCATCGCATCGGCCGCCGCCAACAGTTGGCGGCCCGCCTCGGTCAATTGCGCCCCACCGCCGCCTGCCCCGCCCACCGCACGGGCCACCAGCGGCGTGCCCGCCAGGTTGGTCAATGTGTCCACCGCCTGCCACGCCGCCTTGTAGCTCACGCCCACGGCGCGAGCGGCCTGCGAGATAGAGCCACAGGCGCCGATCTGGCGCAGGATGTCGATGCGTTTGTCGGCCAGGGCATGGCCCAGCGCATCCGTGAGGGAGAGAGAAACAGGCATGCGCGGATGATGCCTGAGCGGTGGCGCTTCATGGCGCCGCTCACGCCCGCTCGTACCAGCCCTTGCTGCGATTGACGATGTGCACCACCAGCAGCATCACGGGCACCTCGATCAGCACCCCCACCACGGTGGCCAGCGCGGCGCCCGAGTGAAGGCCGAACAGGCTGATGGCGGCCGCCACCGCCAGCTCGAAGAAATTGGAGGCGCCGATCAGCGCCGATGGGCAGGCAACGCTGTGTTTCTCGCCCACCGCACGGTTGAGCCAGTACGCCAACCCGGCGTTGAAAAACACCTGGATCAGGATGGGCACGGCCAGCAGGGCAATCACCAAGGGCTGCTGCAGGATGGCCTCGCCCTGGAACGCGAACAGCAGCACCAGCGTGGCCAGCAGCGCCGCGATGGACCAGGGGCCCATGCGCGCCATGACGGCATCGAACACCGCATTGCCCTTGGCCAGCAACCACCGGCGCAGCCACTGGGCCAATACCACCGGGACGACGATGTAGAGCACCACCGAGGTCAGCAAGGTGTCCCACGGCACGGTGATGGCCGAGATGCCTAGCAAAAAGGCCACGAGCGGCGCAAACGCAATCACCATGATGCTGTCGTTCAGCGCCACCTGCGACAGCGTGAACAACGGGTCGCCCCCTGTGAGGCGGCTCCACACAAACACCATGGCCGTGCACGGCGCGGCGGCCAGCAGGATGAGGCCCGCGATGTAGCTGTCGATCTGATCTGCGGGCAGCAGCGGTGCAAACCAGTGGCGAATGAACAGCCAGCCCAGAAACGCCATGGAAAACGGCTTGACCAGCCAGTTCACCACCAGCGTCACGCCGATGCCCCGCGTGTGCTTGCGCACCTCGCCCAGCGCGCCGAAGTCCACCTTCACCAGCATCGGGATGACCATCACCCAGATCAGCAAGCCCACGGGCAGATTGACCTGGGCAACCTCCATGCGGCCCACTGCCTGAAAGACGCCGGGGAACAACTGCCCCAGCCCAATGCCCACCACGATGCACAGGAATACCCAGACCGTGAGGTAGCGCTCGAACACACTCATGGGGGCATTCAACAGCAGGCGGTTTTGGTGGAGGTGGCAGGGCCGCAGCACGCGGCCTTGGCCTCGGTGGGTGCAGCGTCCGCCGCAGGCGCGCAGCAGGCACCCGCTGCGGCTAGCACGCTGGCTTCGTTGAAGACAGGGATGTCGCCCAGGGTGTGGAAGTGCTCCCACGCAATGCCCTGCGGGTCGGTCACCCAGTGTTTTTCGCTGCGGGCATAACAGCAGGTGGTGGCGCCCTCGTCCAGCAAGGCCATGTCGGCGGCCTCGGCGCGCGCCTTCAGTGCGGCCAACTCGGCTGCGTCGTCGGTCTGCATGCCGAAATGGTCCAGACCCGGCTTTGCCCCCCGCGTCGAAATCGCGAAGTTGACGCGCGGGTCTTCCAGCATCCACTTGGCGTAATCGGCCTCGGCGCGGGCGGGCTGGGCATCGAACAGCCTGGAATAGAAAGCGATGCTCTGGGCCAGGTCATCGACATGCATGTGGACATGGAAACGTTTCATGGGGTTCTCCTCTTCAGCAGTGACAAGGTGGTGCAGCACCCTCGGAGGGTGCACAAGCCTCCCCCTGACAGCAGTTTTCGGTGAGGTAGCCCAGCAGAGCGTTCATGGTGCCGAACGCGGCACGGTAGATCAGGTTACGGCCCTGGCGCTCCTGGCTGATGAGCCCTGCATGCGATAGCTCTTTCAGATGAAAAGACAAGGTGTTGGCGGCAACGTCCAATTGGGCAGACAAATCCCCCGGCGTCAGCCCGGCCGGGCCCGCCACCACCAGGGCGCGGAAAACCCGCAGGCGAACCTCCTGGGCCAGGGCGGCGAGGGCGCGGACGACATCGGTTTCTTGCATGCGCAGATAATACAACAATTGTTGAATTATTGAATTCATATCCAAACCAGGCCCCAAAAACCCCGCTTGATACCCCTCAATGCCCTTCCACGGAGGGGACGCATATACTTTCGCTATTCCATCAATGAATAGCGCTTTCGCGCCGTACTGCCATGCAACACCGCCGAACCTTTCTCTCTCTTGCTCTTCTCAGCCTGGGTTTCGCCACTGCGCAAGCGGCCCATGCCGATCAGGTCTCGGTGGCGGTGGCCGCCAATTTCACAGCCCCCATGCAGAAGATCGCCGCGGCCTTTGAAGCCGACACCGGCCACAAGGCAGAGCTGTCGTTCGGCGCCACGGGCAAGTTCTATGCGCAAATCACCAACGGCGCGCCGTTCCAGGTGTTCCTGGCTGCCGACGACACCACGCCCGCCAAGCTGGAGCGCGAAGGCAAGGCCGTGCCCGACAAACGCTTTACCTACGCCATTGGCACGCTGGTGCTGTGGAGCGCACAAGCCGGTTATGTCGATGCCCAGGGCGACGTACTCAAGAAGGGCGACTTCAAGCACCTGGCCATCGCCAACCCCAAGCTGGCACCCTATGGCGCCGCCGCCGTGCAGGTGATGGACAAGCTGGGCGTGACAGCCGCGCTGCAGCCCCGCCTGGTGCAGGGCGAAAACATCGCCCAAACCTTCCAGTTCGTGTCCTCCGGCAATGCACAACTGGGCTTCGTGGCGCTGTCGCAGGTCATGGTCGATGGCAAGATCAGCAAGGGCTCGGCCTGGCAGGTGCCCGCCAGCATGCACGAGCCCATCCGCCAGGACGCCATCTTGCTCAACCCCGGCAAGGACAGCGCCGCCGCAGCCGCGCTGCTCACCTACCTGCGTGGCGACAAGGCCCGCGCGATCATCCAGTCCTACGGCTATAGTTTCTGAGGGACTGCGACTACCAATAAAGCCCTTCTGGCGTCGTGACTCCGTCTTGCCGTACCTCTGGTACTGTCTGCGCCGGAGCGCCTAGCCAGAACCGCTTTGCTGAGCTTTATTAGCCGCTCAACATTCAAAAAACCCCGCCCCCCTACAAGCCACTCGCTACACCCATGCCCTTTTCCAGCGCCGATCTCGCGGCCATCGGCCTCACGCTACGGCTGGCGGGCACCACCATGGCGCTGCTGCTGGTGCTGTGCACGCCGCTGGCCTGGTGGCTGGCGCACACGCCCTCGCGCTGGCGCGGCCCGGTGTCGGCCGTGGTGGCCTTGCCGCTGGTGTTGCCGCCCACGGTGATCGGTTTTTATCTGCTGGTCACGATGGGCCCGCACGGGCCGCTGGGCCAGTTCACGCAGTGGCTGGGGCTGGGCACCCTGCCATTCACCTTCTGGGGGCTGGTGATGGGTTCGCTGATCTATTCGCTGCCCTTTGCCGTGCAGCCGCTGCAGCATGCGTTCGAGGCCATCGGCCAGCGCCCGCTCGAAGCCGCAGCCACGCTGGGCGCCGGGCCGCTAGACCGCTTTTTCACCGTGGCGCTGCCGCTGGCGCGCCCTGGTTTCATCACCGCGGCCATCCTGAGTTTTGCGCACACTGTGGGCGAGTTTGGCGTGGTGCTCATGCTGGGCGGCAACATCCCCGGCGTAACGCGCGTGGTGTCGGTGCAGATCTATGACCATGTGGAAGCACTCGAATACACCCAGGCCCACTGGCTGGCCGGGGGCATGGTGATTTTCTCGTTCCTGGTGCTGCTGTGCCTGAACCTCACGCGCCGCCGCGCGTCCATGGTGTCGTGATGGCCGCCCCCTCCAGCCAGATCACAGCACGCTTGGTGCTGGCCCGCCCCGGCTTCACGCTCGACGTAGACCTGCAGTTGCCAGGGCATGGCGTCACGGCCCTGTTCGGCCCCTCGGGCTGCGGCAAGACCACCTGCCTGCGCGCGATTGCAGGCCTTGAGCGCGCACAGCCGGGCCGCGTCGAGGTCAATGGAGACCTGTGGCAGGACGATGCACAAAAGATCTGGCGCGCCACGCACGAACGCGCGCTGGGCTATGTGTTCCAGGAGGCCAGCCTGTTCGACCACCTGAGCGTGCGCGGCAACATCGACTATGGCCTCAAACGCACGCCCGCCGCACGCCGCAAGGTGGCGCTGGAGCAGGCCGTGGAGCTGTTGGGCATTGACCACCTGATGAACCGCAGGCCGCACGCCCTGTCGGGGGGCGAACGCCAGCGCGTGGCCATGGCGCGTGCGCTGGCCACCAGCCCGCGCCTGCTGCTGATGGACGAACCCCTGGCCGCGCTGGACGCACAGCGCAAGGCCGAGGTCCTTCCCTATTTGGAACGGCTGCATCGCAACCTCGATATCCCCATGCTGTACGTGAGCCACGCCATCGACGAGGTCGCGCGGCTGGCCGGGCACATGGTGCTGATGCGCGAAGGCCGCGTGCTGGCCCATGGCCGCACCGATGAGCTGACCGTGCGCCTGGACCTGCCCCTGGCCCATGGCGACGCAGCCGCCACGGTGATTGACGGCACCGTGCTGCAGCACGATGTACACGACCACATCACCACCGTGGGGTTCGGCGGGGGGCAACTGCTGCTGGTCAGCCCCACGCCGCGCGCCACGGGCGAGCCCCTTCGCCTGCGCGTGCAGGCACGCGACGTGAGCCTGGCGCTCGCAGCGCCCAGCGATACCAGCATCCTCAACATCCTGCCCGCTACCGTGGTGGCGCTGGAGCAAGACAGCCCCGGCCAGTTGATGGTGGCCCTGGACGCAGGCCCCACGCGCCTGCTGGCGCGGGTCACCGAGCGGTCGGCCCAGGCACTGGCACTGGCGCCAGGCCAGGCCGTGTTTGCGCAGGTCAAGGGCATCGCCATCGTGAACTGAGCAGCGCCTGGGCCGTGCCCCATCAATCGTATGATCCCCCGCACAAGCAAAGGGGAGGACATGGATTCCATCTGGCGGACGAAGCACTGCAGGCGCCTCATTGACAACTTGCCGCGCAGGGCCTGAACCATGGCGGCACTCACCACCCTGGTCCTGGGCGGCTACGGCAACTTTGGCGCACGCATTTGCCGCGCGCTGGCGGGCAATCCGGCCACTAACCATCACATCAGGCTGCTGATTGCGGGCCGCGATGTATCGCGCGCGCAGGCCCTGGCGGGCACATTGGGCCATGGCGCACAAGGCGTGGCGTTGGACCACCAGGCTCCCGGCCTTGCCGACCGGCTGCGCACGCTGGGCGTGGGCCTGGTCATCCACACTGCCGGGCCGTTTCAGGCGCAGGCCTACAGCGTGGCCCAGGCCGCCGCCGAGGCGGGCGCACACTACATCGACCTGGCCGACGGCCGCCGCTTTGTGTGCGACTTTCCGGCCGCGATGCAGGCCACATTTGCCGCCGCTGGGCGCACGGCCATCGCAGGCGCCAGCACCGTGCCCGCGTTGTCTTCGGCCGTCATCGACCACCTGTGCGCAGGCTGGCAACACATCGACAGCATCGACATCTGCATCGCCCCCGCTCAGCGTGCACCGCGCGGCGAGGCCACGCTGGCGGCGGTGCTGAGCTACTGCGGCCTGCCCATCGACGTGTGGGAAGGCGGCCGCTGGCAGCCGCAGCGGGGCTGGGCGCAGCCCACACCGGTGCAGTTTCACCGGCTGCGGCCGCGCCTGGGGGCGGTTTGCGACATCCCCGACCTGGAGATTTTCCCGGCCCGCTATCAAGCGCGCAGCCGCGTCACCTTCCGTGCCGCGCTGGAGGTGGGCCTGGCACAGCGCACGTTTGCCTCCATCGCAGCACTGCACCACTGGGGCCTGCTGCCCCACCCCGAAAAATTGGCGGGGCTGATGCACCGCACCGGCGGTGTGCTGGATTTCCTGGGCACGCCGCTGGGTGGCATGGTGGTGCGCGTGGCAGGCGCCGATGCGCAGGGCCAGCCCCGCCGCCGCGCCTGGCACATTGCGGCTGACCACGACCATGGCCCCGAGATCCCCTGCATGGCCACCATCCTGCTGGCCCGGCAACTGGCGGCCGGGCAGTCTCTGCCGACCGGCGCACACACCAGCACCAGCCTGCTGCCGCTGGGGGCCTTTGCGCCCGAGTTTGCGAAGTGGGGCATGGTGACCGACGTCCTCGAAGAACCATGAACACCAGCGCCTACCCATTGCTGCGCTGGAGCCTTGTTTTCGTGTGGCTGGCCACAGCCATCGTCAGCGTGTGGGAGCTTCACGGCCAAAGCCGCGAACTGCTGGCGGGCCTGCCCGCTGCGTGGACAACAGGCGCCGCCCCCTGGCTGCCCTCAGCAATCATCCTGGCCGGGGCGGCTGCGGATGCCCTGCTCGGGCTCTGGCTGGCACTGCGCCCAGGCCGTAGCGCGTACCTGGCGGCGCTGCTGTTGATGGCCGCGATGACGCTGCTGGCCACCGCCATCCACCCCGCATGGTGGTTGCACCCGCTGGGGCCGCTGACCAAGAACCTGCCCATCGCCGCCATCCTGTGGGTGCTGCTGCAGGGCACAACCGCCACCTCGCCACCAAAACCATGAGCCTGTACCTCATCCTCAAATGGCTGCACATCGTCTCCAGCGTGCTGCTGGTGGGCACCGGGCTGGGCTCTGCGTTCTACATGTTTTTCACCAACCGCAGCGGCAATGTGCAGGCGCAGGCGGTGGTCAGCCGCCTGGTGGTGCGGGCGGACTGGTGGTTCACCACCCCCACGGTGCTCATCCAGCCCGCCACGGGCCTCGCCATGGCGGCGATGGCCGGGCTGCCCTGGAGCACACCGTGGCTGGCCGTGTCCCTTGCGCTGTACGTCGTGGCCGGGGCCTGCTGGCTACCGGTGGTGTGGCTGCAGCTGCGCATGCGCGACATGGCGGCAGAGGCAGCAGACAACAATGGCGCCCTGCCCCCGTTGTACTGGCGCTATGCACGCTGGTGGGAGGCGCTGGGCTACCCAGCCTTCGTGGCCATGGCCGTGGTGTTCTACCTGATGGTGAACAAGCCCTCGCTGGGGTTTTGAACCTAGAAACCGCGTGCTGCAAAAAAATCACACGCCGTGCCTCACCCCACCAGGCGAACAGGCACGGCGTGTGCACACAAAAACAAAGGCAGCGCCCTGCCTTCAGGGCGCTCCAAACCCCAGCCGCTGCAATACAGCCTGCGCTGCGGGCTGCCGCAGCGCTGTGGCAAACGCCTGCGCCGCTGCGGGCGCGTTGGCTCGCACCGTCAGGCCATAGGCAGCGCCCACCTGCAGCGCCGGGGGCAATGGCACTACGCGCAAGCGTGGCAGCTCAGCCTGTGTGGCCACAGCGTTGGTGCAGTAAGTCAGAAAAACGTCGGCCTGGCGTTGCTCCATCACCCAGGCATAGGTACCCCGGCCCGCAGGCGGCTTGGGCGAATCTGCACCGCCCGTGAGCTTCAGCGCCTTGGCATTCAGCTGCGCATAGGCGCCGGGCTGTACCTTGTCGGCCTGGCGAAAAAGCGCCCAGGCGTAGTCGCCGGAGGGATCGGCCTTGGGGGTGGATGTGCCAACGCGCACATCGCTGCGCAGCAAGGTCGCCAGCAGCGTGTCGGGCGTTGCGCTGATCTGCTCGCTGGTGATCGCGCACAGCGCGTTGCGCGTGAACACCACGGGCGCCTGCCAGCCGCCGCGCGCCGCCAACCGCGCTGGGTGGTCGGTATCGGCCGAGGCAAAGACCTGCGCGGCCTCGCCCTTTTCAATGCGCTCGCGCAGCAGGCCCGAGGCGCCAAAGGTCAGCGCCAGCTTCTGGCCGGTGCGGGCCTCGTGGTCGCGTGCGATCTCGGTGAAGGCTTCGCGCAGGCTGCCAGCGGCATAGACCTGCACGGGGGTCACCTCAACCACCGGCACCTTGGCCGCCGAACAACCGGCGAGGGCAACAGACAACGCTGCGGCTGCCGCAGGCCCCGCAGCCCGAAGACGATGTGCCATGGCACCCGCTCACTTGGCCGCGTTCGGGAAGAACAGTTGCTCGCCACCAATCTTGTAGCTGGCAATGGCTTGCTGGCCCACGGGCGACACCACCCAGTCCACGAATTTCTGCGCGTCCTGCGCCTTCACATGCCCATGTTTGGCAGGGTTGACAACCATCACGCCGTACTGGTTGAAGAGCCTTGTGTCACCCTCGACCAGCACCGCCAGATCGGCGCGGTTTTTGAAGTTGAGCCAGGTGCCCCGGTCAGCCAGCACGTAGGCGCCGCTGGATGCCGCGATGTTGAGCGCGGGACCCATGCCGCAGCCGCATTCCTTGTAGCCGCTGCCTGAGGGTTTTGCGGCGTCGGCGCCCGCCGCCTTCCAGTAGCGCAGCTCGGCCGCATGGGTGCCGCTCTTGTCGCCGCGCGAGACGAAGTCGCCGTTGCCTGCTGCGAGCTTCTTGAGCCCCTCCACGATGTCCTTGCCCTTCACACCTACCGGGTCGGTCTTGGGCCCCACCAGGATGAAGTCGTTGTACATCACCGGGTAGCGCTTCACACCCCAGCCATCGGCCACGAACTTTTCCTCGGCCACCTGGTCGTGCACGAACAGCACGTCGGCGTCGCCCCGGCGCGCCATATCGAGCGCCTGACCGGTGCCCAGCGCCACCACCTTCACGTCCAGCCCGCTGGCTTTCTTGAACTCAGGCAACAGGTAACCAAACAGCCCCGATTGCTCGGTGGACGTGGTGGACGCCATGGTGATGCTCTGTGCGAATGCAGAGCTGGATGCTACAAAAACAATAGCTGCCAGCGCTTTATGAATAAGCGCGGGAGCACGAAAAGGCTTGAAATTCGTCATACCAGTTCTCCTTTGACAAACAAACGGGCGGCCTCGGGCAGGGGGCCATTGAAAAAATCGTTGACAGGCAGGTCGGCCACCAGGCGGCCATGCTCCATGTAGATCACGCGGCTGGCCAGGCGCTTGACCTGGCCCAGGTTGTGGCTGCTGAACACCATGGTCACCGGGTGTGCCGGGCCGGCCGATCCGTGGCTGGCGGCGAAGTCGGCCATCAGCGCCTCGACCTCGCGCTTGGCATGGGGATCAAGGCTGGCGGTGGGCTCGTCCAGCAGCAGCACGTCGGGCCGCAGTGCCCAGGCGCGGGCCAGAGCCACGCGCTGTTGCTGGCCGCCCGACAGGGTGCGGGCGTTTTGCACGGCGATGTCCCGCAGCCCCACGCGCTGCAGCGCCGTGAGCGCCGCAAGCCGCGCCTCGCGCCAGCGCGTGCCGCGCAGCCACAAGGCCAGCGCCACGTTGTTCTGCGCGCTGGTGCGCAACATGTGCGGGCGCTGGAACAGCATGGCCTGGCGCAGTGTGGCGTCGCACTGCAGGCCGCCGCCGCTGGCATCGGCCAGGCCGTTGAGCACCCGCAGCAGCGTGCTTTTGCCGCTGCCGTTGGCGCCCACCAGCGCCACGCGCTCGCCGGGCACGATGCGCAGCGTGACCTGCTCCAGCGCCTGCACGCGGCCATAGCGCACGGTCACCTGGCGCAGATCGACCCAAGGGCTTGTTTCCACCACCTCATCCACGCTCATGCTCATGCTCATGCCGCCACCCCCACGGGGATGCTGGAGCCGGCGCCGTCTACCCGCTCGCGCCAGCGTCGCACCAGCGCGATCAGCACATTGAGCGCCAGCACCACGGCCAGCAGGATGATGCCCAGCGCCAACGCCAGGGGCAGGTCGCCCTTGCTGGTCTCCAGCGCGATGGCGGTGGTCATCACGCGCGTGAAGCCGTCGATGTTGCCGCCCACGATCATCACCGCGCCCACTTCGGAGATGGCGCGACCAAACGACGCCAGCAGCACGGTCAGCAGCGCATAGCGCTCGTCCCACGCCAGCAGCAGGCTGCGCAGCAGCGGCCCAGCGCCCATGGAGCGCAACTGCTCGCCGTGCGCACGTTCGGCGTCTTCCACCGCCTGGCGCGTGAGCGCCGTAACCACGGGCAGCACCAGGATGGCCTGCGCCAGCACCATGGCCTTGAAACTGAACAGCCAACCCAGCGCACCCAGCGGCCCGCTGCGCGAAAGCACCAGGTACACCACCAGCCCCACCACCACCGACGGCACCGCCAACAAGGTGTTGAGCACCGCCAGCACGGCGCCCCGCCCCGCAAAGCGGGCCACGCCCAGCCAGGCACCCAGCACCAGGCCGATGCCGCAAGCCAACAGGCAGGCGGTGGCGCTGACAGACAGGGAGCGGCCTACGATGGTCCACAGGACGGGGTCTGATGAGAAGGTGAGTTGCAGCGCTGTGCTCGCGCTTTCGGTAAGGGTGGACATGGGCCTGATGATCGGGTTCGGCTATCGTAGGCACCTCATCAATACCCAGCGATATGAAATCCCGTGCATAGGGTCCAACTTCACTACACACTCAGCCGGGACGCTGGCAATGCGCTCATCCGCAACCCCTTGCCCGAGCTACTGCAGGCCGTGGCCGAGCGTGGCTCCATCTCGGGCGCGGCCCGTGCGCTGGACCTGTCCTACCGCCATGTCTGGGGCGCCCTCAAGCGCTGGGAAGACCAGCTCGGCGGCGAGCTGATCATCTGGGGCAAGGGCCAGTCGGCGCAGCTCAGCGAGTTCGGCACCAAGCTGCTGTGGGCCGAGCGCCAGGCCCAGGCCCGGCTGGCGCCGCAGATCGCCGCGCTGCACGCCGACCTGGAGCGCGCGTTTGCCGTGGCCTTCGACCCCAACGCCCATGTGCTCACCATGTATGCCAGCCACGACGATGCCCTGGTGGCGCTGCGCACACATGCCGCCGCGCAGGCCGACGCCGGTGCACTGCACCTCGATATCCGCTTCACCGGCAGCGTGGACGCCATCCGCGCCTTGAACGAAGGACGCTGCACGTTGGCAGGCTTTCACACCGTGGAGCAGCCTGCAGCCGATTCGCTGGCCGCGCGCACCTACAAGCCACTGCTGCAGCCTGGCCTGCACAAGGTCATCGGCTTTGCCCAGCGCACACAGGGCCTCATCGTGGCGCCGGGCAATCCGCTGGGGCTTCAAAGCCTGGCCGACGTGGCCCGCACCGGCGCCCGTTTCATCAACCGGCCGCTGGGCACCGGCACGCGGGTGCTGCTCGACGACCTGCTCGTGCAGGCGGGCCTGGACACCCAGGCCATCCAGGGCTACACACTCAACGAACCTTCTCACACCGCCATTGCGCAGGCCGTGGCCGCCGGTGCGGCCGACGTGGGCATGGGCATCGAGGTGGCGGCGCGTGCGCGCGGACTGGATTTTGTGCCGCTGGTGCACGAGCGCTACCACCTGGCTTGCCTGAAAGCCAGCCTGGACCAACCCGCCACGCTGGCCCTGCGCACCCTGCTGCAAACCCCTGAGTGGCTGGCGCAAATGCAGGCCCTGCCCGGCTACACGCCCTTGCACTGCGGTGAGGTGCTGGCCATGAGCACCGTGCTGCCCTGGTGGCAGTTTGCGCGGAAAAAGCGCACATCCGCGCCTAGGCAGAAACCCTAATTGCTTCTCTTTTGATAGCTACAGAGCGAGCGCCTGCTGAGGGATAACACCGTCACGCTGCCGTCAGCCTGGGCCTACAGTGCTCCGTAGAATCGCGCCGTTGTAAAAGTTTGTCGCGCCAGGCCGCCTACCCGCGGCCGGGCCGACACATCGCACGCAAAGCCTTTTTATTGGAGACACCATGCAGGCTCTATTGAAGTTATCAAGGGGGATCGACTGGCTTAATACCCAGGTCGGCAAATACGTGGTCTGGCTCATCCTGGCCTCCACCATCATCAGCGGGGTCAACGCGGTGGTGCGCAAAGCGTTCAGCATCAGCTCGAACGCCTTTCTGGAGGTGCAGTGGTATCTGTTTGCCGCCTCGTTCCTGCTGGCTGCGGGCTACACGCTGCTGCAGGGCGAACACGTCAAGGTAGATGTGATCTCCAGCCGCTTTTCCAAGCGCACCCAGATCTGGATCGACGTGTTCGGCTACATCGCCTTCCTCACGCCCATGTGCCTGGCCGTGCTCTGGTACAGCATTCCGTTTTTCACGCGCGCATTCGATTCGGGCGAGATGTCGAACAATGCCGGTGGCCTGATCCGCTGGCCCGTGTACCTGATGCTTCCGCTGGGCTTCGCTCTGCTGTGGCTGCAGGGTATCTCCGAGCTGATCAAGCGCCTGGGCTTCCTCAAAGGCCTGATCGAAGACCCCACGGTCAAGAAAGTTGAAAAAACGGCAGAAGAAGAACTGGCCGAATCCATCCGCAACCTGGCTGAAGCTGCCAAGGGCAACGGCAAGAACAAGACCGAGGCCGTCTGAGCGGAGCACACACCATGGAATTTTTGACCCACAATCTCGCCCCCATCATGTTTGCGGGGCTCATCTGCTTCTTGCTGGTGGGCTTTCCGGTCGCCTTCAGCCTAGGCGCCTGCGGACTGTTCTTCGCCTTCGTAGGCATCGAGCTGGGCGTGTTGCCCGAAGCCCTGCTGCAAGCCGTGCCGCTGCGCATCTTCGGCATCATGCAGAACGACACCCTGCTGGCCATTCCATTCTTCACGCTGATGGGGCTCATATTGGAGCGAAGCGGGATGGCGGAAGACCTGCTGGACACCATCGGCCAGCTCTTCGGCCCCATCCGTGGCGGCCTGGCACTGGCCGTGATCTTCGTGGGCGCGCTGCTGGCAGCCACCACGGGCGTGGTGGCCGCGTCGGTGATCTCGATGGGCCTGATCTCGCTGCCCATCATGCTGCGCTATGGCTATGACCGGCGACTGGCGGCGGGGGTGATTGCTGCCTCCGGCACGCTGGCGCAGATCATTCCCCCTTCGCTGGTGCTCATCATCATTGCCGACCAGATGGGCCGCAGCGTGGGCGACATGTACAAGGGCGCCTTCCTGCCCGGCCTGATGCTCACCGGCTTCTACGCGCTGTACGTCCTCTTGCTCGCAGTCTTCAAGCCCCAGTGGGTGCCTGCCATCCCGCCCGAAGCGCGCACGCTCAAGGGTGACGACGGCAAGAGTGGCGTGCCCTCGCTGCTGGTGCTGACGGGTATCTGCGTGGCCGCATCGGTCTACATGGCCAAGAACATGCCCGCCGTGCACACCTGGTGGTCGGGCGAGGCGGTCGACAAGGTCGCCCTCGACGAAACCATCGTGGTGTCCATGTGCTTTGGCGTGGCCCTGGCCTTCGTGGCCGCCAGCATCAACAAGATCACCCGCATGGGCCTGCTCTCGCGCGTGGCAGAGCGCGTGACCTTTGTGCTGATCCCGCCACTGCTGCTGATCTTCCTGGTGCTGGGCACCATCTTCCTGGGCGTGGCAACACCCACCGAAGGCGGCGCGATGGGCGCACTGGGCGCAGGCATCATGGCACTGATCCGCGGACGGTTGACGTGGTCGCTGCTTCGGCAGGCTGTCACCACCACGACCAAGCTGTCGTGTTTCGTGGTGTTCATCCTGGTGGGTGCCACCATCTTCGGCCTCACCTTCCAGGGTGTGGACGGCCCACTGTGGGTGGAACACCTGCTGTCCGGCCTGCCAGGCGGCCAACTGGGCTTCCTGATCGTCGTGAACGTCATGGTGTTCTTCCTGGCGTTCTTCCTGGACTTCTTCGAGCTGTCCTTCATCGTGGTGCCCCTGCTGGCCCCCGTGGCTGACAAGCTAGGCATCGACCTGATCTGGTTTGGCGTGCTGCTGGCCATCAACATGCAAACCTCGTTCATGCACCCGCCGTTCGGTTTTGCGCTGTTCTACCTGCGCAGCGTGGCCCCGGCAAAGGAATACATGGACAAGGTCACCAAGAAGATGATCGCGCCCGTGACCACCACCCAGATCTACTGGGGCGCCATTCCCTTCCTGGTCATCCAACTGATCATGGTGGGCCTGGTGATTGCCTTCCCCGGTATCGTCTCCAGCGGGTTGGACGAGAAGCAGGTGTATGACCTCGACAAGGTCCGCCTGGAAATGGAAGCAGCGATGCGCGACGCAGCCCCAGGGCTCGACGACCCAACGGCCGGCATGGAAGGTGCGGCCCCTGCTCCCGGCGATGCACCAGCCCCTGCTGCCGATGCCGCCAGCCCTGCAGACGACCCGCTGAAGGCCTTGCAAGAATCGATGGCCAACGAGAAAAAATGAGAATGAAAGTGTGGTGATTGAGTCGCTTCAGGCACGCTGACCAGCCCCTGAAGCCCTCACATCAGCACCCTGCTCACACCAAGCCCCGGCAGAACCTTCTGCCGGGGCTTTTTTATTGCCGCTCGGCGCCCCCCTGGCAGAGGCATCGAAGAAGCAGGTCGGCAACGGCTCTGCGATGCTGCTGCGCCAGCCACCGTGAAATAGAAGAAGCCCCCAGCCAGACCTTAGCGGACCCTTGCGAACACCGCTCTGTGGCAACCAACGGCAACGCCCTTTCTGGCGCTCATGCCCCCAGAGCGGCAGCGCCCACACCAGCTACCAGCGTCGCTGCGGCATCCATCTACAACCAGCCTGATGCGCAACGATGTGAACAGCCCGCCACGTCCTCGTCCAAAACGCACAGGCGTAAAAAAACCCGCCTGGCGAACCAGGCGGGTTGATCGAAAGCCAACAGGGCGGCGACAAGCGCCGCCTTGCAGCGTTTAGATCTTTTGCGCAGACATGAAGGTGTCGTAGCGTGCTTCGGCAAAGCGGAACCACAGGATCTGGTCGCGCTGGAATGCACGCATGTCAGCGTAGATCTTCTTCCACTCAGGGCTCTTGGCGTCGTTCTCTGCGAAGACTTCCATCGAGGCCTTGAACGAAGCGTCCATCACGGCTTGCGAGAACGGCAGCACCTTGGTCTTGGCGGCCACCAGTTGCTTGAGGGCCGTGGGGTTCAGGGCGTCGTACTTGGCCAGCATGTCCACGTGGGCCAGGTTCGATGCAGCCTCAATGATGGCCTTGTTCTCGGCAGACAGACCGTCGAAGGCCTTCTGGTTGACGAAGAAGTCCACCTCGGGGCCGCCTTCCCACCAGCCGGGGTAGTAGTAGAACGGAGCGACCTTGTTGAAGCCGAGCTTCTGGTCGTCGTAAGGTCCCACCCATTCAGCAGCGTCCAGCGTGCCCTTTTCGAGGGATTGATAGATTTCGCCGCCAGGGATGCTTTGGGGCACGGCGCCCAGCTTTTGCATCACTTCACCGACCAGGCCGCCACCCAGGCGCATCTTCATGCCCTTGAAGTCGGCGGGGGACTTGATCTCCTTGCGGTACCAGCCACCCATCTGCGTGCCGGTGTTGCCACCAGCGAAGCTGATCATGTTGTAGCCGCTGTAGAACTCGTTCATGAGCTTGCGGCCATTGCCGTGCAGCATCCAGGCGTTCATCTGGCGGGCATTGAAGCCGAAGGGCACTGCCGAGCCCAGCGCAAACGCGGGGTTCTTGCCGTAGAAGTAGTAAGGCACGGTGTGTGCCATTTCGACGGTGCCTTGCTGCACGCCGTCCACCACGCCGAAGGGAGGCATCAGCTCGCCACCAGCGTGCACGGAAATTTCAAACTTGCCGCCCGACATGGCCTTGACGGCCTTGGAGAACACATCAGCACCGCCATAGATGGTGTCCAGCGACTTGGGGAAGCTGGATGCCAGGCGCCAGCGAATGGCGGCCTGTGCGTGGACGGCGGGCGCAGCGCCTGCAGCCAGCACACCGGCGATGCCAGCGTGCTTGATGATTGAACGACGATCCATGAGGTTCTCTCCGATATATTGATTGCAAAACTTGG
>NZ_JAPUDY010000025.1 GCF_027492855.1 Acidovorax sp.
TCCCGGCCCGTGGCCTGATCGGTTTCACCAACGAATTCCTGAACCTGACGCGCGGTTCCGGCCTCATCAGCAACATCTTCGACAGCTACGAGCCACACAAGGGCGACATCGGCGGCCGCAAGAACGGCGTGCTGATCTCCATGGACGACGGTGAAATCTTCACCTACGCCCTGGGCAAGCTCGACGACCGTGGCCGCATGTTCGTGAAGGCCAACGACCCTGTGTACGAAGGCATGATCGTCGGTATCCACAGCCGCGACAACGATCTGGTGGTGAACGCCACGCGCACCAAGCAGCTCACCAACTTCCGCGTGTCCGGCAAGGAAGACGCGATCAAGATCACGCCCCCGATCGACCTCACGCTCGAATACGGCGTGGAGTTCATCGAGGACGACGAACTGGTCGAGATCACGCCCAAGTCCGTGCGCCTGCGCAAGCGCCACTTGACCGAGAACGAGCGCAAGCGCGCTTCCCGTTCCTGATCGGCTGGAGCGCTCACAAAGCGTTCTGACAACACGGCCTAAAAGGGCCACTGCGGCGCAGTGGCCCTTTTTGCATTGCACGGTAGACGGATGGGTGGGCGACACGGCGCGCCACTGGTTTTTAATAGATAGTCATGTTGAAAGGAACCAAAAATGACGGAGACGGTTGTATCGGAAGTGCTGGGTGAAGTGCGTGGCCAGGTGGGTTTCATCACCCTGAACCGCCCGCGTGCGCTCAATGCCCTGTCGCTGGGCATGGTGCGCGACCTGATGGGCGTCCTGCTGGCCTGGCAGAACGATGCACGCGTGTTGGCAGTGGCGATCCGCGGCAGCAACAAGGAAGGCCCCTTTGGCGCCTTCTGCGCGGGCGGTGACATCCGCTTTCTGCACCAGGCGGGCAGCCAGGGCAATCCGCAGTTGGAGGATTTCTTCACCGAGGAATACGCCCTCAACCACCTGATCCACAACTACGGCAAGCCCTACATCGCCTTCATGGACGGTATCGTGATGGGCGGCGGCATGGGCATCAGCCAGGGCGCTGCGCTGCGCGTGGTGACCGAGCGCACAAAGATGGCCATGCCCGAAACGGCCATCGGCCTGTTCCCCGACGTGGGCGGCGGCTATTTTCTGAGCCGTTGCCCCGGCCGCGTGGGCGAGTGGCTGGCGCTGACGGGTGACACCATCGGTGCAGGCGACGCCATCGACAGCCTTCTGGCCGACGGCTGCCTGCCGTCAGACCAGCAAGCCGCCGTATGGGATGCCCTGGGCACGCAGAGCTTTGCCAGCGGCGCCGCCATCAAGGACTTTGTTGCTTCTAAATTTGTAGCTACTAGCGCAAGTGGAATAAGCGCTAGAGGTCAAATTGATCAATATTTTGCGTTGCCTACCGTGGGCGACATCGTGCGGGCGTTGGAAGTCGCCGACACCGATTGGGCGCGCACCACTGCCGCTACGCTGCGCAAGCGCTCGCCGCTGATGCTGTACGTGGTGCTGGAGCAGATCCGCCGCGCGCGCGACATAGGCCTGGCCGATGACCTGCGCATGGAGCGCGACATGGTGCGCCACTGCTTTTATCTGCGCCCTGGTCAAAGCGAAACGGTGGAGGGCATTCGCGCCCTGGCCGTGGACAAGGACCACACGCCGAAGTGGAACCCCGGCCGCATCGAAGACGTGACACCCGAGATGGTGGCGCCATTTTTTGCCAGCCCCTGGCCAGCGCACGCGCACCCGTTGGCGGCCTTGCGCTAACGTATCGTCCGACCCGTCAGGGCGTCGCGAATCTGGGTCGGCTGATCCAGCCCGCCCAGGGGCGCATCGAGAATTCCGTCCAGTTCGGCGCCAGGGAATTGGCGTTCGACCTCTGCAGCGCTGCGCGCCGGGGGCGCGCCGTGCAGGTTGGCGCTGGTGGATACCAGGGCTCCGCCGAAAGCGCGGCACAGTGCAGCCGCAGGCGCGTGGGCGGTGATGCGCACCGCAATGCCGTCGTGGATGCCGGTGACCGCGCTGGGCGATCCCGGTGCGCGCGGCAGCACCCAGGTTGCGGGGCCAGGCCAGGTGGCGCGCACGGCGGCGCACTGCAGTGGCGTCAGGCGTGACCAATCCACAAAAGGCTGCAACTGCTGCTCGTTGGCAGCGATCAACAAAAAGCCCTGCGCAGGGTCTCTGCGTTTGATCTTGTAAAGCCGCTCCACGGCGGCATCGCTGAACGGATCGCAGCCCAGGCCGAACACCGCCTCGGTGGGGTAGGCAATGACGCCTGCGCTGGCAAGCCGCTGTGCAAGCGCGCCGAGGTCCGCGAGCGAATAGGTCCGGGGCATGGGCTGCAGATTACAGGTCGTGTGCCAGAAATTCCTTGAGCTCTGGCGTGGCTGGTTGGTCCAGGATGCTGGCGGGGCCGATCTCCCAGACCTTGCCCTGGTGCATGAACACCACCTGGTCGGCAATGCGGCGGGCAAAGTTCATCTCGTGTGTCACCAGCACCATGGTCATGCCGTCTTCGGCCAGGCGCTCGATCACGCGCAGCACTTCGCCGGTGAGCTGCGGATCCAGGGCAGACGTCACCTCGTCAAACAGCATCACCTTGGGCTGCATCGCCAGCGACCGGGCGATGGCCGCGCGCTGCTGCTGTCCGCCAGACAACTGCTCGGGGTAGGCGTCGAACTTTTCAGACAGCCCCACCTGTTTCAGGCTTTGCCGGGCCAGCTCGGTCGCTTGGGCCTTGGGCAACTTCTTGACGCTGCGCGGGGCCAGTGAGATGTTCTCGGCGATCGTGAGGTGCGGGAACAGGTTGTAGCTTTGGAACACGATGCCCACGGCCAGGCGCAACTGGCGCAGGTCGAGCTGCGGGCTGGTAACCACATGGCCGCAGACCTCGATATGGCCTTGCTGAACCTGCTCGAGCCGGTTGATGCAGCGCAGCGCCGTGCTTTTGCCAGAGCCGGAGCGGCCGATCAACACTGTGACCCCGCCGCGCTGCACCTGAAAGCTCACGCCCTTGAGCACCTCGGTCTGGCCAAAACTTTTGTGAACGTCGCGCAGCACCACGATGTCGTCATGTGCTGGCTCATTGGTTTTTTGGGTCATCGTGTCCATCGTTTCATTCTGTGTAGAACTCATGCACTGCGCACGCCGCGCGCCATCCGAAGCTCCAGTCGGCGGCTGAGGGCGGACAACGGGTAGCAGAGCAGGAAGTAGATCAGCGCCACGAACGAGAAGGTGATGAAGGGCTGGAACGTGGAGTTGTTGATGAGCTGGCCCGCGCGCGTGAGATCGACAAAACTCACCGCCGAGGCCAGCGAGGTGTTCTTGATGATCTGTACCATGAAGCCCACCGTGCCCGGCGTGGCGATGCGCACGGCCTGCGGAATGATCACCTTGAACATGCGCTGTGCGCTGCTGAGGCCCAGGCACTCGGCGGCCTCCCACTGCGCCTGGGGAACGGCCTGGATGCTGCCACGCCAGAACTCACCCAGGTAGGCCCCCACCCACACCGTCATCGACAGCGTGGCCGCCCACAGCGGTGACACGGGGACACCGATGGCGGGCAGGCCGAAATAGCCCACGAACATGATGACCAGCAGCGGAATGCCCTGGATCATCTGGATGTAGCCCGCCGCCAGGCTGCGCAGCCATGGCTGGCGCGAAACCCGGCACAGGGCGATGAGCAGGCCCATGAGCCCGCCGCCTACGAAGGCGCAGAGCGACAGCACAATCGTCCACAAGGCGCCTTGCAGCAGAAATTGGATATGGATCAGTCCGAAACTGGGGGTCATGGCGTGTGTCCTACAGCGGTGTGCCCAAGCGGCGGCGGCGAGGAAAAATCACCAACCCGATCAACCAGAAGGCGATGCGCATGGCGATGGCCAGCACGAGGTAGATGACCCCGATCACGACATAGGTCTCCATGGGACGGAACGTTGCGCCCTGGATGTAGTTGGCATTGCCGGTGAGCTCGGCCACAGAGATCTGCGATGTGATGGACGAGGCCAGCATCAGCAAAATGAACTGGCTGGTGAGCGAGGGATAGACACGCTCCACCGCAGGGCGCAGCACCACGTGCCAGTACACCTGCAGCCGCGACAGGCCCAGGCACTCGGCGGCCTCCCACTGGCCCGCATGCACCGAGTTGAACCCGGCGCGCATGATCTCGCCGGTGTAGGCCCCCACGTTGATGGTCAGCGCGATGATGGCCACCGAAAACGCGTTCAGCGTGATGCCCACCGACGAGAGGCCAAAGAACACGAGAAAGATCTGCACCAGAAAGGGCGTGTTGCGGATGGCCTCGACGTAGCAGGCGCACAGCGTGGACAGCCACTGGATGCGTGAATTGCGGCCCACCGCGCACAGCGTGCCGATCAAGAAACCGAGCACCGTGGCCGACGCCGCCAGTTTGATCGTCACCCACGCGCCGTCCAGCAGCATTTGCCGCAGCTCGAACACGGGCGAAAAGTCCAATGGCATTGCGTGTCTCCTTGTCGTTGTTGTCTTGCATGGCCGGGTGTGCGGCCATGCGCTGTTGCAGGTTGTCAGCCTGCCGCGCTGGGCGGGCTCTTGCGGCCGCCGAACATCAGCCCCGCCACCCGGAAGCCGCCATCCACGTTGAGGGTGTGGCCTTGCACGTAGCGCGCCTCGTCAGAGCACAGAAACACGGCGGCATCACCGATTTCCTCGGGCGTACCGTAGCGCACCATGGGAATCAGGTAGTTGTAGGCCGCGCGTGTGGCCGCGTCGTGTGCGGTGGCGGCCATTTCGGTTTCGATGGCGCCGGGGGCGATGTTGTTCACGTTGATACCGTACTCCGACAGCTCCACGGCCATCACCTTGGTCAGCAGTTCCAGCCCGGCCTTGGCGGCGCCGTATGCGGCCCGGCCATTGCCGCCGCGCTGGCCCGAGAGCGAGGCAATGCTGATGATCTTGCCGCCATGGCCTTGGGCCACCATCTGCTTGGCACAGGCCTGGGCCACGATGAATGCGCCGGTCAGGTTGATGTCGATGGTGCGGTTCCAAAGCTCCAGCGTGGTTTCCAGGAACGGCGTGTTGCCACCGATGCCCGCGTTGTTGATGAGGATGTCGAGCCGCCCCCACTGCGCAGTCACGTCCTTGAGCAGTGCGGCCACCGAATTCGCGTCCACAACGTTCACCGCAAAGCCCTGGGCCTGTGCGCCGGTTTCCCGCAGCTTGGCGGCCGCCATGTTGGCGCCCTGGGCGTTGATGTCGGCGATGGCAATGACGGCGCCTTCGCGTGCGAGGGCCGAGGCAATGGCAAAACCGATGCCGCGTGCGCCACCGGTGATGAGGGCGATTTTTCCTTGGAGTCTCATGGTGTGGTTCCTTTTTGAGAAGGGCAAACTAGCGTGCATCTCGCACGGCTGCAAAAAAGTCGGGCGCGCCGGTCTGGCCGCCCTTGAGGGCCATTTCCAGGCCATCAATGGCCGGGTCGCTCGAATGCGCCCGGCACAGCGGAACGCCGGGCGACAGGGGGGCGATGGCGGAGAGCGCGTCAATGTCCAGCCGCGAAGCCGCGTGGCTGGAGGTGTCTCCGCCCGAGATCACCACGCGCCGCAGGCCCCGCTGGCGCACGAGCGCGTTGAGGATGTCCCCCAGCGCTACCGCGAGGCGCTCGTTCACCACCGAAATCGGGGTGCCGCTGGCCTGTACGGCCGCGCGGAATGCCGACACCCGAGGGTCATCGGGTCCGGCGGCGGTGTAGATCAAGGGGCTGCGCCCCTGGTCAAGCGCCGTCAACGCGGCCTGGGTGGCGCGTTCAATTTCGGCGGCGAAGCGTGGCGCATCGACCGCCAGCGCCACATCCAGCGCAATCGGCTCAAAGCCATGCTCTGCAGCGTGGCGGATTTGCGCGGCAGTGATGGGCGACACCGACCCCGACACCGCAGCAATGCGCTCGACCTGGCGGCCCGCGGTGGGTGTTGATGTGGGCGCCACCAGCCCAGCGCCCCGCCAATAGGCCACCAGCGCCTGCTCAACGCCTTGCGAGCCGACGACGAACTGGCGGGCATCGCCCTGGTTCGAGCGCTCCCAGATAAGGCGACCGGCTTCTCGCAGTGTTTCGGCGTCCAGCACGTCCAGCGACACGATGGCCGCGCCACGGTCGAGCTCTTGCGCAAGCTGCGCATCGGCGCCGCCCCGCTTCATGGTGGCGAAATCGACCAGGCCCACGCGCAGGTCGGTTTGGTTTACCAGGTGCCGGCCCAGATCAGACTCGTGCATGGGCGTGGTGGGGTGGGCCGACATGGTGGGGTGGCGATCAAGCCGGTAGCCCACGCCACTCGCATGGGCGAACAGGTGGCCAAAGGCCTGGAAGCGCCCCATGCCGGGGTCGGAGACCACCAACGGAATCCAGCCGGGAAACGCACGCTGGCCCAGCTCGGCCGCACGCCCGATGTTGCCGATATGGGGTGCCGAGTCGAACGTCGAGCACACCTTGTAGTGGATGACCGGCGCACCGATCTGGCGCAGCAGTTCGTAGATGGGCGGCAGGTGCTCGTCCATCCATCCGGGTGTGCGCGAGCGGGCCACCCCGGCAATCCCGATGGCGCGGTAGCCTGCCAGCTGCGACAGGCGCTCGGGCGTTGGCGGCTTCAGGAACAGGATGGTTTCCAGGCCCGCAAAGGCCAGCACCTCCATGGCTGCGGACGATCCGGTGAAGTCGTCGCCGTAGAAGGCCACGAGCGGCCCCTGGGGCAGTGGGCGGGCCTGGCTCATGTGGCCAGCTCCATGGCCGATTGCAGCGCGGGGTGGGTGCGGGCGTAGTCCGCCTGCGCCACGCCTTGCAATGCGGCGTCCCAGGCCTCGCGCAGGGCGCTCACGCCAGCGCCGGGGCCACCAGGGTGCGCCAAAATGCCGCCCCCCGCCGTGACGATGAGGTTGGGTGACTGCAGCGCGGCATAGGTGCCGGGCACCTGCTTGACGCCTTGTCCGGATGAAAAAACCGGCATCACCGTGCAGGGCTTGTTCGGAAACAGCGGGGTCAGGCAAGACTGCGCGGCTTCGATCACGCTCTCATCGGCCTCTGAGAATTTGTTGGCCAGTCCATTGACATGCATGTGGTCCACACCGACCAGCCGCCAAATCTTGCTCCAGGCCACGAACGACCAGCCCAGCATGGGATGGCGCGAGAGATAGCCCCAGCCATTGCGGTGCGCGTGGATGGGAAGCTGCGAGAACTTGGCCAACTCGATCATGCCCGACAGGCCCACCGAGTTGATGCTGGCCATCAGGCAGGTGGCGCCATGCCGCAGCAGCACGTCGTGGCGGCGCTTCATTTCGTCCATGTCGCCGGTGAGGTTGAAGGCATACATCGGCTTCTTGCCGGTGCGGTCGGCGCAGGCGTTGATCTCGCGCATCACCGATGCCACGCGGTCGTTGAAGGGGCAGTAGCTGCCATCCGCCTGCAATTCGTCGTCTTTGATGAAATCGATGCCTGCGGCGCAGAGCTGGGCGACCAGGGCTGCGGTCTCCTCGGCAGAGAAGCCGACGCTGGGCTTGATGATGGTGCCTATCAATGGTCGGCCCTGCACGCCCGCAAGCCGCCGGGTGCCATCGACACCAAATTTGGGGCCGGGGTAGGCGGCTGCGAATGGTTCGGGCATGCGGATGTCCAGGATCCGCAGGCCGCTGACCTGGCGCAGTTCAAAAAGGTTGCCTGCCACCGTCGCCATCAGGTTGGGCAGCGATGGCCCCACCGTCTCCAAGGGCCACGACAGCGTGAGCTTGGCGCGCACCAGCCGCTCATTGCCCGGCATGGGCCGCGATGTTGGCAGCGAGCGCTGGCCGATGAACTGGTCGAGAACCTCCAGATTCACGACCCGCGCAGCCGAACGTTCGCGCAGTTCGGGGGTTTCGCCAGGAACGCGGACAAAGGTTCCGCTGGACTGTTCTCCGGCGATGGTGTCTGCGGTCTTTTGCAGATCCTCGGGCGTTTCGAGCAGGTAGTCCGCCTCAATACGGTGCTGGTGCATGGAAATGTCCATTGGTTGAAAGCGGCGCTGCGCGTGAATCGACATGGGCCTGCGAAAAGCGGCCCTGGTGGAGCTGTCCCTTGCTCCCTTACTGAAGGATTTCGGCCGGGATGTCGATGCCGTGGTACTTCTTGTAGATCGTGTTCAGTTTGCCGTTCTTGGCGTTGGCCGCGATCCACTCATTGAGCTTGGCGAGCATCTGTGCCTCGCCCTTCTTCACGGCCATGGCGATGGGGAACTGGTTGATCGTGAACTTGGCTTCGAATGGGCGATTGGCCGAGCGCTGGTTGATGGCCTTCATCTGGGGATCAGCCAGGCCCAGGTAGGTGGCCTGGCCCGACACTGCCGCCGTGATGGCCGTGGCGTCGTCATCAAACCGAACCACGGTGAAGCCTTCGGCGGCGGACTTGGCGGTGAGTGCTAAATCCTGCGTGGTGCTGCGAACCACGGCGATGGACTTGCCCTTCAGGTCGCTCCAGGCCTTGACGCTTTTTTCATCCACCGGCGCAATCACGGTGGTGCGGATGAACGAGTAAGGGCTGGTGAAATCAACCACCTTCTTGCGCTCGTCGGTCACGGACAGCGACGAGATCACCACGTCGGCCTTGTCGGTGTTGATGTTGGGAATGCGCGTGGGCCCCGTGGTGTTGATGAACTCCAGCGTAGCGCCCCAGTCGGCGGCCAGGGCCTTGGCGATCTCCACGTCCGAGCCCGTGGGCTGCAGCGCAGCGTCCATCATGCCGAACGGCGGAATGCCCATGTCGGTGGCTACCCGGATCATTTTTTTGCCTTGGACGTTGCCAAGCACGTCTGCGTTGGCCGCAGGGGAAATGAACAGTGCCATGGCAGCCAAGGCTGCGAAGTCGAAGTGACGGCGATTGAGTTTCATCTTTGTCTCCTATGCGTGGTGGTGTCGAAACCTTTTGCGCTTGTATGAGTTCACATCACAGAATTCGTCTCTCTCGCAAAGACCATTCCTTATCGGAAGGGTTGGCTTGCAAAAGCGAGGGTTAACCATCAAAGCCTGCGAATGACCCCATGAAAGCGTCTAGATGTGAACGCAGTTTAGACAGGATCGGCAGGTTTTACACTTCACTTCTCAGTGCCTATCTGTGAGTTTTTATGACACCTATTCATGTTGCGCCTGCGCTGGAGAGTCGACCAAGGCTGCCGCTGAACGCACTCCGCGCGTTTGAAGCCACCGCGCGGCTTGGCTCCATGAGCGCGGCGGCCCAGGAGCTTTGCGTGACGCATGGCGCCATCAGTCGGCATGTGCATGCATTGGAAGAGCAGTTTGGTGCCCCGCTGCTGCATCGGTTGCCGAGGTCGGTTGCGGCGACTCCGGAGGGCGCTGCATTGGCGAGTCAGCTCTCCGAGGCATTCCGGCTCATGCGGGAGGCCGTAGCGCGGTTGGCGCCTGGTCCGCTCACGCTGTCATGTTCCGCAACCATCATGACGAAGTGGTTGATTCCCCGCTTGAGCGATTTCAAGCGCGCGCACCCCGGTGTCGAGATCCGCCTCAACATGACCCACGGCGAGGTGAATTTCGTACAGGATCAGATCAGCCTGGCCATACGCACCAGCATGAACCGGGCGCCCCAGGACGTGGTGATAGAGCCATTGCTGCGGGAGCAGATCGGCCCTGTGTGCCACCCTGAATATCTTGCGCGCGTGGGGATTTCTTCCGTCGCGTCACTCGCGCGGGCGCGCATTCTTGAAACGGCAACGCGCCCTCAGGCATGGGAGGAATGGGCGGCGCTGATGGGCAGCAGCGACATCGAGCTGGCGGCGCATGAGCGCTATGAGCATTTCTATTTGGTGATCGAGGCCGCGGTGGCGCAGTTGGGCGTTGCGCTGGCGCCGCGCTACGTGGTCGAAAAAGAAATCGCATCAGGGCAACTGGTTGCCCCTTTTGGCTTCGTCGAAAGCGCGCACACGCTGAACCTGTGGATCGCCCCGCACGAGCGCTTGCGGGATGACGTCAAAAAACTGGCCGCTTGGATCAAGAAACGCATGAGCGTGTTCGTTGATGACGCGCCCCGCGGATGAAGTGACAGCCGTGTGCAGCGTGCGCAGTGAGGCAATCAGAATCAGCGATTGCGGCTCTTCATGGCGCGTTCTACCTCGCGCTTGCCTTCGCGGTCCTTGATGGTGTCGCGCTTGTCGTGCTCGGCCTTGCCTTTGGCCAGGGCGATTTCGCACTTCACGAAACCGTTTTTCCAGTGCAGGTTCAGCGGCACCAGGGTGTAGCCTTTTTGCTCGACTTTGCCGATCAGGCGCTTGATGTCGTCCTTCTTGAGCAGGAGCTTCTTGGTGCGCGCCGACTCTGGATTGACGTGGGTGGAGGCGGTCTTGAGCGGGTTGATCAGGCAGCCCAGCAGGTACAGCTCTCCTTCACGGATCAGCACATAGCCGTCGGTCAATTGGACCTTGCCTTCGCGCAGCGCCTTGACCTCCCAGCCGTGCAGCACCATGCCCGCCTCGTGGCGCTCTTCGAAGAAATAGTTGAAGGCCGCTTTTTTATTGTCGGCAATGCGGGACGTGGGATCGGGTTTTTTGGCCATGGGGTTAGATGCGGTGACATTCGGGAGATAAAAGGCCTCCCTACAATGAATGGTTGTCAACTCGCAGAGCCGCGATTCTAATTTCTCCCCCGCTTGCGTAGCCCAGCGTAGGCATCGTCTGCATGAAAACTGTTCAAAAGTCCGTCCTCATCTGGTATAGCCCCGAAGAAATGTTTGCCCTCGTCACCGATGTGGCGCACTACCCGGAGTTTTTGCCGTGGTGTGACCGCGCCGCCGTGCTGGAGCAGCACGCGGACGGGATGACAGCCGAGGTGGGCATTGCCTTGGGAGGTATCCGCCAGACCTTTGTAACGCGCAATACGCACGAGGCAGGGCGGCGCGTGCAAATGCACCTGGTGAAAGGACCGTTCTCGCGCCTGGACGGCGACTGGCATTTCCACCCGGTGGGAGACGGCCAGCAGCGCGCTTGCAAGGTCGAGCTGCTGCTTCACTACGGCTTTGACAATGCGGCGCTGGCCGCCCTGGTGGGGCCTGTGTTTGATCGCATTGCAGGCAGCATGGTCGATGCGTTCGTGAAGCGGGCCGAGCAGGTGTATGGCTGAGAGGGGTCCTTTACAGGTCACGGTGGTCGTCTGCGTGGCGCCGCGCGAGACGCGCGAATGGACCTTGTCGTTGCCTGCCGGTGCCACGGTGGCAGACGCCTTGCGCGGCTGCGGCGCGATTCCTGCGCCATTGGCTGGGGAAGCGGCGGACGAAGGCCTGCTTTCGATAGGGGTATGGGGTCGCGCTGCGGCGCTGGATGCGCCGTTGCGGCACCTGGACCGTGTGGAGGTCTATCGCCCTCTGAAGGTGGACCCCAAGGTGGCCCGCCGCGAACGTTTTGCGCGCCAGGGCGCTCGCTCCACGGGGCTGTTTGCGCGCCAGCGGCCAGGGGGCAAGTCGGGCTACTGACCAGCAAGGCAAGGCCGACCGCCTGCGCGAAGGGGCATGGGCCGTTTTTCATCGCCCCAAAAAAACAAACCCTGGCGCACTTGCGTGCGGCCAGGGCAGGGCGGGAAGACCGGGTTAGCGTGCGCAGTCCGAGGAGATGATCCCTTCAATGCGTTTGGTTTCGGCCGCGCGGGCAGGGCCATCTAGGAAAATGCGCTCGCCCTGGGCGTTGGGCTGGGTAATGGGCTTTCCGCTATCGAACGCAGCCTTGGCTGCACGGGCGCGGGTGCAGTTTTCAGCCTTGGCCTTGGCGATTTTTTCGTCCTCCGCCTTCTTCTTGGCGGCTTCTGCGGCTTCGGCCTGGGCCTTTTTCTCTTCCAGCTCCTTGTCCTTGCCGCTGCCTGGGGCGCTGGCAGCCAGCTTGGGGGCGGGTGCTGCCGCGGCAGCGGGCGTTGCCGCTGCGGCGCCTGGTGCGCCGTCCGCAGCAGGTTGGGCGGTGGCGGGCGCTGAGCGCGCTGCGGAGCTGCCCCCTGGCTGTTTCAGGATGTTCTTTTCCGGAATTTCCTGTGGCGGGGGACGGTCGCTAAAGACTTTGCGCCCATCCTTGTCGATCCACTGCCATTGCGCTGCCGCGCCCATGGCCCAGGTGCAGGCCACGGCCAGCAGGAGAATCTTGTGCATTTTCATGCGGGGAAGTTTATCCGCGTGGCCCGCCACCCGCCAGTGCAGGAAGGATGAGCGGCAGCCATGGGCCGACGCCCTGCGCAGTGGGCTCTATCGGTGCGCGGGCGAAGGCTGAGGTTATTGGCACGTCGGCTTTCTGCCACACGCGGCGCGGGTACAATCCGTTTTTTGGAGCTTTCTCATGCGCCTTCTTGGAAAAGCGCTCACCTTCGACGATGTGTTGCTGGTGCCAGCGTACTCCCAGGTCCTGCCCAAGGACACGTCCCTAGCGACGAAACTCTCCCGCAATATCCAACTGAACCTGCCGCTCGTGTCCGCCGCCATGGACACCGTGACCGAGGCGCGCTTGGCCATCGCCATTGCCCAGGAGGGCGGCATCGGCATCGTGCACAAAAACCTCACGGCGCAAGAGCAGGCCGCCCACGTGTCCAAGGTCAAGCGCTACGAGTCCGGCGTGCTGCGCGACCCTGTGGTCATCACCCCCGAGCACACGGTGCTGCAGGTGCTGCAACTGTCCGAGCAGTTGGGCATTTCGGGCTTTCCGGTGTGCGATGGCGGCAAGGTGGTCGGCATCGTCACGGGCCGCGACCTGCGTTTTGAGACGCGCTACGACGTCAAGGTCCACCAGATCATGACCCCGCGCGAGAAGCTCATCACGGTCAACGAAAAGGATGGCACCTCGCCAGCCCAGGCCAAGGCGCTGCTCAACAAACACAAGCTGGAGCGCATCCTGGTCGTGAACGACGCCTTTGAGCTCAAGGGCCTTATCACGGTGAAGGACATCACCAAGCAGACCAGCTTTCCTAACGCAGCGCGCGACGCCGCTGGCCGCCTGCGCGTGGGCGCGGCCGTGGGCGTGGGCGAGGGCACTGAAGAACGCGTTGAGGCCCTGGTCAAGGCCGGTGTCGATGCCATCGTGGTGGACACCGCCCACGGCCACAGCAAGGGCGTGATCGACCGCGTGCGTTGGGTTAAGCAGAACTATCCGCAAATCGACGTGATCGGCGGCAACATAGCCACCGGCGCTGCTGCGCTGGCGTTGGTGGAAGCCGGTGCGGACGCAGTCAAGGTCGGTATCGGCCCAGGCTCCATCTGCACCACCCGCATTGTGGCGGGCGTGGGCGTGCCGCAGATCATGGCCATCGACAGCGTGGCCACCGCGCTCAAGGGCACAGGCGTGCCACTGATTGCCGACGGCGGTATCCGCTACAGCGGCGACATCTCCAAGGCACTGGCCGCTGGTGCTGGCACGGTGATGATGGGCGGCATGTTCGCGGGCACCGAAGAGGCGCCGGGCGAAGTTATCCTGTTCCAGGGCCGCAGCTACAAGAGCTACCGCGGCATGGGCAGCATTGGCGCGATGCAGCAGGGCAGCGCCGACCGTTACTTCCAGGAGTCGAGCACCGGCAACCCCAATGCCGACAAACTGGTGCCCGAAGGCATCGAAGGCCGCGTGCCCTACAAAGGCTCCATGGTTTCCATCGTGTACCAGATGGCGGGCGGCGTGCGTGCCTCAATGGGCTACTGCGGCTGCGCCACGATCGAAGAGATGAACAACAAGGCCGAGTTCGTCGAGATCACCACCGCTGGCATCCGCGAAAGCCATGTGCATGACGTGCAGATCACCAAAGAAGCGCCGAACTACCGGGCTGATTGATCTTCTGCAGAGCTAATCTGGCCTGATTGAAAAAATCTGGTCAGAATGATATAGTCTGGTCTGAATTCATCATTCAGGCCAGACTTTTTTGTTTATGCAATCCGTCGGTATCTATGAAGCGAAGAGCAGATTCTCTGCCTTGATCGAACTGGTCGAGCAGGGCGAGGAAGTGCGCATCACCCGCCATGGCAAAGAGGTGGTTCGCATGCTGCCCGTGCGCCGCCGCCCGGTGATTTCCGACGAGCAGATCGCGCGCGAGCTGGGCCAGATGGATGCGCTGCATGCCAGCATCCAGCCTGCAGGGTCATCGACGGTGGACGGCCTGCGCCACACGGGGCGGAGCACCGCATGACCGCTTTTGTGCTCGACGCCTCCGTCACCGCTGCCTGGCTGCTGCCCGATGCGGCCAGCGACCACACCCGCCGCCTGTACACCCTGATTCGCCGCGACGAGGTCGAGCCCCAGGCGCCCAACCTCTGGCACTGGGAGTGCAACAACATCCTTGCCAGCGGCGTGAACAGCGGGCGTATTCCCGCTGCATCCGTCGAAGGCTTGTGGGGAGTGCTTGAAGCCATTCGCCATCGGGTGGAGCTGCATGAGCTGGCCCCCGCCCAGTACAAGGCCGTGCTCGACGTAGCGCTCGAAACCGGTCTGCCTACTTTCGATGCCGCCTATTTATGGTTGGCACGCTCGCTGCGCCTGCCTTTGGCCACTTTCGACCCTCACCAGGCCGCTGCTGCTGAGCGCAGCGGCGTACCGCTTTTCGACCTCTCCCGCCTCTGACGACGAACCACCACCATGCAACACCAGAAAATCCTCATCCTCGATTTCGGCTCGCAAGTCACCCAGCTCATCGCCCGCCGCGTGCGCGAAGCCAATGTGTACTGCGAAGTGCATCCCTGCGACGTGACCGACGAATGGGTGCGCGACTATGCCAAGGACGGTTCGCTCAAGGGCATCATCCTGTCGGGCAGCCACGCCAGCGTGACCGAGGAGAGCACGGACCGCGCACCCCAGGCCGTGTTCGACCTGGGCCTGCCCGTGCTGGGCATCTGCTACGGCATGCAAACTATGGCGCAACAACTGGGCGGCAAGGTCGAAACCGGCCACAAGCGCGAGTTCGGTTTTGCGGCTGTGCGCGCACGCGGCCACACGGCACTGCTCAAGGACATCGCCGACTTCACCACCCCTGAAGGCCACGGCATGCTCAACGTGTGGATGAGCCACGGCGACAAGGTCACCGAACTGCCCCCGGGCTTCAAGCTTATGGCCAGCACCGATAGCTGCCCTATCGCAGGCATGGCCGACGAAGACCGGCGCTTCTACGCCGTGCAGTTCCATCCCGAAGTCACGCACACCGTGCAGGGCAGGGCGCTGCTTGACCGCTTCGTGCTCGGCATCTGTGCTACCCGTCCCGACTGGGTCATGCGCGACCACATCGCCGAAGCCGTGGAGCAGATCCGCGCGCTGGTGGGTGATGAAGAAGTGATCCTGGGCCTCTCGGGCGGTGTGGATTCGTCCGTGGCTGCCGCACTGATCCACCGCGCCATCGGCGACCAGCTCACCTGCGTGTTCGTCGACCATGGCCTCTTGCGCCTGAACGAGGGCGACATGGTCATGGACATGTTCGTCGGCAAGCTGCACGCGAAGGTCATCCGTGTCGATGCGAGCGACCTCTTCCTGGGTAAGCTGGCAGGCGTGAGCGAGCCCGAAGCCAAGCGCAAGATCATCGGCGGCTTGTTCGTCGACGTGTTCAAGTCCGAAGCCGCCAAGCTCAAGGCAGCAGGCCATGGAGCCAAAGGTGCGACGTTTCTGGCGCAGGGCACCATCTACCCCGACGTGATCGAATCCGGCGGCGCCAAAAGCAAGAAGGCCGTCACCATCAAGAGCCACCACAACGTGGGCGGTCTGCCCGAGCAATTGGGTCTCAAGCTATTGGAGCCCTTGCGCGACCTGTTCAAGGACGAAGTGCGCGAACTGGGCGTGGCCCTGGGCCTGCCGCCCGAAATGGTCTACCGCCACCCCTTCCCCGGCCCCGGCCTGGGCGTGCGCATCCTGGGTGAGGTGAAAAAGGAATACGCCGACCTGCTGCGCCGCGCCGACGCGATTTTTATCGAAGAGCTGCGCAACCATGTGGACGAGGCCACCGGCAAGACCTGGTACGACCTCACCAGCCAGGCCTTCACCGTCTTTTTGCCCGTGAAAAGCGTGGGCGTGATGGGCGACGGCCGTACCTACGATTACGTGGTCGCCCTGCGCGCCGTGCAAACCAGCGACTTCATGACCGCCGACTGGGCCGAGCTGCCGTATGCCCTCCTCAAGAAGGTATCGGGCCGCATCATCAACGAAGTGCGCGGCATTAACCGTGTGACGTACGACGTAAGCAGCAAGCCGCCAGCGACGATTGAGTGGGAATGATCCATCCTTCGAATCCCCATCGCACTGCCGTATGACGGTTACGCATGATTTCTGGCCCGGCAGCGGCTACCAGGCGCTAACCCACAATGAGCGCGGCTGGCTGGTGCCCACCGAAGCCTATGTGCGTACCCTGCTGGCACGGCCTGAACTGGCCTTGGTGCCAGAGTCGTGCGCGGCCGAAGTGGCTTTGCATGAGGCTTTGCAGGCAGCGCCGCTCAGGTCCGTGCCCGCCGCTGAATTGGCCGCCGTGCAGGACGACGACGCGCGCGAGAACTACGCCGTGTTTCTGCGTTTTCGCGATGGTTTGCTGGTGGCGGGGACGCTGGAGGCTTACTACCTGCAGCTCATGCGCAGCGGGGCGGTGAATGTGCCTGCGGTGTTCATCGACGCCGTGGTGCAGGCGCTGCTGCGCAACGTGCTGGACGATTGCAACGACGCCCTGGAGGCGCGCGCCGCCGAGATGCTGTTCCGCCCCCAGCGCATCACGCAGCACCAAGGCCAGATGCTGGCGGGCGACCGTGCGACGCTGGACATGCTCAATGAGACGGCGGGCCTGGGCGAGGTGGGGCGCTTGTTGCTGCAAAGCGGCGCATTGCAGCCCACCGCGCAGGTACAGGTGCTGACGGCCGACAACGCTGTGGATTATTGGCGGGCGAGTGATCGTCACCATTTTCTGCTCGACCTGACCCATGAACTGACGCAGGACCTGAGCCACGGCCTGACGCTCAAGATGACCCGCGCTCGCTCGGGTTTGAAGGCCCTGGCCCGTGTTTTGGAGCGCTGGGTGGCGCACCTGCTGGGCGTGCAGGTGTCGATCGAACCCGTGCACCAGGTCACCGACAGCGCCTGGCGCTGGCATGTGGGGCTGGATGTGGAATCCACCGCCATCCTCAACGATCTGTATCAAGACCACCCGGTCGATGCCGACCGCATGCAGCGCCTGGTGAGCCTGTTCACCCTGACCTTTGCCAACCCCGCCGAGATGCGCGCCGATGTGGCGGGCAAGCCGGTGTACCTGGGGCTGGCGACCAACGCCGAGGGCGTGGTGCGCATCAAACCGCAGAACCTGCTGCTGAATCTGCCGTTGGCATCTTTGTCTTGATTTGCAATTGAATTGATAGCTGCTAGCGCTTTATCTATAAGCGCTAGCAGCATTTTTATTAAAATTTTCTCCCCGGTGGATGGCAGTTCTCCGTCTGGCACTCACCCAATCGTCATCAAGCTCGCATTCCCCCCCGCCGCTGCCGTGTTCACGCTCAGCGCGCGTTCGATCAGCAGGCGCTCCAGGGGGATGTCCACCGCGCCGGGTGGCAGTGCCGTCACGCCCACGATGGGGCCAGCACGGCGGGTGAGGGCGGTGCATGTGGCCTCTAGCGATGCGGTGTCGCCGTGGTGCAGCACGGCGTCCAGTTCTACCGTGCCGTCGGTGAGGGCGTTGTCTTGCAAGGCGATTTGCGCCTGCACCAGCGCGGGCAGTTGCGTGCGCAGGCTGGCTTGGGCGGTGGGCCACAGGGCGGTGCCGCCGGTGGCGAGCACGGCGGCGGTTTGCACCAGCAGGTCGTCGGCGCTATGCGCCAGGCACAGCACGCGGGTGCGCGGGGCCAGGGTGTAGGCGTTGCGTTCGCCCGTGGGGCCGGGCAGGGTGCGGGTGGTGCCGCTTTGGGTTTCTTGCGCGAAGCGTTGGCAGGTGCTGGCGAGCGCTGGTTGGTTTTGTGCCTGCGCCCATTGCTGAAAGGTGGCGAGGGGCGCCAGCAGGCGTTCGCGCGCGGCGCCTTCAGGCGGGGTGTTGCGGTCGGCTTCGGCAAAGGTGCGGGCCAGTGCGTCGGCCGGGCGCTCTGACAGCAGGCGCAGCAGGTACAGCGGCCCGCCTGCCTTGGGGCCCGTGCCCGACAGGCCTTCGCCGCCAAACGGCTGCACGCCCACCACGGCGCCGACCATGTTGCGGTTCACGTAGACGTTGCCAGCGTGCGCACGGTTCACCACGCGGGCAATGGTTTCGTCGATGCGGGTGTGCACGCCTTGCGTGAGGCCGTAGCCGGTGGCGTTGATCTGGTTGAGCAATTGGTCGAGATTGTTGCGGGCGTAGCGCACCAAGTGCAGCACGGGGCCGAAGACTTCGCGCTGCAGCTCGCTGATGTGGTTGAGCTCGATGAGTGTGGGCGGCACGAAGGTGCCAACAGCGCCATTGGCGCCATCGGCGGCCAGGTGCTGCGGGTGTTGGAACACGCGGTGGCCCTTGGCCTTGAGCGCCTCGATGTGGGTGGTGATGCCCGCTTGTGCTTCGGCGTCGATCACCGGCCCCACGTCCACGCACAGCGCGCCGGGGTTGCCCAGTTGCAGCTCGCCCATTGCGCCCTGCAGCATCTCGACCACGCGGTCGGCGGCTTCTTCTTGCACGCACAGCACGCGCAGGGCCGAGCAGCGCTGGCCCGCGCTGTCAAACGCGGACGACACGGCGTCGCCCACCACCTGTTCGACCAGGGCGGACGAGTCCACGATCATCGCGTTCTGTCCGCCGGTCTCGGCAATCAGCGGAATAGGGCGGCCTGCGGCATCAAGCCGCCCGGCCAGGGTGCGTTGCAGGATACGCGCCACTTCGGTGGAGCCGGTGAACATTACGCCCATCACACGGGCGTCGCCAATCAGGCGTGCGCCCACGGTTTCGCCCTGGCCGGGCAGCAATTGCACGGCGGCACGGGGCACACCGGCTTGCCACAGCAGGCGCACCGCCTCGGCGGCGATCAGCGGGGTTTGCTCGGCGGGCTTGGCCAGCACGGGGTTGCCTGCGGCCAGCGCCGCCGCGACCTGGCCCATGAAGATGGCGAGCGGGAAGTTCCAGGGGCTGATGCAGGCCACGGGGCCCAGGGGGATGTGGGTGGCGTTGTTGAAGGTGCTTTGAACCTGGGCGGCGTAGTAGCGCAAGAAGTCCACGGCCTCGCGCACCTCGGCCACGGCGTTGCTGGCGCTTTTGCCCGCTTCGCGCATCAGCAGGCCCAGCAGGGGCAACATGCGGGCTTCGAGCAGATCGGCGGTGGCGAGCAGCGCGGCGGCGCGCTCGGCAGGCGGCGTGGCGGCCCAGGGGGCTGCGGCGGCCTGGGCGTTGGCCAGTGCCTGGTCCACATCGGCGGTGGTGGCTTCTTGCACCTGGCCCACCACGTCGCTGTGGTTGGCGGGGTTGCGCACGGGTTGGGTGGGGCCGGTGGGGGCGTTGGTGCCCAGCAGCGGGCCTGCCGTCCAGGCATATGCCGCAGTGGCTTGCAACGCTGCGGCCAGCGCGGTCAGTGTGTTCTCGTTCGACAGGTCCAGCCCGCGCGAGTTGGCGCGGTGGGGGCCGTACAGGCCCTGGGGCGTGGCAATGCGGGGGTGGGGCAGGCCTGCGGCGCCTTCCACGGCGGCCTGCTGGTCCACCACCTGCACGGGGCTCTTCACCAGTTCGTCGAGCGCAATGGTTTCGTCGGCAATGCGGTTCACGAACGAGGTGTTGGCGCCGTTTTCGAGCAGGCGGCGCACCAGGTAGGCCAGCAGTGTTTCGTGCGTGCCCACGGGGGCGTAGATGCGGCAGGGGCGGCCCAATTTACCGGCAGAAAGGGCACCCACCACTTGCTCGTACAGCGGCTCGCCCATGCCGTGCAGGCATTGGAATTCGTACTGCCCCGCGTAGTAGTTGCTGCCCGCCATTTGATAGACGGTGGCCACCGTTTCGGCGTTGTGCGTGGCGAACTGGGGGTAGATGGCCTCGGGCGCGGCCAGCAGTTTTTTGGCGCAGGCGATATACGAAATGTCGGTGTGCACCTTGCGGGTGTACACCGGGTAGTCGGTGAGCCCATCGACCTGGGCGCGCTTGATTTCGCTGTCCCAGTAGGCGCCCTTGACCAGGCGCACCATCAGGCGGCGCTGGGTGCTGCGGGCGAGTTGAACCACGTAGTCGATGACGAAGGGGCAGCGTTTTTGGTAAGCCTGGATCACAAAGCCAATGCCGTTCCAGCCCGCAAGCGATGGCTCGTGGCACAGGCGCTCCAGCAGGTCGAGCGACAGCTCCAGCCGGTCGGCTTCTTCGGCGTCGATGTTCAGGCCGATGTCGTATTGCTTGGCCAGCACGGTCAGGCGCAGCACTTGCGGGTACAGCTCGTCCATCACGCGACCAAACTGCGCGCGGCTGTAGCGCGGGTGCAGGGCCGAGAGCTTGATGGAGATGCCCGGCCCTTCGTAGATGCCGCGCCCGGCGGATGCCTTGCCGATCGCGTGAATGGCCTGCTCGTAGGACTGGTAGTAGCGCTGAGCGTCTTCGCTGGTCAGCGCGGCCTCGCCCAGCATGTCGTACGAGTAGCGAAAGCCCTCAGCCTCCATGGTGCGGGCGTTGCGCAGGGCCTCGGCGATGGTTTCGCCGGTCACAAACTGCTCGCCCATCATGCGCATGGCCATGTCCACGCCTTTGCGGATCAGTGGCTCGCCGCCTCGGCCGATCAGGCGGCCCAGCGAGTTGCCCAGGCTGCCTTCGCTGTGTGTAGCCACCAGCTTGCCGGTGATGAGCAGGCCCCAGGTGGCGGCGTTGACGAAGAGGGACGGGCTTTTGCCCAGGTGCGAATCCCACTGGCCGTGGCTGATCTTGTCGCGGATCAGTGCATCGCGCGTGGCCTTGTCGGGGATGCGCAGCAGCGCCTCGGCCAGACACATCAGCGCCACGCCTTCTTGCGACGACAGCGAAAACTCTTGCAGCAACCCCTGCACCAGGCCCGCGCGCCCGGCGCTGGCCTTGCGCTCACGCAGGGCGCCTGCAATGCGCAGTGCCAGTTGCTGGGCCTGGGCGGCCTGCTCTTGCGGCAGCCGGGCCTGGGCCAGCAGCGGGGCCAGGGCTTCGGGCTCGGGGCGGCGGTAGGCGGCGGTGATGGCGGCGCGCAGTGGATTGGAGAGCGGCGTGCGGGGCGCGAAGTCGGCGAACGGAGCGGTGGGCAGCGTCATGGCGGTGTCTTTCAGGGGTTTTTTTGCGGCCAAACGCAGGTTTGGCGTGTTGATGGCGATGATCCTTGGACTTGTGGTGAATAAATATTCGAAAATGACGGTAGTCACAAAATAATTCACTACTCTTCATCGCCATGGAAACCGATCTGGACCGAATCGACCGCAAGATACTGTCAATCCTGCAGGAAGATGGCCGCATTGCCAACCTCAAGCTGGCCGAGGCCGTGGCCCTGTCGCCCACCGCCGTGCTCGCGCGCGTGCAGCGCCTCACGCGCGATGGCTTCATTCTGGGCTACGAGGCACGTTTAAACCCCCTGAAGCTGGGCGCGGGCATGCTGGTGTTTGTGGAGGTGCTGCTCGACCGCACCACGCCCAACGTGTTCGACCAGTTCAAGGCTGCCGTGCAGGTGCACCCCGAAATCATGGAATGCCACATGGTGGCGGGCGGGTTTGACTACCTGCTCAAGACCCGCTCGGCCGACATGAACGCCTACCGTGTGTTTGCGGGCAACGTGCTGTGGCAGTTGCCGGGCGTGCGCGAAACGCGTACCTATGCGGTGATGGAGGAGGTCAAGCACACCAACCACCTGCATTTGCGCTGAGAGCGGCTAGCAAAAACCCTTCTGGCGTCGTTGCCGCGTCTTGTCGTACTAGTCGTACTGCCTGCGACGCAGCGCCTAGCCAGAACCGCTTCGCTGGGTTTTGTTATTCGCTCCAAGAGGCAAAGCCCGCATAATGCCTTGAAGTTATGACGCCAGATTGTTGATTGAGGAGAAGAACCATGACCACCATCCTTCGCTATGCCGCTGCCGCCCTGGTGGCCGCCTTCTTCAGCCAGTCGGCCGCCGCTGCGTGCTACCGGGTGTATGGCCCCGACAAGGAGGTCGTTTACCGCGCGCCCGAGCCGCCGGTCGATATGTCGCGCCAGATCCACGAAACCCTGCCGCTGGTGGCCCCTGGCTCCACGCTGGTGTTCTCGCCCGATGACTTTGGTTGCGAGATCACCGTCAACAAGTTGCCGCTGGCCTCGGCGTCGATGCGTAGCGGCATGCGCCCCGCACGCGCAGACCGGGGCTGAGCCCGCAGGCCGGGGCAGAGGCCGCCGCCGGCCTGAGACAATCGGGGGATGAGCGAACCGAAAGAACTATCCCCCTCGTTTGAACCC
>NZ_JAPUDY010000026.1 GCF_027492855.1 Acidovorax sp.
GCCAGCTTCAACCACCTGTATGGCGAGCACTTCGTGCTGCCCGAGGCGGCCATCGACGAGCACGTGGCCACACTGCCCGGCCTGGACGGGCGCAAGATGAGCAAAAGCTACGACAACACCATCCCGCTGTTCAGCTCGCGCGAGCAGCTCAAAAAGCTCATCGGCTCCATCCTCACCGACTCGCGCGCACCCGGCGAGCCCAAGGAGGTCGAGGGCTCCGCCTTGTTCCAGATCTACCGCGCCTTTGCCACCGACGACGAAGCCGATGCCCTGCGCCGCGCCTACGCGGACGGCATTGCCTGGGGCGACGCCAAGCAGTTGCTGCTGGAGCGGGTAGACCAGGTGATCGCCCCCATGCGCGCGCAGTACGAAGAGCTGATCAACAACCCCGCCCGCATCGAGCAGACCCTGCTGGCCGGCGCCGAGCGCGCCCGTGCATTGGCCACGCCGTTCATTCGCGAGCTGCGCGCTGCGGTGGGCCTGCGCAGCCTGGCGCAGGCCACCACGGCAGCCAAGCCCGTGAAGGCCGCCAAGGCCGCCCTGCCCGCGTTCAAGCAGTACCGCGAGGCGGACGGCAAGTTCTACTTCAAGCTCGTGGCAGCCGATGGCCGCCTGCTGCTGCAAAGCACGGGCTTCGACGCACCCAAGGAAGCCGGGCAGGCGATTGCGCAATTGCAAAAGGACGGCACCGGCGCCGCGCTGCAAACCCTGGCGCCGCGCCTGGCCCCGGTAGACGGCGTGGAGGCCGCCGAAGTAGCCGCCGCGCTGCAGGCCCTGGCCGAAGCAGCGGCGGCCTGATCGCTGATCCCTGGTTCATCATTCAGGGTTTGCTCCTATTTTTATAGCTTTTTGCGCCTATCTAATAAGCGCTAGCGGCCAAAAATTGCCTCAATCCCGGTAGCGCACCAGCGCCCACAGCGTGGGCCGTTCGCCATGGCGCAGGCCCGTCTGCACCGTGCCGGTAAAGCTCCAGCGCCGGTCCAGCGACTCCCAACCATGGCCCAGCGCCAGGCTCCAGCCCGGCGCGCGCAGCACGGTGTTGGCCTCGTCGCGGTAGCGCGCGCCGCGCCAGGTCATGCGCAGCAACGAAAAGCTGCGGCCCTCGTGCCGCCAGGTGGTCTGGCCCAGCACCACATGGCGCGCAAAACCGGGCAGTTGCAGGCCCGCCAAACCCGCGCCCGTGTTGCGCGAATCGGTGTGGATGTAGCTGCCCAGCACACTCCAGCGCGGCGAGAGCAAATGGTTGACCGACACGCTGGCCTGCGCCAGATGTCCCTGGCCAAAAACCGGCGTCTCCTCATAGGTATTGAGCGAGGTCTGCGCGTTGAGCACCACGGGCGCGATGGAGGCCACGTTGTCGAAAAGCGCGGAGGTTTCCTGCGCGAACAGGCGCCCATTGCGCGCTGCCAGGTTGTTGATGCGCTGGCCCGACAGGCTGGCGCCGAAGAAGGTGGAGGGTGTCATCTCCCAATCGAGCTGCACGGCATGCTTGCGGGCATAACTGCCGGTCAGCAGGTACTGGTTGTCCACCGCGATGGCGCCCGTGGCCACCGGCGCGAGCGTGTGCGTACCAGGCGCGCGCAGGCTCTCCTGGTAGGCCCAGTGCAACGCACGGCCGGGCGCTATGCGCAGGCTGGCGCCCACGCGCGGCAGCAGGCGGCGGCGGTGCGTGGCGCCGTCCTCAATGGGTGCCAGCAGGTCCTGGCCCGTGGCCGTGTCGGCATAGCGGTCGCTCTGCTGCACGGCCAGGCGCGGCCAGTAGGCCTCGGCCATCCAGCTCCAGGCACCCGTGCGCCATTCGCCTGCCACCCAGGGCATGCTGTAGCGCTCGGTGTTCTTGCGTGGCGTGGTGATCTGTGAATCAGTGATGGCGCTGCCGCTGTCGCGGTCCACGCGCTCCCAGCCTGCGCTCAGGCGGTGGGCGCCCCACAGCGTGGTGTGGCGCAGGAATACGCCTTTTTCGTCGCTGGTGTAGCCGTAGTCCTGCGGGCCCCAGCGCGCGTCGTCCAGCACCAGGCCCATCGTTTGGCGCGCGCCGTGCACCTTGAGCCAGGTCTGGCTGTCGGCCGACCAGCGCCAGGCGCCGCCCACGTCGGCACGGCGCGTGCGTGTCTCGGCCCCGCCGGTAAAGGTGATGCCGTTGCCAAAGCCGAGCCCGTCGGGAAAACGGTAGCGCAGCGTGGTGTCGCCATACAACGCAAACAGCGAAAGGCTTTCGGTGGGCTTGGCGCCCACCGCCAGGTCGATGCCGGGGGACGACAGCCGGTAGCGCGTGGACGGCGGCCCCTCGCGCGGCCACATCTGCACGTCGTTGGCGCGCACCAGCCAGGCCACGGGCATGCCGCTGGCGGCCAGGCCCCGGTGGCCCGCGTCCACCGTGGCGTTGTGGCGCAGCGGGTTGCGCTCGGCGCTGGCGCCCACGGTCCATTCGCTGCCGGTAGTCAGCATCAGCGGGGCGCGCTTGTCGCTGGCACCGAACACTGTGGGGTCGGTGAGGTAGCCCTGAAAGAGTTCGGAGCGGCGGCTGAAATCGCTCTCATACCGGTCGGCCAGAAAGAAGTGGCTGCCCGCCCACAGCGGGTAGTACGAGGCATTGGCATAGGCCCGCGCCCAGTGCTCCATGCCGAAGTCGCCCAGCGCTTTGCCCAGGTTGGCCGAGCCCTGGCTGTCCGAGGCCAGGGGGTTGAGCGACTTGAGGTAGGGCAGCCGCGCAAGCGCCTCGCGCGCGGCGGCGATGGCCTGCACGGGCTCGCCGCTGTCGTTGCGCAGCATGGCCTCGATTTGCCAAGGCAGTGGGTCGCGGGGGTCGGCCAGGCGCGCACGGTCGAGCGAATCGAGTGCGGCGGCGCGCTCGCCCAGCGTGTATTCGGCCACCGCCAGCCAGACCTGGGCGCGGGCGTAGCGCGGCTCGATCACCAGGGCCTTGAGCAACTGGGTGCGCGCCGTTTCAGCGTCGCCCTGCTTGAGGGCCAGCAGACCAGCCCCGGCCAGGCTCACGTAGTCGTCGCCCGCCTGGGCCAGCGCGGCGTCCAGCTCCACACGGGCATCGGCCAGTTGCAGGGCCTCGATGGCGGCCGTAGCCTGCTCGCCCCGGTAGGCGGGGTGGTCGGGCGCCAGGGCCACGGCCTGCGCCAGGGCCACGCGGGCCGCGCGCAGGTCGCCCCGCTCTTGCAGCGCGCGCCCCAGGCCCCACAGGGCGGCGGCACGCTGCGCGTCGCCCTCGGCGCGGGCAACGGCCTCGCGGTACAGCCCCAGGGCGGCGTCGGCGTTGCCCTCCAGCCGGTGCCAGTCGGCATCGGCCTGCAGCAGGAGGGCCGACAGGGGTGCGGCGGCCCGCGTGGTATCCAGCCACGCACGCGCCTGGGTCTGGCGGTCCAGCGCCATGAGCAACTCGGCCCGGCGCGCGGCGATGCGTGGGTCTTGCGTGCCTTGCCAGGCCTGGCCTAGGCGGTTTTGCGCAGCATCGAGCTGACCGTCGAACACGTCCAAATCAGCCAGCACCAAGGCTGCCACCGCAGCATGCTCGCCCGCCGCAGGCATCGCCAGCAGCCGCACACGTGCCTGCGGCCATTGCCCAGACTGCAGCTCGGCACGCACGGCGGCCAACGGCCCGGCCAAACCGGGCTGGTGAAACTCCGCCCAACGCGTTGCGTCCTCTGGATAGGCCGCCACCCACTGCACGCGCTCACGCGGATTGACCAGCACCCGTTTCACAGGTGCCCGCCCCTGTTCCACAAAGCCCTGCTCGGCAGGGCCCAACTGCACGCTGCCCTGGGCGTTGGACAGCTCCACCAGCCCCGACAGCACGGTGAGTGTGGTGCGCCCCTGTGCATCCACCTCCACATCCCAGTCGGTGCCGCGCACCACGGCCAGCGCGGCGGGGGTCTGCAGTTGCAGCGTGGCCGGGGTCTTCTTGGTGCGGGCCCACAGGCGCCCAGCGGCCAGCTCCAGCAAGGTGCGGGTGGCGTGCGACTCGCACAGCCGCAACTGCGCATTGGCCGACATGCGGATCTGCGTGCGGTCGGCCAGCAGCAAGGCTGCTGAAGACAGTGCCAGCGTGCGCATGTCGGCGCCTGCCCCCAGTTGCTGGGCCAGCGCAGCAGCCTGCCAGGGCTCGGTGCCCGGCGCGCGCGTCTGGCCCTGCCCCGCCAAGGCCACGATCTGCGCTGCCGCAGCGCCTGGCGCCGGGGGCGCACCCGCGCATTGGGCCCAGGCGCCCGGCGCACCCCAGGCCACAAGGGCCATGCCCAGCGGTGTCACCCAGGCACAGCGAAATGGGGGCAACGAGGGCGTGGTGGGCATAGCATGACCTTTCTGGATAGCGGAAGGATGCGATCAGGTTTTGTCCAGCGCACGGGCACTGAACGCCATGGGGGAGTCAGACGCTGGGGCAGCAGCGGCTTGCGCCTGCAAGCGGGCCTGCAAGGCATCGGCATGGGCCAGCCACTGCGGCACATGTGCGGCGGCCCGCGCGCGCCAGTGGGCGCAGCACTGCAGCGCCTGCGCCCACTGGCCCGCCTGCAGATGGCCATGGAGCGCGAGACTGATAGCCACCAGCTCCGGGTCGTCGCACAGGGTGTACACATCCACCCCCGCGCTGCGCCCGGCCAGCACCACGGCATCCAGCCACAGCAGTTGCGCGCGCTGCGGGTCGCCCGCAGGCAAAGCGTCACGCGTGGCGCCCGACAGCAGGATGCTGCTGCCAAACGCCTTGTTCGCCCCTTCCAACCGCGCGGCGGTGTTCACGGCATCGCCCACGGCGGTGTAGGTAAAGCGCTCGTGCGAGCCCAAGTGCCCCACTGCCACCTCACCCGTGTGCAGGCCGATGCGCAACTGCACCTGCGCAAACGGTGTGCCCTGCCACTGGGCGCGCAGGGTCTCCATTTCGGCCTGCATGGCCTGGGCGCAGGCCAGGGCGCGGGCTGCATGGGCGGGCTCGGGCAAGGGTGCGTTCCAGAATGCCATGACGGCGTCGCCAATGAACTTGTCGAGCGTGCCGCCGTGTTGGTGCACGGCATGCGTCATGCGCGAGAAATAAGCGTTGAGCGCCTGGGCCACGGCCTCGGGCGGCAGGCGCTCGCTGGCGGCCGTGAACCCGGCCAGGTCGGAGAACAGCAGCGTGAGCACCTTGCGCTCGCCCCGCAAGGCCGGGGCTGCACTCTCGGCCACCAGCGCATCGACCACGGCGGGCGGCACATAGCGCGCGAAGTTTGCGCGCAGTTGCTCGCGGCGGCGGTGCTCACGCCAGTAGCTGTCGGCCGCCCCCACGTTGAAGTGCAGCGCAAGGCCTGCCAGCGTGGGCAGTGTGCTCCACCACACGCCCTCGGCAAAGGCCCACACCCCACCCGCCACCGCCAGAATCGCCAGCAAGGCGCTGAGCCACAGCGCCCGCCAGCCGCGCCAGCGGCGCGTCAACACCGCAACCATGCCGACCACAAGCACCGCCAGCAAGACCGGCCCCACAGGGTGGGCCGGCACGATCCAGTCGCCCGTGAGCCCATTGATCAGCGCCGTGGCATGCGCGAACACGCCCGACTGGGTGGCTGCGCCCAGTGCGCGCAAGGGGGTGTTGAACTGATCGACGCCGTCCACCGGCGTGTTCTGCCCCAGCAGCAGCACATGGCCCTGAAGGGCGCCCGGCGCCAGCGCGCTGGCGGGCTCCAGCGCCTGGGTGTAATGGACATAGGGCAACGCCACTTCGGGGGCGTAGTAGCGCAGCAGCGCGCCCTGCGGCGGCGGGGTGAATGGACGCCCGGCAGCCTCTGCCAGCACGCGCCACAGGGCTTCGCCGTGCACGGGCGCGCGGCGCAGCACACCGTCATCGTCCATCTCCACCGCCACACTGCCCTGGCGGGCCTGGGGGAATACGGTGGGGATGGCCTGCCGGTACTGCGCAACCTGCGAGCTTTGTACCGCCACCTCGGCCGAGGCCAGCACCACCGGCATGCGCCCCTGCAGCGCGGCAGCCAGGGCCGCGTCATCTTCTGGCGACTGGGGTGCCGCAAACAGCATGTCGATGCCCAGGGCGGCTGCGCCTGCGGCAGATACCGCATCCACGAGTTGCGCATGCAGGCGGCGCGGCAGGGGCGGGCTCAGGTTCAGCGCAGCCAGGCTGGGCTCGTCCAGCCCCACCACCAGCACGCCTGCATCGGGCCGCGCTGGGGCGGTCAGGCTGGCCAGCAGATCGTATTCAAGCCGCTGCAGTGGCGTCCAGACCGGCAGCGCGTGCAGCAGGGCCAGCAAACCCAGCGCAAGCAGCATCCGCAGCGCCAAGGTGCGCCAGGCGTCCTGTATGGCCGGTGCCCGCAAGCTCGTCATTCCGCCCCTTTCAGCTGCCCCACGCATCGACGCAGCGATGCCATCCCGCACACTGTATTGCGCCCTCATTCGCCTGCACATCGGGGATACGCTGAAAAAACAATGTGGACACAGCACCTACCTTCAAAGCCCAGCGCCGCCTTAAACTGAATGCTTGAACCTGTTTTGGAGAACCCATGAAGCTGCTGTTTGCCTCGGTCTCTGCGCTCGCCCTGCTGGCGGGCTGCAACGCCACCAACAACCCTTATCACCCCTCCGGCCCCATGGCTTCGGGCCGGGACCGCACCTTCAGCGTGCCGGTGTACGGGCCGGACACCTCTCAGGCATACGCCGCCGCCACGCGCGAATGCCAGCGCATGGCCTTGCACGCCAAACTGTTGCGCAACGACGGATCGCGCCTGGTCTTTGAGTGCGTGAGCGAACTGCCCGACAAACCTTGATACCCGCCAACCACCCCGCATCACCCCGCCCCGTGGGCGGCTGCGGGGCCGTGCTGGCCATCGCCGCGCTGCTGGCGGGTTGCCAGCACACGCCGACGGTGGAGCCCCCCGCATCCATGACATGGATCAATAGCCTGGGCATGGTGTTCGTCCAAGTGCCTGCTGGCACCTTCTGGATGGGTGGCCTCCCTTCCGTGGAAACACTGGCACAGACCTACCCCCTTCTGGAAACCAAACGCTTCACAGAACTGGTCGACGAGGTGCCCGCGCACGAGGTGCATATCAGCCAAGCGTTCTACCTGGGCCAGCACGAGGTCACGGTCGGGCAGTTCCGGCGGTTCGTCGAGGCTTCGGGCTACCAGCCCGAGCCAGAAGCCGATGGCACGGGCGGCTATGGCTACAACCCACAATACGACCCCGCCACCACCCGGCGCGGCGATGCCTTTGAGGGCCGCGCACTCCAGTACTCATGGCGCAATCCGGGCTTTGCGCAGGGTGCGGACCACCCGGTCGTCAACGTCACCTGGAACGATGCCCAGGCCCTGGCCCGCTGGCTGAGCCGCACCGAGGGCCACCACTACCGGCTGCCCACCGAGGCCGAGTGGGAATATGCCTGCCGTGCAGGCACGCGCACCCTCTACCCCCATGGCAACGACCCGCAGGGCCTGGCGATGGCCGCCAATACCTTTGACCAGAAGACCGCGCCTCTGTGGCCTCGCTGGCAGCAGCATGCGCTCAAAGGGAACGATGGCCATGTCTTCACCGCGCCAGTGGGCAGCTACGCCCCCAATGCCTTCGGCCTGCACGACATGCTGGGCAATGCCTGGGAATGGGTGGCAGACTGGCACGGAGACAACTACTACGCCACCTCGCCGCGCAACGACCCACAGGGCCCGGACGACGGCAATGTGCGGGTACGACGGGGCGGCTCGTGGCACACGTGGCCGTTCTACGCCCGTTGTGGCTACCGCAACTGGAACACGCCACAAACACGCTATCCGCTGGTTGGGATGCGGCTTGTGCGGGAGATCGCGCAACCGCAACCGCCCCTGCCAGACTAGCCCCCTTGATGACAGCCAACGCCGTGGTAGCACCGGCGTTCCTTGTAAACCACAGAAAGTCAACAAGTATTAACCCACCATCCTAAATATCACCAGGCTGCTACTCTGGTTGAGAGATGTCGCAAATAATTTGCGACTGCATTTTCGACGGGGAGAAACATGCGCATAGCCGCTCTGGACGACGATGCGCTTCAGCTGGATCTGATCAAGCAGGCCACAGAGGCGATGGGCCATGTCTGCCACACGCACATGACGGGTGCCGATTTGCTGCGCACGCTGCGCCGCGAAACTTTTGACTTGCTGATCGTGGACTGGCACCTGCCAGACACCACGGGGCCCGAGGTGGTGCGATGGGTGCGCAAGAACGTGGCGGCCCAATTACCTATTCTGTTCGTCACCAACCGCCAGGAAGAACGCGACATCGTCGAGGGCCTGGAAAGCGGGGCCGACGATTTCATGATCAAGCCCGTGCGCATTGGCGAGCTCAATGCACGCGTGGCCGCCTTGCTGCGCCGTGCCTATCCCGACAACTCTGGCGGCGTGCTGGAGTTTGGCCGCTACCGGTTCCTGCAGGAAACCCGGTCCATCGAAATGGATGGCACGCCCGTGGAGCTCAAGAACCGCGAGTACGACCTCGCTCTGTTTCTGTTCCAAAACATGGGTCGGCTGCTGTCGCGCGACCACCTCAAGGAAATCGTCTGGGGCCAGGTGGCCGACGTCATGTCGCGCTCGCTGGACACCCACATTTCGCGCCTGCGCACCCTGCTCGACCTGCGCCCCGCCAACGGCTTTTTCGTCACGGCGGTGTATGGCGTAGGCTATCGCTTTGAAGCTGTCGAAGCCCCGCGCAAGAGCTGAGCTCGGCAGGCGCCACCATACACGTGGCGCCCGCCGGTTGCAGGCCGCATGAAGGAGACCTGATTTGATCACCACCCCGTCCATCCGCCAAGTTCCCTGCGCCGTTGCGGCGCTTGTCCTGGCGGCCACCACGGGCCTCGCAAGCCGGGGCGCACAAGCCGACCCCGACATTTCCCAAGCAGACGAGATCGCTCACGTCGTCAAGAAGGGCGACACTCTGGAAAAACTGGCCAGAGACTACCTGGACGCCCCCCGGCAATGGCCGCTGCTGCAGGCCCGCAACAAGGTGGCCAACCCGCGGCAACTGCCGTTGGGCTCAGTGATATGGATACCGGTGCGCCTACAACCCGTCGAATCCGCCACCGTGCAATTCGTGCAAGGCACCGCCACCGCACAGGGGCGGTCCAGCAAAACGCCCACTCCCATCACACAGAACCAGCAGTTGGAGGAAGGCACCACGCTCCTCGTCGGCCCCGATGCATTCGTAACGGTCAAGCTGGCCGATGGCACCGTGGTCCGGGTGCAGGCGCAATCCGAGCTGCAATTGCGGCAGTTGCGCCGGCGTGGCCGCGCAGGTAGCGCCCAGTCGGTCATGGAAATGCACAAAGGCGGCGTGGAATCCACCGTCACTCCCAACGCGGTGTCTCCACCCCGGCTTGAAATTCGCACCCCGCTGGCGGTGACCAGCGTGCGCGGCACCCGCTTCAGCGTAGCCATGATGGATTCGGGCCAAACCACGGCATCGGTGCTTAATGGATCGGTGGCCGTGCAGTCCCGGCGCGACACCGACAGCCGCCCGGCGGCAGCGCTGACGGCCTCCACATCCCTGCTGGCGCCGGGCCAGGGCTTGGCCGTGGCAGCTGACGGCACCGTGGGCGCAACGCGCGCACTGCTCCCGCCGCCCGATACCTCGGGCGTGCCCGCCCTGCTGGGCGACGCAAGCTTGCTCGCCATCGACATCCCGGAGGCGCCCGGAGCAGCACGGTACGTGGCCCAGGTAGCACAGGACACCGCATTCACCCAGGTCCTGCGCCATGGCAACTTCGCCAATGGGAATTTGCGCTGGAAGGCGCTGGACGATGGCCACTACTACCTCGCGGTGCGGGCCGTGGATGACGCGGGAATCGCAGGCCAGCCCGCCGTGCAACCGTTCACCGTCAAGACCCGGCCCGTGGCGCCGCTCTACCAATCCCCCGCGCCCGATGCCGTGGTTGCCAGTGGATCGGCTGAACTGCGTTGCACTGACGTCTCTGGCGTACGCTGGTACCGCGTGCAGGTAGCCGCCGATGCAAAGTTCACCACACCCTTGCGGGACGAACAGCGCCTGACCGCATGCCGAATGCCCCTTGGCACATTGCCTTTGGGCACCTATTTCTGGCGCATTGCCAGCCTGCAGCAGCTGCCCGACGGGCAGGCCGACCAAGGCCCCTTTGCACCGCCGCAGTCCTTCACCGTGGCGGCCCGCCCGGTCACCCTGTCGCAGCAATCGATGCAGGCTGAAGACGGGGATCCCACTGTGCGCCTGCACTGGCCCGGCCGAATTGGCCAGCGGTTTCGGTTGCAATTGGCCGCCGCCGCAGACCCGGACTTCGCCAAATTGGTCCAAGACAATGTGCTCGACGCACCCACTTGGACCGCGAGCAACCTACCCGCGGGCGAATACCTGGTGCGCATCCAGGTGCTGGACCCCAGCGGCCTGGAAAGCGAGTTCTCCCCACCGCGCCAGATCCGCGTAGGCACCGGCATCCGCACCGGAAGTGGCCTGCCGGTGTCCACCTCCAGTGGCGCGCCGGTAGGCCGCCCTTGAGCGGACAGGACGGCCAGCAAGACCTGCCAGGCGCGCCGTACACCACGCCATGCTGAGCATCGCGCACAGCCGTCGTCGCCGACGCCATCTGGAATGGGCCACTCTGTCCATCGCTTTGCTGGGGCTGGTGGCCTGGCTCAGCCCTCCGGAGAGCCTGGGCCGGGTGAACCATATCGTGCAGGATGCAGGGTTGCGCCTGATCACCCGCGCACCGCATCCGGACATCGTGATCGTCATGATCGATGACCCCAGTATTGCCGCCATCGGCCGCTGGCCCTGGCGCCGGGCTCTGCATGCCGAGTTGATTTCCCGCCTATCGGCACACAACCCGCGTGCGATCGGCATGGACGTGCTGTTCAACGAAGCCGATCTCGACTACCCCGAGGACGACTTGCTACTGACTGACGCCATTCAGCGCAGTGGGCGGGTGGTATTGCCCGTGCTGCGGCGCGGCTATGGCCCTACCAGCAATGCAACCGATCTGCCCTGGCCGGCCTTTGCCCAGGCAGCCGCTCAACTTGGCCACGTGCATGTGGCCCCCGATAACGACGGCGTGGTGCGCAGCCTGTACCTGCGCGAAGGCCCCGCCACCGCCCCGTGGCCCCACTTCAGCACAGCGATGCAATGCGTTGCGCAGGCACAGCAACCCGGAACACGCCCCTGCCCTCGCCCCCTCGCTCGCGCCGCCGATGGCGCACCCTGGGCGCTCTTGGACCGCACGCTGATCGCCTACGCAGGCGGCCTCTCGCGGTTCACCACGTATTCGTACATCGACGTGTTGCGCGGTGCGGTGCCTGCCGATGCTTTCCAAGGCAAATACGTGCTGGTCGGCGCGGCTGCATCGGGCCTGGGCGACATGTTTGCCACCCCCGTCAGCCAGCAGTCCCGCCTGATGCCAGGCGTCGAGGTGGTGACCCACGTGCTGGATGCGCACCTGTCGGGCGAACAGATCGTGCCCGCGTCGCGCGCACTCAACACCGCGTTCAACCTGGCGCCCGTGGCTGCAGCCTTGCTGGCCTTGCTGCTCGCGGGCCCTCTGGCTGCGCTGCTGACAAGTGCCGGGCTGGGCATCACAACCCTGCTGCTGAGCGTGTGCCTGCCCTGGTGGGCGGGCCTGCAGTTTGCGCCAGCCGCCGCTTTTCTGGGGCTGATGCTGGCCTACCCGTTGTGGAGCTGGCGACGCCTGAACGCGGCCGCACATTTTCTGGGGCTGGAGATGGAAAACCTGCAGCGCGAAGGCCTGTCAATGCGGCTGCGCAAACGGATCGGGGATTCCGCTGATTTTCTGGAACGCCGCATCAACGCCGTCGAGCGGGCATCACGCCAACTGCGCGACCTGCACCACTTTGTGAGCGAGAGCCTGCAACAGCTGCCAGCCCCCAGCCTTGTCTGCGACACCCAGGGCCAGATCCTGCTGGCCAACTTGGCAGCCCGCCAGCACCTGGGCGGCGATGCACAGCCTTCGCTACAGGGCTTGTCCGTGGTCGAATTGCTCGCCGATCTGGTGCAGGCGGACACCGGCCAGCCACTCATCACCAAGGAACATCTGCGCAACCGCACTCTGCCAATGCAAAGCGAAGGACGCGACAAACACAACCGCAGCCTGCTGATGCAATGCAAGCCCTTCACCGACCTGGCCAATGCGGGCTGGCTGCTGACGCTGGTGGATCTCACTGACATGCGCCGCGCCCTGCAACAGCGCGACCAGGCGCTGAACTTCATTTCACACGACATCCGCGCGCCCAACGCGTCCATCCTCACGCTGCTGGAGATGCAAAGGGTCTACCCAGGCCGCATGTCTGACGAGGAATTGATGCTGCGTATCGAGCGCTATGCGCAGGCATCTCTGGGCATGGCGGAAAGCTTTGTGCAACTGGCCAGCGCCCAGGCCCAGGAATACCGCATGGAGCCGCTGGACCTGGTCACCATGCTGGCGGAAGCCACCGATGACCTCTGGGTCCTGGCCCGCGACCGCCGGGTGCAGGTGCGCACCACCGACGCCCCCGATACGGCCCCGTGCCTGGGGGACCGCGCCTTGCTGGGCCGCGCGCTGGCCAACGTGATCAACAACGCCATCAAATTCAGCCCGGAGGGCGGCGCGGTGGAATGCTCCATTGCCCCGCGCGGCACCCACTGGGTGCTGTCGGTGCGTGACCAGGGCCCTGGAATTGCCCCTGAACTGCAAGGCCAGTTGTTCACGCCTTATCAAAGACTGCACGGCCGCAGCCACCCTTCAGTCCAGGGGGTGGGCCTGGGCCTTGCGTTGGTGCACACCGTGGTGCAACGCCACGGGGGCGCCCTGGAGGTGGACAGCGACGCAGGACGCGGCGCGGAGTTCCGGCTGGTGCTGCCACGCAGCGATGACAACACCCCGCAAGGCGACGATGGCGCCAGCTAGCCCATCAAGGATGGGCCGGTAAAGCCCGCAGATAGGCCAGCACGGCCTGCCTGTCACCCTGGAACACGATCCGGTCCGCCCGGCTTTTGCGCTGGTAGGCGTACATCGGGTCATAGTAGTGGCGCATAAGCGCCGCAATCCACTCACGGTGCAGGGCAAGGTCTGTATGGCTTCGTTGCCGCGCCAGTGCCGTCTGCATGGTGGCACGCAGCCCTTGGTGCCGGTCTCCGCCCAGCCGCTTGGCGAGCTTGTCCAGGCTTTCCTGCAACCGGGCCGCGAACAAATCAAAGCCAGCCGCGTCACCATGGGCCGCCACAAAATCCGCACATTGCTGCACCACGTAGTCCTGCACGATGCGTTCGACGCGGGCATCGAAGCTATCCTCAAGACACACGATGGGCGCCCGCTCCGCCCGCAGTCGAAGCTCCAGCGGCACAGAGCAACTGCCCACATGCCGCCCCTCGTCTTCAAGCACGAAAGACCCGAGCCCTTGCTCACGCCTCTTGAGCAGATCAATTGCCAGTCGATTCTCGAAATCGATTTGCGCGGGCTGCCCGCTGACGCGCTGGCCAAAGCTGGAGCCCCGATGATTGGCATGCCCCTCCAGGTCCAGGCCATTCGCCAGTTGCATGATCACCTCGGTCTTGCCCGTGCCGGTGAGGCCGCTCAACACCACAAAGCTGCACTGCGCTGAAGCCATCTGCGTGGTCTCAATCAGGAAACTGCGCATGGCCTTGTAGCCACCCAACACGCGGGGGTAGTCGATGCCCGCATCGTTTTTCAGCCACTGCTGAACGATCTGGGAGCGCAGCCCTCCCCGAAAACAATACAGCACACCCTCCGGGTGCGCCCGCGCAAACTCAGCCCAGGCACCGATGCGGTCTTGCTTGGTTGCACCCGACACAAGTTGGTGCCCGAGCGCAATCGCGGCCTCCTGGCCTTTTTGTTTGTAACAGGTGCCGACCTGCTGGCGCTCGCCATCGTCCATCAAGGGGCGGTTGACTACGCCGGGGAACGCACCCTGCACAAACTCGACCGGCGCGCGCACATCCATCATCGGCACATCGTTCAAAAAGATGTGCCGGTAGTCCGACAGGTTGACCCGCATCAGCGCAACCTGACGGCAAAGGCGTGGCGCTCGGTCAACTCGCCAATGGGCTGCAGCGCAAGGCCCAGAGAGGCAGCCACATCCAGAAACTCACGCTCGCCTTCAGGGCTCACAGCCACCAGCAGCCCGCCGCTGGTTTGCGGGTCGCACAACAGGTGCTTTTGCTCTTCGGTCAGCGGTGCAATCTTGGCGCCGTAGCTGTCGAAGTTGCGCAGCGTTCCGCCGGGCACACAGCCCTGGTTCATGTAGTGGTCCACCCCGGCCAGGCGGGGCACGGCAGCGTAGTCGATCAATGCACTCAGGCCGCTGCCCTCGGCCATTTCGACCAGATGTCCCAGCAAACCAAAGCCGGTGACATCCGTCATCGCCTTCACACCCCCAAGGCGGCCAAACCGGGCCCCTGGCGTGTTCAGCGTGCACATCAGGTCGCGCGCAACACCCACATCCTGCGGGCGTAACTTTGATTTTTTCTCGGCTGTAGTCAGAATGCCAATGCCCAGCGGCTTGGTCAGATACAGGCGGCAGCCCATCGTGGCCGTGTCGTTACGCTTAAGGTGGCGCTTTTCCACCACCCCCGTCACCGCCAGGCCAAAAATCGGTTCCGGCGCATCAATCGAATGCCCACCGGCCAGCGGAATCCCCGCCACATCGCACGCCGCACGCCCACCACGCACCACCTCACGCGCCACCTCTGGCGGCAGCACATTCACGGGCCAGCCCAGAATGGCAATCGCCATCAGCGGATCGGCACCCATCGCATAGATATCGCTGATGGCATTGGTGGCGGCAATGCGCCCGAAATCGTAAGGGTCATCCACGATGGGCATGAAAAAGTCGGTCGTGGACACCACACCGCGCTCGTCATCCAACGCATACACGGCGGCATCGTCCCGCGATGTGTTGCCCACCCACAGCCGAGGGTCCAGGTGCTGCGCCCCGCTACCGGCCAGGATCACACCCAGCACCTGCGGGCTGATCTTGCAACCGCAGCCCGCCCCATGGCTGTATTGGGTCAGGCGGATGGGAGAGCTGCTCAGGGGAGATTCTTGGGACATGCTGGGTTCTTTCAAAGCATCAGGCGCAAGCCGCGCGGCCACCATTTTCGCGCGACGCTCCAACGGCCCGAATGCCAGTCAACCCGAATATCGAATGCGCAGACACCGCCCCTGGGCAGCCAACCAGGGCGAAAACCCGCAACATGGAGGCAGGACGGCACGCAGTTGAATGCCAAAAACCAGAAAGGGTTTGCTTCTATTTTCATAGCAGCAAACCCTTTGGATACTGGCGGAGAGGGTGTCCGTCCGCCGAACTTCCAATGAAGTCCAAATCAGTCCAGACGAATGACATAGACCACTGATTTATATAGGTTTTTTCAGAAATACATCGTTTCCAAAGTCCAAAGCAGTCCAGCCAAATCTGATTCAATCGGATCTTTTATGGTAGATACCATGGCGGATAAAAAAGCGGCACAATTTCACATCAGAAAGCTCTTTGACGAGCTTACCGACGTTATGGATGTGACTTTGGGATTCGAAAGATGGCACGCAAAGCGAAAGAACTGTCGGCGTTGGAAGTTGGACGCCTGACGAAGGTGGGACACCATGCGGTGGGCGGCGTGGCGGGCCTCTACCTGTACGTGGTGGAGTCGGGCGCAAGGTCCTGGGTCCTACGAACCATGGTGGGAAACAAACGCAGGCACATGGGTCTTGGCGGTTTTCCGGAAGTGCCTTTGGCCAAAGCCAAGGAGAAGGCCCGCGCAGCCAAAGAGCAGATTGACCAAGGTATCGATCCCATCGTGCAGCGTCTGGCAATCGCCAGCAGCCTCAAGGCGCAGCAGGCAACGCAGAAGACATTCAAACAGGCAGCTCTTGCCTATATCGAGGCCCATGGCGAGGGTTGGAAGAACCCGAAGCACCGAGCGCAGTGGAGTGCGACCCTGGAAACCTATGCATACCCACACCTCGGAGATCTTCTCGTCCAGGATGTCGGACAAGACCACGTATTGAAGGTTCTGGAGCCCATCTGGAAAACCAAGACCGAGACTGCCACACGCCTGCGTGGACGTATCGAGAGCGTGCTCGACTGGGCCACGGTTCGCAAATATCGGACCGGCGACAACCCAGCACGCTGGAAGGGCCACCTCGACAAGTTGCTGCCCGCCCCCGGAAAGATCCAGAAGGTTGAACACCATCGCGCACTTCCAGTCGCCAAGATGGTTGAGTTCATGAATGCGCTTCGTCGCCGAGAAGGTCTTGCTGCGCGTGCGCTGGAGTTTGCGATTCTTTGCGCTTCACGAAGTGGTGAGGTGAGAGGTGCTCGATGGGATGAGTTCGACCTTGAGGCGTCCGTCTGGACAATTCCCGCTGAACGGATGAAGGCAGGCAAAGAGCATCGCGTGCCCCTGTCCAGCTTCGCGCTGGCAATTCTGAAAAAGCTCCCCAAGAGGGCGGATGTTGATTTGGTCTTTTCAACCGAAAGCGGGAAAGCTCTCTCGGATATGGCATTGACTTCTGTACTGCGTCGCATGGAGGTGGATGCAGTGCCCCACGGATTCCGCTCTACGTTCCGCGATTGGGCAGGTGAACTGACCAACCACCCTCGGGATATCGCGGAGCAAGCGTTGGCTCACGTCCTGAACAACAAAGTAGAAGCTGCATACCGCCGCGGCGATGCATTGGACAAACGACGCAAGATGATGCAAGACTGGGCAGAGTTTTGCGCTGGCGACACAAGGCGTTTGCTGACATCAGCTTTCAGCGATATCCGATCTACGACGCTGAACATATCCAAGAGCTAGAGTATTTGCCCAGAGACGTGGTTCCCTCATCAACATGTCCACGCAAGGTGCTTCTGGAAGCGCCCGCGTGATCGCGCAGAGCCTGAACCAGATCGACAAGGCCTACGGCCAGAACCACTCGATCCTGGACAACTGCCACGTGCGGGTGACGTTCGCCACCAACGACGAACGCACCGCCAAGCGCATTTCCGAGACGCTGGGCACGGCCACCGAGCTGCGCGCCCAGCGGAACTACGCCGGCCACCGACTGGCACCCTGGCTGGGTCACTTGATGGTCTCGCGGCAAGAGACGGCACGTCCGCTGCTCACCCCCGGCGAGGTGATGCAACTGCCGCCCGACGAGGCGGTGGTGATGGTCTCCAGCGTGCCACCCGTCAAGGCCCGCAAGCTGCGCTACTACGCCGACGCGAACTTCCAGCGCCGCGTATTGCCGCCTCCCGTGTTGGCGGCAGGCCCCTACCCCGATGCGCCACCGCTGCGATCGGACGACTGGCGAGGACTGGCGGTACCGATGACGACGACCGCACCGGGCCCCGCGCTCATGGCCGGCATGGCCGCCCATGAAGGCGGTCCCCGCCTGTAGCCGGAGCTGACGGCGGTGACCACGCCGCAGCCCGAACTCGGCGCGTTGAACAATGACCTGGCGCTGCTCGATGACGACGACTCGCCCCTGCCCCTCCCCCACCAGCTCGACCCGGCCCTGCACCGCCATCAGCCTGGCCAATCGATCTCTGATCCCGATCAGCACGAGATCAGGCGCCTGATTCAGAGCGCCCAGCAAACCCCTCAGCATCCAGCATCTGATGCACAAATCCGCGTGATCCAGGGCAAGTACGGCCGCCATTGCTTTGCCGTCCGCGATAAGGAACAGTCCTTGCAGACCATCTCCATAGTGCGTTCCGTGCGGCAATGCGTTTGCACCAAAGAGGTACCTTCATCAAACGCCCAATCGCAGCCCTTCGTGGCTTGACTCCTTTTGCAGAGTCCTTGGAAGGCCGCATTTGGGCCTGAGGAGATCTCCTTTCCTTCGATCCTAAATTTCTTCAGTCACATATCACCCCTGTGACCTGACCACCGTCTGCCCTTTGGCTGCGGTCCAACGCCCATAAAGCCCGGCCAGCTCATCTCGAGCTGCCGGGCTTTATGCCGTCATGGTCGGAGTTTGCTGTCTTTCTGCTGGTCTGCTCTCCGGTCTACCGGCCCTCTTCAGCCCCGTGTGTTCACGCACCCGGGGCTTTTGCTTTGGTGCTGCCGGTTGGTCTTTCTGTCTTGGTTCCCTGGTTCTTCAACCCGCATGTTCTTTCAAGGAGATTTCCATGCTCACCTGTCCCCAATGCCAATCCCCACGATTGGAATCCCGCGACCTCGGTCGCAATACCGGCTGTGCTGTCGGCGCACTCGCAGGCGCTGCCAGCGGCGCAGCGAGTGCACTGCGCGGTGCCCGACTGGGCGCTACTTTCGGCGCATTCGCCGGTCCTGCGGGGACCGTCCTGGGCGGTCTCGCCGGTGCCGCCCTCGGTGGCCTGGTGGGCGGCGCCATCGGCTGCGAAGTGGGCAGCAAGATCGGTGAAGCCGTCGATCAGAACTGCCTCGCCAACTACCGCTGTCTGGAGTGCGGACATACCTTTAGCCGTCCACGTGACTGATGTGCATGGGCTGTTTCCGTCCTGCTGACTTCTCGGTCTCGCGCGTCCTTTCTCTCTTCCTCTCGTCCCCCCTGCCCTGGTTCTTTGTCCTTGCTGTGCGCTCTTTGGAGACGCGCAGTGGTGCATCCGTGGGTGAGCGGTTTTCGTCTGGTCTTTCTTTCGTTCGTTCTTTCGCTTTCTCGTTCTTTCTTCCATTTCTACAAGGAGTATTTCAATGGCACATCTCGTTCAAACCATGGCCTATGTCGGTGAGACCCCCTGGCACAACCTGGGTCAACAACTGCCCGCCAAACAACCCATCGATGTCTGGGCCCGTGAAGCGGGCATGGACTGGACCATCCGCGAGACCCCCGTGCGCTACATGGCCACGCAGGCCGGTACTGGTTCTGGATCTAGCGCTGCGTCTTCTGTCTCGAACCTCTATGGCGAACCCATGGAGTTCCCCGACCAGAAGGTGCTGTACCGCAGCGATACCAAGGCCCCTTTGTCGGTGGTCAGTGCCCGCTACCAGGTCGTGCAGCCCAAGCAGGTGCTGGAGTTCTACCGGGATCTGACGGAAGTCTCTGGGTATGAGCTGGAGACCGCCGGGGTCCTGAAGGCCGGGCGCAAGTTCTGGGCCCTCGCCCGTACTGGCAAGTCCTCGGCGCTCAAGGGCAACGATGTGGTCAATGGCTATCTGCTGTTGGCCACGTCCTGCGATGGGACGCTAGCCACCACGGCCACACCCACTACCGTTCGGGTGGTCTGCAACAACACCCTCTCGATTGCCCTATCTGGAACGTCGAGTGCGATCAAGGTGCCCCACAGCACCAGCTTTGATGCGCAGGCGGTCAAGAAGCAGTTGGGGATCGCCGTCTCGCAATGGGACGGCTTCATGTACAGGATGAAGACCCTGTCCGAGCGCAAGGTCAAGAGCCATGAGTCCATGAACTACTTCCTGAAGGTGCTGTGCCAGAGCGATGGGCATGCGGATGCGTCTGCAGGTCTCACCAATGAGCGTGCCCTCAAGAAGGTGCAAGCCATGTACGAAGGCCAGGGCCGGGGTGCAGAGCTGGCTGCCGCCAAGGGCACGGCCTGGGGTCTGCTGTGCGCCGTCACTGAGTTCGTGGACCACGAGCGCCGGGCGCGCAGTCAGGAGTACCGCCTGGACAGTGCCTGGTTTGGTCAGGGGGCCACCCTCAAGCAGCGGGCGCTGGAGCAGGCGTTGCAGTTGGCGTCGTGACTGGGTCTGATGCTCTAGCGGTTCGACTGATTTTCATTCTGCGATTTATCCATTCACCCACCTGCATCGCTCTTCACGGCATAGACCCCGGCTCCTTCAGTGGACCGGGGTCTTTTGTTTTGGGCGTAGTGCTGGTGTTCGTTTCTTTCACATTAGGAGTCAGCATGGTTCAACCTGTTGTTTCACCGGTGGGGACTCCCTCCACCAAACCCCGCCCGGCCCTCAGGCTGGTCAAGACCCAAGACCTGGATCGCGATCAGTGGTTGCAGGTGCGCAAGGGTGGTATCGGCAGTTCAGATGCGGCAGCGGCTGTCGGGCTCAATCCCTACCAGTCGCAGCTGGAGTTGTGGATGGAGAAGACCGGTCGTGCTCCCACCGCCCCACCGGGCGATGGGGGTGCGGACGATCAAAGTCCGATGTACTGGGGATCTCTCCTGGAGCCCATCGTGGCTGCGCACTACACGCGCCGCACGGGCAACCGTGTACGGCGTATCAATGCGGTGCTGCAGCATCCCGAACATTCCTGGATGCTGGCCAACATCGACCGGGAGGTGCTTGGGGCACCAGATGTCCAGTTGCTCGAGTGCAAGACCGCAGGACTTCAGGGTGCCTGGCTCTGGCGCGATGGGGTGCCGGAGTACGTGCAACTGCAGGTGCAGCATCAGTTGGCCGTGACCGGCAAACAGGCTGCGGATGTGGCGGTGCTGCTGGGCGGCCAGGAACTGCAGGTGTTCCGGATCGATCGCGATGAGGAGTTGATCACCCAGCTCATTTCCCTGGAGCGAGAGTTCTGGGGCTATGTCGAGCGGGATGAACAGCCTCCGGCCGATGGCTCGGATTCAGCAGACCGGGCCTTGCGGGCGCTATACCCCCGGGATACCGGAATCACCCTGGACCTTCGCGAGGACCTGACGATGGGCGCAGTTTTCTCGGACCTGCTTGCCGTTCGCCAGGTGTTGGCCACCCAGTCGGCGCTGGAAGCGCAGCTCAAGCAATCCATTCAGCAGCGCATGGGTGATGCCTCGCGTGCGGTGTTCGATGGCGGGGAAGTGAGTTTCAAGCGCAGCAAGGATGGCAGCACGCTGGACACAGCGCGGCTGGCCAAGGAGATGCCGGAGATCGCGCAGACCTACACGGTATCAAAGCCGGGGAGTCGGCGGTTTCTGGTGCAAACGTGAGGCGGGATCATTTTTATTCCATGCATTCCCTCGGACGGGCTTCATCGGCAACGGTGAAGCCGGTTCTGTTTGGGGGGTGCATTCATCACATTCAACAAGGAGATTCACATGCTCAAAGGTTTGGCTTTGACGCCGCCCGTGATCGGGCGCATTGCGATTGGTCGGGTGGTGGAGAAGAACGGGCGTCGCCTGCCCGAGAAGGACGATGAGTTCACGCTCACCAGCCAGGTACAGAACAAGGACGGGTGGGTGTTGCATCCAGCGGATAGCCAACTGCGCAAGGATCCCGGTGCGAAGCTGCGCAGCATTCCGGTGCGGTTGCTGTTTGACGATCCGGATCTGAGCCTGGGGGCTAACTACACGATGTTTGACCGGGCGACCGGCAGGCCGTTGTGTGTGGGGGATGGGGACAGCTGCAAGCGGGTGACGATTTCCGGGATGCAGTCCCTACCCTGCCCTTCGCCGGTCTCATGTGCACTGGCCCAGGATGGGAACTGCAAGCCGTATGGGCGGCTGCATGTGCGTGTGGATACCGGTAGCTATGGGCAGACGGAATCAGCCACAGGGAGTGCTGGAGCTACAGGAGCAGCTGTGGGAGATGACGAGCTGGGAAGCTTTGTGTTTCGGACGACAGGGTTCAACAGCATTCGGACAATATCGGCTCGCCTGCGGTACCTGTTTGCGGTGTCTGGTGGACTGCTGGCGGGCCTACCCTTGGAGCTTCGCCTGCGCGGTAAATCCACCACGCTGTCGCATCGCACGCCGATTTACTACGTCGATCTGACACTGAGAGCGGGTAACAGCTTGGCCCAGGTCGTGGCACTGGCGCGGCAAGAGCGCGAGCAACAGGTTGCACTGGGTCTGGATCAGGCGGCGCTCGATGAAGCGGCACGCCAGGGCTTGGCGCTGGGAGAGTTTGAGGAATCGGAGGAAGAAGGCGCTGGCATCGTGGAGGAGTTTTATCCAGACGCCAATGTGGGCGGGGATGGAGACGAAGGGGTGGAGCGAGCGCCTGAGCCGATTTCGCTGCGTGGCAAGCTGCATCGTCGGCAGGAGGCGATGGTCAGCCGTGCAACCGTGACGGCAACGGGGGTTCCTGGAGCCTCTCATGCAAGCGTATGAAGGGCTTGTCCGCCGGTACGTCGTGGGACTGGTGATGGACACGGTACCCAGTTACCGCTGCGGTGAGGGTTATGAACCAGGACACAGAGTGCTTCCCGGACTTCTTGTGTGGGATCGCGTGCTGCCGCGTCGTACGGGTGCGGTGGCATTGCAGCAAGCGGTTGCGTTGCTCACTGGCAAGCGTGTCAGTGTTCCGACGGTGGTCAGTGCACAGGGGTTGCTGCGCCATGCGCAGCGGCTCCTGCCGGGGTTCAATGCTCAGTTGGTCTGGGAGCAGGAACCTTCCAACTTGCTGGCGCTATCCCACGAGGCGGTTCACCGTGGTGGCTTGGTGGTGCTGCTCTGGCAGTCCATTGCCAGGCACGTTCAGGGATCCCCTCGCCTGCCCTGCCCGGCGCCTCAATGGATGCTGGTGGTGGGGGTGGAGGGGCCTTGGAGACCCTTGGATGATGGTTCAGGCAGTGCGGTGTGCGCAGGGACTTCCGGGCTTTTGGTCCTGAATACCCGGGTGCACCCTGCATGGGGCTTGGGGCATAACCAACGTCTGGTTCCTGGGGCATATCCACACCACAAGGCAGCAGCGCGGGTCGCGGAGTTTCGTGCTGTCTGGTCGGCGCGTACGGTGGAGGGAGGTTTGGACTGCGGGATGGTGAGTGCGGCGATCGCTATCGTGCCGACCCTGCACGGGTGACTGCTGAACTTGCTATTCAGGTCCGTCGATCTGATCCAGCAGGGGTGTCATTGGGCCCCGTCCTGGGGGCTTGCGTTCCTTCGCTCCACTTCGGAGTGGGCGCTCTGGACGCAAGCGGACCCAAGGCTTTTTGGGGGCTATGTCGGATTCGCGGCGATATTCGAGATCGAACTCGCCCGATTCAGACAGCACCTGCTGCCAAGTGCCGCTGCGGTACTTCTGAGGGGTTTGGTCTGGATGATGCGCAAGCATCTGAGCCTTGACGGTTTCCAGCGCTACCCAGTTGTCTCCAGCAAGCGTTTGGACCTGCGTGCGCAATGCCCGCACGATGCCGGTGTGCGACCACTCGAAGCTGCCGTCGGGATTGATACCGTTAAAAAGCAAATCGAGATATGCCTCTGACTGCACTAAGGAAGCCATGGCTTCTGCAGCTTTGTGCATGGTCCACATCCACCCTCGGAGCTCCTGGTAACGAGCATCAATGCGCAAGTAGGAGTCTTCCAGGTAGGCGATGGCATCCGTGCAGCCTTGCTCATCCCCCAGGTTGAACCGGGCCAACAAATGATGAACCAGTTCATTGCGCAGATCTACCAACTCCTGAACCGCTAGCTTGGTCTGCGCCAGTTGTTCAGATTGCATGGTCATCCGAAACCCGCGAGCGAAGGACGCCCGATCTGTGGGTGTATTGTCTTCGGGCAGCAATTCACGCTCAAACCCCTCGGGGACAACGAACGAGCCGAAGAGCAGATTCGCTAACTGTCCAAGTGTCTGGCCAGACAGTTTCTGTGCGCGTTGGGCCGCCTGGTCTGCAAGCGTGTCCACCGGACCAGAGATTTCATGGTGCGCCAGCAGGACCTTCAGGGTGTGTTCGTACTGCTGAATACGCACCATGCAGCGCCCAAGCAGGCGCTGGACATCGCGCTGGATCGCAGGAGCTGTGAGCTCTGGGGGCAACGAGTCGCTTGTCATCGGGTTTGTGCGCCTCGGATCTCTTTGGCTTCGGAGGTCTGCAGAACCATCCCCAGGAAGCTCAGCCGATCACAAACGGCGCACGGTCCTTGCCCGCAATCCACTGGGGCGGCTTGCCCCGGCCAGACCAGGTGGCACCGGTATCGGGATCACGGTACTTGGCAGCGACCTTCTTGGGCTGGGGCTTCCAGGGGAAGACTTGCTGGGCGGTGAAGCCGAACTCTTGAACGAGCTGCAAAACGGTTTGGAGGGCCTGTTCGGACTCGGCCTTCTTGGCGTTGGCGATCTGTTCGTCGAGGAGTTTTTTCTGATTGAGCAGTTCGGCGTAGCTGGTCATGCGGGTGTGCGTGAGAGGGGTCGGTGCTGAGGGTGGGTAGGGAGGCGAATCGTGCCCTCGCAGGGACAGGAAGGCGCAGGCGTCACTCTACGCGAACCTGGGGTCGCCTCGGCCTCAGTCGGCTGCTGCAATGGGTGGGCTGGTCGCCTATTGTGTTCCGCCCCGGCGCCAGACTTGAAGGTTGGCGTATTCGCGACCACAACCTGTGCACCGCAGGGCTTCGGTGTAGCGCATGACTCCGGCGTCGTCGCGGGCGAGCACCCGGTGGTAGCTCGTGGCGCCGCAGTAGCCGCAGCGGTTGGAGGCAGTGGACGGGTTCAAGGGGATGGCAGCGCGCAAGTTGTTCGATCAGGTATTAATTCGTCCTGGTTGATCGTAACAAGGCGTAGAAGTTGCAGCTGACTCTTTGACGTCAGCTGGTTACGGGCAGGGATGTCACGCCCCATGTGGAGGAGCACACACGATGGCGGCCGAGCTGCGGCAAAGATCTCGCAGCTACTCCTTCGTCCCTGCCCGTTCAGCAATCTGGATTGCGGGAAGTGGGTCTGCCGGGGTCAACCGGCGGGGTTTGTTTCACGTTCAATGGATGCGTTTGCATCACATATCATTTACATCTAAAGAGGGGGTTCAATGAAACCAATGGGGACAAGAGCGCAGGTCCTGCGCTGGCTAGCCGCGTCCTGCACTGCCATCGCAGCAGCGGCGCTGATGGCGGGATGCGAACGCAAGGTGGCTGTGGAGGTACAAGCGCCGGAGTTGCCGGTTCAGACGGTGTCCGGATTCCTGGAGATCGCCGGGGTACTGGACCGCAGTGGCACCCAGGCCGCGTTGATCGAGGTGAGCCCTGAATCAGGGGATCACATCGCGTTTGTTTTTGATCCGGACTCTCCGCTGGGTCAGCGGATCCTCTCGCAATGCGCGCAGGACATGCCTTGTCTGGTCGAAGGGGTGCGGGCCAGACCTATGGACAGCCAGGCGCCTTCAACGGTAGCTTTGGCGAAGCTGGGTTTCAGCGTATCGCCCTCAGCATGGCTGGGTCTGATCGATGCCGGGGCGGCCCGGATGGAGTCGGGTCTGGAAGAGCCACAAGCCAAGGTAACGACCCGGTTCGGCGACGTGGTGATCAAAGAAGATGATTCTTCAGTCCTGCTGAACGGGCAAGTGGTTGTGCCGGCCCCAGACGAGCCGGTGCTGATCGTGCGGCATGCGTCTTTGGGGGCTGAGGATGTTCTGCTGCTGCAAAGTGGTTCAGGGACAGCCTGCCCTGCCCTGTTTCGCGTGATGGCGGTATCGGCTCAAGGGGTGCAGGTTTCTCCGCAGTTCGGATCCTGCTCGGATCTGGTGTCTGCCGAGGTGCAGACAAAGCCGAACCAGGCCGAGAAACTGGTGATCCGGATGGTGGGGTTTGCAGGCCCTTTTGAACCTGAGGAAGAGCAGCGCAAGGCGGCTCGAAAGGTGCTGGAGTTCATCTACCAGCAGGGTTCACTGACGCGCGAGGGCAAACCGGTTCCTTCGACGTGAAGGGGGTGATCTCCTGTCGGGGGATCAACTTTTTGCAGGGCTGCTGCGTACGGACTTGCGAGCGGGCTTACGGGCCGGTTCCGGGGGTTTGAGCAGGGTCCAGGGCTCAACGCCCAGGGCTACTGCAATGCGCTCGATGTTGGCCAGGGAAACGTTCCAACGGCAGCGCTCGACTGCTGAGACGTAGGTCCGATCGAGTTCGCACTCCAGGCCCAGGCGTTCCTGGGACCAACCTTTTTCTACACGCAGCACCCGCATCCAGTACGCGAGGACTTCGCGCACGTTGCCTGGATCGGGCAGTTGGCTTGGGAGCGTGGGTTTGGCAGACACCGCAGGAGGATGCGGTTTTGCTTTATTTGCATCTACGGAGTTTGCTTCACCTTTGGGTCTTGCTCAGTGGTTTGAGCTGTGGGTGCGGTGGCGGTTTTTTGTTTGTGTTGGGTTTTTCTTTTATCTACCAGGGAGTGGGAGTCATGCGTTTTTTATCAACGGCTTTGAGCTTGGGTGGTGCGGTCATGTTGGCGGGGTGTTTTGCGGGCGATGTATCCGTGGTCAAGGAAAGCAGGATGACCGGATGGTCGCAATTTACGGTGGGGCAGTTGCTGGACAAGCGCAAGGCTTGCTCCAGTGTGGAGTGGAAGAGTTTCAAGGACACCCGTGATCGCAGTGTCGTGGAGTACACCTGCGAGTCGGCAGGCGGCGCGGCCTATCTGGAAAGACTGCACGCGCTATCGGTCAAGAGCGCACAAGACCGCTTTAGCGGCGCTTCGCAGCACGATGCGGGTTTCGCAGAGATTGCGAAGCATCAGTCCAAGTTCACCCAGGAGGTCAGCCAGAACCAGAGGGATGAACTCGCCAATCGGCAAGAACTGATCGCGAACCTGCAGCGGGATATCACTCGCATCCAGGGGATCACGCTGGCGTCATGCCGCGATGTGGACGCCAGTTCTCTGAGTCGAGCGCTTTCTGGCTTCATGCAGAGTTTTCAGAAAGGCTGCGCGAAAGCGATCAAAGAGAACGAGCCCCGCGATCTGGAGATTGACAAGAATGTGCTGATCCGGACCGCACAGACCCAGATCTCTGATCAACAGAGCGCAATCGCGAACCTCAAGACGCAGATGGAGATGACGCAGTCGAGGGCTGAGCAGGACGCTGCCCGTGCTGAGAAGGACAAGGTGGCGCGAGAGCAAGCGGCCATCAAGCAACGCAAGGACGCCCAAGCAGAGCTTGCTGCGCTGGAGCGTCAATGGGCGAATGTCAAAGGGGTCAGGGAGGTTTCGCAGTGGGTGATGCAAGGCAAGGAGCCCATCTATCTTGCATCACGGATCGACCTGGTGCTGGCCGATAAAACGATCGAGGTCCCGGTCACCGCGCGACTGGTCTTTGACCAGGCGGCAAAGGATGGGGAAGTTCTGACTTCGGCCTATGAGTTCGCTTTGCGTGAGGCCTGGAATCGCTACCCCTTAAAGCCCTGATGCTTGGATCTTGAGGGCGGCTGACGGTCAGAAAGATCGTCTCCGCACGTTTTCATTGACGGAGTTTGCTTCGCATTTTCCGAGAGGAGTTCGGATGAAACGCATTGCGTGGGTTCGTTGGATGTTGGTGGGGTATTTCTTGATCGGGCTGCTGTATGCGGTCTATGCCCACTACTGGGGTGATCAGCCCTACCGGAGTTTTGCGTATCACCTGGGTCAGGGCTTGGTGTGGCCTGTGATGGTCCTGCCTGGTTTGGGCAAGTTCATTGGCGGCCTTCTGATCGTGGCGATGGTCGCCTTCGTAATGGCCAGTTGAGGCCGGAAAGGAGCAAACGCCATGGCGTTTCTGGCCCAGCTGATTCTGGGGTGTTTGATGGTCTACCTGTTCTTTTCCACGCTGGGTTTCTGGTTTGGTCTGGGAGTGCTGGCGCTGTGGCTGCTGATCGGGATGGCAAACAGTGGCAAGCGCTGAACTGCATTGAACAGGTCTGCAAAGTAGTGGGCACCCCTGCATGGTCGGGGGCGCATGTTTTCTAAATCAAGGAGGGGTTATGCAATCGGTGATGACGCGCGGAGTTTTGGCAGGGATGGCGGGCTGGGCCCGAGGGATCGGTATGTTGGTTTTGATGGGCCTGGCGCTGGCTCTCGTGGGGTGCTCTGGCTCACAAGGAGAGCGCATCCTCATGAAGGGCTGCAAGGAAGGTGGGGTGAGCGACAAGGACTGTGAGTGCGCCACGCAGAAGGTGGGCACGCGCTATGACTTGAAGAATCTGCAGGACTTCATGAATGACCGAGCGATTCCGATGCAAACGCTGCAGATGGATTTTGTGAAAGCGCTGGCGATGTGCCGACAGGCTGGGTAGTGACTGCGGTGACGGAGCCTGATGGCTCTTCGGAGAAAGGGACTGGGCTGTGGCCTGGTCTCTGGTTCGAGGGCTTCTTTTTTTCGCCTCGAGTCTTTGGACAAGATGTCTTGAAGGCCGCTGCGTGACCACTTCGAACAAGTCGGCACGAGGCGGCGAGTTTGCTTACGCCTAAGGGCAATCCAAGCGCAAAAATCGCTAGCGGATCGTTTCACGAATCGGTCGAAAATTTCGCGACGGCTTCATCCAAGTGAGTTACCCGCCACGGGTCCTTCAAGACTGCGGGGCCTCAAGCAACAGTGTCACTCGTACTCGATCTGACAGTTCACCATGGTGCACCACTCCGAAAGTCCATCGCTCAAATCCCAAGCCGTCGCGAAGAGCCGCGCACATAGCTTTGGTACCCGGGAGACCTAGCAGGTCATTGCTACCAGTCATCACAACGACGGCGCGGGAGATCTTGTGGATATCGTTATCAGCGATCACGCTGGATATGGCTGCGATTTCTCCAACGGCATCGTCCAGAGCGATCGTGTATGACCCAAACCAGATCGTGTGGCCTGAGTCGAACATCCTGCGCACTTCGTCCCAGTCTGTGTTTATGAAAGCACTGGACCTATAACTCTCCGCCAAGTCCGCTTCCAGCACAGACCGCGCGGCTTCGCTCCCCGTTCCTGAAAGGCACCTCAAGCTTGGCACTGCGAAGTCGGGTACCTCAGTTTCCAAATACGCCATTCGTTTTTCCTCTGTGCGGTAGACCGCCAGAATAGCGAAAAATAGGTCGGCCACAGAGCCTTATCCTCAACGGCCCCTATCGAACACCTATGGATCCTCAGACCCTCGCCTACTACTCAGTCAATGCTGCCGACGTTGCGTCACGGTACGAGTCCATCGTGAACGGGATGTCGGTTCATTTCGACGCGGCATTTCCTCCTGGCGGCCGCGTCTTGGACGTGGGTTGTGGATCGGGCAGGGACATGGCGCTGCTGTGCTCTATCGGCCGCGACGTCTACGGCTTGGACGCTTCTGAACAACTGATCGCGCAAGCCCAACGTTTCCATCCCGAGTTGGTAGGCCGGATCCGTCTAGGTGAGCTGCCTAGTTGCGAGGTTCCGTTCGGCGGACAGTTCGATGGAGTTCTTTGCTCGGCGGTCCTTATGCATGTCCCTGTGCACATGCAGCATGAGGCGATCGATTTTGTGCGCAGCTGCCTCAAGCCTGGAGGCCGCTTTCTCTACTCGGTACCGACCCGGCGTGACGACGCGAGCGCTGATGACCATAGAGATGCTGCAGGCCGACTTTTCATTCCGGATGCTTCTGGACATCTGCGACACCTCTGTCAGAGCGCAGGATTCAGCTTCGTTCAAGAATGGAACAACAGTGACAGCCTCGGTCGCGACCAAGTGGAATGGACGTCCGTTCTCATGCAGCTTTCGGGCAATTAAGCGCAGTGGCAATTGAGCCCTTCATCCCCAGCACGCCGACGGTAGAAGATTGCTGGCGTGGTGTCATCCTCTACGGCAGAAATACCGCCAGCTATAAGTTCGCCCTTGCGCAGGCGCTCTTGAAGCTGAGACCTGAGTCTGGGCAACTGGTGCGTTTGGAGGAACTGGCGCCACACTTTGCGAATTCCATAGCGGAACATCTTGCCGTGGCTCCCAAGCAGATCACGACGCGCAACGGGCGATCATTCAGGCGTGCTTGGCATTCAACGAAGACCAGGATCACGACCGACTGGTTCGGGCGACGGTCGCTCACGGGTTCGCGAATGTCATCGATGCGTTTCACGTCGTGGGGTCCGCTGCGGTTCACCACCAGTTTTATACGGATGAGCGACGGGCCACTGGGGGCATCCGGATCACCGACGAATTCGGCAAGCTTCTGGCCGGTACGCAGACTTACAACCTAGGCCCGGAGATTGATGCGCGCTGGCGTCTGGTTGAGACCGCCTGGAACCTTGGAATTTCAGCGAATTTGTTGGCGGTGCATCACGACGCAACCTTGAACGAGTTATTCACAGTAGACGGCGCGCAGCGCCGCCGTGCTGTGACAAGTAGCCGCGCAGCGCTGAACGGCTATCAGAAGGGCCGGTGCTTTTATTGCCATCGCGATCTCCAGTTGCTGGGCGAGCGAACGAACGCGGATGTCGATCACTTTTTTCCCCACCGCCTCAAGCAGGGGCATCCTGGGATCAATCTCGATGGAGTGTGGAATCTGGTTCTTGCCTGCCCTACCTGTAATCGGGGAGCGGATGGAAAGTTCGACCGGATCCCAACGCTCGGGCTCCTTGAACGTCTGCACCAGCGCAATGAACACATGATCGGTAGCCATCATCCGTTGCGCGAGACGCTGATGATGCAGACGGGGATGCAAGCTGCGGATCGGGCATCCTTCCTTAACCAGTTTTATCGCACCGTGCAGCTTTCGCCAGCGCTCGCCTGGGCACCAAAGTTGAACCTTCGTCACTCAACTTAGTGAGATGACTTTGTGTGCTCGGCATCCGGGGAATGACTGGAATGCAGCGGTTGGAGTCCGTCGTTGCTGCTGGCCGAACTCACGCTAATAACCACAAAGCGGTCGCTGGACTTTGCGACCGCAGGACGCACGAAGGTCAGCTACACAAGGTTTAGCGGCCGAAGAACTTGTGCGCTGTAGTCAGCGCCGCACCGCTGACTACTTCTGCCCGGCGCCAACTCGCGCTTTCGACCCAAGCCGGACGTTCGTCGGTTTAGGCTCCCAATGGCAGGAAACTGAGTCGAGCGGACGGAGAGCCCAGCTCTTATCCGTCAGGACCTGGGTCGAAGTGGACAGGCGACGGTATCGGGTTACGTGTCCTCTACGGGCTAAACGTCGTCGCTTGACACCTCGCCGTCTTCCGCAAAACGTTTAACACGGCTTTCCCAAAAAATACCTGGCCATAGAATGGAATCACCGTGCCGATAGCCCGCGCCCGACCGCATAACCGATAACAACCGCTCTGAGAATGGACATGTCGAAGTCCCTAGTCGAATTCAAACGCTTCTTGGCTAAGTCGGCCCCGACTCTGTCCGAACACGAGAAAAAGCTGGCCAACCTGATGCTGGCGGGATTCGATGAAATCGCGGCAGTCGGAACGGCTGGAGGTCGGCGTGGGAGAGTCTTGGCGAAACTGATCGTCGACAAGGGGGAGGCGGCGCCTCCGGCACTCGAAATCACGGCCGACGAAGCAAACGCCAACGAGAGCGAGATCGTCCGGCTTACCAAAGTGGAGGTTGAGCACTTTCGTGGGTTTTCCGAGAAGCACACTTTCGAATTCAAAAACCCATACACGTTCGTCTACGGGCCGAACGGGACGGGAAAGTCGAGTCTCTGCGAGGCGCTCGAATACGGATTGCTCGCCTCGATCCACGAAGCGGATTCGAAGCGGATCCCCGTCTCGGACTACATCAGGAATGCAACATCGAGGAAGTCGGCGAAACCCGTTCTGTATGGAGATACCGCGAAGGAGAAGGGAGTCGAAGTGAAGGCGGACCCCCAAAGTTTTGAATTCTGCTTCATCGAAAAGAACCGGATAGACGGATTCGCGCGGGTGTCGGCCAATACCCCGGCCGCCCAGCAGGCGCGGTTGGCTGCGCTATTCGGCTTGGAAGAGTTCAACGCGTTCGCAACCCAGTTCAACGAGAGCCTAGACCCTTACCTGGACTGCGTCGGAAAAAAGGGGAAGGATCTCGCGGACCGGGCGAAGGGCATCGCCGGACACCAGGCGATCCTCGCAAGCCTCCCGGTGAAAGCCAAAACCGCCGAAACGCGAGGCGCCGTGCTGCTCGCGAAATATCTGGGGTGCAAGGACCTCGAGGAGATCAAGGCAGTCCTAATCGGCCCCGAAGGCAACGGCGGCAAGCAAAAGGCGAACAACACCGAAATCGGCCGTCTGCAGAATCTTAAAACGGCCGCTGATCCCGGGACGGACGGCATCCTGGCCGACGCCGAGGGACTGCTCCGGCTCATCAAAGATAAGACGGAATCTGAAGGGTTCCTCAACCAGTACAAGGGCCAACTTTCCCTTCGGGACCTTTACGGCGCGATTCTGGCGAACCGCGAAAGGTTCGGGAACGAATGTCCCGCGTGCGCCTCTGAACTCTACCGCGACGGTCGACTCGCCGTTCCGGTCGATCCGTACGGCAACGCGGAGGAAAAGCTGACGCAATTCGAAGCCGCCCTGAGGGCCGAAGGGCGCATCAAGGAAATCCGGGAAGCACTCAACCTCGGCTGGCGGGATCTGCTTTCGAAAATCGCCAAGCTTCCAGCATCCGCCGCAGCTGTCGGGTTCGTCGGAGCGCCCGAAGTGGGCTCGTTCAGCGCCGAGGCTTCCGCCGCCAAGGATGCAGCGAGTATCGAGACCGTCCTCCGAGCCGTGCCGGCAAAGCGCGAGCTCCTTCAGGCGCTGAAGGACGCGACTGCGACTCATAACGGGAAGGTCGAACAATCCAAAGCCGCAATTAAGAAGCTTGAGGACGATAACCTCGCGATCTCCAAGGACCTTGAGGAAATCGTAGCTATCTCGACCCTCGTTGCTGCGAACGCAAAGAGCGAGACGGAGGCGAAGCAGGCTATCGAGAATTTCAACCTGGAGAATGACGAGCTCATCAGGGAGGCGGAAGCGGAGAAACCGGGAGTCGCGAGAAACCTGAGCTACAGCATCGCTTACGTCTCGCTCCGCGGGAAGCTCCTGGCCTACAACGCCGGATTGCCCTTGGCCCTGGCCGCGGATCTCAACGAGAAGACGCTCAAGTTCTACAACGAGATAAACAAGAACGACCACCCTTCCGACAGGCTCAAGTCCCTGAGGTTGCCGACGGCCGCCGGGGAGAGGATAGAGATCGAGTTCGAAAACGGGGACAGGTGCGACGCGCTCCAGGTCCTCAGCGAAGGTCACATTCGATGCCTCGGGCTCGCGATTCTGCTGGCGAAGATCACCAGGGATCGCCTTCCGTTCCTGATATTCGACGATGTCGTGAACTCGATCGACGACGAGCACCGGGGCGCGATCATCGACCTCATCTTGAATCCGGAAGTGGTCGGCAAGAGGCAACTCATCGTCACGACCCACGGTGAGGATTTCGTGAAGCGCCTCGAGAACGCCGTGCCGATGAAGAAGTACAAGGAAACGGTGACCCGAATCGACTTCCTCGTGCCATTCGCCGCCAAGAAAATCACCGTGAAGCTCGACTCGCCCCGCCACTACCTCACGGTGGCGGCCCGAAGCTACGAAGAAGGGCGTACACGCGACTCCCTGAGTTACGTCCGGAAGGCCTTCGAAGAAGAACTCAACCGTCTCTGGAAGAAGATTGCAAATAAGAAGCTGTCGGCGCAGATAAGTGTCGGGATGAGGGGGCCGGGGGACCCTGACCTCATGAGCTTGGCGACAGGGCTCCATCAGTTTCTCGGTAAGAATGACGTGACCGTGTTCCAGGGAGCAGTGCCGCACCTGGGGGAGATGCTTGGATACGGCGAGAAGCACAAACTCGAGTGGAACTACCTGAATAAGGGAACCCATGAAGAGGACCGGGCGGAAGAGTTCGATGCCGCGATAGTTCGGCGCATGCTTGAGACCGTCACCAAGCTCGACGAGGCGATCGAGGCTCCGTAGGCCTGATAGGGGCGCCCCCGGACCTCGGACATGCTTGCTGGACGACTCGCGCTACGGCTGGCAGTCGGGTATGCTGCCGTTCAGACTGCAAGTGCGTTAAGTGACAGAAGGCTGTCACATGGCAGCCTTTCTTTCCGCTGAGCGTGAATATCGGCTTCGGCCTAGATGCCGAAGTACAGTAGCCGGCGGGTTTTGGAGGGGAGCAGACGCTTGGGCGTTCTTCGCAGGATCAGCCTGACTGCCCGCTTTTGGCCGGGAGCACCCGCCCGCGTGCAGTCCCAATTTGCCGCCACTCGACGCGACAGGTGGTTTGCTCCATGGTCAGCTTTCAGGGCAGGCTGCGAAATCACACAACCGGCCAGGAGCAGCCATCGATCAAACGGGTAAGCAGTCGCTCAACGTTTGTATTCACCGGCCGCCGGAGGAGGTCCGGTGGAATTAGGGGTTAGGCTTCATTGCGACGCTTGTAAGGTGTGCGGCACCACGAGCTCAAACGTAGACAATTTCACGGGGAGCTCTTGATTTCCAATCAGGAGCATTTTGTCGATGGACAGATTCCAAACATGCTCGAAGTACACGACACCTGCAAAGATTTCATCAACTCCGGGCGGAGGCAGGGTGCTGAGGTCGATGTGTATGAGGCATTGCTCTTTCGACTTGATGATCTCGACTGTCATAGCGTCGTGAGTCTCGACAAGAGCTTGTGTCGATCCATGCGATTGAGCCTCGCCATAACTGAAGACTGTGGGTACAAGATGGCGAGTCCTGATCTCATTCGCTTCGTAGCGCACCTTGATGGTCACGACCTGAACACCGTCTATGTAGATCGGCGCAGAAGGTTGCAGCTCGGTTTGGATGCAAAGGGGAAATGACGGGTCGGAAATAGTATTGATTACGTACTTGGACCCATTCAGCGCGGAAGACACGATACTGGTTTGAGCGGCCAAGTAGCTACCAACTCGATCAGGCGACGGTGCAGGCCCGGCGAATTCCAACTGAAACTGAACATGTGAAAGCTTGTAGTAGCAAAACTCAAGTTCAGTTCTCTTGCCCCAAGAAGCGACCTCGGCATCTGCAACTGCGTGAAGACTTCGAAGAACGATCCCGTGGCGCTCGGCTTTGAGTCGAGCCCCTTCAGTGAAGCCCGAGTCTGACACGGCAATGATCTGGTCCGCCGCAAGGCTCACTCGCCGACCGATAAGTTCTTCAATCCACTTGACGTCTTGTGGATTCTTGTGCGACCGACATTCGGCATGAACAACCTCATCGCCGCGCCTGATCAGGATATCGACCTGGCGCGGTTGGCTTGGATTGTCTGGGTCAGGTATCCGATCATTCCAGGTTACAGCACATCCATCAGCCTCAAGCAACTGATGAATGCGGGCGATCCGCTGTTCGAACTGCTTGGAGCGCGACATAAGTGGGTGTATGAGGCCTAGCTCTTATTTAAACGGCAAAGCGCCGGATGCCTACAACCGCTGCCGTTAAACAAAGTCTCATGACATTCCCAAAATGCGTTTGAAATGTTTGAAATCAAATCAGTAGCGTCACGCACTGATTGAATGACAGGTTTAACAGATCCGACAAACCCGACGGGTCTCCCTGTGCCTGAGCGGCTTGAAAGATCGGGCGCGCGAGCCGTTGGACAGTTTACTGGGAAGAGCGCAGTTGCAGCGTCAGAACCTGCCGACCGCTGCAACCTGGATGCCAGCTATGAGGGCCATTGCCGGCAGACCGCAACGGGTCGGAACCGCCAGTGCAGTTGATTCGGAAGCGGTCGATCAGATGGCGAGAGGTCTTCATTCCGGATGAACGACTGGTTCTGAAGGTTGAGCAGTCACAAGAGGCAATACCCGCCGAATGACTTGTTTTGAGTCCAAGGTTACTCGGTTGGCAAATCTTGTCCGACCGCTACCAGCCTGACTCAGACATCTGCGCTCGTCCCTGACCCGCGCAAAAGACGAAGTGCAGCGCACCGATGACGATCTTGGTCGGCACAAGAGCTCATGCGCAAGTGGCAGAAATGTTGTGGGACTAGACCAATCCGGTTTTGAGGCTGCCAAGTAAGTCGGCTGCTCTGCTGACGGTGGTGAGAGGCCGATTCTGGCCGGGACTGCCAGTTCAGCGCCGCACCGCACAGCCGACATCTAGGACGGCCGCGCCGACAACACGGACGGCTGGCGACCGGCAGCACCCAGGAATCTAGCTAGCAACCAGCGCGCCTGCTCCCGGCAACCGCGCGTGCCCGCTCGTTGTCAGGCGGCGGCAGTAGGGTTCGCGGGGGCTACTGCGGGCGTGCAAGCAGCGTTTGCGGCCAGTGGCCGCGCGCACGCGTGCTCGCCCTGTCCAGCATCAAGCAGTCGTTCCCTACGGCTACAGGGCGATGGCCCGACGGGCCACTCTACGAGGCAATGCAATCGAGAATGGCTCAAAGGTATTACCTATATCTGCGACACTGACTGATCGTCAATAAATCAAGGCCTGCGGCAGGGCCTTCAACCGCGCGGATGAATGTTCCCACGCTTCAATGGCACGAGCGCCTCTACCATCGCGATGCGCTGCGTGCCGGCCGTTACGCTGCGCTGGCAGATGCCGAGGGCTTTGATGCGATCTGTTTTGCGCTCGAGGCACTAGGCCTACGGCTTTTCGGCCGCAAGAAAAACCTGGGCCAGTACGAGCAAGCGCTTGCTGAATTGGCCAATGCGTCAGTCGTACTTTCTCGACTATCAGAGACGCATCCTGGACGTTTCAGCACCTTCTCTGCGCTTTTTGCGGTGGTTAAAAAAGCGAGGAACGACGCGATGCATACCGGTGTCTTCGCACGGCATGCGACGGCAGCAGCCATCGAACTCTGTATCGGCCTAGAAGAGGCACTCATGAAAGAACAGCAACTCCCTCGCCAGGCCGTCAAGGACTTCATGGTTAAGTCACCCGTCGTGCTGGAAGTTTGGCAGCCGGTCGCGTACGCACGGCAGCTGATGCTCACGCACTCCTTCTCATTTCTGCCTGTCTTCAAGGATGGGTGGAAGCTGCTTTCTGAGAACGGTCTCGCCAGGTACATGCTGGCCAGCAAGGACTGGGCGGGGGCGCTCGCGCGCACGATTGATGAAGCTGCCCAAGAGCTCGACTTGCTGGAGGCTACCGTTGTTGGCCCCACGGATGAGGTCCAAAAGCTCCTCGCGGATGACCTGAGAAAGGAAACGCGGCTTTGGCTTGTCGAAGAAAAGCAGGGCAGGCTCTGCGGCGTTCTTTCTCCTTTCGAACTGATGTAGCTGTCAAACCTTGTAGGCTCGTGGCTACAAGGACGAGCTGCGAGGCACTCAGCTAATGGTCCTGGAACGCCGGAAGGGCCAGCTTCGCAGCGGGTGCGGTCATCCGTAGAAGCTGGCTGGCTTCCTAGTTTCGGACACAAAGCCGACATCCACTCGCCATGCGCCGAGCGGTCATCAATGACCGCTGCCGGCGGACAAGTGGACGTCCACTTCGCCGGGCTGACACACGCCTCGTCGGGCCACAGCAATCGCCTGCTGCTGAGCAACTGTATTAAACGGATTGCACAGTTGCCCTGCCCCATCAGGAAGAAGCCTAGGCGCTGGAGCTCAGCTTGAGGCCCACGATGCCTGCAGCCACCAGCGCTAGGCTCCCCAATCTCACTGCAGTCGCAGGCTCCCCCAAAAAAGCCATCCCAACGATGGCCGTCCCCACGGCGCCAATGCCCACCCAGACGGCATAGGCCGTGCCAACCGGGAGGTCGCGCATGGCCCAGCTGAGCAGACCAATGCTGAGCAGGAAGGCGGCTCCCGTCCCTATGGACGGCCAAAGCCGCGTGAAGCCTTCGGTGTACTTGAGGCCACCGCTGTAGCTGTGGCGGTCGGCCGTGTGATAGCGGTGCTGGTCGCCAGCGGCGCGGGTCAGCGTGATGGCGGCCAGTTCCTCGCCCGTGCTGCTGCGCGTGCCGTTGACGGGCAGGAACACCAGGCGGCCTTTTTTGACCGTGCACACGGCGTCGTGCTGGCGGGCCAGGCGGGTCAAAAAGTGAAGATCGCTTTCGTTGGTCTGGTCGATGTGCGCCACCTTGATGGCGGCCAGGGTGGCGTCTACGCGCGGGGTCAGGTTGTTGCGCCGCGCGATGGCGTCCACGGTGGTGTCGTGCCAGCTGCGCTCGCTGCGGGTGCACAGCTTGAGTGCATAAAAAAGCCCGCTAAGTGCGGGCTACTTGGTAAAGGCTCAGCGACGCCTTGTGCGCGCAAGGCCAATCATGGCCATGATGGTTGCCAACATGATCAGCGCCCACTCCGACAAGGTGGGGATGCTCGCAGTGCTCGCAGCGCTCGTGGGCACACTGAACTGAACGTTCCACGTTGAGGCGATTTCCGGCGCGTCCAACGGCCGCGAGTAAAGTCGAAACTCATCCATGAGTGCGTTAGGTGGTAACGAGACAGCGCCGGCGTACGAGCCTACCTTGAGCGGACCAGGTGATGTGATGCTCAAACTGGCCTGGGGTATGGCACTGTTGGGCACGCCGTTGACATAGGTGCGAAGCGTTGGCCCAGTAGGATCGTAGACGACATGTACTACGGAGGGCTGCGCAAGCAGAGCGCCATTGATTGTGGTGTCGATTAACCCGGTCCCTCGAACAATCATGTTCCCCGGATTGGCGACTCCCCCTTTAAAAATTCGGAAGGTTGTTGAGTCGTCTCCAACGAGGTAGCTCAGGGCTCCGTCATCTGGGAGGTTGTTGTACCAAAAGGAGATTGTCCACCCAGTGGCAGGAAGATTGGTTGCCCAGCCAGTATTCACATACTGGGAGGCGCCGTTTCCCCCAACACCCACCAACGCGCTGCCAAACTGCCCTGCGCCACCAACCGTCATCCCACCCAGCAGAGGCGCGGGGTTTGTGCCAACCGGAGAAATGGCTCCGTTCTGGACGGACAAACTGCCCGCGTTGTTGAACTGGTAATAGATCAAATCCGGACGTGTCTGGGCCCATGAAAACGGCGCCAAAAGCCCGAGGATTGTGAGAATAACTAAATGGCGCATGAGGTTGGAAGATGTTTGCGTTGATTTTAATGGGCGCCAATGTTTGGGAGCTAAGGCGCCGCTGCTATCGGCGTGCGTTGTAGCATGGAGGCGAAGGGACGCCAACATATATTTGCGCGCGTCACCGCGGCCACTATGACCTCGCCGCTGGTCCTCACTGTTGTGGGCAAAGGTCCGGTTTCTGGGTGAAGCAGCCGGGTACAGCGCTTGGTCCTGGGCGGCGGCTTTCAATGAACGCCGACATTCGCCGCGTGTGTCATGACCGGCTGCAGTCAGCCTGAAGCAGCCAGATCGTAGAGCCGCTCTGCAGCGGTTGCTGTCGGTCGCGGCCGTGACCTGAGTTCACGGTGCCTGGCACAAAGCTGTCATTGGCTCACCCAGCAGCGCGGCAGCATCGATGACCGGTATCGAGGGAGCTGCAGTCATGGTCTAGCACACGTCTCCCCATGAACGGGCACGACCCTACGCCTACCTGCGCGATGTCATGGCACGCCTGCCCATGCAGCCCGCCACCCAGATCGGCGAGCTGCTGCCATACCGCTGGCAGTCAGCCTGACAGCGCATATTCAGATACACGACCGCGCCCCGCAGTCAAGATGGGATCGCCGCGCGATTACGGGCGTCCTACAACCCTTAACTTAAGTCGGCCTACAGGCGAACAGTTGCCCCTCGGTCCCATGCCCCACGGCTGCATGGAATCCAAGTTCCATACCTAGGCAATTTTCTGACTTACGCTATGCGCCAAACCCAGGAAGGTCGAGATCAGAGGAGCTTGATGCCGCTCCTTTCTACAGATGAAGTGCACCTGTGTCGCCATGCTGGTGTCTGAAATAGTTAACTTAACAAGGCGAGGATCTGGCCTGTAGGCTGTTTCCGCCACGACGCCTAGGCCCAGCCCCTCCGCCACCGCCTCTCGAACGGACTCGCGGCTGCCCATCTCCAGAGCCACCTGCACCTCGACGCCTCGCTCCTTTAGTTCTTGTTCAAACACGCGTCTGGTCGTCGATCCTTCCTCTCGGATGACGAACCTCTGACCCTGCAGATCACGCAGTTTGAGAGTGGCCCGTTGCGCGAGTGAGTGTTGGGTGTTGCCGAATATCACCAATCGCTGGGTACGGTAAGCCGCGCCAAATAGATCTGGGTGAGCGACGTGATTGAGCACCATGCCCACGTCTCCCTGGTAGTCAAGAATCTTTTCGGTGATGGTTCGCGAGTCGCCTACGCCAACAGCCACGTTGACCTGGGGGAACTGTTTCATGAACAGCTTCAACACGGGCAGCACGTTGTGCGGCCCGATGGCATGGATGACCAGTCGCCCTACGTATTGATTTTTCGCAGCAGCGAGCAGTGCGTGCGCATCTTCCTCGCCACTGAAGGTACGCCGGGTGTAGTTCAACAGAGTGCGTCCAAAGGACGTGAGTTCAAGCCGCCGCCCGCGCCGATGAAAAAGCTCCACGCCGAAGTCGACCTCCAGGCGCTGTATGTGTGAAGAAACAGTCGGTTGTTGAATAGCGAGCACTCTCGCGGCAGCGGTCATGCTGCCGGCTCGGGCCGTTGCGTCAAAGGCCTTCAAGGCTGCGAGGAGGCTGAGTCCAGACATTGATGTGATCTATGGGTGCCCTCATTTTTAGGGATGAAAGTTTCATATTCATGACACCTTGGTCACCCAGACTTGAGCTGTGCTTCCACTGAAGCTGTTTCTTCCAGAACCTCCTCTTTCCCGAGAGATACCTCTGACCACTTGAGTCCTGGTGTGCGTCTAGCGCACCACAACAAATGAAACCGAGCTATGAAAACTGCAATTCGCGAGAGCCATCTGAGCTTGCGGGGTATCACGGTGACCTATGCCGATGGTCACACAGCGCTTGCGCCCACCTCGCTGGAGGTACAGCATGGCGGGTTCCTTGTGCTGCTGGGCGCGTCGGGCGCGGGAAAGTCAACGCTGCTGCGCAGCATCAATGGCTTGGTTAGCCCCACAGACGGAGAGGTGTCGGTGGCCGATCTGCCGGGCGGCACCGTCTCAAAACGCAACCTTCTTGAGCATCGGCGCCACTGCGGCATGGTGTTCCAGCAGCACCACCTGATCGGGCGGCAAAGCGTGCTGGCCAATGTGTTGATGGGCAAGCTCGCCACCCGCGGATCTCTGGCGTCGTTGTGGCCTTGGAGCAAGGCTGACAAGCTGGAGGCGCTGGCGGCCATTGACCGCGTAGGCCTGCTTGAGAAAGCCCTAGCACGGGCAGACACCTTGTCTGGTGGGCAACAACAACGCATTGGCATTGCGCGTGCCTTGGTGCAAAAGCCCCGCCTGCTGCTGGCCGATGAGCCGGTGGCCAGCCTCGACCCGGCGACCGCGCAGAGTGTGTTGACCCTGCTTCACGACATCTGCAAGAAAGACCGACTCACGGCCATCGTGAGTCTGCATCAAGTCAACCTCGCGCGCATGTTCGCCGACCGCATTGTGGGCCTTCGCCAGGGCCAGGTGGTGTTCGACGGGACAGCAGCGCAGTTGACGGAAGAAGCCCAGTCTGCCCTGTACGCGAAGTCGTCACCTGCCAACATGGGCAGTCAATTTGATTCCCCCTCTCAATCCAAGGAGTTTTTACCGTGCTGAATCGTCGCCGTTTCCAATTTATCGCTGCCGTCACTTTGGCCGCCCTGTTGCCACTTGGCGCCCATGCCGAGGGCAAAAATCCTTCCAAGCTTCGCGTTGCACTGTTGCCGGACGAAAACGCCGCCACCATCATTCAGAACGCACAGCCTCTGAAGCGGTATCTGGAGCAGACCCTGAAGAAGGAAATCGAGGTCACGGTGACCACGGACTACTCGTCGATGATTGAAGCCATGCGCTTCGGCCGCATCGAGGTCGCCTACTTTGGACCGTTCTCTTACGTGCTTGCCAAGTCCAAGGCGCCCAACATTGAGCCATTTGCCGTTGGCGTGGAGCGCGGCTCGCCGACCTACCAGTCGGTTCTCATCGCCACGGCAGGCGGCCCGGTCAAGACCCTGGCTGACGTTCGTGGAAAGCCTTTTGGCTTTGGCGATCAGGCTTCGACGTCCAGTCACCTTGCACCGCGCGCGCACTTGCTTAAAAACCACCAACTGAACGGCGAGACTGACTACCGCCCCGTTCACCTGGGCACGCACGATGCCGTGGCCCGAGCTGTTCAGGCAGGGCAGGTTCCCGCCGGCGCTCTGTCAAAAACCATTCTGGACAACCTCATCGCAAAGGGCATGGTGGATGCCAACAAGATTGTGCAACTTGAACTGTCGGCACCCATTCCGAACTATCCCATTGCGATGCAAGGTAATCTCACGCCGGAGCTCAAGGAAGCCATCCGAGCCGCCTTTCTTCAGATGAAGGACGCCGAGATTCTCAAATCATTCCGTATCGAGGCCTTTGCCGCTACCGATGACAAGGCCTACGACATTCTTCGCGACACAGCACAGATTCTCAAGCTTGATCTGGGACGCATGAAATGACATCGGTAGCCTTGGAATCCATAGTTGCCATCGACGGACAGCAGCGACTCAAACGGCTGGGCGCCGCCTGTGTCGTTCTGTTCGTCTGTGTGGTGGCTTTGTATGTCACCGGCTTCTTTGACGCGCAGCGTTTCATCGAAGGCGGCCCAGCGATTCAGCAGTTGGCCTCAGAGATGGTGCCGCCGAATTTCGAGCGCTGGGAGCACTGGGTCATTCCATTGCGTGACACCTTAGCCATGTCGATCGCAGGCACGGCGCTGACCGTTCTGGCGTCGTTGCCGCTGGCCCTGGTGGCGGCGCCCAACACCGCGCCGAATGCGGTGGTTGGGCGAATCGTCAGAACCATCTTGGCTGCATTTCGGTCTGTGCCTGAAATCATCCTGGGCATTCTGTTCGTCGCGGCCGTGGGCTTTGGGGCATTGCCTGGTGTGCTGGCGTTGGCCCTGCATTCCACGGGCATGGTGGCCAAGTTCTACGCCGAAGCCATAGAGCACGTGGACCCGAAACCTCTGGAGGCCGCTAAGGCCGCGGGCGCAAGCCGGTTTCAGGTCATCACCCATGCTGTGTTACCGCAGGTTTTGCCCCAGTTGGCGGACATCACCATCTACCGATGGGAATATCACTTTCGCGCATCGGCAGTGATGGGCATCGTGGGTGCGGGCGGCATTGGCTTTGAACTCATGGCGGCTCTGCGCCTGATCAAGTACGACGAAGTCTCCGCCATTTTGCTGTCCATCCTCATATGCGTGCTCGTGGTCGACGGCATTGGGTCGGCGCTTCGCAAACATCTGAAATAGAAAGAGAGAGGAAGGTAATGATGCCGAAAATTGTGGTGACGCAGCCCATCCATGAAGCAGTTCTGGCGCGTCTTCGATCCGCCGGTGATGTAGTGATGAATCAAGGGCCTGAGCCCTGGAGCGAGGAAGAGCTTTACCTCCACCTGAAGGACGCCGACGCCATGATGGCGTTCATGCCTGACCGGGTAGATCAGCGAACCCTGTTGCACGCTCCCAGGCTCAAGACCATCGCTTGCGCCCTGAAGGGGTATGACAACTTTGACCTCAAGGCATGTGCGCAAGCCGGTGTCAGCGTGAGCTTCGTTCCTGACCTGCTCACAGAACCCACGGCAGAACTCGCCATTGGGCTGGCCATCGCCGCCGCGCGCCATGTGCTGGCAGGTGACGTCAGTGTTCGCAAGAGCTACGCAGGATGGCGTCCCCAGCTGTACGGAATGGGGTTGCACGGCTCGATAGTGGCGGTCGTCGGACTTGGCGCCGTTGGGCGGGCCATTGTGGACCGTCTCTGTGGCTTCGGGTGCGCTCAACTGCTGGGCGTGGACCCGCATGGTGATGACGAACGCCTGACCATGGTGAGCCTGGGTGAGGCCCTGTCGCAATCCGACTATGTCATTCTGGCCGTTCCGCTGCTGGACGTAACGCGTCACCTCGTCAATGACACCATGCTTGAAGGTGTTCGGCGGGGGCAGATCCTGGTCAACATTGGGCGAGGCTCGGTTGTGGACGAGGCTGCCGTGGCACGGGCGCTCAAGGACGAGCGCCTGGGTGCCTACGCCGCCGATGTGTACGAGATGGAAGACTGGCTGCTGGCAGACCGTCCACGCCAGATTCATCCGGAACTCTTGCAACACCCCTCCACGGTTTTCACACCCCACATTGGTTCGGCGGTGAAGAAGGTTCGCCGAGCCATCGAGTTGCAGGCTGCTGAAAATTTGCTCGTTGCGTTAAATGGTAATGAGCCGCTTGCACACTACGAGGCATCGCACTGAGCGGCTCATGTGGCAGCTTCGCACTGCTCGGTGCAGCCATGAGGTCACCACACCAGAGAATGCTTTTGGACGTTCTATGGTTCTGGCCGATCTAATTCTTTGAGAAGACCTTGGCTACGTGTTTCGGACCCGCGGGCCAACTGCGGATGCTCTTCGCAATGGTTCCGATAAGCCGTGCCGCCAAGTATCCGGGGTGGGATTCCCCCGGTTTCTCGGACGGTTTTCTGGGATCGTTGCCTACATCAACACCGACCGCAGCGGGTCGGGAGAACCAATTCATCCTTGGTGTGATCAGTTGCTCCTGCTACCTTGCCCGGCTCGCATCAATAGAGTGACCGGTCTGAGCAACAAAGCGGTCGCTTGAGACCCTGCTCGGCCAATGACCAGTTGCGCAACACGCGAACTTTCAGGCGTTAGGTTCGAGTGTCGGAGATCAGCCTCTACCTGACTTTCACCCTCCATCCTAATAGCATTGCCCTGCGATGGACGGTGACACAGACCCGTCCCTTCACCAGGACCTCTGCTTGCGGGATCAAGCAGTGACTGGACCGGTAGCAAAGAGCTCGACAGATGCCAGTCTGAGGAGCGTATCGGCATCGCCTACTGTGCCCGCCAGCCACAAGTCGTAGTCCTCCGGCGCCAGCGGAATCACGCTGCGCTTGTCCTGCTTGTCTGCGGGCAGCTTGGGATCAGGCTTGTGCATCCTGCTCATCAGCGGATGCGTATCCGCGTTGATCGTGAGCATCGTGTAGCTCTCATGCACTTCGCCGGTGGCCTTGTCGGTCCAGGTGTTCCACAGCCCCGCCAGGCCCCATGGCCTGCCGTCATTGCGGCGGAACCTCCACCACACGTTCTTTCCCGTCTCCCAGTTGGGTTCGTCAAAGTCCGCTGCTGGAATGATGCAGCGCTGACCCCGTGCCCAGGGGTGCTTGTAGCTGGCCTTGTCCTGCACTTCTTCACTGCGCGCATTGTTCGTGGGGTACTTGAGCTTGGGCTCCTTGGCAAACCAGGGAATCAGGCCCCACTGGCCCACCACCAGTTCGCGGCTGTACCCCGCATCGTCCTTCGCTCTTCGCAGGAATGGACCCTGTCCCCGTGGGTAGAGAACCGGGTCCCACCAGCGGATGGGGTTGCGGTTGCCGATGTGCCACTCCCGCTCCATGTCGAGCAAGTGTGGGGGCGTGTACCTGTTGCACATACGTGCTCCTGTTTGCTGAGCGGCCATCGTAGGCCTGTCGTGGGGTCTGTCCAAGTAGGACAACTTGGCTCTTGGATTTGAGCGCTCTTACCTCTTGCGTCTGGCATGTACTGTATATATAAACAGTATTTTAAGGAGCAAGCCCATGGACCTCATCGACACCGTCTACAGCGTTTCGCTGCATGACTACCCCTCTGATCTCCGCCCTGCCGACAGGGTGCGCATCGAGACGCGATATGCGGCCGAACTAGAACGCGCCTTTGGCAGCCCCGACAACGTTGCCGCTGCTCTGGACACCATGGAATCTCTGCAGTCGTCGCCGCCCGATATCCTGTCGCCGGGCGACCTGCAGCTGGTCCAACACTGGGCCAAGGCCAGCGCTGCCGCCCGCCAGGCAGCGCTGCGGGATGTTGGTGATGCGGAAGGCTGCTACTTCGATGTGGAGCGGGTGCCGTTCTGAGGCACCAGTCGTGGCACTGTCAGGTTGGGCGACCATGGTTCGCTGTCCACCACTGACCTGTTTACGTTGTCAAACAAGGGCTGTGTGCGTCTGACCTATGCTCGCGCAGCCCTTTTCTTCCCAATTCGCATCCTCTTGAACTCCCAACATTTTTATCGGCATCCTGCGCGCGGTATCGCTGTGTTTGTTCTGGCGCTCGCAAGCGTCTGTGCGGCCAACTCTGCATTTGGTCGGTCTCCACAATTCGACAGCGCTGCACTGCTCACGCCGGAGCCCACCAGCTTTGCGCAGTGCCCCCAGTTCTTCCCGAACGGTACCCCTCCAGCAGTTCCGCCGCAGCCGCGGTTGCGCGAGCTTTGCTACGAGGCTTTTGCTGTCCTGCACAGCGGCAGCACGAAGACGCCGGTTTTCGTCGTCCAGAGGCTCACCCGCCAAAGCATGGAAGACGCCGATGAAAAGCGGGCCAAGCGCTTCTTTGCCGATGCACGCCTGCCCAGTGCTGAACGTGCAGAACTGGAGGACTACAAGAACTCAGGCTACAGCCGCGGGCACATGGCACCTGCAGGGGATATGCCCACGCCCACGGCCATGGCCCAGAGCTTCAGCCTGGCAAACATGGTTCCGCAGAACGCCCAGCACAACGGCGGAGCGTGGAACAAGATCGAGCAGGACACGCGCCAGTACGTGAAGCGGGCCAAGGGTGATGTGTTCGTGTTCACTGGTCCCGTGTTTACCGAAAGCAGCCCGCGCATTGGGGACAACAGTGTGCGCGTGCCGACGCACCTTTACAAGCTGGTGTACGACGCCACGACACAGCGGGCCTGGGCGCATTGGCAGGCGAACCGTGAGGGTGAGGTAGCTGGGCCACCGATCAGCTATCAGGAGCTGGTCAAACGCACGGGGATTGAGTTCTTAAACAAAGGTGGTCAGCAGCGCTAAGCCCAGGCACGACTATGTCGTTTAACGCAGCCAGAAGCTCTCGTGCCACAGATGACAGGCTGCGTCCACACATGTACACATGTCTTGAATCCGTGAGAGATAGTCATATCCTCGAGGGTCGCAATTCTTCGATTTCGGCCCATGAAGGGACATGCTGCGCTCCATGAAAACCCCCGCTGCTTTCACTCCTGCTGATTTCGAGAGGTCCGTCCACAGCGTGTGCCCGGGTTCCACACCGAACTTTGATCGACGTGAGTGTTCAGACAGGTTAGTTGGCCGCATTTCACAGCTAACTGATCTGAGGGACTGGAGTTCGGTGGCACAGGCGCTGCCGGAAAGGTGCAGCGAAGTCCAATGCATCCTGCTCGTCTTGGAGTCACCCCACATCGATGAATACGGGTCCAGGCAGCCGTACACGCCCTGGCCCGCAAATGGGGTGACGGGGCGCCACATCCGCAAGCGTGTCAGATTGCTCATCCCGGAAGGTTGGAATCACGCTGACCCCCTGCTCCATCTGATCAACGCTGTCCCCTACCAGTGCTCGTTAGGAAAGTCGACGCGTTGCTACAGAAGCGAGGTGTTTCGTGAGGCATGGGACCATGGAGCGAAGGTGTATTTTCAGGAGCGACTACTACAGGCATACCGACCCGGCGACCTTATCGTGAACGCGTGCACTGTAGGAAAACCGGGCCGATCCTTAAGAGCCGACGTCGAGACTGCGATCAACGAGGTACTGCCATATTCGCTCCGCGCACGACGTGAGCACCCGTTCCGCTGGATGAGTGATGAAGCAGTGCATCGCAGTTGGTAAGGCCGCGACCGCATAGATACCGGCCCATGACGCGAACGGCTGATTGACTGGCGCAAGTCGTAGCCGCGGATCGCGGTCCGCATTGTCCAAAAGCCCGCGCGTTTATGGTCAACATGCAATTGGCTGCAGGTCGGCGCTGCGATACATTCAAATACACCGCGTCGATGCCTCAGCTGCCCTGAGTGCTACGCCACTTGCAGCACGGCTGCATACCACTGACCAATACATGCTCGACGACATCAAAAAAACCCTCTGGGCCACCGCCGACAAGCTGCGCGCCAACATGGACGCCGCCGAATACAAGCACTTGGTGCTCGGCCTCATCTTCGTCAAATACATCTCCGACACCTTCGCCGCCCGCCGCGCCGAGCTGACCGCCCGCCTCACCAACCCCGACGACGAGTACTACTACGGCGATGCCGACCCGGCCGACATCGACGCCGAGCTGGAAGACCGCGACTATTACAAGGAGGTCAACGTCTTCTGGGTGCCTGCTGATGCCCGGTGGGAGGCCCTGCGAGCCGCAGCCAAGCAGCCCGACATTGGCAAACGCATCGACGACGCCCTCACGCTGATCGAGGCCGAGAACCCCAAGCTCAAAGGCATCCTCGACAAACGCTTTGCCCGTGCGCAGTTGCCTGACGGCAAGCTGGGCGAGCTGGTCGATTTGGTGTCCACCATTGGCTTTGGCGACGACCCCGCCGTGGCCCGCGACGTGCTGGGCCAGGTGTACGAGTACTTTCTGGGCATGTTCGCCAGTGCCGAGGGCAAGCGGGGTGGGCAGTTCTACACGCCCGCCAGCATCGTCAAAACCCTGGTCGCCATCCTCAGCCCGCACGAAGGCAAGGTGTACGACCCCTGCTGTGGCTCGGGCGGCATGTTTGTGCAGTCTGAGAAGTTCATTGAAGCCCACGGCGGCAAGCTGGGCGATGTGAGCATTTACGGCCAAGAGGCCAACCCCACCACCTGGCGCCTGGCCGCCATGAACCTGGCCATTCGCGGCATTGACTACAACCTGGGCCGCGAGCCTGCCGACACCTTCACCCGCAACCAGCACCCCGACCTGCGGGCGGACTACATCCTGGCCAACCCGCCCTTCAACATCTCTGACTGGTGGCACGGCAGCCTGGAAGGCGACCCGCGCTGGGAGTTTGGCGACCCACCCCACGGAAACGCCAACTACGCCTGGTTGCAGCACATGCTGCACCACTTGAAGCCCACCGGGCGCGCAGGCATTGTGCTGGCCAATGGCTCCATGAGTTCCAGCCAGAACAACGAAGGCGTGATCCGCGCCGCCATGGTCGATGCCGACGTGGTCGAAGTCATGGTGGCCCTGCCTGGCCAGTTGTTCTTCAACACCCAAATCCCCGCCTGCCTGTGGTTTTTGGCCAAGCAGAAAACGCGCAAGGGCGAAGTGCTGTTCATCGACGCCCGCAAACAGGGCCGCATGATCAGCCGCGTGCAAGCCGAGTTGACCGACGAGACGATTGCCCGCATCGAAGCCGTGGTGGCCGCCTGGCGCGGCGAGCCGGGCGCGGGCAGCTATGAAGACGTGAAAGGCTTTTGCCGCAGCGTGCCCCTGGCCGAAATCGCCCAGCATGGCCATGTGCTAACCCCCGGCCGCTATGTGGGTGCGGAAGAAGTGGAAGACGACGACGAAGCCTTCGCAGACAAGATGCAAAAGCTCACCGAAAAGCTGGGCGAGCAGATGGCCAAGGGTGCGGAGCTGGATGCGGTGATTCGGGCGAAGCTGGGGGGGCTGGGGTATGAGTTCTGAGTGGGAAATCAGTGAGCTTGGAAAAGAGGCAATTAATGCCTCAAGAGCTTTCTCGTTCAAACAACATCCCAAGGTTGTTTTTGTCAACACGGGAGATGTGCTGAGTGGAAAATTCCTTCACAGAACTCTCTCAGACAGCGAAGGGTTGCCCGGACAGGCGAAAAAGGCGTTGAAGAAGAGCGACATCCTTCTGACGGAAATCCGCCCAGGCAATGGAAGATACGCCTACGTTGACTTTGACACCTCAAACTACGTCGTATCGACGAAGTTCATGGTCATTGAAAGCTTGGGGCGTGTTCGTTCAAGATTTCTTTACCATGTATTGACCAATCAGGCTGCTCTGGACGAACTCCAGCGAATAGCCGAATCTAGGTCCGGGACGTTTCCTCAAATAACTTTCGATTCAATCGCCCACTTTCCTGTTCCTGTTCCGCCTGATTCAGAACAAGACAAACTCGTGGAGTTCTTCGATAGCCTCGACGACCGCATCACCCTCCTGCGCGAAACCAACGCCACCCTCGAAGCCATCGCCCAGGCACTGTTCAAGTCCTGGTTTGTCGATTTCGACCCCGTGCGCGCCAAGATGGAAGGCCGCACGCCCGAAGGCATGGATGAGGCCACCGCAGCGCTGTTTCCCGATGGGTTTGAAGCGTCGGAGTTGGGGGTGGTGCCGAGAGGGTGGCAACCCGTTCGTTTGGACTCTTTTTTGGAGCTTGCATACGGTAAAGCCCTCAAAGCAGAAAACCGTAAGCCTGGTCCAGTGCCTGTCTATGGATCTGGCGGAGTCACGGGATGGCACGACACACCGCTGATTGATAGTCGTTCGATCATCGTTGGGCGTAAGGGCACAGTTGGAAGTCTGTATTGGGAAAGCCGTCCGTTTTATCCAATTGATACGGTCTTTTATGTGAAAGCCAAGCGTCCGCTGACATATTGCCATCAGCTCTTAAAGACTTTGGGCTTGCATGACATGAATACCGATGCGGCGGTGCCTGGGCTGAACAGAGAAAACGTGTATCGCTTGCTCGTTTCTGATGCTCCAGCGGAGGTGCTTGCAGCGTTCGATGCATATGCCAGTGCATTGCGCGACACCATCAACCATAACGAAGCGCAAGCCCAAACCCTCTCCACCCTCCGCGACACACTGCTCCCCCGCCTGATCTCCGGCCAGTTGCGCCTGGCTGAAGCCCAGGCACCCACCGCCGATGCGATGGCTAACTGATTCTATCCAACCCATGCTCATCTCTATTTTGATAGCTAATAACGCTTTGCCAGTAAGCGCCACAGCCACTTTTTGCTTGAAACTCGTGCATGCACTGTTGGCTCAATATCCAGGGGACATAGGCTTATGACCTTGGACCGCAATGCAGTGTTTGACCGTCTGGTGGCCGAGTTGCAGCGCCTGGGGCTCGAGGCTCAGCAGTCTCCCACGCAGGCAGTGGATTACCAGAGCTTCTTGCAGCGTTTTCCGGCAGCAGCGCTTTCCGATTTGTCACTCGACACGTACTGTGTGGGTAAGGGAGACGGTGCATCCTTTTGCTGGTGGCTAGAGCGGGGGCTGGAGCCGCTGCTGGGCCGCTACATGCCCGGCACAGCACGCGGGCACCTGCTGTACTTTACTAAAGACGGCACGGTATACAAGCACCGAAAGCTGAGCGACCTGCCTGACGCCGAGGCGCTGCGCTACACGCTCAAGGTGCATGCCGTCATTGCCGGTGCTGACCCCGCGCTAGACCTGCGCTGGGTGGATGACGATGCGCAGATTTACCAGCGCGCTGGCGTGGAGCCACGAGTAACCATGGGCGAAGGGCGCAAGCTGCGGCTGCTCGCGGCGTATTGGCCCGATGCGGTGCTGCCCATCAGTTCGTCGGACCATCTGGCGCACTTTCTGCGCGCGCTGGGTTGTGCTGCGGTGGACATCTCCCCAGCGCACCAGCCCGTGGCGCGAATGCTCAAGCTCATGGCGTACTTTGAGGCGGCACGCGAGTTGTGCCCTGGCATCACGCCGCAAGGTTTCATGAAAGCCCTGTACGCGCCTGCACTGGGCTTGGCGCCCCCGCGCCATGTCGAAGAGGTGCTGGAACACTTTGCCGCCGTGCCCAACCTGGCAGATCAACTGAAGGCGGCCGGGCAGACCGAGGCGTTTTGCCAACTGGTTCTGGCGCTGCACGAGTCGGACCTAGACTGGTGGGTTACGCGCGACGGCTCCATGCACGCCGGACGCACCGATGACCCCAAGGTATGGCAAACAGTGGTTGCGCTGGAGTTGGAGTGCTCACAGCAGGGTGTTCGGGTGCGACAAAACACCTCTGATGCACAAAACGGCGGCGATGCTGCCGCACGGCGCACTTGGCAATTGCTGGATGCCGATGGCGCCGCCCGTATGGCCGACGCAGCATCCAGCGACGTTCGCGTACCGCCCCTGACCAGCCGCGAAGCCTGCTGGCCCGATGACTACGATAGTTCGGACACCACGCTTTCGGTCTTGCTAACTCACGGAGCTATTCGCAATGGCTACTTGAAGGTGCCGAAGCTGCAAGCGTTGTTTCCGCCCGAATGCATCGCCCCCGATGAGAAAGCTTCCCCGCAGCGCAAATTCACGCTGCATTTGCCCCATGGCGAGTCCATCCAAACTTGGATACAGGCCAACCGCAACCGTCTACGCGAGCGATTCAACAGCGTTTTCGCCAAGGCGCAGTTGCAAGAAGGTGATCGGGCAGTCATACACAAAGAGGCCGATGACCGGTACCGCCTGAGTTTTCAGCGCCAAGACGGCACATCGTTGTTAGCGAGCACTGTGCCCATAGGCGCTGCGCCTAACGCGTCCACCATGTCGAAAGAGCCCCCCATGAGCGAGCCCTTAAACCAGATTTTGTTTGGCCCTCCCGGCACGGGCAAGACCTACGCCACGATTGACGCGGCACTGAAGATTTTGGACAAGCCGTTTTGGGAGCAGAACCAGGGTGACCGCGAGACACTGAAGAAGCGCTTTGATGCGCTAGCCCATGCGGAGCGTGTGCGGTTTGTGACTTTTCACCAGAGCTTTAGCTACGAGGATTTTGTGGAAGGCCTACGCGCCTCCACAGACGAAGAAACCAAGCAGCTGCGATACGAGGTGGAAGATGGGGTTTTCAAAGCACTGTGCGATACAGCGCGTGCGCTGGCGGCGCCCCAGTCATTGACGAATGTGCCTAGCATTTCTGTGCAAGGGCGCAAGGTGTGGAAGATGTCGCTGGGCGATACCCAAGGGACCGATGCCGAGGTGTATGACGAATGCCTAGAGGGCGGCTATATCTTGTTGGGCTATGGAGCACAGGTGGACTTCACCGGAGCGACCACCCGGCAGGCCATTGCAGACCGCTACAAACAAGCAGGTATTTCCATCGACAACGTACAGCGCGATTACGGCGTGACGAGCGTGATGACGTTCGTCAACCAGATGGACGTTGGGCACCTCATCGTGGTGACGGATGGGAATTTGAAGTTTCGGGCGATCGGTGAAATCATCGGTAACTATGAGTTCAAGCGGCACGAGACGCTAGAGGGCTACAGCCAAATGCGGCGTGTGCGTTGGCTGCGTACCTATTCGCCATCGCTGCCGTACACCGAGCTGATGAAGAAAAAGTTCAGCCAGATGACGCTGTACCAATTGCAGCAGAGTGCGGTGGATGCAGACAAGCTGCAGCGGCTACTGGACGGTGCGAGCACGGAAAGAGGAAGCGCGCTACCTCTAGGGCCTGTCGGGAATTCTGAGTATGTCGTCACGAAAGTGACTGATGAAGTGGTGATGCTCACCAAGCCAAACGGTAACCAACTGCCTTTCGCGCGGGCTATGTTGGAAGTTTTGGCTCAAGCGGTGCGTGACGGGGACATCACGATCGGAGACATCAAGAACAAAGAAGCTGTTGGCAAATTGCCAGGCAAAGGCCTTGAGCCGTTTTTGGTGAACGGCTATCAAAACATCTTGGCCCCTCTGGTGCAGCAACTGATCAGTTCGGGAGCAGCTCAGGAGAAAAAGGTACCGCCGGACAACTCACGTGTACTGATCATCGACGAGATCAACCGAGGAAATATCGCGCGCATTTTTGGCGAGCTGATCACGCTGATCGAGCCCTCTAAACGCACTGGCGCTGACGAGGCTTTGGAGGTGGTGCTGCCTTACTCAAAAACACGCTTCAGCGTTCCACAAAACGTTTATCTGATTGGCACCATGAACACGGCCGACCGTTCGTTGACGGGGTTGGATGTGGCGCTGCGGCGGCGCTTTGTGTTTCATGAGATGCCGCCGCGCCCTGACCTGCTGGACGATGTGACGGTGTCCGGCCTGGACGGCGTGACCATGGGCCAGATGCTGCACTCAATGAACCAACGCATTGAGGCATTACTCGATCGTGACCATTGCCTGGGGCATGCCTACTTTATGCCGCTTCGCAAGACAGCAACACTGGAGCAGTTAGGGAGCATCTTTCGCAATCAGGTGCTGCCATTACTGCAAGAGTATTTCTTTGATGACTGGCAGCGCATTCAGTGGGTGCTGAATGACCACCGGAAGGCCAAGGAGCACCAGTTTGTTCAATCTTCCAGCGTGGATGTGGCTGCGCTGTTGGGGCCTGATGCGAATGTGGCACGAAGCCCGCAAAGTTGGCGCATCAACGTGGGGGCATTTGTAATTGCACAGAGCTATCGGGGCATTGTGCAGAGTACGCCAGCGCAAGCAATTGCGTCCATGGTTTCCGGCGTGAACCCAAGCGATAGCAACTTGGCGACACCTAACCCGGCATGAAACAGCCTCCCCAGCCCGTGCGGGTGCGCGAGCATGCCTGGCTGTGCACCGATGCAGTCACTCCGTCGCTGGACTGCGCGCAAATCAGCCCCACGGCATTTGACTACCTGTGCGATTTGAGCGAGCGCTTCTCTCGGGGTGGGGCCCGCTTGGCGCAGGTGGAGGGACGGCAGCGGTTGAAGCTGGACAACTATGTGGGCGTGCTGCAAACGCCCTGCGGCACGGTAATCGAGATCGTTCCGAAACACCATGCTGAAGGGGGCAGTCTGTCCGAAGCCCGTGCACTGCTGCGCAAGATGCTATTGGCTCTGCTGGATGTGTCTGCGCGTGAAGTGGGCCCGGCTGCGCTGCAGTTGTTTGATGCACCGCTGTCTGAGTGGGTAATGCACCATTTTTTGCAAGCGCTGGATGTGCTGGTGAGCCACGGCCTGCGCATGGACTATGCGCGGGTGGAGGATGAGTTGCCGTTCTTGCGAGGGCAGCTGAACTTGAACGCACAACTGCGTCAGCCGCCGGGCAAGGGACAACACTTTCATGTGCGCCACGATGTCTATGGGCCAGACCGGGCTGAGAACCGCTTGCTCAAGCTGGCGCTAGAGCGCGTGCGCCAAGCTACGCAGTCGCCTGATAACTGGCGGTTGGCGCAGGAGTTGAGTGTTCGACTGCACGAGGTACCCGCTAGCCGCCAAGTGGCTCTTGACTTTCGGGCCTGGGGCACCGACCGGCTGCTGGCCCACTACCGGGCGGTGAAGCCCTGGTGCGAGTTAATCTTGCACCAGCACATGCCGCTGGCAGTGTCGGGCGATTACAAAGGCCTAAGCCTACTGTTTCCGATGGAAAAGCTGTTTGAGCGCTATGTGGCGCGCTGGCTGCGGCTCGCACTAGCCCCAGAGGTAGAAATGCGGACTCCGGCACGCAGCCAGTCACTGGGCATGCACGATGGATCGCCGATCTTTCAACTGGAGCCAGACATCTTTATCACCCAGAATGAAAAGCGCTGGGTTCTAGACACCAAGTGGAAGCTGCTGAACGAGGCGGACCGTCCAGGCAAGTACGGCCTGAGCCAGTCGGATTTTTACCAGCTGTACGCCTACGGGCAAAAATACCTGGGTGGTGCCGGACGCATGGCTCTTATTTACCCGCGCACCGAGCAGTTCGGGGAGCCGTTGAAGCCCTTTCACTTCGACGAGCGGCTGTCGCTTTGGGTGCTGCCCTTTGACTTGGATGCCCCGATGGATGCGGAAGCGCTACTTGGGGGCGCGTACCTAGGCATGCCATACGCAACTCTACGCACACGAGTGCATGCAACAGGTACAAACAAAAAAATCATCGAGGGAATCGCACCTTGACCGAAGACCAACTCGAACAAGAAACCCTGGCCTGGTTGCAAGACGTGGGTTACACCCACCGCTACGGCCCCGACATCGCTTTCGATGGGTCTTCACCCGAGCGTGCCGACTACCGCCAGGTCGTTCTGCCCTTTCGGCTGCGCGAAGCCATCAACCGCCTGAATCCTGGCATCCCAGTGGCTGCGCGCGAAGACGCTATCAAGCAAGTCACAGACTTGGGTATTCCCTCCCTGCTGTCGGCCAACCGCGCATTCCACAAGCTGCTGGTGGGCGGTGTCCCCGTCCAGTATCAAAAGGATGGCGAGACTCGCGGCGACTTCGTTCGCCTGATCGACTGGGCTCACCCCGAGAAGAACGAATGGTGGGCCATCAACCAGTTCACCATCAAAGGCCCGCACAAAACCCGCCGCCCCGACATCATCTTGTTTGTCAACGGCCTGCCGCTGGTGCTGCTGGAACTCAAAAACCCAGCCGACGAGAACGCCAACATCTGGAAAGCGTTCGACCAGATCGAGACATACAAGGAGCAGATCCCAGACGTGTTCCAGTACAACGAGGTGCTGGTGATCTCGGACGGCACCGATGCCTTGATGGGATCGCTGTCAGCCAACGCCGAGCGCTTCATGGCCTGGCGCACGATTGATGGGGTGAACCTCGATCCGCTGGGGCCGTTCCAAGAGCTTCAAACCCTGGTGCGTGGTGTGTTGGCACCCCAGTACCTGCTGGACTACATCCGCTACTTCGTCCTGTTCGAGGACGACGGCCAGCTGGTCAAGAAGATCGCGGGCTACCACCAGTTCCACGCGGTGCGTGCCGCCATCGAAGAAGTGGTGACTGCTTCCCGGCCAGGTGCATCCCGCAAGGGCGGTGTGGTGTGGCACACCCAAGGCAGTGGCAAGAGCATCACCATGACCTGCTTTGCCGCCCGTGTGATGCAAGAAGCCGCGATGGAAAATCCCACCATCGTGGTCATCACCGACCGCAACGATCTGGACGGGCAACTGTTTGGCGTGTTCAGCCTGGCCCAAGACCTGTTGCGCGAACAGCCGATCCAGGCACTGACCCGCCCAGACCTGCGTGCCAAGCTGGGCAACCGCCCCTCGGGCGGCATCATCTTTGCCACCATCCAGAAGTTCATGCCAGGGGAGGATGAAGACACCTTCCCGGTGCTGTCCGACCGCAGCAACATCGTGGTGATAGCCGACGAAGCCCACCGCACCCAATATGGTTTCAAAGCCACTCTCAAAGGAAAACCCGGCGAAGAGAAATACCAGGCGGGCTACGCCCAGCATCTGCGCGATGCCCTGCCCAATGCCACTTTCGTAGGCTTTACCGGCACCCCGGTCAGCAGTACCGACCACGACACCCGAGCAGTGTTTGGTGAGTACATCCACGTCTACGACATGCAGCAGGCCAAGGAAGATGGCGCCACCGTGGCCATCTATTACGAGTCCCGCCTGGCCAAGCTGCGCCTCAAAGACGAAGACCTGCCCGCCATTGACGACGAAGTGGACGAGCTGGCCGAGGACGAGGAAGAAAGCCAGCAGGCCAAACTCAAAAGCCGCTGGGCCGCCCTCGAAAAGATCGTCGGGGCCGAACCCCGTGTGGCCAGTGTGGCCGCTGACCTGGTGGCGCACTTTGATGAGCGCAGCACCGCCCAGACCGGCAAGGCCATGTTGGTGGCCATGAGCCGTGAAATCTGCGTGCACCTGTACAACGAGATCATCAAGCTGCGCCCCGACTGGCAAGACCCCGATCCAGAAAAAGGCGCCATCAAGATCGTGATGACCGGCTCAGCCAGCGACAAAGCCCTGCTGCGCCCCCACATCTACGACGGCAAGGTCAAAAAGCGCCTGGAAAAGCGGTTCAAAGACCCGGCGGACCCGCTGCGCCTGGTCATCGTGCGCGATATGTGGCTCACCGGCTTTGATGCACCTTGCGTGCACACCCTGTACGTGGACAAGCCCATGAAGGGCCACAACCTCATGCAGGCCATTGCCCGTGTGAACCGGGTCTTCAAGGGCAAGCAAGGCGGCCTAGTGGTGGACTACATCGGTATTGGCAATGAACTCAAAGCCGCCATGAAGGAGTACACCGCCAGCAAAGGCCGGGGCACCCCCACCGTGGATGCCCGCGAGGCGTACAGCGTGCTGATGGAGAAGCTCGATGTCCTGCAATCCATGCTGCATGGCTGCGATTACAGCGACTTCCTCACCGGGGGCCACCAAACCCTGGCAAGGGCCGCCAACCACATCCTGGGCCTCCGGGAAGAAGGCGGCAAGGACGGCAAACGCCGCTTTGCCGATACCACCCTGGCACTGACCCAAGCCTTCTCGCTGTGCTGCACCCTGGACGAGGCCAAGGCGGTGCGGGAGGAAGTTGCTTTCATGCAGGCCGTGAAAGTCATCCTGACCAAACGCGACATCACCGCCAAAAAACGCACCGACGAACAGCGCGATGAAGCCATCCGCCAGATCATCAGCAATGCCGTGGTGTCTGACCAGGTGGTGGACATCTTCGATGCCGTGGGCCTGGACAAACCCAACATTGGTCTTCTGGATGATGAATTCCTGGCCCAGGTGAAGAATCTGCCCGAGAAGAACCTGGCGGTGGAACTGCTCGAACGTCTGCTCGAAGGCGAAATCAAGAGCCGCTTCGGCAGCAACGTGGTGCAGGAAAAGAAGTTCTCCGACTTGCTGGGCAACGTGATCAAGCGCTACCAGAACCGCTCGATTGAAACCGCCCAGGTGATGGAAGAACTGGTCGAGATGGCCAAGAAGTTCCGCGAGGCTGCGAGCCGGGGCGAGCTGCTGGGGCTGACGGAAGACGAGGTGCGCTTTTACGATGCCCTGGCCACCAATGAATCAGCGGTCAAAGAACTCACCGACGAAACCCTCAAGAAGATTGCCCATGAGCTGACCGAGAACCTGCGCCAGAACCTGAGTGTGGACTGGAGCGAGCGCGAGAGCGTGCGGGCCAAACTGCGACTGATGGTCAAGCGGGTCTTGCGCAAGTACAAGTACCCGCCAGATCAGCAGGAGGCAGCTGTGGAGCTGATCCTGCAACAGGCACAAGTCTTCGGCGAGGATTGGGCTACGTGAGTCCTATCTGACAATTTGGACGAAGGGGCGTTGCGCCCTTTCCTCTTCACGCCAACCTACGCTGCCACAGCCGCTGCCTTGGAGCACGGACGGCGCCTTCTCTCTGGCAATGCCAGATGTGCGCGGTAAAACCGCTTTTCACTGGGCATCATCAAGGTCACGAACGGATCGGGCTTGGTGATGTAGTCGGCCACCGCCTGAAATCCAGCCACCGTTGCCTCATCTAACTTGTTGAACACCCCCACGCCGCAGTAACTAAAGCGGCTTTTGTAGGGCGCTGCGTTGCAGTTGAAGTACACACCCATGCCGCCAGTAACCACGTTGGACCAATGCTCTCCGATCAGCTTGGCAATGGTCACATCCTGACGCACCATTGCGCCATTGAACAGCATCAGCACATGCATGTGGGCGCCCTTCTGCAGCCCATATTCAAGCTTGACGACATAGCGCAGGTAGCTGGGAAAGTTCGTGGTGATAAAGGCTTTGAGAGCCTCCCAATCAGCAATGATGCGATCCGTCGAGATCGATGAGTGCTCCTTACCGTAGCCAAGGTCCAGGCGTAGGACCATCAGTTTCGGGAAGGCTCGCTTGAAAGCAACGAGACGCTGAACCAGGACAGAGCGCTTTCGCTGATGCTCTCGGCGCACCGTATCGAGGCGTGCCAGGACAAGTTTGTTCTCCAATAGGCCAACCATCTCTGTGACCAGGCGTCGGGCAAGGCTGATGGCCCGCTCTTCGTCAATCAGCAAATCAGGGGCCGTGTGGGAACACAGGCGATCGAACGCCCTAGCGACCCACTGCAGGTAAGGCTGGCGAACCTTCGCGAGGCGATCATGAGCACCCTGCCATGTCTGACCCACCAGCAGGCTTGCGAAGCCAGAGGCAGTCCGTTCTCCAAGAGCACTTAGCCTATTTCCAACCATAAGCTTGCGCTTATTGCTTTTGCACTTCACTGCAGCTTCATGAATCTCAGCCAGCCACCGAATCTCGATCTCCACTATTGATCGTGATTTCTGCCCATCGCAGAGTTGGTGATCTATTGCGTTGATCACAATACCTGGCGACAATGAGGAATGTAAAGCATTCTCAAAGCTGAGCTCCAACCCCTCCTGAAGAGGAAATTTAACACTTGCATTTAGTGATTCTTTAGCAGAGTCATCAGCCATTCTCATCTGACCATTAGCACTCACACGGCCATCGTCTATTACTTTAATAATATTCATAACATACAATCCCAGAAAATTAATCAAGACTATCAAAATAGTCCACCAAATAGTCTAAGGAATTACGAAGAAAATTCCAAAATTGGTAGCGTCAATACTAATTTTCATCAAATCACTTACATCCGAAACTGTGTTCAAGCGCCCCTTCCAAAAGGACACAGGACGCCTGAGCATGGCCAAAAGAGCTGCTAAAGCTGCTAATAGCGGCTTTAGCAACGCCCTATCGACTAGATGTAGCCCCAATGAAGCACGATAACCGTTCTGCGTCCACGCTGCTCGGTGTGGACACGGTTCAACCAACAAAGATTATTGATAGCCATCCACATCTTTTCCTTGTTGCGTATCCTGTTCGGTCCATACTGTTTAAGGTTATTAATATCCACCTCCGTGCGGCGCGTGGTCCGCTGATACCGAATCAAGTATTCCTCAAGCAGTTGCCCGTACATAGCAGCGTTCTCCATAGGATCGTATGGCGTGGATATTTCTTTCATTTCATCCACAAAAAACTGGCAAATATCCCGAGCGGCCTGAAGGGTATCAACGTCAATTTCAGTGGTTCCATTGCAGAAATATTGCAGAAGGGCCGCTACTCTTGAAACGTTTTCCGCGATCTTCGAGGCAAAACCAGGGATATCGTGAAAGAACCGCCCGGGCTGCAAATCCGACTCAATAGCCCTAGCCCTGTCGTACCAAACCTGTGCGGCTTCAGGGGTATAAGTGACCACCTTTCGAGGCCTGCGCTCTTTAATCGCGGCAACGCTTTCCTCCAGTAATTCAGCAGTCCGGGCGTGGAAGGCCTCAAGCGCTTGGGTGGACTCGGCAGTTGCCACGGTGACCTCCCTCTCACCTTGGCGAGAAATCGGCTCGCACAACAGCATGCGAGAGGTGAGCCCCATCTTCACAGCCATACCGTCGTTGCGACGGATGAACTCGTCGTAGACAGCGCGCTGCGTCATGATGGAGAACGTCAAATGAGGACTCTGGAGGCAAAGGCCTCCCGTCGTGATACGGTCGACTCGCATAAGCTCCGGCGCTTGCCACAGCTCCGTGAGCGAGCCCAAGTGCTGCATTACCCGACTGTTCGCAATGATCGCGCCCTCCGCACTGATAAGCCCCGCGGAGGGCCAGACATCGCGCAAATTCCTCAATAGAGCCTCGATGGTTGTATTGTGATAAAGCCATCGGGGATGGATCTCCATCACTGGCTTGGTGCCGCGATGCTCAGCAATCGCCTCTTCCAAGCCTGTGCAGTCTTTGCCCGCCTTCACAACTTGCGCCAAGTCCGCCTTTAACTGTTTCAGTCGAATCAGCCACACTGTGAAGGCAGCTTCATGACGGTCCTTCAGCGCCGCGCGGAGTGCTTCAGCGAGTATTTCCCGATCGACGATGGGTTGGAAAAATAGCTTGTCAGTGGCGCTCTTGCGCTCCCCCGACATGGCGATTACCCAAAAGAACAGATTCACAGGCGACAGGAAACCAGGGGGAGACCTGACGTCGATCACTCCTTGACAGCACAGCGCCATAGCAGTCAGCGCAGAGACCAAGGCGATCTCTATCGGCGCTTGAGTTTGAAGGTCAGCGGCGTGAACTGCATGCCGTAGGAGCTTCGGGGCCATTTCAAGATGGACTTTCGGGTGGTACTTTCGCTCGTACATTTTTCAATCCTCAGGTGGCCCGCCGCTTGGAAAGCAAACGGGCAAGTTGCCGGTACATGCGCTAGCTCGCATTTCCGGATAGCTGGATCTCTGCGCGAATTAAGAAACTCCGCAGTTGGTATCGGCAGTACCGTGGACATCGACGGCAGCCAATGAACTCCCCTCTTCAACTCAAGCTCATGCTTGCGCCCATGCGTTGGATGTACAGATCCGACGCGGCCGGCGATTCGTCAGAACGCACGAACTTCTTCGCCTTGCCCAGAGCTTTGGCATGCAAAGCTCCGCCAGCCCACAGTCGATGGGGCAGGTACGTCGGGACGGAGGAAAAGAGAGCGCGCTACGGAGCGCGTTGACGAGAGTCGATCCAGGCCTGTACGTCATCGGCACGCCAACGCACAGAGGAGCGTGGGCCTGCGTTCAGGCGTATGGGGCGGGGGAAGTCAGAGTGCGGTTGATCGCCACGCTGCTGGAGTTGCGCATAGATAGTAGAACGCGAAATGCCAAGAATTTTGGCGACTTCACTAACGCGCAAAAGGGAGGTGAGTCTGGAGCGCCGACCGTCGTGCTCAGCATGAGGGCAGTTTTCACAACTAGCCGCAAACGCCGCATCTGGCAACGCTTCAATGTCTTTGCCAACAGGCAAAGCCGAGGCGGGAACTCTCACAGCGAGTACAGAGCCAACGCTGAGTGGGACACTATTACGAGAGCCCAAAGATGAACTTACACAAACCATAGGGACGAACTCCAACAACGCCAATAAAGACGAGTTCGTCCCCCTTGTGTGGACGTTTTTCAAACGTTTTCGGAGCCTTCCGGCCCTTTGTGTCCGGAGTATTGGCCTGTGCCTTGAAGACACACCTGAACGTCTGCTCAACGAGCTTTCATCTTAAAAGGATAGACCCCAGGAAGTCAAGAGAGATTGAGATGTCGACCCAGCGCCTGTTGATGAAGCTCTGCTGCAAACGGAAGCAGGCACGTCGGGTTTAAGTCCAGTACCGTCCAACCAGATCCATCGCAATGCGAGCCATTGATGGTGTAAAGATTGGTAGATAGAAACAAAAAAGCGCCCCGAAAGGCGCTTGTTTGCTTGCTTACTGGCGGAGAGGGTGGGATTCGAACCCACGGTAGTATTGCTACTACGCCTGATTTCGAGTCAGGTACATTCGACCACTCTGCCACCTCTCCTGTGTGTCGAAGCCTGCGATTATAGCAGGATTTGGACGACAAACGCTCGGCCAATACGCCTCCCAGAAGGCCCCTCGACGGGCCATGGAAATCACCCGCACCTGTGCGCCGTCCAGCTGCGTCTTGACGCAAGTCATTGGTGAACAAAGAGCCCGGTGGCACGATCTTGCGCAGCCAGCAGTCTCTGCGCGCCAAAGACACATCGCCTCTCTTCACTATTTCCAAGGATATTTACCATGCGATTCGCACACATCGTCGTTGCCGCTTCTGTGTTTGCTGCTGGCTCCGCCATTGCAGGCCCGTGTGATCTCGAGATCGAGAGCACGGACGCCATGAAATTCAGCAAGGAAAGCCTGAGCGTGCCCGCCAGCTGCAAAAAGGTCACGCTGAAGCTGGTACACACGGGCAAGCTGCCCAAGGCCGCCATGGGCCATAACTGGGTGTTGGTCAAAGCGTCCGACATGCAGGCCGTGGCCAATGATGGGATCCCGGCCGGCGCGGACAAGGGCTATCTCAAGCCCGGTGATGCCCGCGTGCTGGCGGCCACCAAGCTGATCGGCGGCGGCGAGAGCGACACCGTCAGCTTCGATGCGTCGAAGCTCAAGGTGGGCGAGGCCTACAGCTTCTTCTGTTCGTTCCCCGGCCACATCGGGTTGATGAAGGGCAAGTTCGCGGTGACCAAATAACCGCGTTGGGGTGCCTGAATACTGCCGCGCCGCTCGCGCCCTTCCATCAGGAACCGAGCCCGCCAGCGCAGCAAATGGCATCCCTCATCACATCAACCGCCGTCGGCAACGGGCGCCACCACGAACCTTATGGCGCCAACACCGCCATGCCGCCCAGATAGGGACGCAGCACTTCAGGCACCGTCACGCTGCCGTCGGCCTGCTGGTAGTTTTCGAGCACTGCCACCAGCGTGCGGCCCACGGCCAGGCCGGAGCCGTTCAGGGTGTGGACCAGTTCGTTCTTGCCCTGGGCGTTCTTGAAGCGGGCCTGCAGACGGCGGGACTGGAAGGCTTCGCAGTTGCTCACCGAGCTGATCTCGCGGTAGGTGTTCTGCGCAGGCAGCCACACTTCCAGGTCATAGGTCTTGGCGGCGCCAAAGCCCATGTCGCCGGTGCACAGGCTCATCACGCGGTACGGCAGGCCCAGCTTTTGCAGCACGGCCTCGGCGTGGCGGGTCATGTCTTCCAGCGCTTCGTAGCTCTTGTCGGGGTGCGTGATCTGCACCATCTCGACCTTGTCGAACTGGTGCTGGCGGATCATGCCGCGCGTGTCGCGGCCATAGCTGCCCGCTTCAGAGCGAAAGCAGGGCGTGTGGGCTGTGAGCTTGATGGGCAGCTCGGCCTCGGCCACCACCACATCGCGCACAAAGTTGGTCAGCGGCACTTCGCTGGTGGGGATGAGGTACAGCGCCGCGTTGTCGGGCACAGGCTCGCCGTCCTGGCCGCCCTTTTTGGCCGCGAACAAATCACCCTCGAACTTGGGCAACTGGCCGGTGCCCTTGAGCGAGTCGGCATTCACGGCGTAGGGCACGTAGCACTCGGTGTAGCCGTGCTCCTGTGTCTGCACATCCAGCATGAACTGGCTGAGCGCACGGTGCAGGCGGGCGATCGGGCCCTTCATCACCGTGAAGCGCGAGCCCGAGAGCTTGACGCCCATGTCGAAATCGAGGCCCAGCGGGGTGCCCACATCGACGTGGTCTTTCACCTCGAAGGCGAAGGTGGCGGGCGAACCCCAGCGGCGCACTTCCACGTTGCCCGACTCGTCCGAGCCCACGGGCACGGATTCGTGCGGCAGGTTGGGCACGGCCGCCAGCATGGCCTGCAGTTCGGCCTGGATCTGCTCGAGGCGGGCGGCGGATTGCTCCAGCTCGACCTTGCCTGCGGCCACCTGGGCCTTGATGGCCTCGGCGCCGTCCTTGTCGCCCCGGCTCATCAGCATGCCGACCTGCTTGGACAACTGGTTACGCTGGGCTTGTAGCTCTTCGGTGCGGGTCTGCAGGGTCTTGCGCTCGGACTCCAGGGCCTGGAAGGCGGCAACGTCCAGGAAGGCTTGGGGCTTTTTGCGGGTTTCCAGGCGCGCGATGGCGGTGTCGAGGTCTTTGCGGAGGAGAAGAATATCTAGCATTGTGGGATTTTAAAGGGGTGGTCGGTCTCGGCTCAGGCGAGGCTTGCAGGGTCGAAGTTGGCGCCGCACAGGATCAGGGCCACCGTCTCCTGCGGCTGGGGCTTGTAGGCGCCTGTTTGCAGGGCCGCCAGGCCCAGCGCGGCAGCGGGTTCCACGGCCAGTTTCAGTTCTTTCCACAGCCACAGCTGGGCTGCACGGATGGCCTCGTCGGGCAGCAGCAGTGCGTCGTGTACGTGGCGCTGGCTGATCTCCCAGCCAATGGCGCCGATGCGGCGCGCGCCCAGCGAGTCGGCGGCCACGCCGCTCACCGCCACATCCACCGGCTGGCCTGCAGCGCGGGCGGCGTGCAGGGTGGGCGCGCGTTCGGGCTCCAGCGCGACCACGTGGGCGCGGCTCTCCACCCAGGCGGCCACGCCGCCGATGAGGCCGCCACCGCCCACGCTGACCAGCACGCTGTCGGGCAGACGGCCGCCCTGCTCTTCCATCTCCAGCGCCAAGGTGCCCGCACCGGCCACCACCTCGGGCTGGTCGTAGGCATGGGCCTGCAGCGCGCCGGTGGTCTTCTGGCGGGCCACGCAGGCTTCGAATGCTTCGGAATATGCAGCGCCCGTCACCACCACCTCAGCCCCCAGCGTGCGCAGGCGGGCGCGCTTGGCCTCGGGCGAGACTTCGGGCACAAACACCTCGCAGCGCACGCCCAGCGCCTGGGCGGCGGCGGCCACGGCAATGCCCGCATTGCCGCCGGAGGCGATGATCACGCCGCTGTCGGGCACGGGGTTGGCCAGCAAGCGGTACAACATGCCGCGCGCCTTGAAGCTGCCGCCCACCTGCAGGTGCTCCAGCTTGAGCCAGACCTCGCCGCAGTCCACGCCCAGGGATCGGCCGGACACGCGCATCAACGGCGTGGTGCGCAAAAAGTCGGGCTGGGTGGCCAATTGGCGGCGGGCGGCGGCAATGGCGGCGCGGTCGATCATGCAAGGACTCCGTGGGGCAGAAAAAAGGAAAGGGCCAGTGTAGGGGCTGCCCGCAACACACCAATACAACAGCCGCTGCAGGCGCGCCCGGCAACTGCCGATAACATGGGATGGCTCAGCCCCCAGCGAACGCCTTTCGCGGGCCTGCCTGCAGGAGGAAAACATGTTCTTTGTCTTCGGCCCGTCGGGGCAGATGTACCGGGGCGGCCCCGAAAACCTGTCGCACATCTCGCCCGTGCGGCGCGTGCAAAGGCCCCAGGCGCTGCGCACCCGTGCGCTGGACGCGCAGGGCGAGCCCGCGCCCGCCTTCCAGGCCCCGCCCCGCCCGGCGGCGGACGAAGCCGCCCCACCGCCGCCCGTGGTCAACCTGCGCATGCACGACGCCGTGAGCGCCTACGCGCAGACCGAGCAAGGCCCTCAACTGGCGCGCCAGCCCCTGACCCGCGTCAGCGACGTGATGACCCCCGGCGCGCTCAGCGTGCAGCCGAATGCGCGCGTGAACGATGCCTGGCAAACCCTGGCCGAGCACAAGGTGGCGCAGGCCCCGGTGGTAGATGCGCTGGGCCGCGTGATTGGCCTGCTGCTGCGTGCCGACATGGCGCCGCTCGACCTGCTGCCCGAGCCCGGCGCAGTGAAGCAGGCCATCGACCTGGCGCGCCGCCCGGTGGCCGAGGTGATGGTGAGCCCCGTACCCACGGTATCGGCCGACACGGAACTGCGCCGCGTGGCCGCCGTGCTGCTGGATACCGGCCTGCCGGGCCTGCCGGTGACGGACGAGGTGGGCGTGCTCTCCGGCTTTATCTCGCGCACCGACATCCTGCGCGCGGTGGCGGCCGACCCACCACTGGACCTGTGGAGCGGGCCAGCAATGCCGCTATGACAGCATGTATCGGGAATTTGAATAAAAATAACTGCTAGCGCTTGATAGATAAGCACTAGCAGCTATTAATTTTATAGCATTCAGAGCGCTATCGGGCTCCGTCTGCCCTGAAACCCGCTGCCGTCAGTGCGAGCCCAGGCCAGTCTCGGGGGTGCGCTGGCGAATCTCCAGGCCGGTGGCTGCGTCAATCTTGAGCCCCTTGGGCAGCGGGAACTTGATGGTTTCCTCGATGCCCGCCATGCTGCGCACCGACACCGCGCCCAGCGCCTTGATGCGGTCGATAACCTGTTGCACCAGAATTTCGGGCGCCGATGCGCCTGCCGTGAGCCCCACACGCGCCAGGCCGTCGAACCATTCGCCTTTGAGCTCGTCGGCGCTGTCCACCATGTAGGCCGTGGTGCCCAGCTTGGCGGCCAGCTCGCGCAGGCGGTTGCTGTTGGAGCTGGTGGGGCTGCCCACCACGATCACCACATCCACCTGCGGGCTCAGCACCTTGACGGCGTCCTGCCGGTTCTGGGTGGCGTAGCAGATGTCTTGTTGCTTGGGCTCGCGCACGCTCGGAAAACGCGCGCGCACAGCGGCCGAGATTTCGGCAGCGTCGTCCACCGACAGCGTGGTCTGCGTCACCACGGCCAGTTTTTCCGTCTGTGCGGGCTGCACGCGGGCCACGTCTTCCACGTCTTCCACCAGGTGGATGCCGTGGTCGAGCTGGCCCATGGTGCCCTCGACCTCGGGGTGGCCCTTGTGGCCGATCATGATGAACTCGTAGCCCTCTTTGGCCAGCTTGGCCACCTCGACGTGCACCTTGGTCACCAGCGGGCAGGTCGCGTCAAAAATGCTGAAGCCGCGCGCCACGGCTTCTTGCTGCACGGCCTTGCTCACCCCGTGGGCGCTGAAGACCAGCGTGGCGCCGGGTGGCACGTCCGACAGCTCTTCGATGAAGATCGCTCCCTTGGCCTTGAGGTCGTTCACCACGTAGGTGTTGTGCACGATTTCGTGGCGCACATAGATGGGCGCGCCAAATTTTTGGATGGCGCGCTCCACGATCTCGATGGCGCGGTCCACGCCCGCGCAAAAGCCGCGCGGCTCGGCCAGCAGAATCTCTTGCGGCGACAGCATCACCATCATCACAGGATCCCGATCAACTGCACTTCAAAGGTCACCGGCTGGCCCGCCAGCGGGTGGTTGAAGTCAAACAGCACCGCGCCATCGTCGCGCACCTGCATCACGGCGCCTGCGTAGCTGCCCAACCCGTCGGGCGTGGGGAACTGCACCACATCGCCCACACTGTATTTTTCATCAGGGTCGCCCAGCTCATTCATCAGCTTGCGCGCCACCCATTGCTGCATGTCGGCATTGCGCTCGCCAAAAGCTTCGCCCGCAGGCAACTCAAACGTGGTGCGCGTGCCTTCGGCCAGGCCCAGAAGGCGCTGCTCCACGGCGGGCGACAGCTCGCCCGTGCCCAGCGACAGGGTAGCGGGCTTGTCGGCAAAGGTGTTGATCACATCGCCCGCCGGACCGGCCAGGCGGTAGTGCAGCGTGAGGAAAGAACCCGGCTGAACGGTAGGAAGGGGGGCGGCGATAGTAGTCATGAGAGTCCCGATAAACTGCCCCAATTGTAGAAAACCGGGCAAAGCCCTACGCCCGTTGCCCCCTGACGGGTGTCAAAGACCCTGCTCCATGCCCCTCAAAGACCTGCCCTCCGACGCCCAGCCCCGCGAAAAACTGCTGGCGCGCGGCCCCGCCGCCCTCGCCGATGCCGAGCTGCTGGCCATCCTGCTGCGGACAGGCATCGTGGGCAAAGGCGTGCTGCAGATGGCGCAAGAGCTGCTCGACCCGCCCGGCATCGACCCCGCCACGGGCGCCGTCTCCGGCGGCTTTGGCGGCATTGCCGGGCTGCTGCACACGAGCGCAGCCGACCTTGAGCGCATCAAAGGCCTGGGCCCCGCCAAACGCGCCGAGCTGGTGGCCGTGCTCGAGCTCGCGCGCCGCGCCCTGGCTCAGCAACTGCGCGAGCGCGAGGTGTTCGACTCGCCCAACGCCGTCAGGCACTACCTGCAGTTGCACCTGGCCGCCAAAGGGCACGAGGTGTTTGCCGTGTTGTTCCTCGACGCACAAAACCGGCTGCTGGCGCTGGAGGAGCTGTTTCGCGGCACGCTCACCCAGACCAGCGTGTACCCGCGCGAGGTGGTGCTGCGCGCCCTGCACCACCAAGCCGCCGCCGTGGTGCTGGCCCACAACCACCCCAGCGGCAACGTGCAGCCCAGCCGCGCCGACGAGGCCCTGACCCAGACCCTGAAAAGCACGCTGGCGCTGGTGGATGTGCGTGTGCTCGACCACGTCATCGTGGCGCCGGGCCAGGCACTGTCGATGGCGGAGAAGGGCCTGATATGAAAGCCTCCCGCCTCGCTGCAGCGGCCCTGCTGGCTGTCGTTGCACTGCTGCAGGCATGCGTAGCGCCCGCACCAGAGCCCCAGCCACCCCTGCCGCTGCCCACCCAGGCCTGCCCCTGCCTGCGCCTCATCGGCGAGGCCACGCTGGAGAAGGGCTGGAACTTTGACGGCACCACCGTGGGCGGCCTCTCCGGCATCGACTACGACGCAGCGCAGGACCGCTACATCCTGCTGAGCGACGACCGATCCAACGTAGACCACGCGCGCTTTTACACCGCACGCATCCACTACACCGCCCAAACGCTCGACACGCCGCGATTCACGGGTGTCACCTCCCTGCTCAGCCCCAGCGGCCAGCCCTACCCGCCCAGGCGCCGCGCGCTCGATGGCCTGGATGTACCCGACCCCGAGGCCGTGCGCTGGCTGCCCGGCGGCCAGGCCTTTCTGTGGACCAGCGAGGGCGACTTTGCGCGCGGCTTTGGCCCCGCACTGCGCACGACACGTGCAGCCGATGGCGCGCTGCAGCGCGACCATGCGTTGCCCGAGGCGTTCCAGCCCCGCAGGGCAGCAGGCACCGGCCCGCGCGACAACGCCACACTGGAGGGCCTGGCCCTCATGCCCGACGGCCGCACCGCCTGGGTCGCCATGGAAGGCCCCTGGCTGCAGGATGGCCCACGCGCCACGCCCGCCAACGGCGGCGCGCCGGTGCGCATCACCGCCATCGATGCGGACAACGGCCGGGTGCTGCGCCAGATCGCCTACCAGCCCGACGCCGTGCCGCACAAAAGCCCCCTGCCCGGCGGCTACACCACCAACGGTGTGAGCGAGATCCTGGCAGACGGCCCCAACCACCTGCTGGTGCTGGAGCGCTCCTACACGCTGGGCGTGGGCAATTCGGTCCGGCTGTATCGCATTCCACTGGCCGGTGTCAGCGACACCCTGGGCCTGGCCGCGCTGGCGCCCGGCAACCACACCCCTGCCCCCAAGACCCTGGTGGCCGACTTTGCCCACCTGGGCCTGAAACACATCGACAACATCGAGGCCATGGCCTGGGGGCCGCCGCTGCCCAGCGGGTCGCGTGTGCTGGTTTTTGTGAGCGACGACAACTTCAACCCTGCCCAGGTCACGCAATTCATCGCCGTGGAGTATCTGCAGTAGCAGTAGTCGTAGTAGCCGCCATGATCGTGAAAGCCAAATCGCTGCAAGACCTGAAACCGCTGCGCCAGGCGTTGGCGCAGGCCGCGCAGCGCGAGGCCGAACGCCAGCACCTGCTGCGCGAGGCCCAGCGGCGCAACCAAGCCGAGCGCAACCTGTTTCGTGACGCCGTGGGCACCGTGCAGGCGCTCAAGGGCCAGTACCACGACCGGCACTGGCACAGCCCCGAACCGCCCGAGCCGCTGCCCCTGCAGCATTGGCTGGATGAGGAACGTGTGCTGCAGGAATCCATCAGCGACGATTTCGACGTGAGCACCCTGCTCGACACCGACGACCAGTTGAGCTTTCGACGCCCCGGCATCGGCGTGGAGATCACGCGCCGCCTGCGCTCCGGCCACTGGAGCATTCAGCGCCAGCTCGACCTGCACGGCCTGCGCGTGGACGAGGCCCGCGAGGCGCTGGGCGACTTTATCCGCCACGCCCACAAGACAGGGCTGCGCTGCGTGCGCGTGGTGCACGGCAAAGGGCTGGGCTCGCCCGGCAAGAGCCCCGTGCTCAAAAGCCGCGTGCAGCGCTGGCTGGTGCAAAAGAGCGAGGTGCTGGCCTTTGTGCAGGCCCGGCCCATGGACGGCGGCGCGGGGGCGCTGGTGGTGCTGCTGCAGCCCAGCGGGGGCGCAAGAAGGTGATTGCCGCTGCCGCCGCAGCAGACATGCGTGCGGGCAAATCACACCATTGCGCGCGCCACTACGCGCGCCCTGCCAGCGGCATGCCAGGTCCTATCCCGGCCAACGGCTCGGGCAGGTGCAGGCCATAGCCCTGGCCGTAGTCCACACCCATTTTGGTGAGCTGGGCGGCAATGGCGTCCGTCTCAACAAACTCCGCAATGGTTTGAAGGCCAAGCGCCTGGGACATCCGCACGATCGCCTCGACGAGCGCAGCATCGGCAGCGTCCCGCCCAAGGATCCGCACTAGGCTGCCGTCGATCTTCAGGTAGTCCACCTGCAGATCGCGCAGGTAGGCAAACGAAGAGAACCCGCTGCCAAAGTCGTCCAGCGCGAAGCGGCAGCCCAGCACCTTGAGCCTGCGGATGTAATCCCTGGCCGTTTCGATGCTGCTCATGGCTGCCGATTCTGTGATCTCGAAGCTGATTTGCCGGGCACGGCCCGAAGCGCGCAGCAGCGCCTCCAGGTGGGGCAAATAGTCTTTGTCCATCAGGGTCTGCCCAGACAGGTTGACCGCGTAATCACAATCGGGATGCAGCGGGCTGGCGAGCAGCGTCTCGATCACCCAGCGATCGATTTTCGGCATCAGGTTGAAACGCTCGGCCGCGGTGATGAAGGTCATGGGGCTGACGATGTGCCCCTGGTCATCCAGGCCGCGCAGCAGCACCTCGATATGCCCACGCTGAGCCGGGCGGTGCGGCTGCAGCGAAAACACGCGCTGGCCGTAGAGCAGAAAACGGTTGTCGCGGATGAACTGCGGCAGCCGCACGGCCCATTGCTCCTCCTGGCGCGCTTTGACCAAAAACGGATCGGCCTCTTCATAGACCAGCACTTTGGCGCCCCCAGGTTGTTTGGCCAGGCGGCAGGCCGCGTCGGCGCGGGCGATGGCTTCACGGTGCAGGTCGCCGGGTTGGGCCATGGCCAGTCCGATCGAAGCCCCCAAAAGCATCGGTTGCCCCAACCAGACGAAATGGTGCGCTTCGATGAGTTGCACGATTTCTTGCGCCAGCGGACGGATGGTTTCCAGCGTCGTCTCCCCGCCCATCCAGATGGCGAACTCGTCGCCGCCAAGGCGCGCCACCTGGGCATTTCGCTGCTGGCAGGCGGTGCTGATTTTCTGGGTGAGTTCGACGAGCAGATCGTCACCCGCCGTATGGCCGCACAGGTCGTTGACCAGTTTGAAGCGGTCAAGGTCAACGTAGGCCAGCGCACCACCCAGCGCAAGGTAGGCATTCATGCTTGCGGTCAAGCCGCGCCGGTTGAGCAGGCCGGTCAGCGTGTCGTGCAGGGACTGATGCTCCAGGCTGCGGCTGATGCGCAGGCTGGAGCGGGTGACGCTGAGCCCAAGCGCAAGGCTGATGAGCAGGCTGATCACACCGATGGCCCCCAAAGCCCCCATCAGCCACCGGCGCTGGTGCACCAGGCGGGCGATCGCCTCCTGCTCCTGTTCCTCGGCTTTTTCAACGATGCGATCGAGTTCTTCGGAAAGGGCGTAAGCACTTTGCTTAGCTGGCAACAACCTGGCGTTGGCCTGTTGCGCCGTCAAATCGCCGTTTGCCTTGAGCTCCGGCACCAGCGCTTGCACGCCTTGGCCGTAGGCGGTCAGGGCGCGCTCCAGGGCGGCGGCGTCTATCGCAACGCTGTCTCCGTGCGCCTTGCCCTCCAGGCGGATTTTCTCGACCAGAGCAAGCGCTCGCTCCAGGCTTTCAGCCCAGCGCTTTTCTGCGGTCGCCAAGCCTTGCGCGTCCTCTCGCCCGGCCAGCAGAATGTCTTTTTCAAACCGGCGCAGCTCGCCCACCGTGGACTTGAGCTCCAGCGACTCGATCTGGATGTCCGAAAGATTGACCAGCGTCACGCTCATTTCGCTGTGCATGCGGTGCAAGGTCCAGCCACTGAAACCCAGCTGGAAAAGGATGATGAGCGTCAGGGCCAGAAACCCAACGATGGTCGCGCGGCCAAGCCGCTGAGACTCGTGGTAGAGCATTCACCCACCCTTTCGTTGCAAGGCTGAAACCCTCAGAACGTGTTTGCGATCTCGGCATGGGCGGGCTCCAGGCCCACGAGGTCGCGAAAACGCCCGGTCAAGGCGCCCATGCGCTCTTCGCCGGTATGTGCGTCAGCACCAACCATCAGACAAAACAGGCGCTATCGCTTATCCATCAAGCGCAACATGCTATACAAAATATAGCAACTCATCGCTCAGGTGCTACCGCGCCCTCCACACCCAGCACCATGGGCTGCTTGAGGTCGCCGGTGTTGTGCAGCCCCTCGGGCACCAGGCGCAGGCCGCGGGCCTTGAAGTACAGGTAGCCGTTGACCTGCGACACGGTCACGGTGCCGGCCTTGTCGGCGCTTTTCCAGCCCAGCAGCTTGCCGCCGGACGAGTCCATGAACGACACCGCCGCCGTCTTCTGGGCGGCATTGGGCTTGGCCCCCACCTCATACACGCCGGGGGCGGGCTTGTTGGTGCCGAAATCCATCTCGGTCAACTGCAGTTGCGAGTTGCTGGCGAACACGAAGGACTTGGGGGTCTCCAGGTAATTCAGCCCTGTCTTCATGGCGTAGCGCTTGCCCGCCGCGCCCGCAACCTCGGCGCGCACCTCGCCAAAGTTGTGCCAACCGTTGGGGCCGGCGTAGAGCTTGCTCTTGGGGTTGGTGAAGCGGTCGTCCGAGGCGCTGGGCACGTTGCTCCAGGTGTCACCACCTGCGGGTGACGCGGGCTGGGGCTGGGCCTGCGACAGCATGCAGGCCAGAAGGCCCGTGCAGAAAATCAGGGGGGCTTTCATGGCTGGGGCACCTTTCGTCAGATCGAGAGGGTGCCCACGGTAGCACCAAGTCTGACGAAGCGCTACCTCCCTGCTTGCAACCGGTTGCTGTCTACCGGTTGCGCATCCAGTCGGCCGTGCCCATGAAGCTCTCCTTCAAGCGGGTGCGCAGCTCGGCGGGCACGCCCGTCTCGCCCATGGCCTGGTCCATGCAGGCCACCCACTGGTCGCGCTCCTTGACGCCGATAGAGAACGGCATGTGCCGCATGCGCAGGCGCGGGTGGCCAAAGCGGCTTTGGTAGTGGTCCGGCCCGCCCAACCAGCCGCAGAGGAACCAGAACAGCTTCTGCCGCGCCTGGCCCAGGTCGCTGCCATGGGCCGCGCGCAGCTCGGCATAGGCGGGCTCCAGGTCCATGAGGTCGTAAAACCGCTCGGTGAGGGCGAGCACGCGCTCTTCGCCGCCGATCCAGTCGAAGGGCGTGGCAGCGGCTGGGGCGGCGGTTGTTTCGCCGGTGTTTGTGTCTACGTCAGAATTCATATAAAAACAGGCTCTAGCGCTTATATATCAAGCGCTAGCAGCTATCAAATTCATATCAATTGATGGTACGGGGCGTACTTACTCTGCGGCGCGGCGCAGCGTATCCACCACAGGGCGCAGCAGCACCTCGCGCAGGCCCCACCAGCCAGCCGCCAGCGCCAGCACCGCACCGGCCACGGCGCCTGCCAGGGGCACCCAGGGCGCGGCTGTCCAGGTGAAGTCGAACACGTAGCGCGCCAGCGCCCAGCCCACGCCCACCGCCACCGCGCTGGCCAGAAAACCTGCCAGCAGGCCCACGCCCACCAGTTCGGCCCGCTGCACCTGGCGCAGCAGGCTGGCGCGGGCGCCCACGGCGCGCATGATGGCGTACTCGCGGGCGCGCTCCTCGCGCGTGGCGGTGACGGCGGCAAACAGCACCACCAGCCCGGCGGCGAGCGTGAACGCGAACAGAAATTCCACCGCACGGATCACCTGCTCCAAAACCCGCTGCACCTGGGCAATGGTGGCGCCCATGTCCACGTTGGTGATGTTGGGAAACTGGCGCACCAGGGCGTTGTCAAAGCCATGCGCCTCAGGCGCGCGGTAGGCCGCCAGGTAAGTGACCGGTGCGTTCTTCACCTCGGCCACCGGGTACATCACAAAGAAGTTGGCGCGCATGGAGCCCCAGTCCACCTTGCGCAGGCTGGTGACACGCGCTTCGTTCTGCATGCCCCCCATGTCGAACGTCAGGCGGTCGCCCATCTGCAGGCCCAGCGTCTGGGCAATGCCCTCCTCGACGCTGATGGCGCCCTCTTCGCCCGGCGTCCACGCCCCGGCCACGACCTGGTTGTGGGCCGGGGCCTCCACCGCGTTGGAAAGGTTGAACTCGCGGTCCACCAGGCGCTTGGCGCGGTCGTCGGCGTAGCTGTCGGGGCCCACGGGCTGGCCGTTCACAGCCACCAGGCGACCACGGATCATGGGATACCAGTCGTAGCGGGCCACGCCGCCGTCCTTGAGCGTTTGCTGGAAGGCCTCGGACTGGTCGGGCATCACGTTGATGACGAAGCGGTTGGGCGCATCGGGCGGGGTGGCCTTGCGCCAACTGTCCACCAGGTCGGTGCGCAGCAGCACCAGCAGCACCAGGGCCAGCAGCCCCACGGCCAGGCTGCTGACCTGCACCACGGCATAGGCCGGGCGCGCCGAGATCTGCCGCGTGGCCAGCACCAGCCAGCGCGGCGCGGTACTTTCATTCACGCTCTTTCTGAGCAGCTTGACGGCCACCCACGACAGCCCCGCAAACAATGCCACCGCCCCGGCAAAGCCACCCACGGCGATCAGGCCCAGCTTGATGTCGCTGCTCACCGTCAGCAGCAGCGCGGCAAACCCCGCAATGCCCACGCCCAACACAGCCAGCGAGGCGGGCTTGAGCCCGCCCACGTCACGCCGGATCACGCGCAGCGGCGGCACCTGGGCCAGTTGCAGCACGGGCGGCAGGCCAAAGGCGAACAACAGCGTAAGCCCCATGCCCACACCAAACGCCACGGGCCACAGGCTGGGCGGCGGCAGGGCCGACTCGACCAGGCCCGCCAGCAGCAGCACAAAGGCGTGGTGCACCGCGTAGCCGAGCAGCACGCCCAGCGCGCTGGCAAACAGCCCCACCAGCGCGAATTCGGTGGTGTAGGCACCCGCAATGGTGCGCTGGCTCTGGCCCAGCACGCGCAGCATGGCCGAGGCATCGAGGTGCTCGGCCGCAAAGCCGCGCGCGGCCAGCGCCACGGCCACGGCCGACAGCAGCGCGGCCAGCAGGGCCACCAGGCTCAGGAATTTTTGCGCACGGTCCAGCGTCTGGCGCATCTCGGGGCGGCCGCTGTCGAGCGACTCCACCCGCACGCCGTGCACCTCGGGTTTCTTGGCCTCGACCGCCGCCCACTCGCTGAACGCCTTGACGGCGGGCGCGGGGCCGATCACGGCGAAGCGGTGGGTGAGGCGGCTGGCGGGCTGCACCAGGCCCGTGGCGGGCAGGTCGCTCTCATTGACCATCACGCGCGGCGCAAAGTTCATGAAGCCCGCACCCCGGTCGGGCTCGATGACGATGATGCGCGCGATGCGCAGTTGCGCATCGCCCAGCAGCAGTTTGTCGCCCATGGCGAGGTTCAGCGATTCAAGCAGGGGGGCATCCACCCACACCTCACCCGGCGCGGGGATGTCGCGCGTAGGCTGCTCCAGCGCGCCGGGGGCATCGGCCACCGTGAGGCTGCCACGCAGCGGGTAGCCCGGCTGCACGCTCTTGAGCGCCACCAGTTTGCTGGCACCGCCCTGCGCGTCGCTGGCGCGGCCCATGGTGGGGAAACCCAGCGTGGTCACCGACTGCAGCCCCAGCGCCTTGGCGCGGTCCACAAACGGCGCCGGGGTCGGGTTGTCGCTGGCCACCACCGCATCGCCACCCAGCAGTTGCAAGGCATCGCGCTGCAGTCCGCCCTGCAGGCGGTCGGCAAAAAAGCCCACCGAGGTGAGCGCCGCCACCGCCAGCGTGACAGCCACGATCAGCAAGCGCAGCTCGCCCGCGCGCAGGTCCCGGGCCAGGGTACGCCAGCCAAGGCGCAAAAATGACAGATTCATGGCATGGAACCTTAGCGCAAAGCGAACGGGCTGGCTGGCCGTGGGGTGTTTGGGGCGGGGTTCAAGGGCGCTGGGCCCACTGGGCTACTACTGGGCATCGCCCCCAGGGGCGGCCACAGCAGCAGGCGCCTGCGCACCGGCCTCCACGCCGATGGCTCCCAGGCGTTGCTCCAGCGCCTGGAGGACCGGCGCTATCTGCGCCCCCACGCGTATCTGCGGATTAGAGAAACCATCGGCCTTGCCCGCCTCCACCTCGCGCTGGGCAATCAGCGGCACGGCCTTGGCAAACGCCTCGGTGAACGAATGCGTCTGGCGCAGTTGCTCATTGAACACGGCGCGGCCAAAAAAGGTCAGCTCCGACATCCGGCCACAGCCATACGAGGTGTGCGTGGCGTCGGCCGCCGTCATGATGAGGGTGCTGTCGGTGGCCAGCGGCTCGATCCAGCCGCCCGAAAAGCAGGCCGAGACGGCAATCACCCGATTGTGGATGCCCGCCTCGTCCAGCACCGCGCGCAGCATCTCGGGCGTGGCGGGCTCCACCTGCAGCGGCCAGTGCGAAGCGGCCAGCGCATGGTCCTTTGCCCCGTGGGAGGTCATATAGACCACCAGCACATCGTGCTCACGGTCCATGCGCGCAGCCAGCACGGCCACGGCCCGCCGCAGGTTCTCGGGCGTCGCCCAGGCATGGGTTTGGGCGGTTTCGGCATGGTTGAGCAGGTGCAACACCCGGCCCTGGGCATCAAAACGCTCTTGCAGCAAGGTGCTGACCATGGTGCTCTCGCGGCGGAACACGTTTTCGTCGGCATACGGGGCAAACACCAGCCCATAGACATCCACCACACCAGGGCGCTCGGGCGCCAGCGCATCCATTTGCCGCAGCCACAACGCCTGCTGGCCCTCAAACACGGCCTGCGTCAGCACCAGCGGCACAGGCTCGTGTGCTTCTGCCTCGTCGCCGGATGCGGCAGAGGCCGCCGCCATGGCCTCCACGTCCAACTCCCAGGGCTGGTCCTGAAACTGCCACATCCCCACCCCGATCACCGCCGTCATGGCCACCGCAAAAGCCGCCGTGCGCACACGCGAGCGAATGAAGCGTGCGCTCACCACCACCAAGGCGGCCAGCACCCACGCCAGCAGCACACCATAGATCACCCAGAAAACAATGGACGCCACTGGGCCACTCCACCAATCAGGCCAGTGCAGGGCCGTGACCGAAGTGGCATACAGCCCCAGCGTAGGCACCAACGGCGCCCAGGCCGTCAGCGCATACCAGGCGGCCAACCCACCCGTGGGCGCGGGCACACCTGCCGCCGACGAGACTGCTGGTGCAGCAGACGCACGCTGTGCAGGCGCCATGGCCCACCAGGCCAGCCACAGCAGCACCAGGCCGCTCCACATCGGCGCAAGCCAGCCGCGCAGATTGAACTGCGCAGGCCCCACCACATTCAGACGCGCCGCCGCCACCAGCAAGGCGCCGCTGACCAACGACAGCACCAACAACTGCCACGGCGTGGGCGCGGCCGCCGCCGTGCGGGGCGGCAGAAACAGCGAAGCGCGCAGGCCCTCACGCATCCAGCCCCACAGCGAAAGGCGCCCGGAAGCCGCCATGGGCCGGGCCAGCGGTTGCGGTGGCGGGTCTTGCGGAGACTGATTCAGCGGGACTTCGATCTCAGTCTGAGCAAGTTCTGGCCCCCACTGGCTGGGCAAGGTGTCGGCCCAGGTGCTGCTACTGCTGGCGTTCAGGTCTTTCATGCGCGCATCATGCCATTGGGGGATGACGGTTGTGGGGGCGGTAACTGGTGACTGAATAGCTGCTGGTCGGAACGGGGGGTTGGGAGGGCTGGTTCAGGCTGATCTGAGTCATTCACGGTCCAATGCCTGAACGGCAGCATCCGCCAGCACCAGCCGTTGAACGTCGCCGGTTTTAAACAGCCACTTCGCCCTCGGAACAAGCCTCTCGATTGCGTGGTCAGCCGAGTACCTGCACGGAAGACCGCTTCTGCGTGCAGTGACAGGCTCGTGCCGACCCAATGCAGTCGTGCTTTTTTGGCCGGCAAGAGCTCCACCAAGAGTCTATGAATTCCTACTGCCGTCCGACAAGCGGCAAATGCTTTCGACGGAGCGCTGCTTCGATCTTGGGCGCGAGCACGGGATAGTTCGCCAAGTCCAGGCGTAGCACGGACAGGCGATATCGATTGCCCTCTAGAAGATTGCGCGCTTTCAGCTTCAAGGCGAATGTGCGCTTATCTGCTGCCAGATGGATGTGCTCCCAGACGCGCTTTCCGAGCTTTTCAGATTTGCCTAAGTACAGGGGCATCCACTCATGAACGGCCGTGTGTTTCGCCATACGACCCTTCTGACACGAGGGCACGGATGACTTCTTGAATTCCTCTTGATCCCACGTCGCCGTGAAGCAAGAGAGCCAGTCATCAAGCATTGCGGCGCCATAGGGGATAGACCACACTTCGAAGAAGTACAGCCCGGAAAACTGGATGGACTTCAAGTCAACTTGGAGGAGGTCTCCCAACAGCTCGAACTCAAGGCCTTGCGCTGTTTGCTCAAAGCCGCGAAAAAGTTTCGTGAGTTCGCCGTCGATTTTTTTAATGCGCTGCATGCAGCCATTATCGAGTGGCTGCTCCTGGCAGGTACGGCCCGGTGTGCTTAAACGCACGGGATCTCAGAGAGACAGCGTGGGAGGCCCTATGACCTCTTCTCCGCCCTGCGGCGGTTGGCTGTCTAGGTAGTACCACATCGATGCTGGCAGGGGTGTTCTGAAATGCCGACAAGCGATGAAGTCTATCGGCCACAAGCCCATTGCCAGGGCTGGCGAGTTTTCCTCCCATCTAAGGCGGCCAGTTGCGTTGAATTGCGCGATGCGGTCGCGCAAAGTTTGCGCAGATGCTGGCAAGGCGTAAGGAGCTTCAGTGCTACCGCTTCCCTGGTGTGCTGGCCCAAAATACCAGTTTGATGCCCAATCGGCAGTTGGATGCCAGAGCTGACTGCCTACATCGGGATATTCTTTGGCATGGCTCTCTGCGAGACCCTGGTATACGTTGTCCTGGCCCTGCATCGCACACCAGGACCCCATGGTGGCCAGTAGCCACGAGTGGCGGCGCATAAGGCCTTTGAACTCGTCGTTGCCACGCACCTCAAGCTCGACCAAATCGTCGAGGGAGTCGGAACCCACCGGGAACATACGGCCGATCCTGAACACGAAATTCAGGCGCCCCGTGATCTCGGCAGTCCACCAACGGGCTAGGTCGTGCTGCCCCGTTTGGATGAACAGCACCAGCGCCAGACAGATGTCGATCACTTGTCCGTCCAGTCTCGGGGAGGCTGCCGCTTGGTGGTTGCGCAGCATGGCGGCAAGCGCAGTCGCGAATTCACTGGAGCGCGCCCGCCACGCGTCATTCTGGCCCGGCTCAATCAAGGCAGCCGAGAGCCCGATTGAAGCGAGGAGGCCAACCTGTTCGAGTAGCAGCACCGAATACTCAGCGCCTTCCCGCGTGTACCCCGACAGGCCGTCCTTTACGCGGATGTGTGCAGCCACAGCGTCGTAGTAGCGGCTGGCCGCTTGCAGGTAGGAGCGCCAGATATCTCCCACTACCTCACGGACGTCCTGCCGCTCTTGTAATGATTGCAGGACGACACGATGGAAGCACCACAGCAGCGTGCGCTCCATCACCCAGAGCGCCTGGCGGCGCTCGTTCTCGCCATCGGCCCAGTGTGAGCACACCAATGCAGCCAGGTGGACCCGGCGCAGCGATTTGAGGAGTGCCGGGATGGTTTGCTGAGCGCCTTTCCCATCCAACTGGCCGTCGGGCGCGATGCCCAGTTGGCGAAGCATGAGTCCGCAGAGATGCTCAAAACGGTAGTCGCTGTCGGCGCCCATCACAAGTGCCTTGCGCAGGTCGGCACGGTCTTGGCCGTCAAAGAGGTGTTCGTTCAGCAGGTGCGCCTCGACCAAGTCGGATACCTCGTCCGCACCCCAAAACTCGAAGTTGAGCTGGGGATGGCGCGTGGCAAAGCCCACCCAGTTGGGCTGCACTTCCTGCCCAAGGTCACCTGTGGTTGCAACCACGATCACTTTGCGGTGGTCTTTGTACTCGGGCGGCACATGGCTGGCGAGCCAGACATCGATGATCTCCTCCATGCTCTCACGCACAGCATTGGGATCCCCGCTCCAAGTGCGCCGGCCGATGTCGCCCTGCTTTATGACGAACAGCAGCAGCTCGTTGACGCCATCCGTCAGAGATCGGCCTGCCGCCGGGAAATCGACGCCGAATTGGCGCACCCCGGCCTTGGGCTTGACCAGTGGTACGTACCCCATCTGTGTTAACAGTTCTGGCAGCAGCCGGTCGAACTCGTCGCGCTCTCGCAGCGTACGTAGGTAGTGCGAGAGCGCCAGACGCATTGGGTTACTGGCATTCATGTGAGCTCCCGCTTGGCTGTGCGCAATTGCAGTCTTCGATAGGCATTGCCAACGGGATCGAGCACCTCGCGCCGAGGCATCTCGAACGACACAGAGTGAGATGCAAAGTGCATGGGCTCGGTCCACGATTCGCCATGGTGCTGAAAGCTGGTCTCACCAGCCTTGATGTGCACCTGCGTGACGATTTGCGCAAAGACTGATCGCTTCTGCGCCTCGTGAATTGAACTCTGCATCTCCTTCGCTCGGGCTTTAGCGAGATCTCGGCGCAGGGCCATCGGAACTTTGAGTTCGCGCAGGCGCGGGAGCGTCTCCAGCGCCGACATGTCAGCCTCCAACTGCGCTGCAATGCTGCCCAGCAGTTCTCTCACGTCATTGTCCGTCTCATGTGCGGCCCGTTGTTTTAGTGCATCGCTCGTTGTTCCTGGGTAGTCATAGCCGATTTCTTCGTAGAGAACCCAACGAAGAAAGGGCAATACGCGCTCCTTTGCGTTGCGCAATTCCAGCAAGGACAGAGCTAACGTGATCATCTGCTTGGGCTCAATCAGGAAGCCAAGCATCCGCCTGACCACATACAACAGGTCGGCCTCCGTGGCAGTGTCGAGCAACGCTCGATCAAACTTGATCGCCGTATGGCCATCGGAGCGCACATCTGCGACCATGCCCGCCGCCGCATTCGCAGTAGCTTGGCCTTCGGCGAACATCCAGCGGGTGAACACGCGGGCTAGCAACGGGGGATGGGAGCGCAGAGCCTGCGTGCACGCATCGAAGCGATCCGCGAACTCACGCTTGCCTACTGTCGAGCCGAGATGGGCGCGGACCCAGGCTTCGAGGAACTCAAGTACTGGTTCGGCGTGTGCCGACTCGGTGTGCAATAGCCGAGAGAGACTGTAGTCCAGCTCGTCTATTACACGGTCGAACCCATGGCCTAGCCCGACACACAGCGGAAGCCAATCGAAGAAGATGCCTGCCTGTAGCAAGTCTCCGTCGTTGCGTGACAAGGACTGCGCAACGCACCCGACCGCATCTTGGTCGCCTGCGGCGATGCGTGCACGCAAGGCTTCATCAAAGGTGCGCCGCAGGTGGAGGACTGCGCTGGCAGCGCGCAGTCCGGCCTGGCGCTGAACGACATCCTCGTTGGTTATCCGGAGCAGGACGCATGCTTCCAGCGCCGGTGCCAGCTCGGCCGACAGGCTTGGCTCCGTAAGCATACGGCCGGCGATCCAGCAGGTGACCTCGTGAAGTTCGGTCAAGTCGGAGCGTATGTCTACGTCTACCAGGCGTGAGACCGATGCCTGCGGGTCCGATGCGAACCATGCCATCCAGGCCGCGCCCAGCAGGTTGCCACGCGTTTTGCACGGCTGTGCCAGCAGTAGCTCGACCATGTCGCGTGCAGTAGCTGGCTTACGGCCGAACCAACTCGACAGCGCGTGATAGAAGGCCCCGCCGGCGAGGTCGTTCACCGTGTGCGGCTGCTCTGCATCGCAAACCGCCACCACATCGGGCAGTTCGACCGCTTCAAGGTAGGGCAGGGTGGCCTCAACGAGATGCAGGGCGTCGAAGACGTCGGCCGGGCACGTGATGAGGGGCGTCGCTAAGCGCAGGACGCTGACCCATGGGTGGACAGCCGCCAGGAACCTTCCGCTAGCCATGTCGGTGTTGCCAATCTCGCGGCGCCACAGGTCATAGGCTGCGGCCCACACTACCTGCTCGTCGAAGGGAGGATCACCCAACTCGGCCAAGACATCCAACGCCGCTGCCGAGTTCCGGTCCTCAAGGCGAGCGAAACGCAACTTGCCGCCATCGACCGACGCACCGGGAGTGAAGGGGGGATCGAACTGCACATCGGCGGGGAGCTCGATTTCGAGCCCGCCGCGATCGGCTGCCTGCAGTTGGCGCGCGAGTTGTCCTACGGTCACGGGCTGTTGCGTTGTGAGCATGGGACGGGTCGCAAGGTAGTGGTGATGGAAGCTCGTTAGGTTACCGCAACGCGCAAGGAGTGAATTTTCCGCGAGCCAAACCAGTTTCTGAAACATCGCTCATCGTTTGAGCTGGGCCGAAGGGCAGGAGTCCGCTACAGAGCCGTCAGCGCGCACACTCAATCTAGGGCCGATAACTGCAATGGGTCGAAAGCTCCTTCTCCCTCAATCACCCCCACCACCCGCCCCGACCACAGGCACCACTGCCTGCTGCGCCAGCTCCGGCTGCAGCACCAGCCGCTGCGCACCGCTGTAGCACACAAACCGGCGGTTGGTGGCCCGCCCGATGGCGCACAGGCCCAGTTGCTGGGCCACCGCGTGGCCCATCTGTGTCATGCCGCTGCGCGAGACCACAATGGGCACACCCATCTGGGCGGACTTGATCACCATCTCGCTGGTGAGGCGGCCTGTGGTGTAGAACACCTTGTCGGCACCGGACATGGGTGCGGCATCGCTGTCGGGATTCATCCACATCCACCCGGCGATGGTGTCGATGGCGTTGTGGCGGCCCACGTCTTCCACAAAGGTCCGCAGTTCTTCGCCTTGGAACAGGGCGCAGCCGTGCACCGAACCTGCGGATTTGTAGGTGGTCTCCTTGAGGCGGATGGCGTTGACGATGCCATAGAGCTGGGCCTGCGTCAGCTGCGCCTCGGGCAATGCGATGCGGTCCACCTCGTCCATGAGGCCGCCGAACACGCTGCCTTGGCCACAGCCGGTGGTAACCACCTTGCTGGCGGTGCGCTCTTCGATGCGGGCGATGCCGTGGCGCGTGCGCACGGCGGCGGCGTGGACCTCCCAGTCCACGGTGATGGATTCGATGTCGAACACCGACTCGACCAGGCGCTGGTTGCGCAGGTAGCCCAGCACCAGAAGCTCGGGCTGCGCGCCCAGCGTCATGAGGGTGACCAGCTCGCGCTTGTCCACATAGATGGTGAGGGGCCGCTCGGCGGGGATCTGCAACTGCTCGCTTTCACCCCGTTCGTTGATGACGTTCACGTGGTGGGTGAGGGGCGCCTGGGCTTGGGTGAGGCGTGGCAGCACGGGCGTAGCAACAACGGTTGGAGCAGAAGGCGAAGCTTGGATCATGGTGCAAATATACGCACTCCCGCTCCATGGGGAGTGAGAGCAGGCATGAGGTCGTGAGGGGACATCGACGAAAGGTCCGCCCGTAGAGGTCAGGTGCCCACACAGGCCCGCTAGTGCACACCCACAATGAAAAAGCCGCGCACAGTACACCGTGCGCGGCCTTCAGACCAACAGGTACAAAACGCTCAGGACTTGGGCGCTGCTGCCGGTGTCGTTGTTGTTGCTGCTGCGGGCGGTGGCGCGGGCTGGGCCGCAGGTGGGGTGTAGGCAAAAGGCCCTGGGTCCGCGCAAGCGGCAAGCCCTGCCGCAGCAGGCTTGGCCGCTGGGGTGGTTTTGCGGTAGTAGGCTGCTACGCGGTCTTGGGAAAGGCACAGTTGGTAGCCGCCCACCTTGCCCGCCCAGGCGGCCTTGGCGGCAGCTTCTGCGGCCTTGGCTGCGGCCTCAGGCGAAGGTGCGGGCAGCTTGGCCGATGCGAGCGTGGCCCAGGTGCACAGGCTGACCGCGCACAGCGCCAGCACGGAGGGGCGAGAGAAAAGTGGCTTCATCATCGTCATGGTGCGTGTCCTCATCTCATACCTGCGCGGGCTGGCCCGCAGATGGTTTGGCTGCAGCAGAAGCATCGGCCGCTGGCTCGCTGGCGCTGCGCTGGCGGGGGATTTTTCCGGCTTGCACATCGTCGAGCCAAAGTTCGTGGTGCTCCTTGGCCCAGGCCTCGCTCACATAGCCTGTCTTCATGGCTTTGTAGGCACCATGCATGCCCACCGTGCCCATGTAGATGTGGCCGCAGATCAGCGCCATCATCCAGATGGCCAGGGTGGCGTGGATCATGTGGGCGATCTGCATGTCGCTGCGCACGTCGCCAAAACCGGGGATGAGCTTGTCGAGCACCAGGCCCGTAGCCACCACAAAGATGCCGGGAATGGTGATGCCCCACCAGAACAGGCCTTTTTCGCCTGCGTTGAAGCGGTGCGAGGGCACCTGCTGGTGGCCGCCGCCGAACATGCCGCCGCCTTTGGCCAGCCATACAAAGTCGGCCCGGTTGGCGATGTTGTCCTTGACGAAGGTGAGGATGATCACCAACAACGACACGGCAAACAACGGGCCCATGAAGTTGTGCACGTTCTTGAGCGCGTAGGTCAACCAACCAAACAAGGTGCTGCCCAGCAACGGCAACAGGAAAAATTTGCCAAAAGCCATCACGATGCCCGAGATGGCCAAGGCAATAAAGGCAAAGGCGTTGGCCCAGTGCGCAGCGCGCTCGAACGGTGTGAAGCGCTCGATGCGGCGGGCGGGTGCCCCTTCAGGGTGAGCATGCCCCAGCGGCCCTTTGACGAAGTAGAAGATGCCAAGCGCCAGCAGGACAATGGCAAACAGGGCAGCGCCGTAAGGAATGATCCACTGATTGCGCACTTGGCGCCAGGCCTCGCCCGCATTGGTCACGCGTGAGCCGGGATACTGCACAAAAGGCTGGATCAGGTTGCCCGCCTCGGGTGCTTCGCTTTTGGGCAGGCTGCTGTAACCCGTCACGCCCTGCCCCACCTGGCGCCACATGGGTGCGTTGTTGCCGGGCTGCACCTTCATGCGTTCACCGTTGGTTTGCTCGGCGTATTGGGGATTGGCGTCGGCGTCTGGCTTGACCTCGAAGATGTTCTGGCTCTGGATGCCACCGGCCGCTGCAGGTGCGGGTGCGGCGGCCGCATCCACAGCCGCCGGAGCCTGGGCGCCTGCTGGCCCACCGGCCAGGCCGGCCAGCAACGCCAGGGACCACATGATGTGTTTCATGGCGGGCCTCACTTCGCTGCGGGGGTGCGGGTGTATTCGTTCTGGCTGTACAGCTGGCGTGCCTTCAGTTCCGCCTCCCAGCTGGCTTTGTCTCCGGGCTTCCAGCCGGGCTGCATGAAGTTGCTGCCTGTTCCCGCATAAAGCGGTGCATCGCCACGGATGCCTGCGCCCGTCTGGGGCTTTTCACCACAGGCAGTCAGCGCCACCAGGGCAACGGCGGCGATAAAGGCCGTAGGAACAAGACGCTGGATCATCATGACTTGCCTCCTGCAGGCTGTCCTGCCTGTTGTGAACCATAGGCCGTGCCCCAGCCCCACACCTCGGCACCCTTGCCACGTTGCACCACGCGGTTGCGGAAGATGTCCGCCACCACGTCGCCATCGCCAGCCAGCAAGGCCTTGGTGGAGCACATTTCGGCGCAGGCTGGCAGCTTGCCTTCGGCCAGGCGGTTGCGGCCGTATTTTTCAAACTCGGCCTGGCTGCCGTGGGCCTCGGGGCCACCGGCGCAGAAAGTGCATTTGTCCATTTTGCCGCGCACGCCAAACGTGCCTTGCGACGGGAACTGCGGCGCGCCAAACGGGCAGGCATAGCTGCAGTAGCCGCAGCCGATGCACACGTCCTTGTCGTGCAGCACCACACCCTCTTCGGTGCGGTAAAAGCAGTTGACGGGGCAGACGGCCATGCAAGGTGCGTCGCTGCAATGCATGCAGGCCACCGAGATGGATTTTTCACCAGGCACACCGTCGTTGAGTGTGACCACGCGGCGGCGGTTCACGCCCCAGGGCACCTCGTGTTCGTTTTTGCAGGCGGTCACGCAGCCGTTGCATTCGATGCAGCGCTCTGCGTCACAGATAAATTTCATTCGTGCCATGTCGTGTCTCCTCGCTCCGCGATCAAGCGCGTTCCACGTTGCAGATCGTGGTCTTGGTTTCTTGCATCATGGTCACGCTGTCGTAGCCATACGTCGTTGCGGTGTTGACGGCCTCGCCACGCACCACGGGCGCTGCGCCCTTGGGGTAGTAGGCGAGCAAATCCGCACCCTGCCAGCGGCCCGAGAAGTGGAAGGGCATCCACACGGTATCGGGGGCCACGCGCTCGGTGACCAGCGCCTGCACATTGATGCGCGCACCCGTGGGCGAGCTCAGCCACACGCGCTCGCCGTTGCGAATGCCACGATCGGTGGCCGTCTTGGGGTTGATCTCGACGAACGACTCCTGTTGCAGTTCGGCCAGCCAGGGGTTGGACCGCGTCTCTTCGCCGCCGCCCTCGTACTCGACCAGGCGACCCGAGCTCAGGATGAGCGGGAATTTCTCGTAGGCCTTGTCGGCCACGTTCTTCTCCTGCACGCTCTTATAGAGCGTGGGCAGGCGCCAGAAGGCCTTCTTGTCGTCGTGCGTGGGGTACTTGGCGACCAGCTCAGGCTTGGTGCCGTACAAAGGCTCACGGTGCTGCGGGATGGCATCGGGGAAGTTCCAGACCACGGCCCGCGCCTTGGCATTGCCGAAGGGGTGGCAGCCGTGCTTCATGGCCACGCGAATGATGCCCCCCGAGGAATCGGTCTTCCAGTTCTTGCCTTCGGCCTTGGCCTTCTCGGCGTCGCTGAGGTCGTCCCACCAGCCCAGCTTTTTAAGCAGCACGTGGTCGAACTCGGGATAGCCGGTGGTGATTTCAGCGCCCAGCGAGTGCGAGCCATCTTCGGCCAGCAGGTTGACGCCATCTTTCTCCACACCGAAGTTGGCGCGGAAGTTGCCACCGCCGTCCATCACGTGCTTGGATGTGTCGTACAGGTTGGAAGAACCAGGGTGCTTGAGCTCGGGTGTGCCAAAACATGGCCATGGCAGGCCGAAGTAGTCGCCCGTGAAGTCGTAGCCCGTTTCCTTGTCTTTACCGCCCTTGGCCTTCAAGGTTTTCACGTCGAACACGTTCATGTTCTTCATGTGCGCCTTCAGACGCTCAGGGCTTTGGCCGGTGTAGCCAATGGTCCAAACCGACTTGTTGATTTCGCGCAGAATGTCCTCGACCATGGGCTCGTCCATGCCCTTGACCTTCTGCATCTTGTAGTTCTTGGACAGCTCGGCAGCAAAGCCGAGCTTCTCGGCGAACTGGTGCATGATCATGTGGTCCGAGCGGCTTTCCCACAGCGGCTCGATCACTTTTTCGCGCCACTGAATGGAGCGATTGGACGCCGTACACGACCCGCTGGTCTCGAACTGCGTGGCCGCAGGCAGCAGGTACACAGCGCGGTTGGGGTTCAAGTCTTCGGCTTTGCCCGGCATGGCGGCCATGGCGGCGGTGGCGGATGGGTAAGGGTCCACCACCACCAGCAAGTCCAGCTTGTCCATGGCGCGCTTCATTTCCAGGCCACGGGTTTGCGAGTTGGGCGCATGGCCCCAGAAGAACACGCCGCGCAGGTTGGAGTCCTGGTCGATGAGCTCGTTGTTCTCCAGCACACCATCAATCCAGCGCGAAACGGTGATGCCGTTCTTGGACATCATCGCGGGCGTTGCGTACTGCTTTTTGATCCACTCAAAATCCACACCCCACGCAGCGGCGAAGTGTTTCCACGAACCTTCGGCCAGGCCGTAGTAGCCGGGCAGCGAATCAGGGTTGGGGCCCACGTCGGTGGCGCCTTGCACGTTGTCGTGCCCACGGAAGATGTTGGTGCCGCCGCCGCTCTTGCCCACATTGCCCAGCGCCAATTGCAAGATGCACGATGCGCGCACCATGGCATTGCCGATGGTGTGCTGGGTCTGGCCCATGCACCACACGATGGTGCCAGGGCTGTTGTCATGCAGCATCTTGGCGACCTTGAGCATTTGCGCTTCCTTGACGCCGCAGGCCTCTTCCACCTTGTCGGGTGTCCACTTGGCCAGCACGTCCTCGCGCACCTTTTCCATGCCATAGACACGGTCGTGGATGTACTTCTTGTCTTCCCAGCCGTTCTTGAAGATGTGGTACAGCAGGCCGAAGAGGAATGGGATGTCGGTGCCCGAGCGGATGCGCACGTACTCGTCGGCCTTGGCGGCCGTGCGGGTGAAACGCGGGTCCACCACAATCATCTTGCAACCGGTTTCCTTGGCATGCAGCATGTGCAGCATGCTCACCGGGTGGGCCTCGGCGGCGTTGGAGCCAATGTACAGGGCGACCTTGCTGTTTTGCATGTCGTTGTACGAATTGGTCATGGCGCCGTAGCCCCATGTGTTGGCCACACCGGCCACGGTGGTGGAGTGGCAGATGCGCGCCTGGTGGTCGCAGTTGTTGGTGCCCCAGAAGCTCACGAACTTGCGCAGCAGATAAGCCTGCTCGTTGTTGTGCTTGGACGAGCCAACAAAGTACACGCTGTCAGGGCCGCTGGCCTTGCGCAGCTCCTGCATCTTGGCGGTGATCTCGTTCAGCGCCGTGTCCCAGCTGATGCGCTCGTACTTGCCGTTGACGAGCTTCATGGGGTAGCGCAGGCGGTATTCGCCATGGCCGTGCTCGCGCAGCGCAGCGCCCTTGGCGCAGTGGGCGCCCAGGTTGATGGGCGAATCGAACACAGGCTCCTGGCGCACCCACACGCCGTTTTCGACCACAGCATCGACCGCGCAGCCCACCGAACAGTGGCTGCAGATGGTGCGGCGCACTTCGATCTTGCTGTCGCCGATACCGACCTTGGCGCCTTCAGCGGCGTTGGATTTTTTGACCAGCGTCAGTTGCGACGCAGCAATGCCGACGCCCACACCCAGGCCAGAGCGGCGCAGGAAGGAGCGCCGGTCCATGGTGGGCAGGGCCTGCGACAGGCCACGGCGCAGGCTGTGGACAAAAGGAGAGGCAGACGCCGAAACGGCCTGCGCAGCGTGGGAGGACTTTTTGGTGAGCAACATGGAACGCCCCGCTGTCAGAGTTGGGTGGTTTTGTAGTACTGCTTGACGTGGGCAGACAGGTGGTAGCCACCACCCTTTTCTGGCGCCACGCGGGCAGGCTCAGACACCGTGGCATCAGAGGGAACAACCTGGGGGAGAGCCACGACGGCTGCGGCAGCAGCCCCTACGGTGGCGGCACCGGAAAAGAAGCTCCGGCGTGAGGAAGAATTTGGCTGGCGGTTCTGCATGCTTGTCTCCAGAATGGCTGGCAGCTATGAAACGTAATTCATACGAGTCTATGTCAGTGTGTAAAAGCCTGCAATCGCGCTTTACACCTCCCACTAATGCACTCATCTTTTATAGCGCCCGCATCAGGGTTTCTGCGGACCTTTGAGGTCACTCCATCATGTCGAATCCCTGGGTCTCCACCGATACAAAGGCCCGTGTGAACTGGGCCAATGCGGCATAAAAACGGGCCTGTGGATGGGCCTGCAAGGCATCACACAACAACAGCACCCAGGGCTGCAGATGTGTGGCAAAAAAGTCGCGCTGATTCGTAAGGTTGCAGACAGCTACATCGTCACCCGCAATCAGGTAGCGCATCACCTCACACAGATAGGCAATATGGTCCTCGGTTTCGGGCATGGTGTCGCCACGCGCCAGCCCCCATCGGTCCAGGTCGGTGCGCAGCCGGGCCAGTGGTTTTTCATTCAAAAAGCCACTCAGATAATGCGACCCGTACAGGTACACCTCGGGCTTGCCCACGCCACCGAAAAGGCGATCGAACTCCTGCGTGATGACCGCCCCATCCAATGCGCGGGCAGTGCCCACCAGTTGTTGCCAGGGCTCTTGCAAAAAACCGCCCTCGGCGGGTGCCTCGGTCACCGCCACGCGCAGGGCTGACAGCAGCTCGGGGTCGGGCGCGGCGTAGTACAGCTGCGACAACAGGCCATAGAGTTCGGCGCGCGCGGTTTCTTCGTCCAGCGCGGAGCTGCCGCCGGGCGGCGTCAAAGAAGCAGGTTGGGCGCTCACAGGTCGGTCACTTTCGTTTCGCTTTGGGAGGAATACAGGTCGATCACACGGCAGTCGCTGCACATCTTCAGGCGCTCCAGCGCATCGCCCTGGAACATGGCATGGCCCGAGAGCTTGCCCAGCATGGCCTCGATGGCCTTCACCGTGCCAAAAGGTTTGCTGCAGCGCACGCAGGCCCAGGGCTTGGCCTCGTTCAGCACGCGCAGTTGCGCACGCTCGGGCGTCAGCAGCAGGCGCGGTTGCAAGGTGATGGCGTCTTCGGGGCAGGTGGTGGCGCACAGGCCGCACTGCACGCAGTTCTTTTCGATGAAGCGCAGTTGGGGCAACTGGGGGTTATCTTGCAGCGCGCTGGCGGGGCAGGCGCTCACACAGCTCAGGCACAGGGTGCAGCGGTCTTTGTTGACCTCAATGGCGCCCAGTGGCGCGCCAGCAGCAGGCAAGGCAATGGCCTCGGGCCGGTCGGCCACCGGCATCGGGGCCTGCTCGATGAGGTGATCGATCGCCATCTCCAACGTGCTGCGCTTTTCTTGCGCCACGGCAAAACGCGCGGCCACGGCGGGGGTCTTCTGGCGGGTCTGGCCCAGGGCCTGCAGCGCGGCATCCAGCTCGGTGGGGTGCGTGGCGCGCAGCATTTGCAGATGCGTGCCGGTGTAGCCCAGGCCACGCAAGATGGCTTGCGCCACATCCATCTGCGCCTGCAGGCCATCGAGGTACTGCGGCGCCTCTTCGTGCGTGGCCAGCACCACCACTTGCGACGCGCCATAGGCCACGGCGCTGAGCCACAGGTCCACCCCCGTGCTGGCGGTGTGCCACAGCGCCACCGGAATCACGTTGGCGGGCACGCCGTGCGCCAGCTTCAGTTGGGCAGCACGCCCCAGTTCTTCCACCAGCGCCTGGCCGCGCTCTTGGCTGTGCAGCAGAAGCACGGCATCTTTGCCGCCTGCGGCGGTGTAGGTGGACAGCAGGGTTTTGAGCTTGGTGCCCTGGTTCGTGGCGCTAGGGTAGGCATAGGTCAGCGCGCCCGTGGGGCACACGGTGGTGCAGGCGCCGCAGCCCACGCACAAATTGGGGTTGACGACGATGCGCTGGCGGCCCTTGTCGCTGCTGATCGCCTCGGCTGAGCAGATGTCCACGCAAGCGTTGCAGCCCACAGTGGCGTTACGGCTGTGGGCGCAGAGCTTTTGCTTGTAGGCAAAGAACTTGGGCTTCTCGAACTCCCCCACCAGCTCGCGCAGCTTGAGCAGAGCCGACAGGTCGCGCCCGTCCCAGCGGAAGTAGCCCTGCGGCAGCGCGTGCTGCAAGAAGGTGGGCGTGGCGGTGGCCGAGCGCAGGTCCAGCACCAGGTCAAAGCGCTCAGTCTGCGCGGTGGCCTCGCGGGTGAAGTCGATGGCACCGGCCACCTGGCACACCTTCACGCAGGAGCGGTGCGACTGGCAGGCCGCCAGGTCGATTTGGTAGTCGAGGCCAATCGCGTTTTCAGGGCAGGCGGCCACACAGGCATTGCAGCGCGTGCACAGATCAAGGTCGATGGGGTTGTCGGCCGCCCATTCCAGCTCGAACGCGCCCAACCAGCCCGTAAGGCCGGTGATGCGCCCGCCCAGCACGGGGTAGCGCCGGGCCTGGGCGCCACCGGCATTGCCAGGGCCTTGGGTGAACAGCGTGACATCAAGCACATCCGACACCAGGGCTGCCGCCTGCTCGGCCTGGTCGAGCGGGCCGATGATGAGCAAACGGCCTGCACTCTTGTAGGTGACCGTGGGCACGGGCTCCGGATCGGGCAGGCGCGCGGCCGCCAACAATGCGGCGATCTTGGGGCTGGCCTTGGCGGCATCGCGGCTCCAGCCGCCGGTTTCGCGGATGTTGACAAAGCGGATGGGCGACACCGCGCCCTCGGTTTGCTGGCCCAGGTCGCCAAAAAGGCGTTGTTCCTGGGTGCAGGCCACCACCACATCCTGCCCGGACTGGATGGCTTTTTGAAACGACCCCGCGTCGCGCCGACACAGGGTGGAGTGAAGGGTCAGGTCTTCATGCAGCGCCTCGCCCAACGCTTTGGCGTTGAGGGGCATCGTCTGGTTGCAGTCGCAAAGGAGCGTCGTGGTCATTGTGGCTGTGGCTGGCTGGCATGGCCGCCACGTCCCCGGCAGGGGAGCAGGCGGCCACCTCAGGCTCGCTGGAGGAAGCGCTAGGAATAGCGTTGCATACCCCGGACTGTGCCACGTCTGCGGCACCATCCGCCTCCGCATCATCCCGAGGCTGAGTGGCAGCCGGGGCTATTGCCTGCGCGCCGTCCGGCAGGGGCTCTAGCGCGTCCTCTGCAGGCTTCTTCTCGTGGTCGAAAAAACCCATGGTGTGGGCGCTGGCGATCTTGCGCAACATGCCTTCCGGCAGCGGGTCGGGCTGGGTGTAGTCGCCCACGTAGATATCCAGGCCGTCCATCACGTTGAAATGGGGGTCGGCAAAGAGTTTTTTCATCGCCAGGTTGCGCACCTCGGGCGATACCGCACGGTCCACAAAGGGCTTGAAGTCTGACGCGGGTGTAAGGGCCTGGGCGTCTGACAAAGTAGGCGCTGGCAGCGCATCCACCACCGGGGCGCCGTCACCGGAAGCTGGCTGCGCGGCATCCTGCGCCCCCGCCGCCAGGGGTGTGGCCGCTGCGGGTGCCGGTACAGGTGCTTTTACGGCAGGCGCTGGCGGCTCTTTGACCGGCTTGCCTGCCAGCACATCCTGCTTGCGGCGCGACCAGCGCCCAAGGAATCCGTCAGCCATGGCCGCCTCCCCCTGTACCGCCACCGCGCAGTTTCTCGGTGGACACCGAGGCCGGGTTGCCAAACCGGTCCTGCAGCGACCGGAAGCTGTCGGGGCGCTTACGGCGCTTGGGCTCGGGCTGGTAGTGCTCGGCCACGAAGGCGCGCAGGGCCTCCACCACCTCGGGGGCAGCGGGCACCTGCTCGACGGTTTCCTGCGCGTCCAGCCAGCGACCAGCGTCGTGGTAGCTCAGGCTCACGGCCACGGGGCGGGCCAGCGGGATCTCGCCGGTACCGGTGTCTTCATCGCGGCGCCACATCACAAACCAGCAGGGCGCGGGCGAGGTGAGGTTGAGGTGGTAGCCCTCGGCGTCGTCGCGGAACAGTTCGACGCGAAAGCCCGGAAACAGCCAGCGCTGTTCGCGCTCGTCATTGAGCAACTGGCGCGGCGCGGTGCCAAAGGCGGGCTGGTCGATGACCACCTCGGCCAGCGACCAGCGCCAGGGCTGCCAGCGGTTGTCGATGTGCTCGCACCGCATGGTCACGGCAACGTCGGTGTAGGGGCGCTCTGTCATGGGCACCCACTTTACCCCGGCATGCGGCCACGCGCGGCAATACCCGCAAAGCCCTCAAGCTCCGGCACTGCTGCCTGGCAACAGTTCGACGGCCACGGCGCAGTACTTGAACTCCGGGATCTTGCCAAATGGGTCCAGCGCGGCGTTGGTGAGCAAGTTGGCCGCCGCCTCCACGTAGGCGAAGGGCATGAACACGGCGCCACGCGGCGTGCCGTCGTCGCGCCGCACCCGTACCTGCACCATGCCGCGCCGCGAGCGAATGCCCACCATCGTGCCGGGCTGCACGCCCAGCCGCGCCAGTTCCTCGCCGTGCAAGGATGCTGTGGCCATGGGCTCGATCGCATCGAGCACGGCGCTGCGCCGCGTCATGCTACCTGTGTGCCAGTGCTCCAACTGGCGCCCGGTGATCAGCACCAGGGGGTAGTCGGCATTGGGCGTCTCGGCGGCCGAGATCACATTGGCAGGCACCAGCTTGAGGCGCCCTGTGGGCGTGGGGAATTGCTCGGTAAAAACGATGGGCTGGCCTGGGTCGTCTTCGGCAAGGCAGGGGTAGGTCACGCTGGAGTCGCGCTCCAGCCGACTCCAGGTGATGCCGCCAATGCTGGCTTGCATGGCCTGGCGCATTTCGTCGTACACGGCGGCCACGCCCGACTCCTCACCCTCATAGGCCCACGCCAGCCCCATCCGCGTGGCGATCTGCTGAATGATCCACAGGTCGGGCCGCGCACCGCCCGGTGGGTTCAGCGCGCGGCGGCCCATCTGCACCATGCGGTCGGTGTTGCTGGCCGTGCCCGCCTTTTCAGGCCAGGCGCTGGCGGGCAGCACCACATCGGCCAGCCAGGCGGTTTCGGTGAGGAAGATGTCCTGCACCACCAGGTGCTCCAGACTGGCCAGCGCATGGCGCGCATGGTTCAGGTCGGGGTCGCTCATGGCGGGGTTCTCGCCCATGATGTACATGCCGCGCACCTTGTGCGGGTCGCTGTCCGGCGCCAGCGCTTTGTGCATGATCTCGACCACGGTGTAGCCGGGCGCTTCATCCAGCTTGGTACCCCAGAAGTCTTCAAACCAGGCATGCGCCCCGGCGTTGTCCACGCGCTGGTAGTTGGGGAACATCATGGGGATCAGCCCCGCATCGCTTGCGCCCTGCACGTTGTTCTGGCCGCGCAGCGGGTGCAGGCCCGATCCGGGCTTGCCGATCTGGCCGGTGACGGCGCACAACGCGATCAGGCAGCGCGCGTTGTCGGTGCCGTGCACATGCTGGCTCACGCCCATGCCCCAGAGAATCATCGACGCCTTGGACTGCGCAAACGCACGCGCCACCTCGCGCAGCGTCTCGGCCGGAATACCACACACCGGGGCCATGGCCTCGGGGCTGCAGGCCATCACATTGGCCTTGAGGGCGTCGAAGTTGCTGGTGCGGTCGCGCACAAAGGCTTCATCCACCAGGCCCTCGTCGATCACCGTGTGGATCAGCGCGTTGAGCATGGCCACGTCGGTGTCGGCCTTGAACTGCAGGGTGCGCCAGGCGTGGCGGCCGATGTCGGTCACACGCGGGTCGGCCAGCACGATTTTGGCGCCGCGCTGGGCGGCGTTTTTCATCCACGTGGCCGCCACGGGGTGGTTGGCCGTGGGGTTGGAGCCGATCACCAGGATCAGTTCGGCACGCTCCACGTCATTCACCGGGTTGCTCACCGCACCCGAGCCCACGCCTTCGAGCAGCGCGGCCACGCTGGAGGCATGGCACAGCCGCGTGCAATGGTCCACGTTGTTGCTGCCAAAGCCGGTGCGCACCAGTTTCTGGAACAGGTAAGCCTCTTCGTTGCTGCCCTTGGCCGAGCCAAAGCCCGCCAGCGCCTTGGGGCCGTGTGTGCCGTGCAAGCCCTTGAGCTGGGCTGCTGCCAAGTCCAACGCCTCGTCCCAGGTCGCTTCGCGGAAGGTGTCGCGCCAGTCGGCACCGTAGGGGCGCACTTCCTTGGGCACGCCGGGCTTGCGGATCAGCGGCATGGTGAGCCGGTCGGGGTGATGGGCGTAGTCAAAACCAAAGCGCCCCTTGACGCACAGGCGGCCATGGTTGGCCGGGCCGTCGCGCCCGTCCACGCTGACGATTTTTTCGTCCTTGACGTTGTAGGTGACGAGGCAGCCCACGCCGCAGAACGGGCAGACCGAGTCCACCTTGCGGTCCACCACCTGCGAGCCGATGCGCGTCTTGGCGCTGAGCGCACCCGTGGGGCAGGCTTGCACACATTCGCCGCAGGCCACGCAGGTGCTTTCGGCCATGGGGTCGTCCAGGTCGAAGACGATCTTGCTCTCGGCACCGCGCTGGGCGTAGCCGATCACGTCGTTGACCTGCTCCTCGCGGCAGGCGCGCACGCAGCGGTTGCATTGGATGCAGGCATCGAGGTTGACGGCCATGGCCGGGTGGCTGAGGTCGGGCGCGGGTTGCTCGCGGCGCAGGCCTTTGAGCGCCGGGCGCACCGCGACGCCCATGCGGCTGGCCCAGGCGCTGAGCTCTCCGTGCTGGCCCACTGTGGCTGAAATATTTGAATCAAATGGGCCGCTAGCGCTTGATGAATAAGCGCTACCAGCTATCAATTCAGGAGTATTTTTTTCACCATCGTTCCAGCGGTAGCCTTTGTCGGGCATGTCCGACAGCAGCATCTCCACCACCATCTGCTGGCTTTTGCGGGCGCGGGGGCTGGCGGCCTGCACTTTCATGCCTTGCGCCGGGGCGCGGCAGCAGCTGGGGGCCAACGTGCGCTCGCCCACAATCTCGACCACACAGGCGCGGCAGTTGCCGTCGGGGCGCAGGCCGTCGGTGTAGCACAGGTGGGGGATGTCCACACCGTGGCGCTGTGCGGCCTTGAGGATGGTTTCGCCGGGGTGGGCGGTGACGGGTTGGCCGTCCAGTTCAAAAACGATGGCCTGTTCAGCCGTCATATCGCCCACGGGGATTGGAAGGGTGCGCGCGTTCATGCAGCCACCTCGTGCGCAAAATACTTCTGCACGCTACGAATGGGGTTGGGCGCCGCCTGCCCCAGCCCGCAGATAGACGCATCGCCCATCACCTGCGCCAGGTCATCAAGCAGCGTGGCATCCCACTCACCCGCCTCCATCAGCGTGGCGGCCTTGGCCGTGCCTACGCGGCAGGGCGTGCACTGGCCGCAGCTTTCGTGCTCGAAAAACCGCATCACGTTCAGCGCCGCATCGCGCGCCCGGTCGTGCTGGCTGAGCACGATGACGGCGGCCGATCCGATGAAGCAACCGTAGGGCTGCAGGGTGTCGAAGTCGAGCGGTATCTGGTTGAGGTGGGCGGGCAGGATGCCGCCCGAGGCGCCGCCGGGCAGGTAGGCGTAGAGCTGATGGCCATCCTGCATGCCGCCGCAGTATTCGTCGATGAGTTCCTGCACCGTGATGCCTGCGGGCGCGAGCTTGACGCCGGGGTGTTTCACCCGCCCGCTCACGCTGAAACTGCGCAGCCCCTTGCGCCCATGGCGGCCAAAACCGGCAAACCACTGCGGGCCTTTTTCAACGATGTCGCGCACCCAGTACAGCGTCTCGAAGTTGTGCTCCAGCGTGGGGCGGCCGAACAGGCCCACCTGCGCGATGTAGGGCGGGCGCATGCGCGGCTCACCGCGTTTGCCTTCGATGCTTTCGATCATGGCCGACTCTTCGCCGCAGATGTAGGCGCCCGCGCCGCGCCGCAGCTCGATGTACGGCAAGGGGCATGGCGGCTCGGCGTGCAGGTCGTCGAGCGCAGCCTGCAGCAGCGCGCGGCAGCCGTGGTATTCGTCGCGCAGGTAGATGTAGATGGCCTCGGTGCCCACCACCTGGGCGGCGATGAGCATGCCCTCCAGAAAGCGGTGCGGGTCGCGCTCGAGGTAGGTGCGGTCCTTGAAGGTGCCGGGCTCGCCTTCGTCGATGTTCACCGCCATCAGGCGCGGCGCCAATTGGTCACGCACGATGCGCCACTTGCGCCCTGTGGGAAAACCGGCACCACCCAGGCCACGCAGGCCCGAATCCTCCATCGCCGTGAGCACGGCCTCGGCCTCCATCTCGCCGTTGACCAGCGCCGCCGCCAGTTGGTAGCCACCGTGGGCGCGGTAGGTTTTGAGGTCGGTGTGGGCGGGGCTGATGACGTACGGCTGCGCGGGAACGCTTTTCTCGGCCAACGCAGAAACATCAAAATTGATAGCTACCAGCCCAGGCGGATGAAGCGCTACAGCCCTAATTGGCTTGGAATTCACCACATCCAGCACGGAATCGACCGTGGCACGCGGCACCGGGCACTGGTGCACCACGGCCACGGGCGCCTGCTCGCAGCGGCCCACGCAGGGTACGGCCTGCACCTGCACATCGCCCTGCCCTGCGGCGCGCAGGCGTTCGGGCAGCACGGCCAGCAGTTCGCGCGCACCGGCCAGGCTGCAGCTCAGGCTGTCGCACACGCGCAGCACCAGGCGCGGGGCCTCTGCGCCCTCGCCACGCGCGATCTCAAAGTGGTGATAGAAGCTGGCCACCTCATACACCTCGGCCATCGGCAGGTTCATCTGCCGCGCCAGTGCCACCAGGTGGCGGTCGTGCAGCACGCCAAAGTGGTCGTTCAGGCGGTGCAGGTATTCGATGAGCAGGTCGCGCCGAAAACCCGCGTCCGGGCGCGGGCCCAGCAGTTGCGCCACTTCGGCCATGGCGGCATCCTCGGGCTGGCGGCCCTTGAGGTGGCTTTTGCGGCGAATGCGTTCGCGCATGTCGTTGACCGACAGGGTGGCGACGATAGGAAGGTCGGAAGCAATGTTCATGGGCCGGGTGCGTGGGCTGCGTTGTCTTGTAAAGCGTCTGCATAGGACGCGGTGTTTGACGCAGTTTCGGGCAGGGTTGCCGCGTGCGTCAAATTGCTTACGCACATGTATCGATCAGAAAAATAAATGAATTCTCAAAAAATCATTCTTTTTGCGAATTAATCTTATCCCCACACCGCACCCAAAGTCACTATCGGTCCGCAGCCAGCAATCCACTGTGCGCCGCGGCGTGCTCCAGCCACTGGGCATCCTGCGCCAGGGCCAGCGCCGCATCAAGCGCGCGCGTGGGCTGCACCTGGCGGTGCGACAGGAAACCGATGGGCGTGGTGAGCACCGGGCTGATGAGGGGTCGTGCCTCCAGTTCGTCGTCACCGCGCACCACATCGACCAACGCGCCCGGCAATACGCTGCACAGCCCGCCCGCTATCACGCTCAGGGCCAGGGTGAGCACCGAGTCGGTCTCCATGGCGGGTTCCACCGTTACGCCCGCGCTCAGGAGCGCGGCATCGATCAGGCTGCGGTTGTACATTTCTGGCGCGAGCAGGCACAGCGGCAGGCGGGCCGCTTCGGCCCAGTGCACAGGGGCGCCGATCTGCAGCTTGCGGCCTCGGGGCCTCTGTGGCTCTTGCGGCCCATCCAGCGGAGCCGCCCGGCGCAGCAGAAAGTAATGCTCCACATACTGCGGCCAGGTCTTCAGCGGCCCGCCACCCGCAGGCATGCGGTCGGTGTAGCCCAGGGCCAGGTCCAGCGAAATGTTCTCCAGCCCCGCCTCCAGCGCCTGCGAGCTCATCGACAGCACCACGGGCACGATACCCGGATGCCGCGCCTGCAACTGCGCCGCAAACCGCGCCAGGATGGGCATGGCCGTGGGCACGCCGCCCAGGCGCAGTGTGCCGCGCGGGTGGGCTGCATCGCTGCTGAGCGCCTGCTTGAGCACCTGGTGCTCATGCAGCATGCGCTGGGCCGTGGCCAGCACGCGCTCGCCCTCGGGCGTCAGGCCCTCAAAGGTGCGGCCCCGGCGCACCACCACCACGCCAAACTCCCGCTCCAGCGCACGCAGCGCGTTGGACAGCGCTGGTTGCGTGATGTGGCAGGCCTGCGCCGCGCGGCCGAAATGCTGGTGCTCATTCAGCGCCACCAGGTAGCGCAGGGAGGTGAGCAGGTTCATGGGGTCAAGCCTTTGCCTCTGGCAGGGCACCGCCGCCCGCCAGTTCACGCTCGATCTGAGCGATGCTCGGCAGGCTGGTTTGCAGCTCTGCAGGAAGGGATTCCAGAAGCCTGTATTCAGCAATGCCCATCGGCTGCGCCTTGTCGCCCAGGGCGTATTCAGCCACCACCTTGTTCTTGGTCTTGCACAGCAGCAGGCCAATGGTGGGGTTGTCCTGCTCGCTTTTGACCTGGCGGTCCACCGCCGTGAGATAAAAGCCCAACTGGCCCAGATGCTCGGGCTTGAACTTGCCGCCCTTGAGCTCGATCACCACATAGCAGCGCAGCTTGAGGTGATAGAAAAGCAGGTCGATAAAAAACTCGTCGCCGCCCACGTCCAGAAGCACCTGTCGGCCCACAAAGGCAAAGCCCGCTCCCAACTCCAGCAAAAATTCTGTGACGTGCTTGACCAGAGCATGCTCAACTTCGCGCTCCTGGGCTTCCCCCGTCAGTCCCAGGAAATCGAAACGGTACGGGTCCTTGACGGATTCGCGTGCCAAATCAGATTGCGGCTTGGGCATCGTGGTGGGGAAATTGGTCACAGCTGCCCCGCTGCGCTCCAGCAAACCTGACTCGATTTGCATCACCAACACGTTGCGCGACCAGTTGTGCTCGATGGCTTTGGCTGCGTACCACTTCCGGGTCCCCGGGCCAGGCAATTTGTCGAGCAGCGCCAGTTGGTGATACCAGGGCAATTGTGCAAGCACCCCTTGCACAAATGTCCCGTCCGGCCAGCTCTCGGCAAAGGCGCGCATGTATTTGAGGTTGCGCGGAGAAAACCCCTTCATGTCCGGAAACGCCGCACGCAAATCCAGCGCCAGCCGCTCGATCACCTTCGCGCCCCAACCTTGCGCCGCCTGGCGCTGCAGGATGTCCTGGCCGATCTGCCAGTACAAAAGCACCAGCTCACGGTTTACCGCCAGCGTGGCCCGCTGCTGGGCGGTGTGGATGCGCCCCTTCAAATCGGCCAGCCAGTCGGCATATCCGGCGGGGGTATCCATCAGGCCAGCGGGCTTTTCGCTCATGGGTTTTAGGTCTTTTTAGCCACTAGCGCCCACCAACAAAGCGCAAACAGCTATTAATTTAATAGCAAAACCAACTCACGTGTTCTTGCTGATCGAGATCGTCGGGAATTTGTTCGAAAAATCCTTGGCCTGCTGGGCGATCTTCACCGCCACGTCGCGGGCCACCTTTTTGTAGATCTTGGCCACATCGCCATCCGGGTCGGCCACCACGGTGGGCTTGCCGCTGTCGGCCTGCAGGCGGATGCTCATATCGAGCGGCAGCGCGCCCAGGTAGTCCATGTTGTATTCGGCGGCCATCTTCTTGCCGCCATCGGCGCCGAAAATGTGTTCCACATGGCCGCAGTTGCTGCACACGTGGGCGGCCATGTTCTCGACGATGCCCAGGATGGGCACGCCCACCTTTTCGAACATCTTGATGCCCTTCTTGGCATCGAGCAGGGCGATGTCCTGCGGGGTGGTGACGATCACGGCGCCGGTCATGGGCACGCGCTGGCTCAAGGTAAGCTGGATGTCGCCGGTGCCGGGGGGCATGTCGATGATGAGGTAGTCCAGGTCTTTCCAGTTGGTCTGGCGCAAGAGCTGCTCCAGCGCCTGGGTGGCCATGGGGCCGCGCCAGATCATGGCCTCGTCCTGGTCCACCAGGAAGCCGATGGACATAACCTGCACGCCGTAGTTTTCGAGCGGCTCCATGGTCTTGCCGTCGTCGCTTTCGGGGCGGCGGTTAATGCCCAGCATCATGGGCTGGCTGGGGCCGTAGATGTCGGCATCCAGCACGCCCACGCTGGCGCCCTCGGCCGCCAGCGCCAGGGCCAGGTTGGCGGCGGTGGTGCTTTTGCCCACGCCGCCCTTGCCCGAGGCCACGGCGATGATGTTCTTGACCTGAGGCAAAAGCTGCACGCCGCGCTGCACGGCATGGGCGATGACCTTGGTGGTGATGTTGACCGAGACGTTCTCAACCCCGGCCACGCCCTTGGCGGCGGCCACCAGGCTGCGGCGCAGCTCGGGCACCAGGCTCTTGGCGGGGTAGCCCAGCTCCACGTCGAAGGCCACGTCGCCACCGGTGATCTGCAGGTTGCGCAGCGCGCGGGTGCTGACGAAATCCTTGCCGGTATGGGGGTCCAGCACGCTGGAAAGTGCGGCCAAAAGGCCCTGTTCGGTGACTGCCATGCAAATAACTCCTGTGGGGCGGGTAGTCTATCCAAGCGCTCCAACCTCTGTAAGTGCAGGACAATGCGCACCGCACTGCACCGTCGCTCTCCACCAAAAAGGTCTCCCGTGAAATTCAAGATGTCCGACAAATCCCTGTTCGCCATGTTGCTGCGCTCGCCGTGGTGGATCAGCTTTTTGGTGGTCGGCATCATCGTTCTGGCCGCAGGCGCACTGCTCCCCAAGGAATACTTCGTGGTGGGCGCGCTGGCCGGTTTCCCCATCTTTGTGGTGGGTTGTATCGCCGCCTGGAAGCAACTGCGCGCCCCCAACCCGGCCAAGGTCGTCGAGATGCTGGAAGCCGTGGGCAACATGCCTTGGCGCACCTTTGCAGACACCCTGGCCACGGCCTGGGGCCGCGCGGGCTACACGGTGGAGCGGATCAACAGCGCCAGTACCCCCGGGGCCGACATGCGCCTGACCCAGGGCGGCAAGACCACGCTGGTGAGCGCCAAGCGCTGGAAGGCCGCCACCCACGGCGTGGAGCCCCTGCGCGAGCTGCAGGCGGCCATGGCGGCGGCCGATGCACCAGCCGGGGTGTATGTGGCGGCGCTGGGGCAGGTCAGCGACAACGCCCGCATCTATGCGCGCGACCACGGCATCGTGGTGCTGCAGGGCGACGCCGTGGCGCAATTGCTGCTCAAGGGCTGAACGCCGCTGCACACGGTGTGGTTCCATGCGGGTTTTCCCACGTGAAACGGTAGGGGCACCCCTCCACACTCGGGGCATCAGATTGCAACGCCCGCCATGCGACCCACAGCCCCTTCTTCTTCATCGGATACCCCCGGCACACTGCCCCAGACGCCAGCCACCGGCCTGCTGCTGACCGGCGGCGGTGCCCGCGCCGCCTACCAGGTGGGCGTGCTGGAGGCCATTGCCGACATCCGCCACGCCTGTGGCGAGGGCGATGCCCCCAACCCGTTTCCCATCATCACCGGCACATCGGCCGGTGCCATCAACGCTGCTGCGCTGGCCTGCGGGGCCGACAACTTCGACCGTGCAGTGCGCCGCATCGCGCGTGTGTGGCGGCAGTTCCACGCCAGCCAGGTGTATGGCGCCGACTCGCTCAGCGTGATGCGCAGCGGCGCGCGCTGGCTCACGCTGGTGTCGATGGGCTGGGCGCTGGCGCGCTGGCGGCGCATGCGCCCGCGCTCGCTGCTGGACAACTCGCCGCTCGAAAAACTGCTGATCAAGATGGTGCCGCTGGTGCGCCTGCCCCGGCTCATCCGCCAGGGCCACCTCACGGCGCTGGCGGTAACGGCATCCAGCTACAGCTCGGGCGAGCATGTCACTTTCTTTGAATCGGCCGAACCAGTGAAGCCCTGGGTGCGCTCGCAGCGCAAAGCCGCCCGCGACCGCATCACCCACGAGCACCTGCTCGCGTCCTCGGCCATTCCGTTCATCTTTCCGGCCAAGGGCATCGAGGTGGACGACCATGTCGAGTATTTTGGCGACGGCTCCATGCGCCAGTCGGCGCCCATCGCCCCCGCCATTCACCTGGGGGCCGAGCGCATCCTGGTGATCGGCGCCGGTCGTATGCACGAACCCAAGGGCGACGCCGCCGCCAACCCCACGGCCACCTATCCCACCCTTGCGCAGATCGCCGGACACGCGCTGTCCAACATCTTTCTCGATGCCCTGGCGGTGGACGTGGAGCGCGTGCAGCGCATCAACCAGACCCTGTCCCTCATCCCCGAGGAAAAGCGCCTGCACAGCGCGCTGCGCCCCATCGAGCTGCTGGTGATCGCCCCATCGCAGCGCCTGGACGCCGTGGCCGCGCGCCACGTGGGCGACCTGCCAGGGCCCGTGCGCACCATGCTGGGTGCTTTGGGCGTGACCTCCAACATGGCCGACGTGCGCGGCGCGGCGCTGGCCAGCTACCTGCTGTTCGAGGCGGGCTACACACAAGAGCTGATGGCCCTGGGCCGGACCGACACCCTGGCCATGCGGGCCGAGGTGTGCCGCTTCTTCGGCTGGACGGATACCGGCGCCGAAGTGCAGGTGCGGCACCACGGCGCAGAGGCCTGAATTGCCTACGGTCTGGGCAGCCAGCCCAGGCCGTGCGCGTGCAGACTCTGCACATACAGCCGGTCGGCCGTCTCGGTGACGGCCGTGGTCTCGGGGTAGGCGCCGCTTGGGTCCTGCAGGTCGGCCACCACCTTGCCGTCATCCGTGAACGCGATCACGTGGCCGTAGGCCTTGGGGATAGGCCACAGCACACGTGGCAGGCGCAGCGTGAGGCTGCGCAGCCAGGGCTTGCCCGCCATGTTGTCGATAGTGGGGTTGCGCGGCTTGGCAAAACCCAGCCACACCTTGCCATCACGCCCGCGCATCAGGTTGTCGGGGTAGCCGGGCAGGTTGTCGAGCAGCACGCTGGCCTGCGGGCTGGGCTTGCTGCTGGTACGGCCATTGACCTGGCCGATGTCCAGATCGTTGGCATCCACCGCAATCTTCCACACGCGGTACTTGCCGGTCTCGTTCACGTACAGGGATTTTTCGTCCTGGCTCAGCGCCACGCCGTTGGCAAAGCTGATGCCTCGGGCCACCACGCGTGTGGCGCGGGTGGCTGGGTCGTATTCGATCACGCGGCCGGTGCTGGCCTGCTCCAGGATGTCGAGCACGCTGGCTTCAAAGGTGCCGCCCCAGTCCTTGGGCGCAAAGCGGGTGGAGGCATCGCTCAGGTAAATCTTGCCGCTCTGGGCCACCACCACGGCATCGGCATAGCGAATGGGGTCATCGCCCACCTTGTCGGCCAGCACCGTGACCTTGCCGTCGGGCGCGATGGACAACAGGCCCTTGACCGCGTCGGCCGCAATCAGGTTGCCCGCCGTATCGAAGTCGAACCCCAGCACCCGCCCGCCGGTGTTGGCAAACACCTCTTGGCCCGAGCCATCGGGGTTCATGCGCAGAATGTTGCCGCTGAGTACCGTGGTGTAGAGCTTGCCGTCCTTGCCCAGCGCAATGTGCTCGGGGCCCACCTCGCCCTTCAGGTCGATCATCTGCAGCCCCGCCAGGCGCTGGTTGGGCGCATGCACGCCCTGGTAGCCCGGCGCGGCGGGTGCGGTCCAGGCCACGGGCTGTATGGGCACGGGCCACCAAGCCAGGTAAGCCGCCACCGCCAGCACGGCGCCTCCTACGCCCCATCCCACCCGTTTTGCCCATGTTTTGCCCATGTGTTATCTCCTGGTTAGATTTGGAATGCCCGCCAGCATGGCACAGCCAACCGCCTAAAATCACCGGTTCCGCCTGAGAAAGCCGCTTTTCATGACGCCATCCGCCCGCAAACTCTTCGTTACCACCGCCCTGCCGTATGCCAACGGCAACTTCCACATCGGCCACATCATGGAATACATCCAGGCCGACACCTGGGTGCGTGCGCAGCGGATGCAGGGCAACGCGGTCAACTTTGTGGGGGCCGACGACGCCCACGGCGCGCCCATCATGATCGCCGCCGAGAAGGCAGGCAAAACGCCCCAGCAGTTCGTGGCCGACATCGCAGCGGGCCGCAAGCAGTACCTCGACGGCTTTCACATCGCCTTCGACAACTGGAGCAACACCGACAGCCCGGAAAACCACGAGCTGTCCAAACAAATTTACCTGGACCTGAAAAAGGCCGGCTTCATCGAAACACGCACCATCGAGCAGTTCTTCGACCCCGAGAAGAACATGTTTCTGCCCGACCGCTTCATCAAGGGCGAATGCCCGCGCTGCCACGCCAAAGACCAGTACGGCGACAACTGCGAGGTCTGCAGCTCCGTCTATGCGCCCACCGACCTGATCAACCCCTACTCGGCGCTGTCGGGTGCCAAGCCGGTGATGAAGACGTCCGAGCACTTCTTCTTCAAGCTGTCGGACCCGCGTGCGGTGGAGTTCCTCACCACCTGGACGCAGGACGGCGTGCATGTGCAGCCCGAGGTGGCCGCCAAGATCAAGGAATGGTTTGGCGTGCGCACCAACCCCGATGGCTCGACCAGTGAAGGCCTGGACGACTGGGACATTAGCCGCGACGCGCCCTACTTCGGCATCGAGATCCCCGACGCGCCGGGCAAATACTTCTACGTGTGGCTGGATGCGCCCGTGGGCTACCTCGCATCGCTCAAGAACCTGCTGAACCAACGCGGCGAAGACTACGACGCCTACATGGCCGACCCGCTGCTTGAGCAGTACCACTTCATCGGCAAAGACATCATCACCTTCCACACGCTGTTCTGGCCGGCCATGCTGAAGTTCAGCGGCC
>NZ_JAPUDY010000027.1 GCF_027492855.1 Acidovorax sp.
GGCGACGAGGTGCTGGTGGAAGACCCCGGCTACCCCGGCATCCGCGCCAGCCTGCTGGGCCATGGCGTGTTGGCGCGGCCTGTGGCGCTGGATGCGCAGGGCCTGTGCATAGCGGAAGGTGCGGCGCAATGGCCCGGCGCACGCATGGCCGTGGTCACACCCACGCACCAATTCCCCACCGGGGTGGGCATGCCTTTGGCGCGGCGGCAGGCGTTGCTGCAATGGGCACGCATACACGATGCATGGGTGGTGGAGGACGACTACGACGGCGAATTCCAATACGGCAGCGCGGCCCAGCGTGTACCCGCACTGTGCAGCCTGCCGGGCTCGGAGCGCGTGCTGTATGTGGGCACCTTCTCCAAGACACTGCACCCCGGCCTGCGCCTGGGTTTTGTGGTGGTGCCGCCCGCGCTGGTGGAGGCCTTTGCCATGGCCCGCGCCATGACCGACCGGCATGCGCCCGGCGACGCCCAGGCCGTGCTGGCGCGCTTCATCGCCGAAGGGCACTTGCTGCGCCACCTGCGCCAGATGCGCGAGCTGTACCAAGAGCGCCAGCGGATGCTGATTGATGCGCTGGGGGACGCCAGCGATGGTGCTCTGCAGCTTGCGCCCAGCGACCGGGGCATGCAACTCCTGTACGAAAGCGCACCCGGCAGCAACGACGAGGCCCTGAGCCGCCAGGCGCTCAGCGCCGGGGTGATGCTGGCGCCGCTGTCGCGCTACGCAATGCAGTCACAGCGGCGCGGGTGGCTGTTTGGCTATGCGGGCTACGGCGAGGCCGAGATCGTGGCCGCCGCACGGGTGGTGGCGAAGCTGGCGAAACGGGCAGGGGGGCTTTGATTCCTCAGGACTGCGCAGCCGAGCTGACCATGGGTGCCGTCGCCAAAGACCGGGTCTGGGCCTGCGCCTCCCGCCACCATTGCCGTGACAACGCGGGCTGGCGGATGTCCAACCGTTCGCCCATCACCGGCGCCACCAGCGGCACGCCGGCCTTTTCAGCCAGAGCGGTGATGCGCTCGAAGGGCTCGGTCCAGGGGTGCAGCGCCAGGTCGAACGTGCCGTTGTGGATGGGCATGAGGTGGCGGCCCCGCAGATCGATATGGGCCTGCAGGCTTTGCTCGGGGTGCATGTGGATGTCTGGCCAGTCGGCGTTGTAGGCGCCGGTCTCGACCATGGTCAGGTCAAAGGGGCCAAAACGCTCACCAATGGCCTTGAAGCCGTCGAAATAGCCCGTGTCGCCGCTGAAGAAGATGCGGGTGTCGCCCGCGATCAGCACCCACGAGGCCCACAGCGTGCTGTTGCCGTCGGACAGGCTGCGGCCCGAGAAATGCTGCGCTGGCGTGGCCACCAGTTGCAGGCCGCCCACGGTGGTGCCTTGCCACCAATCGAGTTGCTGCACCTTGGCGGCGGGCACGCCCCAGGCGATGAGCCGGTCGCCCACGCCCAGCGGGGTGATGAAGTGTTCGACCTTGGGGGCCAGCTTCTGGATGGCGGCGTAGTCCAGGTGGTCGTAGTGGTCGTGCGACAGCAGCACGCCGGTGATGGGCGGCAGCTCTTCGATGGTGATGGGCGGCGCATGAAAACGCTTGGGGCCCATGAACTGGAAGGGCGAGGCGCGCTCGGAGAACACCGGGTCGGTCAGCCAGAACTGGCCGTTGACCTTGAGCAGCATGGTGGAATGGCCCAGGCGCCAAAAGCTCAGATCGGGCGCGGCCAGCAGGTCCGAGCGCATCACGGCGTGCACGGGCAGGCTCTGGTGGGGCCGGGCGTCGGCAGGTTTGCCGGTGGCAAAGCGCCACAGCACCTCCACCATCTTGAGCGCGCCGGGCTTGTAACGCGGTGCGGCGTTGTGGAACTTGCCGTCCCCGAACTGGGGCGACTGTGCATACGAAGCCACCGGCTGGGTGGCGCTGGAGAAGATGCTGTAGGCCATGGCGATCAGAACAAGGAGGAACAAAAACGCCCGGAGCAGGCGGCGGCGAAGGGGTTTCAGGGGATGCACGGGTTTTCTTAAAGGTGCACTATACGGTGTAGTTTATCTGATTTCTTCAAAAAGTAAACTGCTCGGTGTAAAATTTTGACAATGACCGAGGCCGCGCTTCCCATTTCCCCCATCACCCCCACCCGCCTGACCGACCGCAAACGCGACGCCATCGTGTTGGCCGCGATTGCCGAGTTTCGCGAGCACGGCTTCAGCGGCACCAGCATGGACCGCGTGGCGGCAGCGGCCGAGGTGTCCAAACGCACGGTGTACAACCACTTCCCCAGCAAGGACGAGCTGTTCGGCGCGATCCTGGAGCGCCTGTGGCAGTGCAGCCAGTCGCTGGCTGACGTGGCCTACGACCCCACGCGCCCGCTGCGCGCGCAACTGCTGGCGGCGCTGGAACAAAAGATGGCGCTGCTCAACGACGCGAGTTTTATCGACCTGTCGCGCGTGGCCATCGCCGAGATGATGCACACACCCGAGCGTGCCCAGGCCATGGTGGCGCGCCTGTCCGAGAAGGAAGAGGGCCTGCCGCGCTTCATCCGCGCCGCCCAGCAAGAAGGCGCCCTGCGCGCGGGCGTGGACCCGCAGTACGCCGCGCTCCAACTGCACGGCATGGTCAAATCCTTCGCCTTCTGGCCGCAATTGGCCCTGGGCCAGCCGCCCCTCACTGCCGCGCAGCAGCAGCAGGTGCTGGGGGATGCGGTGGATATGTTTTTGGGGTTCTACGCGGCGGCGCCCAACAAGGAATCGCGTCGACCGGGATAATCAGAGCCCCTCACGATCCCCCGCGGCGGCACCGCATCGCCCACCGTTCACACCATGTCTGCCGTCGCCCCCGCACCCCGCACTCAGCGCGTGCTCTCCGTCATCCCGCCGATGACGCAGCTCAACACGCCGTACCCCTCCACCGCCTACCTCACGGGGTTTCTGCGCTCGCGCGGCATTGCGGCGGTGCAGGAAGACCTGGCGCTGGCGCTGGTGCTGCAACTGCTCTCGCCCGAGGGGCTGCGCGCCGTGGCCGCCAAGGTGGACACATTGCACACCAAAAAACAAAGCCCTGCCGTGCAGAGCTTTGCCGCGCAAAAAGACCGCTACCTCGCCACCATCGGCCCTGCCATTGCCTTTTTGCAAGGGCGCGACAGCACGCTGGCACACCGCATCGCGGGCCGGCACTACCTGCCCGAAGGGCCGCGTTTTGCCACGCTGGACGTGTATGTGGATGACGAGGGCGGCGACCCGCTGGGCTGGGCGTTTGGCGCCCTGGGCCTGCACGACAAGGCCAAGCACCTGGCCACGCTGTATTTGAACGACCTGGCCGACGTGCTGCGCGATGCGGTGGACGAACGCTTTGAATTCGTGCGCTATGCCGAATCGCTGGCGGGCAGCCAGCCCACGTTTGATCCGTTGGCAAAAGCACTGGCCGCACCACCCACGCTGGTGGACGAGATGCTGCAACAGCTCACGCACGAGGCGCTGGAGCGCCACGCGCCCGACGTGGTGCTGCTGTCGGTGCCTTTCCCCGGCTCGGTGTATGCGGCGTTTCGCATTGCGCAGGCCATCAAGGCGCGCCACCCGCACGTGGTGACAGTGCTGGGTGGCGGTTTTGTGAACACCGAACTGCGCGAGCTGGCCGACCCGCGTGTGTTCGACCATGTCGACTACGTGACGCTGGACGCAGGCGAACGCCCGCTGCTCGCGCTGCTGGAACATGTGCAAGGCGGGCGTGGCCGCCAGCGGCTGGTGCGCACCTTTGTGCGCGATGACGCAGGCGCGGTGCAGTACATCAACATGATGGAAGCCGACATCGCCTTTGCCGAGGTGGGCACGCCCACCTGGGACGGCCTGCCGCTTCAGCACTATCTGTCGCTCTTGGACATGCTCAACCCCATGCACCGCCTGTGGAGCGACGGGCGCTGGAACAAGCTCACCGTGGCGCACGGCTGCTACTGGAAGAAGTGCAGCTTCTGCGACGTGAGCCTGGACTACATCAGCCGCTACGAGGGCGCGAGCGCCGAAGTGCTGGCCGACCGCATTGAGCAGATCGTGCGTGAGACGGGGCAAACAGGCTTTCACTTCGTGGACGAGGCCGCCCCGCCCAAGGCACTGAAAGCGCTGGCCACCGAGCTGATTGCACGCAACGCGGGCATTAGCTGGTGGGGCAATGTGCGGTTTGAAAAAACCTTCACGCCCGAGCTGGCCGAGCTGATGGCCGACAGCGGCTGCATCGCCATCTCGGGCGGACTCGAAGTGGCATCAGACAGGCTGCTGCAGCTCATGAAAAAAGGCGTGTCGGTGGACCAGGTAGCGCGCGTGACGCGGGCCTTCACCGACGCGGGCATCCTTGTGCATGCGTACCTGATGTATGGCTTTCCCACGCAAACCGTGCAAGACACCGTGGACGCACTCGAATACGTGCGCCAACTGTTCGCCAACGGCTGCATCCAGAGCGGTTTTTTCCACCGCTTTGCCTGCACCGTGCACTCGCCCGTGGGCAAGAACCCCGAGGAATACGGCGTGACGCTGGCGCCGCTGCCACCCGGCGACTTCGCCAAGAACGACGTGGCCTTCATCGACCCCACGGGCGTCGACCACGACGCGCTGGGCGGCGCGCTTAAGAAGGCCATCTACAACTACATGCACGGCATCGGGCTGGAAGAAGACGTGCGCAGCTGGTTCCCGTTCAAGGTGCCCAAGACCACGGTGCGGCGCGACCGGATTGAGCGGGCGCTGCGCGAACGGGGCTGATTTTTGGATCGAATAAGGCTATAGCGCTCATATTTAAAGCGCAACAAGCTATTATATTTATAGCAATTTCATTCCTTTTTGACTGATTTGATGGCCTTGACCGTTTTCGTAGCTGCAGCCGGTGGCAGGTAGTTGGACCCTGTCACCACCGGCTTACCCGTTTGGCTCTCCAACTGGTGGCGGGCCTGCCGGGCGATGTTGCCGCCGGTTTGCGCAGCGGTCTTGTTCTCAGCCATGCCGGTGGCCTGCACGCTTTCGGCAATCTGGCGCGTGGAAAGTTCAGCCAGGGCGGTAAAGATCAGCTCGGCCTCGCTCATGTGGTCGCGCAGGTTGTGACTGGCCAAGCCCTTCATCTCTTTGTGCTGCGCCACACTCAGGCCCGCCCATTCCTGGTGAATGATGTTGGTGAGGATGGCGAATTCACTGCCCGCCTTGATGTCGTGCTCACTCCAATAGTCAGTGAGCTTGTTGCGGGTTTCCTGCCCGGTCATGCGCTGCTGGATCCATTTGTCGCTGCGGCCATGCTGCTGCCAAGTCTGGCGGGCGCGGTCCAGCGACAGGGCCGGGTCAGCCAGCTCCTGCATGCGCTCGTAGCCCACCTTGGCCAGCCAGAGTTTGATGGGCTCTGCTTTGGGGCTGGGGATGGATTGAACAATACGCAGCAAACTTTCTGCGGTGGCCACATCAGTCAGCCGTTGCTTGCCGTCCGCAGCAGGCAATTTCAACTGTCGACAAAATGTCGACAGTTCAGCCCCATCCTCTGATTTGACCCGCACTTTCATCTTGAACCAGTAGTCGCGGGCGTTTTCGCTATCCGTTAGCACCTGCACCACGTCGATCACAGAGAACCACCAGGTTTCCGTGCCCTCGTCGTACACACGGCGGATGGGCTGACCATCGAATTCTGCGGGCAGGGTTTTCATAAGCGCTCCAGCATCGTTTTCAGGATATTACTGTATAAATCACCAGTTTCATCAATCCATTTCGGCCCATCGAATGCTACATAATAGATAGCTTATAGCGCTTATCTATCAAGCGCTACAGCCACTTTTTACCCATGTCCTCCCCAGAATGGGCCGCCCAGGCCCTGCAGTCGTTCGATGCGGTGGTGCAGGCCACGCCAGGGTTTCGCAGCCGCGTCGGCCAGCGGCTGATGGCCGAGCAGGTGGCGCACACGTTCAGCCGCGCCACGCTGGGCAAGGTGGATGAAGAAAACGGCGAGGCCGCGCCCACGCGCTCCATTGCGGTCATCCAGGCGGGCACGGGCGTGGGCAAGTCGCTGGCCTATTGCGCGCCCGCCATTGCACTGGCGCTGTCGCGCGGCACGCGGGTGCTGATCTCTACCGCCACCGTGGCGCTGCAGGAGCAGTTGGTCAACAAGGACCTGCCCGCGCTGGCAGCGCTGCTGCCGCAACCCTTCAAGTTTGCGCTGGCCAAAGGGCGCGGGCGCTATGTGTGCAAGCTCAAGCTCGACCGCCTGGCGGGCACGGGCGAGGCCGAGGAAGAGGGCGACGACGACCTGTTTGCCGAGGAGGAAGCCGCCGCCCGCGCCAAGCGCCCCCGGCACGAGACCGAGGCGCGCATCCAGTTTTATTCCACCATGGCGCAGACCTTGTCGAAAGGCGCCTGGGATGGCGACCGCGACAGCCTCGATACGCCCCCCGAGCCCGAGGTGTGGAGCCCCGTGGCGGCCGAGGGTGCGTCGTGCACCGGCAAACACTGCCCAGCCTTCAGCCAGTGCACCTACTACGACAAACGCAAGGAGCTGGTGGGCGCACAGGTGATCGTGGCCAACCATGATTTGCTGCTCTCATCGCTGGGCGCACGCGTGCTGCCCGAGCTGGACAACTGCCTCCTGGTGCTGGACGAAGCCCACCACCTGCCCACCACGGCGCTCGACCAGTTTGCGTGCAGCATGGATTTGTCGCGCATTACCTGGATCGAGCGGCTGTCGAGCCGGGGCCTGCGCATTGGCGCGCTGCTGGAGGTGGAGGAGATTGCCGACATCCCCAAACACTCGGCCCAATTGCGGCAGACGATGCAGGACCTGGCCCGCATCGTGATGGATGTGTACGGCGACAACCTCAAGAGCCAGCGGAGCGCCTGGGGCCCTGCGCGTGTGCGCGTGCCGCGCGGCGAGCTGCCCGAGCCTCTCATCGCCCCGCTGGGCCTGCTGGCAGCCAGTGCCGAAGGCTTCCTCGAAGCCCTGCGCGCCATCAGCAAAGCGCTGCGCGCCGAAATGCGCGACAAGCCCGACGAGGCCAAGCGGCTGTCCACGCTGTACGCGCAAATCGGCATGCTGGCGCCGCGCCTGGAAGAGCTGCATGCCACGGCCCAACTGCTGCTGCAAGACGCGCCCGAAGGCGCGGTCCCCGCTGCCAAATGGTTCACGCTGGAGGTGGATGGCGACTTCATCGTGGTCAAGGCGCATGCCAGCCCCATCCTGCCCGGCACCACGCTGCGCAACCACCTGTGGAGCGCAGTGCGCGGCGCGGTGCTGACCTCGGCCACGCTCACGAGCTGTGGGCACTTTGACTTTTTTCTGCGCGAGTCCGGACTGCACGGCGACGAAGCCGCCACCACGCTCGAAGTGCCCAGCCCCTTCGACTATGCCGCGCAGGGCACGCTGGTCGCGGCCGAGACGCGCGCCGACCCCAAGAACGCCGCGCAGTTCACCACCGAGATGGTCGATGCGCTGCTGCACGACATTGCACGTGTGGAGTTTGGCGCCCTGGTGCTGTTCACCTCGCGCGAGCAGATGCGCCAGGCCGTGGGTGCCCTGCCCACCGCCATGCGCAGCGTGGTGCTGGTGCAAAACGCGCTGCCGCGCACGCAGTTGCTCAAGCGCCACCGCGAGCGCGTGGACAACGGCGAGCCCTCGGTCATCTTCGGCATGCAGTCGTTTGGCGAAGGGCTGGACCTGCCGGGCCGCCTGTGCGAATCGGTCTTCATCACCAAGCTGCCCTTTGCCCCGCCCGACGACCCCGTGGGCGAAGCCCGTGCCGAATGGCTGCGCGCCGTGGGCCGCGACCCGTTCAGCGAACTGGTGGTGCCCGCCACCGCCATCCGCCTCGCGCAGTGGGTGGGCCGCGCCATCCGCACCGAAGAGGACCAGGCCCACGTGTATTGCTACGACAAGCGCCTCACGCGCACCAGCTACGGCCAGCGCCTGCTCAAAGGCCTGCCGCCGTTTGCGCTGGAGCGGCGGCCAGTGGATTGAAATCGCCGTGCATCGATCCGAAGCTCCTTAAATGTGTGAAAAAAAGCAAGCTCTGTGAGATGCGAAGAACGCCTGCGCTGTCGCAACAATGGGATGATCGACAGTCCTTCAATGTGGTTGCTATGGGTTTTCAGATGCGTCATGTACCCAAATTTTTCAGGACTCTTCCATGATCAGAACCATTCAAGTTGATGGGTTCAAGTCCATCGTTTCACAAACTTTAGAACTTGGGCGGGTGAACTGCTTTATAGGGGCCAACGGTGTCGGCAAAAGCAACATTCTTGAAGCAGTGGGTGTTCTTGGTGCCGCTGCCAATGGAAAGGTGGACGACGAAGCCTTGTTGCGACGCGGCGTGCGCCCTGGAGTCCCTCGGCTCTACAAGACATCGTTCGACTCTGCCAGCGTCCCTCCACACATTGGGTTGTCTGCGCACAGCGAACAGGACGCCAACTACCGCGTATCGTTGTTAAATCCACTCGAAAATCCAGACCCGGCATGGACCTTCAAAACAGAGCGCCTTGCGGTGGAATTCGACGAAATCGTTGCCGATGGTGTACGTAATCGGCGCAACCTTACTCCCACAGCTGGCCTTGCAGCCCTCAAGTTGGTTGAGGTTCCAACGAGCAGCCCAGCCGCTGACTTGATGCAGCGTCTGCAAACATTTGCGATTTACTCACCTAACACACCCACCCTTCGCGCAATGGTCGGCGACCCACAATCGCGCAATCCAGTGGGGCTAGCAGGTGGTGGCTTGGCCGAGGGTTTTGCCGATTTTCGCAAGATGGTGCTTGATCATGACGACGATTTGCTCGACAGCGTGTTCGATTTGATCGACTGGGTCGCGGACATTCAAACCACGACTTCTGCGGGCGCACTTCTCTCACCCTCGGTAGCACGGACTAAAGATGTTCTGAAGTTCACAGATCGGTTCATGCGCAAGAGCCGCAATACCCTGACAGCGTATGACGCGAGCGAGGGTGCTTTGTATGTGCTTTTCTGCGCAATTCTTTGCCTGTCGCCCCAAGCGCCAAACTTCTTTGCCATTGATAACCTGGACCAAGCTTTGAACCCTCGACTGGTTGGACGGTTGACATCCAAACTGTGTGGCTGGCTGCAGCACGGCAGCCAGCACAGACAACTGCTGTTCACTGCTCACAACCCTGCGGTGCTAGACGGGCTGGACTTGACGGACCCAGAAGTTCGTCTTTTCGCGATAGAACGCAATAGCGATGGGCACACCGTGGTGCGTCGCATTGAACTCAATGCCGAGCTCCAGCGGTTGCACACGTCATATCCTTTATCGCGCTTGTGGTTGATGGGTAGTTTGGGAGCTGTCCCGAATGTCTGACCCCCGTATCGCCGTAGTGGCCGAGGGGCCGACCGATCTCATCGTTATCGAGGCGGCACTCAAGGCCGTGCTGCAACGTCCGTTCTTGCTAAATCTACAACAGCCAGAACCCACTCGACCCGATATGGGCACTGGCTGGGGTGGCGTATTCAAGTGGTGCCAAGAGTTCCGCCAACGGGGTGCCAACAGCATGGAGGTTGACCCCATATTGAGCCAGTTTGATCTGGTGATCGTGCACCTGGATGCTGATGTCGCCAACAAAAGCTACGCCGATTGCGGAGCTGCTGTTTTGCTGGCGTCTCAGGGATTGGCAAACTTGCCTTGCGCCCAGCCTTGTCCGCCGCCGGTCGATACGGTGACAGCTCTTGAAGCCGTGTTACTCAGTTGGCTAGGTCTTGCTGCAACGGGTCCCAAGAGTCTTTTTTGCATCCCTTCAAAAGCCACCGAGGCATGGTTGGCTGCTGCAGTCTTGCCCCAAGGGCATGCATTGCATGACGGGCTGGAGTGCCGATTGGATCTGGAAGCCCAGTTGGCAAATTTGCCGAAGAAAGAACGGATGAGAAAGTCCAAATCCCAATACCAGGCCTTGGCCGAGCACATCACCTCACAATGGATACAAGTCAAAGCGCAGTGCACGCAAGCCTCATCATTTGAGATGAACGTCCAGCGCTCCGCGCAAAATTTTCCGGTATGAGCCAAACTCAAACGGACGAGCAACTTTATCCGTGGATCAGCCGCGCGCCGCTGTAGGGACGCCCGCCCCTCCTACCAGCACAAACAGGAACAAGCCCATGCCCCACACCATTCCCGCCTGCCCCCAATGCGGTCTGGAGAACACTTACCCCGACGGCACCAACTACGTGTGCCCCGACTGCGCCCATGAATGGCCCCAGGTGGCCGACACCGCCGAATCCGATGCCAGCGACGCAGGCGACGGCGTACGCGATGCCAACGGCAACCCCCTGGCCGACGGCGACGCCGTGATCCTGGTGAAAGACCTCAAGGTCAAGGGCTCGTCGTCCACGCTCAAGAAGGGCACCAAGATCAAAAGCATCCGCTTGGTCGATGGCGCCGATGGCCACAACGTGGATTGCAAGACAGACCTGGGCAGCATGTTGCTCAAGTCGGAGTTTTTGAAAAAGGCCTGACCGCCTTTCACGCGGCGGTCAGCGCAGCGGCCGCAGGCTTTGGATCGTGTGCTCCGCAAACGCCTGCGCAATCGCCCCGCTGCCTTCGGGCCCCCGGTCGGAAAACCAGCGGTTGACGCTGTTAATGGCGCCCATGAAGAAAAACACCGCCAATTTGGGGTCGCAGGGCGCGATGGCCCCTTCGTCCATCGCGCGCGCGACCAGCGCTCGCAACTGACGGTCGATCACGCGGCGACGCTGTTGGATCAATTCGTTGTGTTCGGCCGTCATCGAGTAGTACTCGGTCAGCACCACGCAGGTGCCCAGCTCACTCGTCATCTTGCCGATGTACAGCGCCACGAAGGCGCGCAGCACGTCCAGCGTCTTGTCATGCTCCAGCGTGGCCTCGGCCATGGCCTGCTCGGCCATCTCCACGGCCATGCGATGGCATTCATAAAGAATTTCGTGCTTGTTCTGCACATAGCGGTATAGCGCGGGCTTGGTCACGGCCAGCGCGGCGGCAATGTCGTCCAGCGTCGTGTTGTGAAAGCCCTTGTCCCCGAACACACGGCCAGCCGCCAGGATCAGTGCGCGCTTGCGGATCGCGCGGGGGTCGGGCGTGCTAGCCAGTGCATTGTTCCAGCGGGCGGCGGGGACGGGGGCCGGGGTGGGTGGGCTGTTTTTTTTCATGGAAAAGCGTCGGATGGTGTCACGCAAGCGTCAATGCCGCGCTTGACCACCTTGGACCCCGGTTTTAGCATTCATCGGAAGTTACCAAAGAGTAACTCGATATTACCTCAAAGAAACTTCCTACCGGAGACCTTCCATGCGCCTTATCCGAACCACCTGCGTGGCGGCTGCCCTCGGCGGCAGCGCGCTGCTGGCCTTTGCCCAGCAACCGCCTATCCGCATTGCCCACATCGACACGTTCTCCGGGCCGACCGCGTCCACGGGCACCACGGTGGCCAAGACGCTGCTCTACGCGGCGCACCTCATCAACGAGCGCGGTGGCGTGCTGGGGCGCAAGCTGGAAGTGATCCAGATGGACAACGCGGGCGATTCGAACAAGGCCGTCGCCATGCTGACCAGCACGGTGGACCAAAAGATCAACTTCATGGTGCAGGCCGGCAACTCGGGCATTGCCGGGTCCTTGCTCACCGCCGTGGACAAACACAACCAGCGCAACCCGGACTCGCGCGTGCTTTACCTGAACTACGGCTCTGCTCTGCCGGAGTTGACCGAGGCCAAGTGCAGTTTCTGGATGTTCCGCTTCGAGGCCCATCAGCGCATGAAGATGCATGCCATCGCCGACTACGTGGCCAAGACGCCCGACATCAAGAAGATCTACCTGCTCAACCAGGACTACAGCTTTGGCCACGAGGTCAGCAAAGACGCCCGGGCCATCATCGGCAAGGCCCGGCCCGATGTGCAGTTCGTGGGTGATGACTTCCACCCCTTCGGCAAGGTTAAGGATTTCTCACCCTACATCCTGAAGATCAAGCAGGCCGGTGCCGACACCGTGCTGACCGGCAACTGGGGCAACGACCTGGCGCTGCTGGTGCGGGCCAGCAAGGAGGCTGGCCTCAAGACCAAGTACATCACCTACTACGGGGGCCTGTACGGCGTGCCCACCGCCATTGGCCCGGCAGGCGAAGACACCGTGCTCCAAATCGCGTCCTGGCACCCCAACGTGCCGGTGGAAGACAAGACACCGCAGTGGGAAAAACTCCAGCGCGACTACAAGGCCAAGTTTGGCGAAGACCTGTACTACACCTCCATCCTGGTGCAGATGGACATGCTGGCCCGCGCCATCGAGAAGGTGGGCAGCACCGACGACATCGTGCCCATCGCCAAGGCGCTTGAAGGCATGGAATACGACTCGCCCTTCGGCAAGATCAAGATGCGCAAGGACGACCACCAGGCATCCCACCCGCTGTACATCAACCAGCTGGTCAAGGGTGTGAAGTACGACGCCGAAGGCCTGGGCCTGGGCTGGAAGACCGTGGCCAAGGTGCCCGGCGACGTGACCGAACAGCCCGTGGCCTGCAAGATGAACCGCCCGAGCTGACATGGAGCACCTCTTGCATCGCTTCGCGCCTTCCTCCTCTCTCGCCCCGCTGCGCGATGCGGGAGGGAGCCGCCCCCAGCGCGGCGAGGTGGCCCTTGCGCGGGGGCCTTGGCGGGGGTCGCGCCCGTTTCATGGGCTGTTTGTGGCGCGCAGCGCTGTGGAAAACTGAGATGCCACTTCCTACCATGCAGGATGCACTGAAGGGCCGCGTAGCGGTGGTCACCGGCGGTGCTTCGGGCCTGGGCGCTGCCACGGCACGGGCGCTGCGCGATGCCGGAGCCCGCGTGGCCCTGCTCGACCAGGACAGTGCGGCGGTGCAGGTCACCGCGCAGACCCTGGACGTGGCAGGTTTTGCCGTCGACGTCACGCAAGACGCCGACATGGAGCAGGTGTTCGAGCAAATCCGCGCCGGACTCGGGCCGGTGTACCTGCTGGTGAACTGCGCGGGCGTGGCCGACCCCGGCAGCGTGGTGCGCAAGGGCGAAGCCATGCCGCTGGCTGCCTTCGAGCGTGTGGTGGAGATCAACCTGCTGGGCAGCATCAACGCGGTGCGCTGCGCCGTGCCGCAGATGATCGAAGCCCGCACCGAGGAAGACGTGGCCCAGGGCGTGCAGGCAGGCGTGATCATCCACACCACCTCGATCGCGGCCTTCGATGGCCAGATGGGCCAGGCAGCGTACGCCGCCTCCAAGGGGGGCTGCGCCGGCATGGTGCTGCCGCTGGCACGCGAGCTGGGCGCATACGGCATCCGCGTCATGGGCATCGCGCCCGGCGTGTTCGAAACGCCCATGACGCTGAACCTTCCGCCCGCCTCGCGCGACGTGGTGTTTTCCGCCCTGCCGCCTTTTCCTGCCCGGCCCGGGCGCGCCGAAGAGTTTGCGTCGCTGGCACTGTCCATCGTCGGCAACCCCATGCTCAATGGCGAGGTCATCCGCCTCGACGGCGGGCTGCGCATGCCCGCCCGACTCTGACCACAAGGCCGCTGCCATGCACATCCAAGAAACCATCGCCGTGGTGACCGGCGCCGCCTCCGGCCTGGGCCGCGCCACGGTGGACATGCTGCACCGCCAGGGCGCACGCGTAGCGGCCATCGACCTCGCAGGCCCGGCGCTCGACACCCTGGCGCAGCAACCACGCACGCTGACCCTGGCGGGCGACGTGTCCAGCGCGCGCGACATGGAGGCCGCCTTCGCCCAGGTGCACCAGACCTGGGGCACGCCGGGCATCCTGGTGAACTGCGCGGGCGTACTCGGCCCGGCGCGCGTGTTCCAGCGCGACCCGGCCACGGGGCATATCGTGCCGCGCCCCATGGACAGTTTTCGCCGCGTCATCGCCATCAACCTGACGGGCACCTTCAACACCATCCGCCTGTTTGCCGCGGGCCTGGCGCAGGCGGGCCCCGCCAGCGACGGCGCGGAGCGCGGCGTGATCGTCAACACCGCCTCGGTGGCCGCGTACGAGGCACTGTCGGCCCAGACGGCCTACGGGGCCTCGAAGGCCGGCGTGGCCAGCATGACGCTGCCGCTGGCGCGCGAGCTGGCGCGTTATGGCATCCGCGTGGTAGCCCTGGCGCCCGGCACGTTCGAGACCGGCATGTACGACGTGATCCCCAAGCACACCCGGCGCACGCTGATCGACGACGTGCCTTTTCCCAACCGGCCGGGCCGGCCCGCAGAATTCGCCCACATGGCCCAGGCCGTGATCGAGAACCAGATGATGAATGGCTCGGTCGTGCGCATTGACGGCGCGGTGCGCATGCGCGAGCCGGTGGTCGCTCCGCGCACTTGATCACCACCGACCGCCCCTTTTCTTCTTCTTCCTCCGCCGCCATGATTCCTGTTCCCGCTCCTCCCGACCCATTGCGCACCGAGGCCTTGTACGGTGACCGGCTCGTGCCCTGCTACGCAGAGCGCCCCCAGAACCTGGACGCCATGCTGCGCGCTTCGGTAACCCAGCGTGGTGATGCGGCCGCACTGGAAGAGGGCGGGCGCCAACTGAGCTACCGCGAACTCGACCAGGCCGTGAACCGCGTGGCCACAGGCCTGCAGGCGCAGGGCATCCAGAGCGGCGAGCGTGTGGCGCTGTTCATGGGCAACCGGCTCGAATACACCGTGCTGCTGTTTGGGATCTGGCGCCTGGGCGCCATCGCAGTGCCCATCGGCATCCGCCAGAGCGCACAGGAGCTCGAATACATGCTCAACCAGTGCGGCGCCTCGGCCCTGGTCACCGACTCGGCGCTGGCCGCTCGCCTGCCCGCACGCACCACGTTGCCCAACCTGCGCAGCACCATCTACTGCCTGGACGCGGGCCAGCCCTGGCCCGACACCGCAGACGGTGCATGGCCCGCCATCCCCTACGAGGCCTTGCTGGCGGCGGGCCACGACACCCCTGTGCCCGCCGCATTCAGCGACCAGCAGCCCGCCTGCATCATGTACACCTCGGGCACCACCGGCCACCCCAAGGGCGCGGTGCTGTCGCACCTGGGGTTTTTTCACACCGCGCGGCACTACCACCGGCGCTTTGGCTACCGGCCGGACGACCGCATGCTGCTGGTCATTCCCGGCACCCATATCTCGGGCCTGCTGGCGATGGTGGTGGTGACCATGCTGGTGGGTGGCTGCCTGGTGAGCCTGCGCGAATTCCGCTGCGCCGAGGTGCTCGCCACCCTGCAGTCGCGCCGCATCACGGCCACGGTGATGGTGCCCGCCATGTACAACCTCATCGTGCGCGAACCCGGCCTCGCGCAGCGCGACCTGTCGGCCTGGCGCGTAGGCCACTTCGGCGGCGCCGCCATGCCCGAGGTCACCATCCAGCAACTGGCCGATCTGTTTCCGCAACTGGAGCTGTACAACGGCTTCGGCGCCACCGAAACCACCTCGGCCGTGGCGCTGACCGAACGTGGCGATGCTGCGCGCCACCCCGACTCGGTGGGCACCGTGCTGCCCTGCGTGGACATCCGCATCCTCAGCCCCGAAGGCCAGGAGGTGGCGCCGGGCGAGGCGGGCGAGCTGTGGATCCGCAGCCCCGGCAACGCCATCGGCTACTGGGACAACCCCGACGCCACACGCGCCGCCTTCGTGGCAGGCTACTGGCGCTCTGGCGACATCGGCAGCGTGGACACCCAGGGCTTCTTGCGGGTGTTCGACCGCATCAAGGACATGATCAACCGTGGCGGCTTCAAGGTCTACTGCGTGGAGCTGGAGAACGTCATCCAGCGCTACCCCGGCGTGATCGAAGTCGCGGCCGTGGCCAGCCCCTGCCCGGTGCTGGGCGAGCGCGTGCACATCTTCGTGTATGCCGGCGGCCCGGTGGCCCTGGCGCCGCTGCGCACTTTCTGCCGCGACCATGTGGCCGACTACAAGCTGCCCGACCTTCTCACCGTCAGCCCCGTACCGTTGCCACGCAACCTCAACGGCAAGCTCGTCAAGGCCCCGCTGCGCGAGCAGGCCCGCGCCCTGGCGGCCAGCGCCCCACCCCACTCGAAAGGATGACCCCATGAACCAACCTGTCTATGTCCTGGGCGGTGCCCAGACCGATTTCGCACTGAACGCCGCCCGCGAGGGCCTGGGAATGTTCGAGCTGATGCGCGATGCCGTGCAGGGTGCACTCGATGACACGGGCCTGCAGGCGAACGATATCCAGGCCGGCCATGTAGGCAACTTCGTGGGCGAGCTGTTCACCGGCCAAGGCCAGTTGGGCGGCATGTTCGAGGCGATCGACCCCGGCTTTCACGGCATGCCCGCGGGCCGCCACGAGGCCGCGTGCGCATCGGGCAGCATCGCGCTGCTGGCCGCCACCGCCGAGATCGAGGCCGGCCGCTACGACTGCGTGCTGGTCACCGGCGTGGAGCTGGAGCGCAATGTGCCTGGCGCACTGGCCGCCCAGCACCTGGGCGCAGCCACCTGGGTAGGCACCGAGGCACAAGAGGCCCAGTACGCCTGGCCCCACATGTTCCACCTTGTCGGCCAGGAGTACGAGCGACGCTACGGCCTGCGTTACGAGCACCTGGCATGCATTGCCGAGATCAACATCCGCAATGCCCGGCGCAACCCGCTGGCGCAAACTCGCGGCTGGGCCTACACACCTGAAAGCTTCACGGCCGACGACAGCGCCAACCCGGTCATCGACGGCATGATCCGCCGCCAGGACTGCGGGCAGGTCACCGATGGTGCGGCGGCCGTTGTCCTGGCCTCGCCCGCGTTTGCCGCCCGCTGGGCGCAGCGCCAGGGGCGCGATATCGCCCATGTGCCGCGCATCACCGGCTGGGGCCACAGCACCGCCCACCTGCGACTGGCGGCCAAGCTGCAGCGCAGCGCGGACGCGGCCTACGTTTTTCCGCATGTGCGCACGGCCATCACCGACGCCTTTCGCCGCGCGCAGATCGGCGACGTGTTCGCACTCGACGGCATCGAAACCCACGACTGCTTCACAACCACCGAGTACATGGCCATCGACCATTTCGGTATCACGCCCCCGGGACAAAGCTGGCAGGCAGTGGAGAGCGGGCTTATCGACTTTGGCGGCCGCCTGCCCATCAACGCCAGCGGCGGCCTGATCGGCGCCGGCCACCCCGTGGGCGCCACTGGCGTGCGCATGGTGCTCGACGCCTCGCGACAGGTGTCAGGCAGCGCGGGCGCCACCCAGGTTGAAGGCGCCAAGCGCTTCGGCACGCTGAACATCGGCGGCAGCGCTACCACGGTGGTGAGCTTTGTGCTGGAAGGCAGCGGCAGCGCGGGCTGACACAGCCCGGCGCGCATCCATGGGCCATGGGGCCATGGGCCGGGCGACTTTCCGCCGCGACCACCAAGGGCGGCCCCGGAAAAGGCCAGATGCGATGATGGGGGATCCCCGTGCGGCCAACCAGTGAACACCATGTCCCCCCTGCGCCTTTTTGCCCTGACCGGGCTTGCCATGCTTGCATTTGCGGGCAATTCGCTGCTGTGCCGCGCTGCGCTGAAACACACGCCCATCGATGCGGCCACCTTCACCACCGTCCGTTTGGTCGCGGGCGCCATCACACTGTGGCTGCTGGTGGCCTTGCGCCATCAGCAGGCCTGGCGGGCCGGCAACTGGTTTTCTGCCTTGGCGCTGTTTGTGTATGCCGCAGGTTTCTCGTATGCCTACATCAGCCTGCCAGCAGCCACCGGCGCGCTGCTGCTGTTCGGTGCGGTGCAGGCCACCATGGTCGGCCATGCCTGGCTGAAAGGCGAACGCCTTGCACCTGTGCAGATAGGGGGCATGGTGCTGGCATTTAGCGGCATAGCAGGCCTGCTCATGCCCGGCATTTCGGCACCCCCGGTGGTAGGTGCCGTGTTGATGCTCGCAGCAGGGGCGGCATGGGGCATCTACTCGCTGCGTGGCCGAGGAGGGGGCAACCCCATCGAGATCACGGCAGGCAACTTCCTGCGCGCTGTGCCCGTGGCGCTACTTCTGAGTGCGGCGACGCTGAACCAAGCCACCTGGAACGCCGAGGGCCTTTGGTATGCCGTCGCGTCAGGTGCACTGGCCTCCGGCGTGGGGTACGCGCTGTGGTACACGGCCCTTCCGGCGCTGCGCGGCGTCCAGGCCGCCACGGTGCAGCTCAGCGTTCCAGTGCTCGCAACGTTCGGCGCCGTGGTCTTGCTGGGCGAACCCTTGACACTGCGGCTCATGCTCGCCTCCGTGGCAATCTTGGGCGGCATCGGCCTGGTCGTGTGGAACCAGCAAGGCCGCCGATAGGCCAACGCTGCACCAGCACCTCACTGCTGCAGGGCCAGGTCTCGAACAACCCCTTCAATGCCCAGCACCACACGGGCCAGCCGGTCAAAGTCCACCTTGTCCGGTGTGTCCTGGCGGGTGTGATAGTGCGGATAGCGGTAGGGCGCGGTGTCGGTCACCATCAACGCGGGATAGCCTTGGTCGATGTAGGCCGCGTGGTCCGAATAATCCACTCCGGGGATGAACCGAGGTGCTGCAATGCCTTCGGACGGAAACGCCGCGTGGGACCGAAAAGACCCCACCGCCGTGCGCACCAACCCCAGGTCAGCCGTGGTCGCCACGAAGGCGATGAAATCACCCTGCGTGGGGTAGAACTGGTTCAGGGGCCACGGATACTTTTGCGAGCCGTCGGCATCCGAAAAGTAGCCCATGGTTTCAAGCGACAGCATGGCCGCCACGGACACCCCGCGGTCTTTCAGCACCTTGGCGTGCACCTGGCTGCCCATCAACGGGGTCTTGAAGTAGGGCGGCTCTTCGTTGGTGTACAGCACGAACATCACATCCGCCTGCGCCGTTGCGCCCAGGTTCTTGAGGCGCTTGGCCAGCGCCAGCACGGCGGCAGTGCCCGTGGCGTTGTCGTTGGCGCCCGGCGTTTCGTGCGCTGAATCGTAGTGAGCACCCACCACAATCGTGCGTCGGCCAGGCGTGCTGTGGCTAGGCACGGCAACCTCCAGATTGCGCACCGCCACGCCTGACGCCTGGAACTCTTCGCGCCGCACCTGGTAGCCATACGAGACCAGCTCCGACTCCAGATAAACCGCTGCAGCTTCCAGCGCCGCCGGATGGCGAGCGTTGTGCTCCTGCGCCGCGATCACCGTGACATGCTGGCGCAACTGCTGCGCGAGCGCCTGTTGCTCGGCGGTGGCGGCAGGGAGCGCCCCACGGTGCGAATGGCCGGGCATGGTGGTGACCACCAGCATCGCCGCCAGAAGAAGCAATGCCACTGCGGCCAAGGCGCCTGTGATGCGCAAAAGGCTTTGCCCCAAACGCAGGGCAATGGGTGGAATTTGCATTGGTTTGAGGCTCCGCTCCATCCAGAAAGATATGGACCGGGCAGTGTAGGCCACACGCGGCGGCACAATCGGTCTGCGCCCTTCGGCAGTTCCATTCCGTTTCTTGCACACCCCCTCCCATGCCTCCCATCGCCGTCATCGACTTTGAAACCACCGGCATCTCCCCCGGCCAGGGCGCGCGCGCTACCGAGGTGGCGATCGTGCTGCTGGAGAGAGGGCAGGTGGTGGACCGGTTCCAGAGCCTCATGAAAACCGGGGTGTGGATTCCGTCGTTCATCACCCAGCTCACCGGCATCACCAATGCCATGGTCAACGCGGCGCCCGATGCAACGGGGGTGATGGCCGACGCTGCGCGTTTTGTGGGTGATGCGCCGATGGTGGCGCACAACGCGGCGTTCGACAGCAAGTTCTGGCAGGCCGAGCTGGCCCTGGCCGGGCTGCCTGCGCCACAGCCATTTGCGTGCACGGTGCTGCTGTCGCGGCGGCTGTACCCACAGGCGCCCAGCCACAAGCTTGGGGTGCTGGTGGACTACCACGGCCTGCCGCGCACGGGCCAGGCGCACCGGGCGCTGGCCGATGCCGAAATGGCCGCCGCGCTGCTGGCGCGCATGCAGCACGACCTGCGCACGCGCTGGCGTGTGGCCGAGCCCAGCTACGCGCTGCTGCAAACGCTGCAGCGCTGCGCCAAGCCCGCCGTGGGGGCGCTTCTGGCGCGGCATGCGGTGGCCTGATGGCGGTTTGCCGGTGATCGGAAGGGCATTGTTACTATTATATTAATAGCTTGTATCGCTTTATGGATAAGCGCTAGAGGCCATTTTTACTCATATTTTCCGCAGACTCCCTGCATACTCACAGCCAGGCACGACGGGAAACCATAACCCGCGGCTCTCCCCTCTACGATCCCCCGATGAAAGGCTTTGCCATGTGGTTTCTGATTCTTGGACTGGTGCTGTTTCTGGGTGTGCACTCGGTGCGCATCGTGGCCGACGATTGGCGTACGCAGACGCGAGCGCGGGTGGGCGAGGGGCCATGGAAGGGGCTGTACTCGCTGGTGTCGGGCGTAGGGCTGGGTCTCATCATCTGGGGCTATGGCCTGGCGCGGCAGCAGCCTGTGGTGCTGTGGGTGCCGCCCATCGGCATGCGGCACGCCGCCTCGCTGCTGACGCTGGTCGCCTTCATCCTGCTGGCCGCCGCCTATGTGCCGCGCAACGCCCTCAAGGCCCGGTTGCACCACCCCATGGTGCTGAGCGTGAAGGTGTGGGCGCTGGCGCATCTGCTGTCCAACGGCAACCTGGCCGATGTGCTGCTGTTTGGCGGCTTCCTCGTGTGGGCCGTGCTGAGCTTTCGGGCTGCGCGCCAGCGTGACCGGGCGCAGAACGTGGTCTATTCACCCGGCACGGCAGCAGGCACGGCCATTACCGCGGTGGTGGGCGCTGCCGCCTGGGCGGGCTTTGCGTTCTGGGGCCATGCGTGGCTGATCGGCGTGGCGCCCATGGGCCGCTGATCGGGCACCGCAGCATCCCCCCATCGCAAATGCCGGAGAATCCGCGCTTTGCGTTTTTCTCCTTTCCCCAGAGATTCAGACCCGTATGACCGAAGCCACCACCGCCAATACCCCCGCCCAGCCGCCCTTGCCCGATCACCTGTCGGTCAACCCACGCAGCCCGCACCATGTGGCCGCCGTGTTCGAGCACGACATCGGCATCCGCCTCAATGGCAAAGAGCGTTTTGATGTGGAGGAATACTGCATCAGCGAAGGCTGGGTGAAGGTGCCCGCTGGCAAGACTGTGGACCGCAAGGGCCAGCCGCTGCTGATCAAGATCAAGGGCACGGTCGAGGCTTTCTACAAGTAGGCCCGCAAGTGCCCACGGCCCCGGAGCCCGCTGGCTGGGTCATCCACTGCGATGGCAGCGCCTGGCCCAACCCAGGGCGCATGGGCCTGGGGGCCGTGCTGACGGGGCCCGATGGCTCCGTGCAGCACCACATTTCCGAAGCCACCACCTTCACCGGCTGCAACAACGAGGCCGAGCTGCGCGCGCTGCTGCTGGCACTTAAATGGCTTGCACAGCAGCAGCAGCAGGGCGCAGCGGCAGCGGCCGCCGTGCAGGTGTTCAGCGATAACAGCGTGCTGGTGGCGCAGTTGGACGCACGCGCAGCGCCTGCCGCCCCCATCGCACGGCTGGCGCCGTTGTTTGACGAGGCGCGCGAGGCGCTGGGGCAGTTCCGAAATATCCGCCTGCAATGGATTCCGCGCCACCGCAATGGCGCCGCCGATGCGCTGGCGCGCGCCGCCCTCGGGCTGGCGCCCAAACCGGCCACGCCGCCTGGCCGCAACAAACACAAGAAAAAACGACGCTGAGCCCGTTCAGCGGGCATGCTGGATACAATTTGTAAAGAACTATCCCTGGGCTGGCGCGCACTCCCGCAAGCCAGCCCCACATGGAGCCCTGCCCATGGCACGAGGACCAACCCAGTCACAACGACGGCCCAAGCACCTGGCGGCTGTCTCCTCGGCCCTGGCGTTACCAGCCCTCAGGGTGTCTGCATTGCTCCTGGTGTGCGTCGCCGCAGCCAACATGCAGGCGCAAGCCGCCGCCGCAGACATCGCCGACATGCCGCTGGAGCAGCTCATGCAGATGCAGGTCACCACGGCCAGCAGGTATGCACAAACGGCGCTGGAGGCACCCGCCGCCGTGAGCGTGGTCACGGCCGATGACATCCGGCTGTTCGGCTACCGCACGCTGGCCGAGGTGCTGGGCAGCATGCGGGGTCTGTATGTCTCGTATGACCGCTCTTATCACTACCTGGGCACGCGGGGGTTTTCCACGCCAGGCGACTACAACACGCGGGTGCTGCTGCTGGTCAATGGGGTGCGCTTCAACGACAACATCTATGACCAGGCAAGCATCGGCAGCGACTTTCCGCTGGACCTGGACCTGGTGGAGCGCGTGGAGTTCGTGCCGGGCCCTGGGTCGGCGGTGTATGGCGCCAACGCCTTTTTCGGCGTGGTCAACGTCATCACGCGCGACGGCCGCCAACTGGCGGGGCCCCAGGTGAGCGCCGAGGCGGGCAGCCACGGTCGTGCCAAGCTGCGGTTTTCCGTGGGCACGGTGGATGCGCAGGGGGCAGACTGGCTGCTCTCGGCCACGCGGTCCGCCACGCGCGGGGCAGACCACTATTACCCCGCCTTCGATACCCCCGCGAACAACGGCGGCGTGGCGCACCGCCTGGACTACGACCGCAGCACCCAATTGTTTGCCCGCATGCACAACGATGGGCTGACGTTGACGCTGGCGCACGGCGAGCGCACCAAGGGGGTTCCCACGGCAGCCTTCTCGCAGGTGTTCAATGACCCGCGCTCGCGGTTCATCGACAAGAGCACGCGCATGGCGGCGGAATACACCGCGCAGCTGCAGCCGTCGCTGGCGTTCACCGGTCGCGTCCTGGCAGGCCGCTACCAGTACGTGGGCGACTACGTGTACGACTACCCGCCCGTGACGGTGAACCGGGACGTAGGCACCGGCCAGTGGTGGGGCACCGAGTGGCAATGGGTCAGCACCGCATTGGCGCGCCACAAGCTGTCCTGGGGCATGGACTACCGGCGCGACACCCGCATCGAGCAAAGCAACATGGACCTGTCGCCGCCCGCGCAATACCTGGACGCTCGGCGCAATGGCAACGTGCTGGGCCTGTACGTGCAGGATGAATTTGCCATCAGCCCGGACCTCACGCTCCATGCGGGGCTTCGCTGGGGCAAGCAGTCGGGCAGCGCAAGCGCAGTCCATCCTCGGCTGGGCCTGGTGTATTGGTGGAACCCCGCCACGGCGGTCAAGCTGCTTCACGGCACCGCCTACCGGCCGCCCAACGCCTACGAGCGCGACTACCGCGTGGACCTGCCGGGCGGCCTGGTGGACAGCGTGGCCTTGCGCTCCGAGCGCGTGCGCACCACCGAGCTGGCGCTGGAACACGCGCCCACCGGCGCCAGCCGCGTGCTGCTGACGGTGTTCCGCTCTGCCGTCACCGATCTGATCGCGCTCGATGCGGTCGGTAATTCAGACCGGTTGACCCTGGGCAACACCCGCGCCGTGCAAGTCCACGGCCTGGAGGCCGAGGCCGAGCACCGCTGGGACGGCGGCAAGCGCCTGCGCCTGGCCTACGGCTGGCAGAACGCACGCGATCCGTCGCGGCAAAGGCCGCTGACCAACGCTCCGCAGCACCTGCTCAAGGTCCAGTGGTCCGCCGCCTTGCCACTTGCTGCGGGGTGGCGGGACAACCCCGGCCGCTACGCCATCGAAGCCATCGGTATCGGCCCGCGCAGGACGCTGCTCAACGAACGCCTTCGGGGGCATGTCCTCGTCAATACAACGTATTCCACGCGCATCGCGGACGTCGATGTGTCGGTGGGCATCTACAACCTGTTCAACCGCCGGTACGCAGACCCTGCCTCGTTCGAGATACGGGAAGACGCGATCCGGCAGGACGGCCGGACCTACCGGGTCAAGCTGACCTACGCGTTCTGATCCATGCGCAAAACCCCGCATCTGTGCACCCGGCTCATCGCCTGGCTGTGCATGGCGTTCGGCTTGGGCCTGGGCACGGCCCACGCGATGGAACCTGTGGGTGAGCTGGATCTGAAGGCCGCCTATGTTTTCAACTTCCTGCAGTTCATCGGCTGGCCCGACAGCAACGGCGCCCCAACCAACGACCTGACCCTGTGCGTTTCGTCTTTCAGCCCGCTCAAGCGCCCCCTGGCAGCGCTTGACGGCAAGCAGGCCGCCAAGGGCCGCGCGTTGCGGGTGAAATTGCTGGAGGCATCGGCCCTGCCTGGCTGCCATGTCGCCGTGCTGGACAGCGCAGACGTGGAGCCGGTGCTGCGGGCCCTGCATGCCCTGCCCGCCGCACACGGCGTCCTGACGGTCTCGGACACCACTATCTTCTATAGCCCCGACATCGTCATCGCGCTCGCCAAAGAAGAGGGGCGCATTGTGTTCAGCATCCACTCCGAAGCCGCCACAAAGGCAGGCTTGACCATCAGCTCCAGACTGCTGCGTCTGGCCAAGGCAGGACGATGATGAACAACAAAATCACCGGACTGGCTCCGCACATCCTGCTGTCGTCAAAACTCGTGGCGGCGGGCATCCTGTCAGCGGGCCTGGCGCTGCTGACCGTGGTGCTGGCGCTCACCGGGGTGGACTACTGGAGCACCCGCGCATCGATGCTGCAGGACAGCCGGGTCGAGGCCGCTATCGTTGCCGACAACGTCTCTGCCGCCGTCATGTTCCGCGACACGGCAACGACCAATGAGATGTTGAGCGCGCTGCGGTCCTCGTCCATGGTGCTGGCTGCGGGCGTTTACGACACCGACGGTGTGCTGTTTGCGCACTACGCACGCGACCCCGACCCCAGCTTCCCGACCACGCTGAACGCAACGGGCCTGGATGGCGCGCAGGAGCGCGCCGGGTGGCGTCTGCTGGAGATCGCACGCCCCATTGCGGACTCCGCCGCCCCCCTGGGCACGCTGTACATCCGCAAGTCGATGCGCGCGGTGTACACCCGCCTGGCTGTGCGCTTTGCCAGCGCCCTTTTGATCGCGGTGTGCGTGATGGCCATGGCCACCGCCCTGGTGCTGCGCAGCCGCGCAGCCGTGCGCGAGGCAGAGAACCGCCTGCACACCTTGGCCCACACCGACGCCGTCACCAGCACCGGCAACCGCCATGCCTTCAACGAGCGGCTTGCCGCCGAGCTGGAGCTGGCCCGCAGTGCCGGGCACCAGGTGGCCCTGGTCTATATCGATCTGGACAACTTCAAGACCCTCAACGACACCTTCGGGCACGCGGCCGGGGACAACCTCTTGCGCCAGGCCGCCAAGCGCCTGCAGTCCGTGGTGCGAAACACCGACTTCATCTCACGCCTGGGGGGTGATGAGTTTGCGCTGGTCCTGCGGCTCGACATGGACGACGCGGCGTTGGACAAATACACACAACGCATCGTCGGCGTGTTCCAGACGGCCTACACCGAAGTCGGCCAGCAAATGAACATAACCTGCAGCGCGGGCGTGGCCACCTTTCCGCAAGACGCCTCGGACATGGACGCGCTGCTGAGCAACGCCGACACCGCCATGTACCGCGCCAAAGAGATGGGCAAGAACCGCTGCGTGCGTTTTGAAGCCTCCATGAACCAGGCCGTGGTGCGGCGCCAAGCCATTGAACACGCGCTGCGCAGCGAGCTGGAGCAACAGGGCACGGGGCTCGCGCTGCACTACCAGCCCCTGTTTTCAGCGCGTGACCGCTCCCTGGTCGGCGCCGAGGCGCTGCTGCGGTGGACACACGCCGAGCTGGGCGCCGTGTCGCCGCTCGAGGCCGTGTCGGTGGCTGAAGACTGCGGCTTGATCGTGCCGCTCGGGTACTGGGTGCTGCGCACTGCGTGCCGCGACGCTTCGCGCTGGAACGCGCACGGCCCACTGCAGGTGGCCGTCAACATCTCGGCACGCCAGCTGGGAGACCCGCAGTTTCTGGAGCGCGTGATGGACATCCTGCGCGAGGAGGGCCTGCCTGCCCATTTGCTGGAGCTCGAACTGACCGAAACCGTGCTGATGGAAAACATGGAGGCTGGGGCCCACACGCTGCACCGCCTGAGCCAGCTGGGCATTCACCTGGCGATCGACGACTTCGGCACCGGCTACTCGTCGCTGGCCTACCTGCGCCAGCTCCCGATGCGGCGCCTGAAGATCGACCGCAGCTTCGTCAAAGACCTGCCCGGACAAGAGCACAGCCGCACCATCGTCACCGCCATCGTGGCACTGGCGCACGGCCTGGGGCTGGAGGTCACGGCCGAAGGGGTAGAGACGCAGCAGCAGGCCGACTACCTGGTGGAGCAAAACTGCGATGTGCTGCAGGGCTATGCGTTTGCGCGGCCCATGCCTGTCCAGCAGTTTCTGGCCTTGCAAACCGGCACCGCCGCGTAGAGCCAGGATGCCTGGCTAGAAAACCACCCGCCCCGGCGCACGCAGGGCCTGGGCCAAATCACGCGCCAGGTGCGGCATGTCTGCGGGCTGGCAAGCCCCCAGGCTCACGCGCACGGCCGACGCGCTGGCCAGGCGCAAGGGGGCACCAGCCTGCACGGCCCAGCCGCGCGAGGCCATGGACTGCACCACGGCAGCCTCGTCGGCCACGGGCAACCATAGGTGCAGGCCCTCGCCCGGTGCCACGTAGATCTGCTGTGCGGCCAGGGCTTGCACCAGGCCCTGGCGCCGCGCCGCGTAGGCCCCAGCGGCTTGTGCAAGTGCCTTGCCTTCACGCATCTGCCGCCACAGGCTGGCCGCCAGCCCCTGCAGCATGCGGCTGACCCAGCGCGGCCCCAGGGCCTGCTGCGCGCCCATGACCTGCACCAGCGCTGGCGTGCCCGTGGTCAGCGCCACCCGCAGGTCGGGCCCGAGGAACTTGCTCACCGACACCACGTGCAGCCACAGCGGGGGCAACGATGCGGCGGGCGCCAATGGCGCCGCACTGAGCGGCCCCCAGTGGTCGTCCAGCACCACGAGCAAGTGAGGCAGCACACGCAGTTGTCGCTGCAACGCCTTCCAGCGCGCGGGGGTGATGGCCGCCCCCGTGGGGTTGTGGGCACGCGGCGTGAGCACCAGGGCCGCGCAGCCCTTCAACACACCAGCTTCAGGCACACACAGGCCCTGGCTGTCCACTGGCAACGGCACCGGCTTGAGCCGCAGGCTGTGCAGCAGGGCCACCAGCGGCGGCCAGCACGGGTCTTCGACCGCCACGCGGTCACCCGGATGGGCGTGGGCGCGCAGCGCACGCTCCACGGCATCGAGCGTGCCAGAGAACACACCCACGTCTTCGCAGGGCAGGCCCTGGGCGGCGAACCACAACCGCGCCTCGGCCTGCAGCGCGGGCAAGTCAACCGGCGCCTCGTAGCAGGCTGGCGAGGCCAGCGCGGCCCAGGCCGCAGCACCGCCACGGAACTGGGGCAACAGCGATGCGTCCACATTGCCGCTGGCCAGGTCGCGCAGGCCTTCGGGCACGGCATAGGCCTGGGCCATGCGCGCAGGCGGCTCGACCACGCGTGTGCCACGGCGTCCGTCCGTCACCACGCGGCCCGCATCGCGCAGGCGGGCATAGGCAGCAGCCACGGTGTTGGGGTTCACCGCCAGTTGCTGCGCCAGCACCCGCACGGCGGGCAGCACATCACCGGGCTGCAGGGTGCCGCTGCGCAGGGCGTCCTGGAGGCTGTCGGCGATTTCGGCCGCGGTGGTACCTTTTGCGTACAATGCATTCATACATTCATTTTAATGTATGAATACAAAATGATGAAAACCGCGCTCGCTCTACGCCATGTTCCGTTTGAAGACCTGGGGCTGCTGGGTCCCTTGCTGGAGCAGCGCGGCTACGCCGTGCGCACCCTCGACGCCGGGGTAGAGCCCCTATCAGGCGCTGCCGACCCAGAGCCCGACCTGCTGGTGGTGCTGGGCGGTCCCATCGGCGCCTATGACGAAGCCAGCTACCCCTTCCTCACCGAGACACTGGCCCTGGTACGCCAGCGGCTGGCACGCCAACAGCCGGTGCTGGGCATCTGCCTGGGCGCACAAATCATGGCGCGTGCACTGGGTGCGCCAGTGGCGCCCATGGGGCACAAGGAGATTGGCTTTGCGCCCCTGACTCTCACCCCAGCAGGCCAGCGCTCGGTACTGGCGCCCTTGGCCCATGGTGCAGACGGCGTGCCGGTGCTGCACTGGCATGGCGACCAATTCGGCATTCCCCCTGGCACCGAGGCACTGGCCGCCACGGCCCTGTGCCCGCACCAGGCCTTTGCCGTGGGCGCCCATGCGCTTGCTCTGCAGTTCCATCTGGAGGCGGACCTGTCGCGCATCGAGCAATGGCTTGTGGGCCATGCCTGCGAACTTGCGGCGGCGGGCGTGGACCTGCAGGCGCTGCGCCGTGGCGCGCTGACCCATGGCCCAGCGCTGACACTTGCAGCACAGGCGGTGTTCGGGGCCTGGCTGGATGGGCTCGATACGCACCCGCCAACGCCATGACGGAGCGCGTGCTCGGCCAAATCACCGCCGTGCTGCGCGGCAGCGCCGTGCCCCTCTGCAGCCGCCCTGGAAGCCGCAGCGCCATTGCCAAGGAGGCGGTTGCTGGCCCGGTGCGGGTGGATGCCAACGGAGTGCAAGGCGATGAGCAGGGCGACACACGCATCCACGGCGGCCCGGACAAGGCCGTGCACCAGTACCCGTTAGACCACTACGCAGCCTGGCGCAACGAACTGGGGCCGCAACCCGTGCTGGCGCAGCCTGGGGCCTTTGGCGAGAACATTGCCAGCACCGGCATGACGGAGGCCGACCTGTGCTGGGCCGACCGCGTGCGCATGGGCAGCGTGCTGCTGGAGGTGTCGCAAACACGCCAGCCCTGCTGGAAGCTCAACGTCCGCTTTCAGCAGTTCGACATGGCGCTGCGCCTGCAAAACACGGGCCGCACCGGCTGGTACTACCGCGTGATCGAGCCCGGCCTGGTGCAGGCGGGCGATGCCATCACGCTCGTGGCACGCCCCCATCCGGCCTGGCCGCTGGCGCGCGTGATCGAGGTGCTCTACCGCCGCACTCTGGACGCAGCGCTACTGCACGAATTGGCCGCGCTGCCCCTGCCTCCCTCGTGGCGCAAGCTGGTGATGCGGCGGCTGGAGCAAGGGAGCGTCGAGGACTGGAGCGCACGCACCCAAGGTGGCGCGTGACAGCCCGGCGGTGCCTGTGCTAGCATTTGCCACTATGCAACGCAGCATGCTCCTATCCACCCTATCGCTAGGCCTAGTGCCTGGCCGGGGTCTGCCTGCGTTCGCCACCGTTGCCATTTTGCGCAACACCTGATCTCCCCCTGACCCCGGCCCGCGAACCAGCCTTTGCGCACATGCAAAGGGCTGCAGGGGATGTCACACGTTTTGTTTTCATTTCGTTTGACCCGCAGTGCCCCTGAGCACTGCACACCGTTCGTGGAGCCTCCATCATGATTGCCAAGCCCGCCACCAAGTACCAGCCCATCGCCCCGGTCGCCTTGCCCGACCGCCAGTGGCCCTCCCGCAGCATCACTCGCGCGCCCGTGTGGCTCTCCACCGACCTGCGCGACGGCAACCAGGCGCTGTTCGAGCCGATGAACGGCGAGCGCAAGATGCGCCTCTTTCACGAGCTGGTGCGCATCGGCTTCAAGGAGATCGAGGTCGGCTTTCCGGCCGCGTCGCAGACCGACTTCGACTTTGTGCGCCGCCTCATCGACGAGAACCTGGTCCCCGACGACGTGACCCTCATGGTCATGACCCAGTCGCGCGAGGACCTCATTGCACGCACCGTCGAGGCCGTGCAGGGCGCGCCCCGCGCCATCGTGCACCTGTACAACGCCACGGCACCTGCGTGGCGCCGCATTGTGTTCGGGATGAACGTGACGCAGGTGATACAGCTCATCGCACACCACGTGGGCTACCTCAAGCAGCTCACCGACGCGCAGCCAGGCACAGCATGGACTCTGCAGTACTCGCCCGAGACCTTCAGCGCCACCGAGCTCGATGTCTCGCTCAAAGCCTGCCAGACCGCGATTGCCACCTGGGGCGCAGGCCCTGGCCGCCCCATCATCATCAACCTGCCCACCACGGTGGAGAACGCCACGCCCAACGTGTTCGCCGACCAGATCGAGTGGATGGACCGACGCCTTTCGCCGCGCGAGCACATCGTGTTGTCGGTGCACCCGCACAACGACCGAGGCACCGGTGTGGCTGCGGCAGAACTGGCAATGATGGCCGGTGCCGACCGCGTGGAAGGCTGCCTCTTTGGCAACGGCGAGCGCTGCGGCAACGTGGACATCGTGACCCTGGCGCTCAATATGTACACGCAGGGCGTGCACCCTGGTCTCGACTTTTCGGACATCACCTCCGTCGCACGCATTGCCGAGGAATGCACTTCGCTGCCCGTGCACCCGCGCCACCCCTACGCGGGCGACCTGGTGTTCACCGCGTTCTCAGGCTCGCACCAGGACGCGATCAAGAAAGGCTTTGCCGCGCAGGACCCGAACGCACTGTGGGAAGTGCCGTATTTGCCCATCGACCCGGCGGATCTCGGCCGCACCTATGACAGCGTGATTCGCGTGAACAGCCAGTCGGGCAAGGGCGGCATCGCCTTCCTTCTGGAGCGCGAACACGGCGTGGTGATGCCCCGGCGCATGCAGGTGGAGTTCAGCGCCGTGGTGCAGCGCCAGACCGACGCGAGCGAGGGCGAGATGAGCGGCGACGCGCTGTGGGCGCTGTTCCAGGCCACCTACCTGAACACGCCCGCGCAGGCCGCCATCGTCTGCCACGGCCACCGGCTCGATGAAGACGGGCAGGGGATCGAGCTGGATGTGACCATTGCCGGAACACGCCAGCACCTGCGCGGCCAGGGCAACGGCCCCATCGCGGCCACGGTGGATGCGCTCGGCCTGCCGCTGCGCGTGGACCACTACGAAGAACGCGCCACCGGCACGGGGGCCAACGCCCAGGCGATGGCCATCGTGGAAGCCGCACTGGAGGGCGTGGCCGGATCGACCTTCGGCGCAGGCGCCCACCACAACATCGTGACGGCCTCGGTGCAGGCCATCGTGAGCGTGGCCAACCGGCTGGCCGGGCGGCGCCAGGCCACATCGATGGCAGAGGCGGTGTAGCACCACCATTGGTATCAAAATGATAGCTGCTAGCGCTTATCTATCAAGCGCTAGCAGCAAATTTGACCAATATCCCCAGGCATGGGTGGGCGACCGGGCGGGCACCGCCGTTCATCCGTTACCCTTTGGCCCATGCATGCATCCCACCGCCTGGCCTGTGCGGCCTGCGCAACCGCCCTGCTGCTCCTGCTGGGTGGCTGCAGCACCACCCCTTCGCCATCGTCTTCATCCCCTACCCGGTCCCCGGTGTACTCGCCTCTGTCGGACGAGCAGGCCCACGACATCGCCATCCACGCACTGGGCCTGGTGGGCACGCCTTACCGCTACGGGGGCAACACGCCCGACACGGGGTTTGATTGCAGCGGCCTGATTGGCTACGTGTACCGCAACCGCGTGGGCACGGCCCCGCCGCGCACGGTGGCCCAGCTCAGCGGCTGGGGCCAACCGATTGCCGATGGTGACCTGCGCACAGGTGACCTCGTGGTGTTCGGCAGAGGCCGCGTGCCGTCACATGCGGGCATCTATGTGGGGGAAGGGCGCTTTGTGCACGCGCCTTCTACCGGTGGCACGGTGCGGCTCGATCATCTGCAGTCGCGCCACTGGGCGCGGCAGAACGCGTCGTTCCGGCGGCCGTGAACCGGCGCGCCGCGCGCGTGACGCGCGTCACGCGGGCAACGACAGTGTGACCACCAGGCCCCCTTCAGGATGGTTGGCGGCCGACACATGGCCGCCGTGTGCCTGCACGATGCTGCGTGCAATGTTGAGCCCCAGGCCCGAGCCTTCGCTGTAGGCCTGGCGCGCATGCTCCATGCGCACGTAGGGCTCGAACACCGTCTCCAGTGCGTCTTCGGGCAGGCCAGGGCCATGGTCGCGCACGCGGATGGTGACCCACTCTGCGTTTTGCTCCGCGCTCACATGCACCTTGCGGCCATAGCGCACGGCGTTATCGAGCACGTTGGCCAGCGCCCGCTTGAGCGCCAGCGGCTTGGCGGTGACGCCAATATCGGGCACATCGAGCGTGATGGGCGTGCCGCTGGAGATGGCCGAGGAGGTCAGCCGCTCCACCAAGCGCACCAGGCGCACATGGCTGAGGTTTTCGTGGATGTCGGTGTCGCGCATGTTCTGCAGCGCCGCCTTGACCATCATGTCCAGCTCGTCCAGCTCCTCGTGCAGCTCGGTGCGCACCAGTTCGTCGTCGAGCAGCTCGGTGGCCAGCTTCATGCGCATGATGGGTGTCTTGAGGTCGTGCGAGATGCCCCGGTAGAAATGCTCGCGCTCTTCCACCACCTGCTGCACACGCGCCTGCATGTCGTTGAAGGCCCGCGCAGTTTCGCGCAGCTCGCCGCTGCCCACCTCGGGCACGGGCTCGCTCATCAGGCCACTGCCAAAGGCCCGTGCAGCCTGGGCCAGGCGGCGCAGCGGCCGGGTCAGGCTGCGCATCAACGCCAGGCCCAGGGCCAGCACGGTGACCAGCGTCATGGCCTGGGCCAGCAGGCGGTCCCAGGTCCAGGTGCGGGCACTTTCCAGAAAATACGGGTCGGGCATGGTGCTCACCAGCTGTAACCAGCCCCCAGGCTCAAACTCGACCTGAATCACCAGCAGTGGCGCGGGGCGCGGCAGCAGCAGGCTGGCGCCTTCGACCCAGCTCTCGGGCATCTGGCTGAGCAGCTTGCCGTCGTCGGTCACGGGCACTGTGTCGGCCTGGGCAAACACGGCGTGCGCTGCCATGCCCGGCAGGTCACCCTGCAGCGTGCGCACGACTTCGGCGGTGATGATGTCGGTGAGCTGCTCCGCAGGCAGGGGTGTGATGGGCACCATGCCACGGTTGAGGTTGACGAAGAACCGCGCCCCGCCCATGGCCCGCATTTGCTGCACCACCAGGGGCCGGTATTGCACGGGCAACGTGCTGTAAAACCGCACCGCGCTGGCGGCGCCGTGAGCGATCAGTTCAGCCGTTTGCCGCGCTTCGAGCCGCGAGCTGGCCTGCAACTGCGCCGACCAGATGCCCAGCGCCAACGTCTGGCTCAGCACCACCCCACACACCATGATGAGCAGCAGCCGCGACGCCAGGCTGTCCGGCCACCAGCGCATCCACCTGTGCGGCCAGGCGTTGCTCATGTGTCGCTGGTGCTGACTTCCACCGCGAAAACGTAGCCCGCGCCCCGCACGGTCTTGATCATGCCGGGCTGCTTGCCGTCATCGCCCAGGCGCTGGCGCAGGCGGCTGATCTGCACGTCCAGCGACCGGTCGAATGCGCGCAGGTCGCGCCCGCGCGTGTGCTCCACCAAGCGGTTGCGCTCCAGCGTCTGGCCTGCGTGCTCGGCAAAAAAGCGCAGCAGGTCGAAGTCCATGCCGGTGAGCGGCACGTCCGCGCCCGCGCTATTGAGCAGCTTGCGTTCCAGCAGATCCATGCGAAACCCCGCGAACATCAGCGCCCGAGGGCCGCCACCGTCGGCCGGGGCCGAGCGGCGCAGTATGGCCTTGATGCGTGCCAGCAGCTCGCGCGGGTTGTAGGGCTTGCCCATGTAGTCGTCGGCACCCAGCTCCAGGCCCACGATGCGCTCGGTGTCATCGGCGCTGGCTGTGAGCATGATGATGGGAATGCGGGAGCGGTCGCGCACCATCTTGCACAGCTCAAAGCCGTCGGTGTCGGGCAGCATCACGTCCAGAATCACCAGGGCCAACTCCGCCTTGTAGCGCTCGAACTCGGCGCGAAAGCTCGCGCCATCGTGCGCCAGCCGCACGACGTACTGGTTTTTTTCAAGGTACAGCTTGAGCAGGCGACGGGTCTTCTCGTCGTCGTCAACAGCCAGGATGGTTTTGCGGTTGGGCGATGTCACGGTGGGTGTAGAGCGCTTGGTGTGCAACACGCTCAAATGCGGAAGGCCCACTTTGTAATGTGCCCGCGTCCATGCCGCAAGAGGGCAGACGCGGGGCAGGGCCCAAAGTACGCTGCCGCTAGTTAAGGCCGTGAACGATATTGACCAGGCGCTGCTGCGCTTGCTCCACGGTCACAGCCGGGTTTTTAACAAACCGCGCAAGTGTAGCCCCCAGTTCATCCTTGAGCATCTCCTGCGCGGCCATGCGGTGGGCCACGCTGGGCAGCTTGGGCTGCTGTGCATCTTTGAGAGCGCGCCACGATTGCTGCGCGCAGACGTCGAGCTGAGACGGGTCCATGTCATGGCGCACAGGCACTGAGCCCTTGGCCTGATTGAACGCCGTTTGCGTGGCAGGCTGCACCAGCGCATCGGCCAGCCGCCATTGCTCCACCTCCTTGCGTTGGCGCGTGGCCAGCATGGCCAGGCTGTCCACGCTATAGAGGTGCATGCCCGCCGTGGAGGGTGTCGGCACACAACCAAAGTCGGTGCCCGGCCTGAAACCCCAGGCCTTGAACTCACCACCCAGCCAATCGCCCATCAGCATCATGCCCGCCTTGCCTTGGTACACCAGGCGGCCGGCCGTGTACCAAGGCAGATCGGATGCGCTGCCGGGGTTGAGGCCGCGCAGCCAGCGCAGCCTTTGCAAGGCCTTGCGCACGGGTTCGGTCGTCCAGGTGGCGCCGGGCGTGGCAGACACCATCTGCGCATACTGCGAAGCCCCTGCTTCGCCCAGCAGCAGGGCCTCGAACACCGTCAGCACCTGCCAGGGCTCGTCGCTCCAGGCCAGCGGCTGCACGCCTGCAGCGGTCAATTGACGGGCGGCAGATTCCACCGCATCCCAACTGGTCGGTGCAGGCAATTTGTGGGCGCGCCACAGGTGTTCGTTGTAGTAAAGCCAGTTGGTGCGGTGCACGCCCAGCGGGGCGGCCAGCACCTTGTCGTGCGAGTAGATGGACTGCCAGACGATGGGAAACATCGTGTTTTGCCACTGGGCCGACTGCGCAATGGAGGTCAGTGGCAGCACCAGCCCCAGCTGGGCCCATTCGGTCAGGCGCCGCCCCACCAGTTGGGCCACATGGGGCGGGTCTTGCGACAGGGTGCGCACCTGCAGCACCCGGCCGGCCGCACCGCCACCACCGCCGTGCACAGCCTCGCTGCGCCAACTCAATCCTTGCCCAATCAGGTGCTGGCTCAAATCGTCAAAGGCCTGGCGCTCACCCGCCGAGGTCCACCAATGCAGCACTGTCAGCGGCTGCGACGGCGCTGACGCTGGCGGCGCAGAAGGCGGCGTTTGCGCCATCGAAGTACCGGCGCCAAGGCAGCAGCCCAGCGCCAAACCCCACCAACGCCGAGAAAACGACGGCATGCCAACTATCAAAGCGTCATCCTTCGTAAGGTTATGTAATCCAAGCCTTCTGGGCCAAAGCGATCTTTCTGAGGGCCGCTGATGTCGCACGTAACAAAACGCAAGGCTCCTGAGAAAGGGAATTCTGTTTTCTCAAGCGCTGACAAGCACTTGCGGTGGTTGTTGCTATTCGACCAAGCGTTACTCGACTCACATGACCGCCGTTGGTACCTTCGGGCCCGTGATCAACCAAAGGGCTGGAAAAAGCCCGCCACAACGGAGACAACACATGGCATTTCCTTCGCGTACCACCGCAGCCTTGCTGCTGGGCATGACCCAACTCGGCGCGGCACAAGCCGGGACGCTGATTATCGAGAGTTGGCGCACGGATGACAAAACTCTTTGGGAAGAGGCCATCATTCCGGCCTTCAACAAAGCGCATCCTGGCATCACCGTCAAGTTCGCACCCACCGCACCGCCGGAGTACAACTCCACGCTGTCCTCGCGCCTGACCGCAGGCACCGCAGGCGACCTCATCACCTGCCGTCCTTTCGACGTCTCCCTCGATCTGTACCGCAAAGGCCGCCTCGACAAGCTCGACAACGCCGTGGGCCTGGACCAGTTCTCCGACGCTGCCAAGGTCGCTTGGCAAACCGACGATGGCAAGGACACCTACTGCCTGCCCATGGCATCGGTGATCCATGGTTTCTTCTACAACAAGAAGATCTTTGCCCAGATGGGCCTGCAGGCGCCCAAGACCGAGGCCGAGTTTTTCTCCGTGCTGGAGAAGATCAAGGCCGCAGGCAAGGTGGCCCCGTTGGCACTGGGCACGGCCGATCAGTGGGAAACCAACCAGATCGTTTTCACCAGCCTGGGTGCCAACTACTGGAAGGGCGAAGACGGCCGCAAGGCGTTGATCGCTGGAAAAAAGAAGTTCACCGACCCCGAGTTCGTGGACGCCTGGACGTCCATGGCGCGCTGGTCGGCCTACATGCCACGCGGCTATCAGGCGCAGACCTATGGCGACTCGCAAAGCCTGTTCGCCACCGGCCGCGCCGCCATCTACCCCACCGGCTCTTGGGACATTTCCTACTTCCAGCAGAACTCCAAGATCGAGTTCGGTGCCTTCCCGCCGCCCGTGCGCAAGTCGGGTGACACCTGCTACATCTCGGACCACACCGACATCGGTATGGGTGTGAACAGCCAGAGCAAGAACAAGGAAGAAGCCAAGGTTCTCCTGAAGTGGCTGTCGTCCCCCGAGTTCGCCGACCTCTACACCAACAAGGTCACCGGCTTCTTCTCACTGTCCAACCACAAGGTCAACGTCACCAACCCGGTGGCCCGCGAAATGATGGGCTGGCGCCAAAACTGCAAGTCCACCATTCGCCTCAACGCCCAGGTCATGAGCCGCGGCGAGCCCAGCATGGAAAACGAGCTGTGGTCGGTGAATTCTCAGTTGCTCAACGGCAAGATGAGTCCCCAGGATGCGGCCACCCGCATCCAAAGCGGCTTCGCCAAATGGTATGCACCCGCACGCTGATTGGTTGATCCGCTAACCCGGAGCTAAGGCTCCACCCCCCGCTTCGTCTGGTTCGGCGGTGCTCTTCGGAGCACCGTCTGGGCGGAGCTTTGTCTTCAGTTTTTTCATTGCGACTTTGAGGAAGGGCACGCCACGGCTTGGTTTCCGGGCGGTGTCGTCCCTTCCTTGTTTTTTTGTGACCCCCAACACCATGAAACACAGTAACGGTTGGCACATTTTGGTCTTCCTGGCCCCAGGGGTGCTGATCTATACCTTGTTCAGTGCGTGGCCGCTGATCGACACCCTGCGCCTGGGCTTCTACACCAGCAACGACCAGGGCCAATTGAGCTTTGTCGGCCTGGGCAATTACCAGACGCTGCTGTTCAACGAACTGCGTTCCGAAGCCTTCTGGAACGCCATGCTCAACAACCTCAAGTTCTTCGCCATCCACATGCTGGTGCAGAACCCTGTGGCACTGCTGCTGGCCGCGCTGCTGTCGCTGCCGCAAGTGCGCGGCGTAGCCACCTACCGCACCCTGATCTTTCTGCCCACCTTGTTGTCGGTGGTCATCATCGGATTTTCCTGGCAGCTCATCCTGTCGCCGCTGTGGGGCGTGGCCGAGCGCTTCCTGACCGTGTTCGGACTGGAGCATCTGTTTGCCCCCTGGCTGGGCCAGGAAGAAACCGCGCTCAACACCCTGGCGCTGATATCCGTGTGGCAGTTCATCGGCATTCCCATGATGCTGATCTACGCCGCGCTGATCTCCATTCCGGGCGACATCATCGAGGCCGCCGAAGTCGAGGGCGCAAGCCCCACGCGCATCTTCTGGGCCATCCGCCTGCCCCTGATCTTCCCCACGCTGGGTCTGGTCACCATCCTCACCTTCGTCGGCAATTTCAATGCGTTCGACCTGATCTACGCCGTCAAGGGCGGGCTCGCCGGGCCGAACTACAGCACCGACCTGCTCGGCACGCTGTTCTACCGCACCTTCTTTGGCTACCAGTCGCAGGTGGGCAGCGTCACGCTGGGCGCTGCGCTGGCCACCCTCATGTTTCTGGTGATCTTGTGTGGCGTGGGTACGTATTTCTTCGTCGTTCAGCGCCGCCTGCAGCGCTTTGCCATGTGACAAGCGCCCCATGTCCCGCGTCAGCTCTCTGAGTTCCCCCTCCATGTCCCTTTCGACAGATCGTTCCACCGACTCACTCCTGGCAGTCAAGGCCCGGCGCCATGGCCGTGCCCTGTTTGTGCACGGCGTGCTGGGCAGCTACACGCTGCTGGCGCTGTTCCCCATCTTTTTGGTGCTGCTCAACTCCATCAAGAGCCGCACGGCCATCTTCGACGACCCACTGGCCCTGCCCACCGCCGCCACGCTGACCTGGGTGGGCTACACCAAGGTGCTCACCAAATCCACGGTGCTGGAGATGCTGTTCAACAGCTTCCTCGTCACCAGCGTGTCGCTGGTGCTCACGCTGCTGTTTGGCGCCATGGTGGCGTGGGCGTTGAGCGAGTACCGCTTTGTGGGCCGACGCGTGCTGGCGCTGTTCATGGCGATCGGCATCATGGTGCCCATCCGCCTGGGGTCGGTATCCATCATGCAGTTGATGGTGGACCTCGGGCTCATCAACACCTTGACCGCACTGGTGCTGGTGTACGTGGCCCAGGGACTCCCCCTGGCCATCATGATTCTTTCGGAATTCATCGGACAGATTCCCAAGGATCTCAAGGACGCGGCCCGCTGCGATGGCGTGGGCGAATTCACGATCTTCTTTCGCATCGTCCTGCCATTGGTGCGCCCCGCAGTGGCCACGGTGGCCGTGTTCACCATGGTTCCGATCTGGAACGACCTCTGGTTCCCGCTGATCCTGGCGCCCGGCGAATCCACACAAACCATCACGCTGGGTGTGCAGCAGTTCCTGGGCCAATTCGCCACCGACTGGAACGCCGTGCTCGCGGCCCTCTCCCTCGCCGTCTTGCCCGTGCTGGTGCTCTACGCCGTGTTCTCGCGCCAGCTCATTCGCGGCATCACCTCCGGCGCCGTCAAGTAACTCCCACATCCATCGCTTTTTCACCATGGCCCAGGTTTCTCTTCAACAAATATCCAAGCGCTTCGGCGATTCCACGGTGCTGCACGGCGTCGATCTGCAGATCGCCGATGGCGAATTCGTGGTGCTCGTCGGCCCCAGCGGCTGCGGCAAATCCACCCTGTTGCGCATGCTGTGCGGCCTGGAGGAAATCAGCGGCGGCGACATGCTGATCGACGGCCAGAAGGTCAACCATCTGCCGCCCGCGCAACGTGGCATTGCCATGGTGTTTCAGAGCTACGCGCTCTACCCGCACATGACCGTGAAGGAGAACATGGGCTTCGGGCTCAAGATCCGCGGCGCTGATCGCAGCGAGCGCGATCAGCGCGTGCTGGACGCTGCCAAGGCGTTGCACATCGACCACCTGCTGGAGCGCCTGCCGCGCGAGCTCTCCGGCGGCCAACGCCAACGCGTGGCCATTGGGCGGGCCATTGTGCGCAAGCCCAAGTTGTTTCTGTTTGACGAACCCTTGTCCAACCTCGACGCCGCGCTGCGCGGCAAGACGCGCCTGGAACTGGCCCGCCTGCACCGTGAACTGGCCGCGACCATGGTCTACGTGACCCATGACCAGGTCGAGGCCATGACCTTGGGCGACCGCATCGTCGTCATGAACGAGGGCCGCGTGCAGCAGGCAGGGACGCCACTGGAGCTGTACACCCAGCCCGCCAACCGCTTCGTGGCGACCTTTATCGGCTCGCCCACCATGAACCTGCTGCCCGCGCAAGTGACCGGCCTGCTGGAGGGCGGCGCGAGCCTGAACCTGGGCGCCGACCACGCTGCAGCGGCCTGTGTGGACAGCAAAGGCCTGGCGGCTGGCGAGGCCGTCGAAGTTGGCATACGCCCCGAACACCTGACCCTGATCCCCGCCCACCAGGAAGTGCATCCGCACCAGGGCGTGGCCTTTCTTGCCGAAGTGGCTGCGGTGGAGCAGCTGGGCGAATCACACCTTTTGTACGCACGCACCGTACAGGGCCAGGACCTGGTGCTGCGCGGCAACGCACACACCCGCCTGCGGGGGGGCGACGCCGTGCGGATGTTTGCTCCGGCGCATGCGCTGCACGTTTTCAACAGCAAGGGCCGGGCGCATCCGCGGCTGGTGATCGAAGGGCACTTGGGGCATTGAATTTTTGGTGCCCCATCCAACGGGCAACAGCCCAGCATGGTCGAGCGGCGTGGCGCCTGACCGGCATTCAAAAAATTCCACGACTATGGAGAGAGACAGCATGAGATTCCCACACCGCACTCTGGCCCACTGGCTGGCCATCACCTTGGGTGCAGGGGTTTTGAGCCCCGCAGCGCAAGCCGTCGAAATGACCGGCTACTTCCGCGCCGGCACCGGTATGACCACCGCCCCCCAAGCGCGCCAGTGCTACCAGCTCAATGGCGTGGCAGGCCTGAACTACCGCCTGGGCAACGAGTGCGACATCTACGCGGAGCTCACCTTCTCTCAAGCCATGAAGGTGGACAACGCCGAGGCCAAGATCTATTTCATGCCGACGCTGTGGAACGGCGCCTCCGACATCGGCAACGAGCGCCTGGACATCGGCCAGCTCTATGGCACCTTCAAGGGCCTGGACCTGGCGCCCGAAGCCACCTTCTGGGCGGGCAAGCGCTTCTACGTGGGCCACCAGGGCGTGCACATCCTCGACACCTGGTACTGGAAGCCTGGCGCTGGCAAACTGGGCGCTGGCGTGGACGACATCCAGGTCGGCCCCGGCAAGCTGTCGATGGCCTACATGCGCACCGACAACACCGGCGACAAGCCCATCAATGACAAGCCCGTGCACGGCCTGCATGTGGACTACGCCGACTTGCCCGTGAACACCGACGGCAAGATGCGGTTCAACCTCAGCCTGACCAAGGGCGACTACAACGGCGGTACCAACGGCATCGCCGCCAGCGTGCGTCACACACAAAGCAAGTTCTTCGGCGGCACCAACGACTTGGTTTTCCAGGTGGGCCAGGGCTCTGCCGCGTTCAACGGCACCTTCCTGAGCGGCAACGAGCCCTCCAGCCGCAAGAGCTGGCGTCTGATCGACACGCCTTCGTGGCAAGTCGGTCCTCTTGGCGGCCAGGCCGTCGTGATGGTCGGCAAGGACGGCACCAGCAAGGGTGACATCTCCTTCACCACCCTGGGCGGCCGCGTGTCCTACGCCATGAGCAAGAACACCAAGTTCCTGACCGAGTTGAGCACCTCCAGCAAGAAACCTGAGGGCGGGGCCACCCAGCGCCTGACCAAGCTCACCGTCGGTCCCGCGCTGTCCCTGGGACCTGACTTCTGGAGCCGCCCCGAGCTGCGCCTGTACGTGACCCGCGCAAGCTGGAACAAGGCGGCTGGCGCTGATGCAGGCAACAACCTGCGCGCAGGCCGCACCAGTGGCACCAGCGCGGGCGTGCAGTTCGAAGTCTGGTTCTAAGTCGGATTCAGTTGAGGCATTGATGGAGCAAGACTTGGACTTTCTGATTGGCGTGGATGGCGGCGGCACAGGTACCCGTGCCGTCGTGCTCGACGCCCGCAGCCAGCGCATGGTGGGGCAAGGTGAGGCCGGAGCCTCGGCCTTGACGCAGGGGGTGGAGCAGGCATGGAAACATGTCATGCAGGCCATCGCTGCAGCGCTGGAAGGTTCTGGCCGCATGCTGCGACCAGAACACTGCGCCATCGGGTTGGGCCTTGCTGCCGTCAATGTTCCGTCGCTGACCCAGGGGTTTCTGGCCCAAGCACCGGCATTTGCGCGCCTGGCCCTGGATACCGATGGCTACGCCATGCTGCTGGGCGCCCACGAAGGGCGCCCCGGTATGGTTGTGGCAGCGGGCACCGGTAGCGTGGGTGTGGCGCTCATGCCCGACGGCGAGCGCCGCACCAGCGGTGGCTGGGGGTTTCCGGTGGGCGATGAAGGCAGCGGTGCCCGGTTGGGACTGGAAGCCATGCGCCATGCGCAATGGGCGCTGGACGGCCGGGCACCGGTGGGCGCCCTGGCGCAGGCGGTGTATGCCCGCATCGGCCGCGATGCACAAACCCTGGTGAGCTGGAGCAACCAGGCCAATGCACGCCTGTGGGCGCAACTGGCGCCCCTGGTTTTTGAAAACCAGCACCAGGACCCAGCCGCGCAGCAACTGCTGCAGAAGGCGGCGGATCAACTGGCGCAACTGGCCGAGGCGCTGGATCCACAAGGAGAACTGCCCCTGGTGTTCAATGGCAGCATTGGCCAGCGGCTGCAATCCCTGCAGCCGGACCATCTGCTGGGTCGCTGCCGCACGCCGTATGGCGACGCCACGCATGGCGCGCTGTTGCTGCTGAAGGACCCTGCCGCACTGAAGAGGAGCCGGGTTTGACTCGCATGCCATCTGTTGGCCGCCCGTGGACGGGCGACATTCTCACCCCTGAAGGTTTCATCCGTGGCGTACTCAGCCACGAAGACGGGCGCATCACGCGCATCAGCGGCGACTCCATACCCCAGGCGCAGGCCGGACAAAGCGGCCTGCCCATCGTTTTGCCGGGTTTCATTGACCTGCATGTGCACGGCGGCGGCGGCGCCGATGTGATGGATGGCGGCGATGCTGCAACCCGCCTGTGCAGGGCGCATGCCCGCCACGGCACCACCAGCCTGCTGGCCACTACCATGACGGCCGAGCGCGACGAGCTGCGCACCGCCTTTGCCGCGATGGTGCCGCTTGCGCAGCAACGCCCCACAGGTGCCGCGCGCATCCTGGGCGTGCACCTGGAAGGCCCTTACCTCAACCGCGACCGGCTCGGCGCGCAGCCCGACTGCACCCGCACGCTGGACTTGGCCGAGGTGGATGCCCTGAGCGCGCAGGTGCCTATACGCGCCCTGACCCTCGCCCCCGAGGTGCCCGGCCACATGGACGTGATTCCAGAACTGATACAACGCGGCATCCGCGTGCAGATCGGGCACAGCGCAGGTTGCTACGAAGACGGCGTGCAGGCTTTGAAACAAGGCGCGCAGAGCTTTACGCACTTGTTCAATGCCATGAGCGGCCTGCACCACCGCAACCCCGGCATGGTGGGCGCGGCCCTGGCCCACGCGCAATATGCCGAGATCATTCCCGACCTCTTGCACGTGCATCCCGGTGCACTGCGCGCTGCGCTGCGTGCCATTCCCAACCTGTACTGCGTGAGCGACGCCACGGCTGCCACCGGCATGCCCGACGGCGAATACCCCCTGGGCCGCCAGCGCGTTTTCAAGTGCATGGGCGGCGTGCGCCTGGCCGACGGAACGCTGGCCGGCAGCGCCCTGACGCTGGACGTGGCGTTGCGCAATCTCTTGTCATTGGGCCTGGGGCTGGAGGACGCATCGCGGCGCCTTTCGGTCCATGCGGCCGACTACCTCGGGCTGGCCGATCGCGGACGCCTGCAAACCGGAGCCTGGGCCGATTTCGTGGTGCTGGGCTCCGATCTTCAACTCCAACAAGTATCGATAGAAGGTGAATTGATTGAACTCGCTCATGCATGAAGAGCTGCGGCAGGCCCCTGAAGTGATCGCCCGCCAGTTGCAAGCCGACACCGACACCTTGCAAGCACTGACACAGCACCTGCGCACGCAGTGCAGGGGGCCGCTGCTGACCCTGGCGCGCGGCAGCTCCGACCACGCGGCCCACTACATGGCTTACCTCATCATGTCCCGGCTGGGGCGTGTGGTGGCGTCCATGCCACCTTCGGTGATGACGCTGCACGGCAGCCAGGTGCATACCGAGGGGCTGGCGTCTTTTGCCTTTTCGCAGTCGGGACAAAGCCCCGACCTGGTACTGCCCACACGCGACCTGACCGAGCGTGGCGCCACCACGGTGGCGCTGGTGAATGCCCCCGAATCACCACTGAGCACGGCGGCACACTGGCACCTGGGCCTGCATGCGGGCCCCGAGCGCAGCGTGGCCGCCACCAAGAGCTACATCGCACAGTTGGTGGCCGGTGCACGCATTGCGGCCCACTGGCAAGGCGATGCCCCGCTCATCCAAGCCCTGCAAGCCTTGCCCGACGACCTGCTGCGTGCACAAGCCCAAAACTGGGATGCGGCCCTGGCGCCGCTGAAAAATGCACGCGGGCTGTATGTGATCGGACGAGGACTGGGGCTGCCCATTGCCATGGAAGCCGCCCTCAAGTTCAAGGAGACCTGCACCTTGCACGCCGAGGCCTTCTCGGGCGCCGAGCTGCGCCACGGTCCCATGGCCCTGGTGGATGCGGCGCACCCCGTACTGATATTTGCCCCGCGCGGCCCCGCCCAAAACGGCCTGCTGGCACTGGCCAGCGACCTGCGTGCCATGGGTGTACCCCTGCTGCTGGCTGCGCCCCAGGGCGCCGCAGACCGCATCGAACTGCCCCTGTCGCAAGCACAGCACCCGGACCTGGACCCCATCGTGGCGGTACAAAGCTTCTATGTCATGGTGGAGGCGCTGTCGCGCGCACGCGGGTTCGACCCGGACAAGCCCCGCCACCTCAAAAAAGTCACGCTGACACACTGAGATCCGGCACCCCACAAGCGCTGCCGGGCGGCCCGGACTTGGCAGCCCTCTTGCGGGCCGCGCGACAATCGGGCCACCATGACCCACGCACACCGCTCCGCCACCCCCATTTCCACCCACGACACCACGCGCATTGACGACACGCGCATCAAGGCCGTGCGACCACTCATCACGCCTGCGCTGCTGCAGGAATGGCTGCCCACACCCGACGCCACACAAACGCTGGTCGAGAGCAGCCGCGCCGCCATCTCGCGCGTGCTGCACGGCCAGGACGACCGGCTCATCGTGGTGGTGGGGCCCTGCTCCATCCACGACCACGGCCAGGCGATGGACTACGCCCGCCAACTCAAGGTGCAGGCCGACGCACTGACCGATGACCTGCTCATCGTAATGCGCGTGTACTTCGAAAAGCCCCGCACCACCGTGGGCTGGAAGGGCTACATCAACGACCCGCACCTCGATGGCAGCTTCGCCATCAACGAAGGCCTGGAGCTGGCGCGCCAGTTGCTGCTGGACGTGCTGGCCACGGGCCTGCCAGTGGGCACGGAGTTCCTGGACCTGCTCTCGCCGCAATTCATCAGCGACCTGGTGAGCTGGGGCGCAATCGGTGCGCGCACCACCGAGAGCCAGAGCCACCGCCAGTTGGCCAGCGGCCTCTCATGCCCCGTGGGTTTCAAGAACGGCACCGATGGCGGCGTGAAGGTGGCGAGCGACGCCATCCAGGCAGCCAGCGCAGCACATGCCTTCATGGGCATGACCAAGATGGGCCAGGCCGCGATCTTCGAGACGCGCGGCAACAACGACTGCCACGTGATCCTGCGCGGAGGCAAACAGCCCAACTACAGTGCAGCCGATGTGGATGCCACCTGTGCGGTGCTCAAGGCTGCGGGCCTGCGCGAGCAGGTGATGATCGACGTGAGCCACGCCAACAGCAGCAAGCAGCACCAGCGCCAGATCACGGTGGCGGGCGAGGTGGCACAGCAGATTGCGGCCGGCGACGCACGCATCACGGGCCTCATGATCGAGAGCCATTTGCAGGAAGGCCGCCAGGACATCCTGCCCGGCCAGCCGCTCAAGCACGGTGTGTCGGTGACCGATGCCTGCATCAGCCTGGCGCAGACCGTGCCGGTGCTCGAAAGCCTGGCTGCCGCCGTGCGCGCCCGCCGCTCGCGCGCCTGATGGCAACCGCCGTTTCACTTTTTTGGTGCAAGCCTGCGCACAGCCCGTACGCAAAAACGGGCTGTGCGGTGTAGGATTGCCCCTGAAAAAACCGGGGCTCCGGCCCCTCGGGTTCTTGCCTGAGGGACAACCGATCCGCATGGCCCCACCTACCGCCCGATTGCCTTGCTGACGCTGCTCCATGCCACCGCCAACGACCGCCCCGGATGGCCCCGGATGGGCCGGTGCGCGCCTCTTGCTTTTGGTATCGCAACCGCCTGACCATGGTTTCAGCGCAAGATCCCGCAGAGGCCGCGCGGCTTCAGGCACTGCAGTCTTACGCAATCCTCGACACACCGGCCGAGGATGACTTCGATCAACTGGCCCAACTGGCAGCCCAGGTGTGCCAGTGCCCCATGGCCGTGGTCAATTTTCTGGACCATGAACGCCAGTGGTTCAAGGCAGCAGTGGGTGTCCCTTTTCGCGAAACCGACCGCGCCATCGCGTTCTGTGCCTATGCCCTAAGCGGCAGTCGCGACCCCCTGGTGGTGCCCGATACCGCCCTGGACCCCACATTCGCCCACAACCCTCTGGTGCTCGAAGAGCCCCACATCCGGTTTTACGCCTGCGTTCCCCTGGTGACGGACGAAGGCTTCGCGCTGGGCACGATGGCCGTGCTCGATGCCGTGCCCCGCACCCTGTTGCCTGAGCAACTGGAAGGCCTGCGCATGCTGGCGAACCAGGCCATGGCCCAGCTGGAGCTGCGCCGCCAAAAGCAGGTGCTGGCCGGGCTGGTCCGCCAGCGTGACCAGATGCATGCCGAGCTGCTCGCGCAAGGCGAAACACTGCGGGTGGCCGGGCAGATCGCGCGGGTGGGCGGCTGGATCATCGAACTGCCCAGCCTGCAATTGAGCTGGTCTCAAGAGATCGCTGCCGCCTACGGCATTGCGCAGGGTGAGGGCACGGCGGCCCATATCCTGCAGTTGTACACCGCGCCCCACCGCGCGACCATGCAGAAGGCATTTGACGATTGCATGCAGTGGGGCACGCCTTTCGATGTCGAGGCCGAGGTGATCCTGCCCGGCAACCGGCATTTCTGGGTGCGCACGGCAGGGCAGGCGGTGCGCGATGCAAACGGCCACATCATCCGCGTGCAGGGTGCGGTGCAGGACATCACGGCGCAGCAACAGGCCCACCAGGCCCGGCGGTTCAGCGAAGAACGTTTTCACCTGGTGTCGCGCGCCACGGCCGATGCGGTATGGGACTGGAACCTCCACACCGACGCCATGTGGTGGAACGAAGGCCTGCAAAACCTTTTTGGCCTTTGGCTGGACCAACTGCCCCCCGACAGCACCTCCTGGACACTGCGCCTGCACCCTGATGAGAGCGACGCGGTGATCCGGGGCATTCACCGCGCCATCGATGGCACGGACCACCATTGGTCTGCGGAATACCGGTTTCGCCGCAGCGACGGCAGCTACGCCTGGGTGCAGGACCGGGGTTTCCTGATCCGCGACGACCAGGGCAAGGCCGTTCGCATGGTGGGTGGCATGACCGACATCAGCGCACAAAAGCTGGCCGATCTGGACGCCCAGCGCGATGCGCAGAACCACACCGAGCTGCTGCAGGTGCAGCAGCGCATCTCCTCGCTCGACATGCCCTTGCCCGAGGTGCTGCAGCTGGTGGCCGACACAGTGCAGCGGCAAACCCATGCGCGCGGCGCCATGGTGGAGCTGCTGCTGGGCCAGCAGTTGTTGGCCCAGGCTTCGGCAGGCGACCATGTGCGGCCCGTGGGCAACCTGCTGCCCGTGGACCAGAGCCTGCTGTGGCCCGCGCTCAGCGAAGGGCGCACCGTGGTGTGCAACGACACCGAGGCCGAAGGCTGGGACATGGCCTCGATGCCCCATCGCCACGGCGTGCGCTCGGTCATGGCCGTTCCGCTGCGCAGCGGCGATGCGATCGTGGGCTCGCTCAAGGTCACCTCCGACAAGGCCAACGCGTTCTCGCGCCGCGACGTGGCCCACCTGGAGATCCTCACCGAATCGCTGGGCTCCACGGTGCAACTGCGCCATATGGCCGGACAACTGCGCGCCTCCGAGCTGCAATACCGCATGCTGTTCGACGAGCACCCGCACCCGATGTGGGTGTATGACAAAGAAACGCTGCGCCTGCAGGCCGTGAACCGGTCGATGGAAACCCTCTACGGCTACACCGAGGCCGAACTGCTCACCATGTTGATCAGCGACCTGTGGCCGGTGGAGCTTCGCGAGGGGGCATACGCCAGCATCGATGCCATCATTGCGACGGGCCAGCCCAACAGGTCCATCCTGCGCCGCCACGTCAAGAAGGACGGCACGCAGATGGACATGGAAATCACGGCCGGCAGCATCAGCTTCAATGGCCGCCCCGCGCGCCAGGTGCTCGCCGCCGATGTGACCGCGCGCCTGCGCACCGAGCGCGAACTGGCGCGCATGGGCCGCGCCCAGCGCCTCTTGAGTGCCTGCAATGAAACACTGATTCGCGCCACCTCCGAGACGGCGCTGCTGCAGGCGATCTGCCAGATTGCCGTGGACATCGGTGGCTACCGCATGGGTTGGGTGGGGTTTGCGCTGGACGACGAGCGCCAATCCATAGAACCCGTGGCCCATGCGGGCTACAACCCCGGCTATCTGGAAAACCTGCGCCTGTCCTGGTCGGCCGACGACCGCTATGGCCGGGGCCCGGCGGGCACCGCAGTGCGCTCGGGCAAACCCGTGATCGTGCAGGACATCCGCACCGAAGGCAACTTTGCCGATTGGACCGAGCGCATGCTCGAGCACGGTTTCCACGGCGTGATCTGCCTGCCTCTGCAGCACCGTGACCGCACCTTTGGCCTGCTGTACCTGTACGCGCCCGACATCCTGCAGATCAGCCCCGAAGAAGCCGCGCTGCTGCAAGAGCTCTCCAATGACCTGGCCTTTGGCATCACCAGCCTGCGCGCGCACAAGGCGCAGCAGCGCATGCAAGCCTCAGTGCTCAAGGTGGCGGCCGCCGTATCGGCCAGCACGGGCACGGAATTCTTCGTGCAACTGGTGCACAACATGACCGACGCTCTGGGTGCCCAGGGCGGCTGCCTGTTGCGGCTGTTGCCGGGCGTGCAGGGACAGGCCCCCAGGGTGAGCTCGCTGGCGACGGTGCTGGACGGCCACCTGCTGCCGCCCGAGGAATACACCCTGCAGGGCACACCCAGCCTGACCCTGCTGACGCAGCGCGACTTCGTGGTGACCGACAGGGTGCAGCAGCTGTACCCCGAGGCGCCCTTGCTGCTCCAGGTGGGCGCGCAGGGTTATGCCGGGCAGCAGTTGTCCAACGCCGATGGCGAGGTGGTGGGCATCGTGTTCGTGGTGTTCCGCCAGGCCATTGCCGAGACGGATTTCATCACCTCCACGCTGCAGATCTTCGCCTCTCGGGCCTCAGCAGAAATCGAACGCCAACTGGCCGATGCGCGCATCCGGCACCAGGCCTCGCTGCTGGACAAGGCGCAAGATGCCATCCTGGTGCGCGACCTCAACCACCGCGTCATCTACTGGAACAAAAGCGCCGAGCGCCTGTATGGCTGGTCGCAGCTGCAGGCGCTGGGCCAGTCCATCGAAACCCTGCTCTACGACGACCCCACCCATTTCCGCCACGCCACAGAGGCCGTGCTGACGCATGACGAATGGACGGGCGAGATCGTTCAGCGCCACCAGAACGGCAGCAGCATCGAAGTCGAGGGCCGCTGGACGCTGGTGCGTGGCGACGATGGCCAGCCGCAGTCCGTGCTGGCCATCAACACCGACATCCGCCAGCGCAAGGCCAGCGAGCGCGAGATACAGCGCCTGGCCTTCTACGACGCGCTCACTGGCCTACCCAACCGCATGCTGCTCATGGACCGCGTGCACCAGGCACTGGCCTCGGCACAGCGGCGCCACCAGGGCGGGGCGCTGCTGTTCATCGACCTGGACAACTTCAAGACCCTGAACGACACCCTGGGCCACGACCAGGGTGACCTGTTGCTGCAGCAAGTGGCGCAGCGCCTGAACACCTGTGTGCGCAGCGTGGACACCGTGGCGCGCCTGGGTGGCGATGAGTTTGTGGTGATGCTCGAAGAGCTCAGCCCCAAACCCCACGAGCTGGCCATGCACGCCCGCAGCGTGGGTGAAAAAATCCTGACCATGCTGGCCGTTCCCTACGCGCTGGCGGGTTACCAGTACCGCAGCACGCCCAGCATCGGCATTGCCCCCTTCACGGGCGAGCAGAGCAGCGTGGGCGAGTTGCTCAAGCAGGCGGACCTGGCCATGTACCAGGCCAAGACAGCCGGGCGCAACACGCTGCGCTTTTTTGACCCCGACATGCAGGCCGTGGTCACGGCGCGTGCCGCGCTGGAGGCCGACCTGCGCTCCGCGCTCGCACAAGACGAGTTTTTGCTGCACTTTCAGCCGCAGGTGCGCCAGTCCGGCCACTGTGTGGGGGTGGAGGCCCTGCTGCGCTGGGCCCATCCACAGCGCGGCATGGTGTCACCCGCACAGTTCATCCCGCTGGCCGAAGAAACCGGGCTCATCCTGCCGCTGGGCCGCTGGGTGCTGCACAGCGCCTGCCAGTTGCTGGCCAGCTGGCAGTCAGACCCTGAACTCGCCCACCTGACCATGGCCGTCAACGTGAGTTCACGCCAATTCCGCCACTCCAGCTTTGTGGACGACGTGGCCCGCGTGCTGGCCATCACCGGTGCGCCATCCGGCCAGCTCAAGCTGGAGCTGACCGAAAGCGTGCTGGTGGAAGACATGGAAACCACCATCGCCACCATGGAGGCGCTGCGCTCGTACGGGGTGGGCTTCTCGCTGGACGACTTTGGCACCGGCTACTCCAGCCTGAGTTACCTCAAGCGCATGCCGCTCGACCAGCTCAAGATCGACCAGAGTTTTGTGCACGACCTGCTCACCGACCCCAACGACGCCGCAATCGTGGACACCATCATCGGCCTGTCACGCAGCCTGGGCCTGGAAGTCATTGCCGAAGGCGTAGAAACCCCCGAGCAACGCGAGCTGCTGGCCCGCGCAGGCTGCCAGCTCTACCAGGGCTACCTGTTCAGCCGACCCCTGTCCATGGACGTTCTGGACAGCTTCCTGCGGACTTTGCCCAAGTAAGGGGCTTTTTCTTGCCGTCCTGGAAAAAACCGCAGCCTGGCCTGCGGTTTTTTTTGGGCCCAAGCTTGCGCTTTGCCTTTGCAAAGCGTCTGGAGAGGCATGCACCGGCATGCGGATCCGAGCGCAGGAGTTGCCCTCTGTCTTTCTTCTTATGTCTTTTATAAATACATAGTCGTAGTAGTAGAGGGCGGCCTTTGGTGTGGACAAGTGGATTTTTCCAAACCCTGGCGCGCACTTGGCGGCAGATCAACCCTGTGCACCGACCCCTCGCGCCGCTGTCTCGGAAGCGGGGACAAAAGTCAGAAGGCGCCGCTGTCTGTGGATAACCCTTGGCTTGTGCCAAAACTATCCCCAGTTTTACGCACCGGGCCGTAGATTACTCTGGTTTCATAAGAAATTGGCCTCTAGCGCTTGATGTATAAGCGCAAGTAGCTATTCAATTGATAGCAAATTGAGAAATCCCACGGCACAGACGCCACGGCGCAACGGTCTGCTCTGTGCAAGAAACCATCAAAACAGTTGCCCCTTCGTCCGGCGCTGTTGCCCGGCCCGCACCCCCCACTTTTAGCGCCACCTCCACCCGCGTCTTTGTGCCCCGGAGTTGGGCTTCTGGTTATTCTTCTATGGTTCTATATATAAATAGCAGTAGTAGTAGAGCAAGCCCTTTTCTGTGGACAAGCTGCTTTTCTTCAATGCTGGCGCGGGTTTGCGTTGCTGCAAAGTGTGTGTGGCGGGCTGCACAAAACGCGGGGCTCACCGACAACAACTTTGCAGCGGCGCTCCATCGTGTGGATAACCGCCCGGTTGTGCCAGAACTGTTCCCAGACTTATCCACATTGCGCCGGTTTTTTGGGCCCCACACGGCAAAAAGCCCGGCGTCCGTGGGAGGACGCCGGGCTTGGCAGGTTGTTTGGGTTTGACTCGCCTGCTTATTTATTTGGCGGGGGCCTGGCCTGGGCGGTCACCTTCACTGCCACCACCACGCTTGTCGCCGTGGTGGTGATCGCCATGCCCGCGGTGGCGGCCCTCACCGCCCTTCTTGTCGCCCATGCGGTGGTGTGCCTTGGCGTCAAAGGTCTTTTGCTGCTCGGGGGTCAGCGCGGCGTAGAAGGTTTTGGTGGCGTCGCCCCGGCGGTCGGCCTCGGCGGCATGCTGGGCGCGCAGGGCCCGCATGCGGTCGATGCGCTCGGGGGTGGTGAGTTTGTCCATGCCTTGGCGGTCCAGGCGGGCGGGGCGCTCGCCGGGCTGCAGGGCGGTGGTGAACGTGGTCCAGGCAGGCTCCTGGGCGGCAGTCAGTTGGAGCTGGGTCTTGAGTTCTGCCAGATGCTTGGCGTGGCGCTGGGCACGGTCGCCATGGTGGCGCTCGTGTCGGCCCTCGGAAGCCTTGGCGGATGCGGCGGGCGGCGCGGCAGGGGGCTGCTGGGCCAGCACGGGCAGGGCAAAGGCGGCAAACAAAGCGGTGGCGGCAAAGCGGCGTTGGAAGGGGGATGCCATGGTGTGAGTCCTTTCACAGGGGTTATGGGCTCGCTGCAACGACCGTTTCAGCGATTGAGGGCCAGTGTCTGCCCCGCATGTATCGCCCCCGTGCGCATTGGATGAGGCTGTGTAAAGTTGTGACAAGAAGCTATAGGTGCCTGTAGGAGAATTTGTGCATAGAAATGGCACCTAGCGCTTTATTAGCAAGCGCTAATAGCTATCAAATTAGTAGTAAATGTCGCCCTGGGATTCACACAACCTGGCACCCCGCGGCGGGCTCCACGCAGTGACCGCCGACAATGGCGGGACTCCGAGTGAGTGAGTTCGTTTATTCACCAACGCCCCCAACAAAAGGTTTTCCGTGTTCAAGAACATGATCGTGTACCGCATTGCCCCGCAATGGCAGGTGGAGTTGACGCAGGTAGAAGAAGCCCTGGCCAAGGCGCCCTTCATGGAATGTGGCGCCACGCAAGAAAAATCGCTGGGCTGGGTGCCACCGCGTGGTGATGCCCATGGCCCGTTGGCCGAATCGGTGGGGGGGCAGTGGATCCTGCGCTTCATGGTCGAATCCAAAGTGCTGCCCGGCAGCGTGCTGGCGCGCAAGGTCAAGGAAAAGGCCGAACGCATCGAGCAGGAAACCGGCCGCAAGCCCGGCAAAAAGGAAAGCAAGGAGTTGAAAGACGAGGCCAAGCTCGACCTGCTGCCCATGGCCTTCACCAAACAGGGCTCGATGTGGGTGTGGATCGACATCGCCTCGCGCCTCTTGGTGCTGGACACCTCCAGCCAGGGCCGGGCGGACGAGGTGGTCACCCTGCTGGTCGAGGCGCTGCCTGGCCTGTCGGTGTCGCTGCTCAACACCCAGACCAGCCCCCAGGCCGCCATGGCCCACTGGCTCAAAGAGCAGGAGCCGCCCGTCGGCTTCACGGTGGACCGCGAGTGCGAGCTCAAAAGTGCCAATGAGGAAAAAGCCGTGGTGCGCTACGCCCGCCACCCGCTCGACATCGAAGAGGTGCAGGCCCACATTGACGCTGGCAAGCTGCCCACCAAACTCGCCCTCACCTGGGACGACCGTGTGAGCTTCATGCTCACCGAGGGGTTGCAGATCAAAAAAGTGTCCTTTCTCGACACCGTGTTTGAGGGCACCAAGGCCGACGACGGCGGTTTTGACACCGACGTAGCGATCGCCACGGGCGAGCTGGTCAAACTGATCCCGGATTTGATCGAAGCACTGGGGGGCGAGGCGGAAAGTGGTGTGGCCAGCGCTGCCGAGGCGGTGGCTGCCACGGCGCGGCCTTCAACGCCTTCTACACCCCCACCATCTTCCGCGCCCGCACGCAAGACGGCGGGCGGTGGCGTGGTCACCGGGCCCAAAGAGGTGCCGGTGGATACGGACCCGGAGTCGGCGCCGTTCTAAGCCCTTGCCCGTGAGGCGCCCCGAGCAGGGCTCATTCAGCCTGCGGGGCGGCTTCGGCGGTGTCGATTTGCGCCACCAGCGCATGCAGGGCATCCACATACCCGTCTGTGATGCCCAGCCAATGGGGGATGTGTGGCCAAAGGCATTGTTTAGTTCAACGATGCTGATCAGACGCTATGAACACCAATGTTCTTTGCTTGCATTTCGCATTGCGTCTGGAAACGCTGTTCCTTAGGTTTATATTCAGCCCCGTCCTTACAGTCCCAGCAAGACATTTCATGCAGTATCGCTATCTTGTTAACGTTTTTTTTGCTGGCCTTCTTGCCGTAATCCTCACGGGCTGCGCCTCCGTGCCTTCGGTATCGATCACTGACAAGGATCGACAGATGCTCACGCGAATTCGGGTTGAACCGAAGGTTCAGCTGCCGTCGTTTGACATCTATATTTACGGAAATCCCGTTGCAAGAACTATTGCTGCTACTGTTAGTGGCGGTATCGGAGCCGTTGCATCAAACGAAGCATCTAAGGCCGCAAAGACCAATATTGCAGAGTTCGCACAGGCGAACGGTTTCTCGTTAGCGGAGATTGTGAAGGCCGAGTTCATTCGGGCTGCTAGGTCTGGGGGCACTATAGGGTTCTCGGAGACAGAACCTATGCCCAACGGTTACTTGTCGCTGACGGTGAATATCTTTGGTTTCGGCCAGGCTCACGGGCTTGGTAGCACGATGTACCCGTTCTTGAGCCTCACCGCTACTCTTAAGCGTCTAGATGGCACAGTAGCTTGGCAAGATACTGTGTACGTGAGTGCACTCAACGGGGAGAACAAACCAGGATACGAATACGCTGAGTACATCAACGAACCAGAGAATATGCGAAAGGCACTTGACCGGGTCGCTGCCATCGTCAGTAGATTGCTAGTGGCAGATCTTTATCAGAAAAAGTAGGCAGTCTGATTTAGCGTTTAAGTGCAACATCCGCTGATGGCGGTTGAACAATCACCGCCCCAAAAAAGCCGCGTTCCCCCGCGCATGAAACGCCTCCACCCCCGCCCGAAAATCCTGCGTGCCCGCGCAGTGCACAAAGCCCTGGGCTTCGGCGGCGAGTTGTTCGGGCAGGGTGCGGTCCATTGATTCGCGCATCAGGCGTTTCATGGCGCCGTAGGCCACGGTGGGGCCGGCGGCCAGGCGCTGGGCCAGGGCGGTGGTGGTGGCCTGTAGCTCGGCGGCGGGCACCACGCGGTTGACCAGGCCCAGGCGCAGGGCGTCGTCGGCGGTGAAGGCCTCGCCCAGCAACGCGATCTCCAGCGCCTTGCGCACGCCCACCATGCGTGGCAGCGCCCACGATGCGCCCACGTCGCAACTGGTTCCCAGGTTGATGTAGGCCAGGTTGAAGCGCGTGCCTTCGGCGGCCAGCACGTAGTCGGCCAGCATCATGAGGCTCAGCCCCGCGCCAGCGGCCACGCCATGCACCTGGGCGATGACCGGGGCGTTCATCTGCGCGAGCAGGGGTAGCGCGGTGTTGAGCGGGGTGAGGATGTCGATGGCGCCCTGCACGGGCGCGGCTCGCAGGGTGGCCAGGTCGCCACCGGCCATGAAGCCCCGGCCGTTGCCACACAGCACCACGGCACGCACGCCGGGGTCGGTGGCCAGCGTCTGCACGGCGGCCAAAAAAGCCTGGGCCATGGGCACGTCGATGGCGTTGAGGGCGTCGGGGCGGTTGAAGCGCAGCGTGGCGATGGGGCCGTCGCGTTCCAGCAGCAGGGGGGCGGCAGGGTCAGCAGCAGGATTTTTCATGTCAAATTGGCTTCTAGCGCTTGATGAATAAGCGCAAGCAGCTCCTGTTTTGATAGTAATTTGGCCACTGAAAAAAGAGTGGCTGTGCGTGCTACTGGTACAGCGCCTCGATCTCCGCTGCATAGGTTTTGTAGATGCTGGCGCGGCGCACCTTCATGGTGGCGGTCACTTCGCCGTCGTCGTGGTCCAGCTCTTTGGTCAGCAGGTGGAATCGGCGGATTTGCGAGACCTGCGCGAGGCGCTGGTTGCCTTGGTTGATCTCGGTGTCGATCAGGCCGCGCACCTCGGGGTGCTCAACCAGCGAGCGGAAATGCGTGAACGGAATGCGCCGTGCCTCGGCCCATTTGCCTACGGTCTCGTAGTCGATCATCACCAGCGCGCCGACAAACTTGCGCGCCTCGGCCACGATGATGCATTCCTTGATGAAGGGGCTGCCCTTCATCGTGTTCTCGATCTCGGAGGGCGTGAGGTTTTTGCCACCGGCTGTGATCATGATGTCTTTCAGGCGGTCCACGATCTTGATCTGGCCTTGTTCCTCGCGCACCACGTCGCCGGTGTGCAGCCAACCGCCCTGGATACTGCTGGCTGTGGCCTCGGGGTTCTTGTAGTAGCCCGCAAACACCATGTCGCCCTTCAACTGCAGCTCGCCGTTGTCGGCAATGCGGTGGGTGACGCCTTGCGTGGGCAGGCCCACGGTGCCCGCCACCACATGGTCGAGCCGGTGGCCGGTGACCATGCCGGTGGATTCGGTGAGGCCGTACACCTCGATGAGTGGCACGCCCAGCACGCGAAAGAAGCGCACCACGTCGGGCGGTATGGGCGCGGCGCCCGTGAGCGCCACGTGGGCGTTGCGCAGGCCGATGAAGTTTTGCAGCGCGCGGAACACGGTCCAGTAGCTTACCGTGAATGCGATCTTGTCTTTCAGGCTCCAGGCACTGCGCGGCTTGTCTGCCAGGGGCTTGCAGGCGTCATAGGCCTTGTGGAACAGGCGGCGGCGCAGGCCCCCCGTCTCCTGCAGCTTGATGCTGATGGCGGCGTGCAGCTTCTCCCAGATGCGCGGCACGCCGAGAAACATGGTGGGCGCGACCTCGCGCAGGTCTTCCTGCACGGTGCGGATGGATTCGCCAAAGTTCACCTGCGAGCCGGTGTACACGGGCACAAAGCTGGTCAGCATCTGCTCGGCCACATGGCACAGCGGCAGGTACGACAGGTGGGTGGTGTCTGCATTCAGCTCCAGCCGGTCCACGATGCCGGGCACCACGCCCCGGATGTTGCGGTACGAAATCATCGCGCCCTTCGGCGCACCGGTGGAGCCCGAGGTGTAGATCATCAGCCCCACGTCGTCGAGCGTCTGGCGTGCCAGCGCATCGTCAATGATTGCCTGCTGGCCCGATGCCGCGCCGAGTTGTTCCACCTCGTCAAAGGTGGTGATGAATTTCCGCACCTCGGGCGCAAAGCTGCGCAGGCCCTTGGTCTCCATGACCACGATCTTTTTCAGGTGCGGCAGATCGAGCAGCGCGGCCAGCAGCTTGTCGGTCTGCTCCTGGTCTTCGCAGACCATGATTTCGATGTCGGCATGGCCCACCACATAGGCCACTTCGTTGGTGGGGCTGGTGGGGTACACGCCCACCGTCACTGCGCCCACCAGGCCCGCGCCCATTTGTGTCAGCACCCATTCGATACGGTTCTCGGAGATCACGCCCACGTGCCCGCCCGCAGGCAGGCCCAGCGCCTTGAGGCCCAGGCCGAAGTGGCTGGCGCGCCGGTGGTACTGCGCCCAGGTGAAGGGCTTCCAGATGCCGAAGTCCTTTTGCCGGATGGCGATGCGCCGGGCATCGGTGCGTGCGCGTTCGCGCAGCATCTGGGGCAGGGTGAGGTCGGGAAGAGTCATGACAACCAGCGCTTTCTGCGCTTGTAATGTTTGATGTCTTTGAAGCTTTTCGCCTCGCCACCACCACCCATGCCGAGGTAGAACTCGCGCACATCGGGGTCATTCGCCAGGCGCTCGGCCGTGCCGTCGATCACGATCTTGCCGTTCTCCATGATGTAGCCTTGGTGTGCCACGGCCAGTGCCACGGTGGCGTTCTGCTCCACCAGCAGCATGCTGGTGCCACGCTCGGCGTTGATGCGCGCGATGATGGTGAAGATGTCTTCCACCAACTTCGGGGAAAGGCCCAGTGAGGGCTCGTCAAGCAAGATGAGCTGAGGTTGTGCGATGAGCGCGCGGCCAATCGCCAGCATCTGCTGCTCGCCGCCCGACAGATACCCCGCCAGGCCCTTGCGCCGCTCGTGCAGGCGTGGGAAGTAGCTGTAGACCAAGTCAAAGTCTGGCACCGCACCGCTGCGGCCCGTGAGTGCGTAGGTGGCGGCCACCAGGTTTTCTTCGACCGTGAGGTCTTCAAACACGCGGCGGCCCTCCATCACGTGGCTGAGGCCGTTGCGCACCAGTTGCTGCGGCGCCAGCGTTGCCGTGGGCTGGCCGTTAAAGAGGATGCTGCCGCTTTCCACCGTGCCGTCCTCCAGCGCCAGCAGGCCCGACACCGCCTTGAGCGTGGTGCTTTTGCCCGCCCCGTTGCTGCCCAAAAGCGCCACGATCTGCCCACGCGGCACGGCCAGCGACAGGCCGCGCAGGGCCTGCACCACCTTGTTGTAGATGACCTCGATGTTGTTGACTTCGAGGACGTTGGCGGGGGCTTGCTGGGTCATGGCAGAGGCAGGGTCAGAGTTTGATCCAGTCAGACGCGGCCACCATTTTTTGCGCCTTCATGTCGGCGCGGTACACGCGCCCCACGGGGATGGAGTTGCCGCTGATGGTGATCGGCACGCCGATCAGGCCACCGGTATCGAAGTCCTTCAGGCTGTTGAGCGCGGCCTTGAGGTTTTTGCCGTCCAGCGGCTTGCCCGCATCCAGGCAACGCTTGGCCGATTCGATGAACAGCATGGCGGCCAGGAAGCCCTGGATGTAGGCCGTGCTCTGGTACTCGGGGCGCATGGCGCGGATCTTCTCCAGCATCGGCGCCTTCTCGGTGTCGTAGTAGTAGCGGTAGGGCATCACACCCATGAAGCCGTCGGCGGCCTCGCCCATCTTCATCACGGTGGAGCTGTCCATGGTCCAGAAGGTGCCCATCCACTTGCTGGTCATGCCCTGCTGTTTGCCCTGGGTGATGAACTCGGGGATGGGTGCGAGGATGTAGCCGTGGAAGATGGTGTAGTCGGGCGCGGCGCGGCGCAGCTTGATGACCTCGGTGGATACGTCCACGCTGCCTGCGGGCGTCATGATCTTGACGGGCACCGACAGGCCCAGCTTCTTGGCCTCGGCCTCGCTTTTTTCGATGGGGTCGCGTCCGAACTCGGAGTCGGAATACACAAAGGCCACCTTGGCACCGGGCTTCTCCTTGGCGATGTGCTTGAGCAGGATGCCGAACATCTCGGTGTAGTCGGGGCCCACGAGGAACTGGTTGGGGTACTTCTTGGGGTCGTTGAGCTCGCTGGCGAACGAGGCCCCGGCCATCAGCGTGGTGCCCGCGCGCTCCAGCTCGGGGTTGATTGTTTTGGAGAAACCCGTGGAGTCGCCGTAGTAGAGGTTGACCTTGTTCTGGCTGGTGATCTTCTTGTACGCAGCCACCGAGACATCGACCTTGTAGCCCGTGTCCTCGGGCACGTACTTGATCTTGCGGCCCTTGATGCCGCCCGCGTCGTTGATCATCTTCACATAGTCGCCGATGCCCGCGTTGATGCCCACGCCCGCAAAGGCGAACACGCCGGTGAGCGGGATGGAGCCGCCGATGACGATGTCTTCGCCCGACTGCGCGAGCACCGACAGCGGACTGGTGAGTGCGGCGGCGCCTGCGGCACCGAGCAGCAGGTGGCGGCGCTGGAAGGAAGTGCGTTGTGTGTCCACGGTTGTCTCCTATGGGTTTAGTTTCTGAAAGGCCAGAGATGGAAGAAACGGCGGATGCGCCGCCACACTTCGGCCAGGCCATGGGGCTCGAAGACGAGAAAACCGATGATGAGCAGGCCAAAAATGACGGTGCGCACAGGCGAGAGGAACACGGTGAGTTCAGCACCCCCCGGCAGCAGTCCCACCACGAGCTTGAGCAGCTCGGGCACCATGGTCATGAACACGGCGCCCAGGATGCCGCCCAGGATGGAGCCCATGCCGCCGACGATGATGGCCGCAAGGAAGAAGATGGACATGAGCAGCGGAAAACTCTCGGGCGTGACCACGCGAAAGAAATACGCCCACAGCCCGCCCGCCACACCAGCGTAAAACGACGACAGGCCAAACGACAACAGCTTGTAGCGCAGCAGCGGAATGCCCAGCACCTCGGCCGAGATGTCGCGGTCGCGGATGGCGATGAAGGCGCGGCCTATGCGGGTGCGAAACAAATTGGCCGCGCCCAGCAGCATCAGCACGGTGACAGGCACGATGAGCCAGTACAGGCGGAACGAGGTTTCCAGCGGCATGCCGAACAGCTTGGCGGGCGGCACGCTCAGGCCGCCCGTGCCGCCGGTAAAGCCCCAGTTGGCAAAGATGAAGTGCGCGATGAACGATGCGGCAATGGTGGCGATCGCCAGGTACAGCCCCTTGACGCGCAGCGATGGAATGCCCACAACGATGCCGCCCAGCATGGCGACGAAGCCCCCGGCCAGCAGGTTCAGGATGAACGGCGTGCCCACGCGTGTTTCCAGCACCGCCACGGTGTAGGCGCCCAGGCCCATGAAGGCGGCCTGCCCCAGGCTCACCAGGCCCGTGTAGCCCGTGAGGATGTTGAGCCCCGTGGCGCTGGCCACGTTGATGCTGACCAGGCAGGCCAGGTACAGCCAGTAGTCGCTGGCCATGAAAGGGAACAGCACGAGCAGCGCGGCGCCCACGGCCAGCCAGACCTTCTGTGTGCGCGAGTCGAACAGCGCCGCGTCGGCGATGTAGGTTTCCTTGAGGGTTCCGATGCGCATCAGAGTCTCTCTATCTCGTGGGTGCCGAACAGGCCATAGGGCCGCACCAGCAGCACCGCAACCAGCACAATGAAGGTGGCCAGCAGCTTGTATTCGCCGCCCAGGTAGGCCCCGGCCAGTGCTTCGATCAAACCGATGAGCACGCCGCCGATGAGCGCGCCCAGCACGCTGTCGAGCCCGCCCACGATGACGACCACCAGCACCGACAGGCCGAACACGCCCATGCTGGACGAGATGCCGCCAATGGAGCCGACGATGATCCCGGAGACGGCGGCGATCATGGCCGAGACCACCCAGGCCAGCGAGAACACACGCGGCACGTTGATGCCCACCGAGTACGCCGCAGCCTGGTCGCTGGCCGTGGCGCGCAGGGCCACGCCGCCGCGCCAGAAGCGGAACACCACCAGCACCGCTGCGATGAACACGATGGCAATCACCGCGCCCCAAAACACCTTGGGCGCGAGGAAAGCGTCGCCCACCATGATGGGCTGGCTGGGCATGAAGTCGGGCAGGCGGCGCTGGTCGGCTGTCCAGATCATCTCGACCAGGCCCACCAACACGGATGCCAGGCCCACGGTGACCATGAAGACCGAGATGGGTGGCTCGCCCAGCAGCGGGCGGATCATGGTGCGCTCGATCACCGCGCCCAGCAGGCCGGTGCCGAGCACGGCGGCGGGGATGGCCAGCCACAGTGGAAGTGCAAACGTGGCGGCGAAGGTGAAGAACAGGTAGGCGCCCACCATCAGCATTTCGCCAATGGCGATGTTCACCACGCGCGTGGCCTTGTAGACCATCACGAACGCGAGGGCCGCCAGCGCGTAGAGCCCGCCGCCCGCGATGCCGGTGAGGCTGATTTCAAACAGGTAGGCCCAATCCATCATGCGGCTCCCTGTGGGGTTGTTGGGTGGCTGCTGGCCCGCAGCTTGGCGCGCAGGTCGCCCACATCGCCAGCACCCAGGTAGGCGCGGATGACCTCGGGGTTGGCCTGCACGGTGGCGGGTGTGCCCTGGGCGATGACCTGGCCGAAGTTGAGCACCATCACGTGGTCCGACAGGTCCATCACCATGCCCATGTCGTGTTCGACCATGAGCACCGTCACGCCCCATTCCTCGCGCACATCAAGGATGAAGCGCGCCATGTCTTCCGTCTCTTCGCGGTTCATGCCGGCCACGGGTTCGTCCAGCATCAGGATCTGTGGCTGCATGGCCAGGGCGCGGGCCATCTCCACGCGCTTTTGCAGGCCGTAGGGCAGGGCCGAGACGGGCGCGTGGCGGATGTGGTCGATTTCGAGGAAGTCGATGATGCGCTCCTCGATGTCGCGGCGCAGTTCGGCCTCTTCGCGGCGCGCGCGGCCCAGGTAGAACAGTGCGTCGAGCACATTGGTTTTCAGGTGCGCATGGCGGCCGAGCTTGATGTTGTCGAGCACCGTCATCCCGCGAAACAGCGCGATGTTCTGAAAGCTGCGCCCCAGGCCCAGCTTGGCGCGCTGCGGCGCGGGGATGCGCGTGATGTCTTGCCCCTGAAAGCGGATGGAGCCCTGGCTGGGCCGGTAAAAGCCCGAGATGGTGTTGAACAGCGAGGTTTTGCCCGCGCCGTTGGGCCCGATGACGGCGGTGATGGAGCCGGGCATCACGTCAAACCCAACGCCGGTGAGCGCCTTGACGCCACCGAACGCCAGGGTGACGCCCTGCACTTCAAGCAGGGGCGTGGCAGCAGAGGGGCCGGAAGGGGTTGTCTCCATTGGCTTTCTAATACGGGTTGTTCGCAGCTTCTGAACAGAAATTTCTCGCAGACCCTGTAGAAATTTCCTACTTGTGCGTAAACTATTTACTCGTGAGTAGATTTTGGAAGCCGCCACCCCATTCAGCATCCGTACTTTCCCGAGGAATCGCCCCCCATGCCCCAGGCCAAAGCGGCATCGCCCCGACGCAGCAGCAAAAGCAGCACGAACAGCAGCAGCACCCAGCGCGCGGCCTCCAAGCCTTCGTCCACAGCCCTGTTGGCTCCTGCCCAGGCCGCCGGCCCCGAAGAAGCACTGACCGCTGCGGCTTCGCCCTGGGTCCCCGTGTCGCACCGCGAGCGCCAGCGCGAGGCCAAGCGCAACGCCGTGCTGGCGGCGGCGGCGCAGTTGTTCAACGAACGCGGCTTTCACGCCACCTCGCTCGACGACATTGCCGCGCGCCTGAACGTGACCAAGCCCACGCTGTATTACTACGTGAAGAACAAGGACGAGATCCTGTTGCAGTGCGTGAGCAAGGGCCTTGAAATGATGCTCGACGGCATCGATGCCTCGCGCGCGGCGGGTGGCAAGGCCATCGACCAGCTCATGACCTGCATGCAAGTCTATGCGCGCATCGTTACGCAGGACTTCGGCATGTGCCTGATCCGCGTAGGCGACGAGCAGTTGCCGCCCGACAGCCGCAAGGAGCTGCGCCGCCTCAAGTCCGCCATCGACCAGGCGTTCCGCCGCCTGGTGGCCGAGGGCGTGGCGGAAGGATCGCTGCAACCTTGCGACCCGAAGATGACGGCGTTTGTGATTGCAGGCGCCCTGAGCTGGATCGGCCGTTGGTACCAACCGGGTGGTGAGTACACGCCCGAGCAGGTGGCGCAGCAGTGCATCGGCACGCTGTGTGATGGGGTGCTGCGGCGCACAGAAAAAAAGGCCGCTACATCGGATGCCGTTTCGGTTCCAAGCCCCCGGCGCAGGGCTGCGGGCGGAAAAACCAAAACCCCGGCGCGCTCCAGCGGGGTTTGACGGGCTCTGCCAGGTCAAAAATTAAGAGAAATTGGCTGCTAGCGCTTGATGAATAAGCGCTAGCAGCTATTTATTTGATAGCGTTTTGCGAAAAATCTCGTGGCTGCTGTGTTCCGCCTGCCCGGCGGCCAGGTCATCCAGGATGGGGCACTCCGGCCGGTCATTGCCCTTGCAGCAGGACACTAACGTTTGCAGCGTGCGCTGCATGGCTTGCATCTGGGCGATGCGTTCACTCAGGTCGTCGATGTGGGTTTGGGCGATGCGCTTGACCTGGCTGCTGGCGCGGCTGCGGTCGTGCCACAGGCCCAGCAGTTCGGCGATTTCTTCCATCGAAAAGCCGAGGTCGCGGCTGCGGCGGATGAACTGCAGGGCGTGCACGTCGGCCTCGGTGTACTGGCGGTAGCCGCTGTCGGTGCGGGCCACGCCGCTGATGAGGCCCAGCGATTCGTAGTGCCGCACCATGCGCGCCGAGATGCCTGCGCGCTGGGCGGCGACGCCGATGGGCACGGGCCAGACGGTGGTGGCGTGTGGCGAAACGGCCTGGTGGCGAGCTGTGGCCATGTTCAGGCGGCCACGGTGTAGCCTTCTTCGGCAATGGCGGCTGCCAGGGCCTCGCGCGGCGCGGTGCTGTCCACATCGACCTTGCCGCTTGCGCGGTCGATGCGCACCTGGGCGTTGGGGTCCACCTGGTGCACGGCCTGGGTCACGGTGCGCTCGCAGTGGCCGCAGGTCATGCCTTGGACTTGGAGGGTGGTGGTGGTTTGCATGAAAGACTCCTTGGAAGAAGAGGGTGGTGGAATGGCGTCGTCCTGTGACTTGACCTGTGCCTATGGTGAAGCTTGACATCGTGGCAGAGTCAAGCGGCGCCCAAGACACTCATGATGTGAGGGTTGATCCGTATCAATGCTTGACCTTGCCATCGCGTCAAGGATCACCATCCTGGTCATGAACACATCCACCACCATCACCACCCCTTCCGAGTCAGTCCACTCGCTGGACCTGGGTATCTCAGGCATGACCTGCGCAAGCTGCGTGGGCCGTGTGGAGCGTGCGCTGCGCAAGGTGCCGGGCGTGCAGGAGGCCTCAGTCAACCTGGCGACGGAGTCTGCGCGCATTGCCTTTGCCAGCGGTGCCGATGCAGCGGGCATGGAGGCGCTGGTGCGCCGCGCGGTGCGCAACGCGGGCTACGAGCCGCGCGCGGCGGGGCAGGAGGACACACCTGAGAACCTGTCGCCTTGGGCGGGTTTTCTGCCCGTGGGCATCGGGCTGCTGCTGTCGGCGCCGCTGGTGCTGCCGATGATCGGCGACCTGTTTGGCCAGCATTGGATGCTGCCCGCCTGGGTGCAGTTTGTGTTGGCCACGCCGGTGCAGTTCATCCTGGGGGCGCGTTTTTACAAGGCGGGCTGGCATGCGGCCAAGGCGCTGTCGGGCAACATGGACTTGCTGGTGGCGCTGGGCACCAGTGCGGGTTGGGGCCTGTCGATGTGGCTGTGGCTCACGGCGCCCGGGGGGCACGCGCCGCACCTGTACTTTGAAGCCTCGGCCGTGGTGATCACGCTGGTGCTGCTGGGCAAGTGGCTGGAGGCGCGTGCCAAGCGCCAAACCACCGCAGCCATCCGTGCGCTGCACGCTCTGCGGCCCGACATGGTGCACCTGCTCTCCAAAGAGGGCGAGGTGGACGTGCCCGTGGCCGAGGTGATGGTGGGCGACCAACTGGTGGTGCGGCCGGGTGAGCGCATCCCGGTGGATGGCACGGTGCACGAAGGCCATACGCAGGTGGATGAATCCATGCTCACCGGCGAGCCCCTGCCCGTGGCGCGCGATGTGGGGGCCAGCCTCACGGGCGGCTCGATCAACGGCGACGGCCGCATCGTGATGGCGGTGACGGCCGTGGGGGCCGAGACGGTGTTGGCCAAAATCATCCGGTTGGTGGAGGACGCCCAGGCCGCCAAGGCGCCCATCCAGCGCCTGGTGGACCAGGTGTCTGCCATCTTCGTGCCGGTGGTGCTGGTGGTGGCCCTGGCCACGCTGCTGGGCTGGCTGTGGGCGGGCGTGGGCATGGAGGCTGCGCTGATCCATGCCGTGGCCGTGATGGTGATTGCCTGCCCCTGTGCGCTGGGCCTGGCCACGCCAGCGGCCATCATGGCGGGCACGGGCGTAGCGGCGAAACACGGCATTTTGATCAAGGATGCGCAGGCGCTGGAGCTGGCGCACAAGGTGGACGTGGTGGCCTTCGACAAGACCGGCACGCTGACCGTGGGCCAGCCCCGGCTGACGGCGTTCGAGGTGGTGCCGGGGCTGGACGGTGCCGCAGTGATGGCGGCGGTGGCCGCCGTGCAAAGCGGCAGCGAACACCCGCTGGCGCGCGCCGTGGGGGCTGCGGCCCAAGACCGCGCGCTGGTGGTGCCACAGCCCGACGCCGTGCGCGCCGTGCCGGGGCGTGGCACCGAGGGTGAGGTGGACGGCCAGAGCATCCTGGTGGGCAGCTTGCGCTGGATGCAGGAGCTGGGTGTCCAGCTCGGCCCGTTGGCAGACCGTGCAGAGGCTTTGCAACGCGAAGGCGCCACGGTGTCCGCTGTGGCGCAACGCACCACACAAGGGTGGGAACTGCGCGCGCTGATGGCCTTTGGCGATGAGCCCAAGCCCGGTGCGCGCGAGGCGCTGGCGGCGCTGAAGGCGCGGGGCATCCGCACCGTGATGGTTTCGGGCGATAACCGGGGTGCTGCCGAGGCCATGGCCCGGCGCCTGGGGCTCAACCCGGACGCTGGCGAAGTCATGGCCGAGGTGCTGCCAGGCGACAAGGCGGCCAAGGTGGCTGCCTTGCAACAGGGGGATGGCGGGCAGCGACCCAGCGCAGCGGCGGAGCGTGGGGGTCACATCGTCGCAATGGTGGGCGACGGCGTGAACGATGCCCCGGCACTGGCGGCTGCCGACGTAGGCATGGCCATGGGCAATGGCACCGACGTGGCCATGCACGCGGCGGGCGTCACGCTGATGCGCGGCGACCCCATGCTGGTGGCGGCGGCGCTCGATATTTCGCACCGCACGGTGATGAAGATCCGCCAGAACCTGTTCTGGGCCTTTGCCTACAACGTGGCGGGCATTCCGCTGGCGGCGCTGGGCTTTCTGAGCCCGGTGGTGGCCGGCGCGGCCATGGCGCTCAGCTCGGTCAGCGTGATGGCGAATGCGCTGTTGCTCAAGCGCTGGCGGATGTGAGAAACACGTACGTCCGCGTTGCGTATGTCTGGCAAACTGCAACACTTGTTTGCAATTCAGCAGGCGCCTGGGGCTTGGTGGCCGGCGGCGTGTACATACCCGATACGAAGGACGACAGATCATGAATCTCTTCTCGCTCATGCGGCAGTTCACCATACGCATGCGCATGCTGGGCGCCATTGCCGTGGTGCTGGGCCTGCTGGGGCTTTTGGGGGGTGCGGGCATGCTGGGCATGTTCCGCATCCACGACATGAGCCAGAACTTCATGGACAGCGCCTTCGTCAAGGTAAGCACCATGGCCGATCTGCACAGCGAGATGGGGTCCATCCGCCAGCACGAGAAGGACATGATCATTGCCTACGAAAAGCCCGAGGCCGTGAAGGCCGCGCACGCCAAGTGGCTCGCCAGCCACGACAAGGCCAAGAAGATCGCGGGCAAGTTCCTCACGGGCGATGAGGATGCCGACAACGTGGTGGTGCGCAACATCATCACCAAGCTCGACAGCTACAAGGATCTGTTCGCCCATGTGGCGCGCCAACTGGAGGCCAGCGGCTATGACACGGCCACCATTGCCAACCGCATGAGCGGCAAGGCCGTGGCCGAGTTCGATCTGGCCGACAAGCTCATGGGTGAGCTCGACGAGGTGCTGCGCAACGAAGTCACGCAGTCGGTCGCGCAGCAGGGCAAGGTGTCTGACCAGACCAAATGGCTCTTTGTGCTGGCCGTGCTGATCACGGTGGCGGTGGTGGTGCCCACCACGCTGCTGAACATGAACTCCATCTGCCGCCCGCTGGAAGATGCGCGCAAGATGGCGCAGGCGATTGCGGGTGGTGACCTGTCGCAGCACATCGCCGCCGAGGGCAAGGACGAAGTGGCCGACCTGCAGCGCGCGCTGCGCGACATGCAGCAGGGTCTGGGCGCACTGGTGGCGCAGGTGCGCGACGCCAGCGGCAACATCGCCACGGCCAGCCAGGAGATCGCCACCGGCAACCAGGACCTGTCGCAGCGCACCGAGCAAACGGCCAGCAACGCGCAGGAGGCCGTGTCCTCGCTGACGCAGCTCACTTCCACCGTGCAGCAGACCGCGTCGTCCTCGCAGATGGCGAACCAACTGGCGGCATCGGCCTCGCAGATGGCCACGCACGGCGGCGGCGTGGTGCAGCAGGCCGTGGCCAGCATGCACGAGATCTCGGCGTCAAGCCGCAAGATCGGCGACATCATCGGCCTGATCGACTCCATCGCCTTCCAGACCAACATCCTCGCGCTCAACGCCGCCGTGGAGGCCGCGCGGGCGGGCGAGCAGGGCCGGGGTTTTGCCGTGGTGGCCAGCGAAGTGCGCAACCTGGCCCAGCGCTCGGCGGCGGCGGCCAGCGACATCAAGGGCCTGATCCAGAGCAGTGTGACGGCGGTGGATGGCGGTGTGCGCAACGTGGAAGAAGCGGGCACGGCCATGAAGGACATCGTGAGCAGCGTGCAGCGCGTGGGTGACATCATTGGCGAGATCACCTCTGCCGCGTCCGAGCAGTCGGCTGGCATTGGCCAGGTGAACCAGTCGGTGGGCGAGATCGACCGCATGACGCAGCAGAACGCGGCGCTGGTGGAAGAGTCCGCCGCCGCCGCAGATTCGCTGCGTGAGCAGGCGGCGCGCCTGTCGCGGGTGGTGCAGCAGTTCCGGCTGGCCCAGGAAGCCTCCGGCCACGCACAGGCGCGGCTGACGCGCTGATGGTTGCCCCCGCCGGCTTGGCGGTTTTCATCTGCTCTTATTGACCTGCGTCATGGGCGCGCGGGGCGGCGCGTGGCACTCTTGGGCTCTGTCTGTCCAACCTGGGGAGCGCGCCATGTCGTCGATCAGTCTGCGAACCATCCGCGAGGAGCATGCATCGCTGGCCGCGGTGCTGCAATCGCTGCGTTTGATGCTGGACCAGGGGCCGGGCGACGAGCCCGCCGCGTTTTTTGACGTGGTGCGCGCCATGCTGTTCTATATCGACGAGTTTCCTGAGCGGCAGCACCACCCCAAAGAGTCGCAGTGGCTGTTTCCCAAGGTGGCTGAGCGCTCGCCCGAGGCTGCCGAAGCCATTTTTCAGTTGGAGCGCGACCACGCGGGCGGCGAGGCCGCCGTGCGCGAGCTGCAGCACCTGTTGCTGGGCTGGGAGCTGATGGGCAATGCGCGCCGCGATACCTTTGCGAAGGCGCTGGAGCGCTACATCCACTTTTACCTGGAGCACATGCGCGTGGAGGAAACCGTGGTGATCCCGGCCGCGCAGCGGTGCCTGGACGCAGACGACTGGGCTGCCATGGACGCGGCTTTTGCCGCCAACACCAATCCGCTGGCGCCTGGCAAGCCGCGCGACGTGGCCTATGACCGTTTGTTCACCCGCATCGTGATGCGGGCGCCCAGCCCGATTGGACTGGGGTGAGTTCCTGGCGTCACGTTGCACATTGTCTGAAAATAGAAAACCGTTCACGCTGAGCTTGTCGAAGCGTCGCGCACGGCTTCGACAAGCTCAGCCCGAACGGCATGAATGGGTTGAGGCAACTTCCCACTGAGGCGCGAACGCCCTCGCTGCGGGAGCACCAGGCAGTACACGGCTCTTTTCAGGCACCCAGCGCTGGATAGTCCGTATACCCCTCGGCCCCGCCCCCATACAGCGTGGCGCGGTTCAATTCGTTGAGCGGTGCGTTGGCTTTCAGGCGCGCCACCAGGTCGGGGTTGGCGATGAAGGGGCGGCCAAAGGCCACGATGTCGGCGCCTTGGGCGAGCGCGGCTTCGGCCAGCTCGCGGGTGTAGGCGTTGTTGACCATCCAGGCGCCTTGGCCCCCCGCTGCGCGGTAGGCGGCTTTGAACGCAGCGTAGTCGAACGGGCGGCCCTCTACCTCGCGCGGGCCGCCGGTGGCGCCTTCGATGATGTGCACATAGGCCAGGCCCAGTGCGCCCAGCTCGCGGGCCACGTAGTCAAACAGCGGCTCTGGGTCGGCGTCCACGATGTCGTTGGCGGGCGTGACGGGCGACAGGCGGATGCCGGTGCGGCCGCCGCCGATTTCCTCGGCGATGGCGCGGGTGACTTCGAGCAGCAAGCGGGCGCGGTTTTCGATGCTGCCGCCGTAGTCGTCGGTGCGCCGGTTGGCGCCGGTTTTGAGGAACTGGTCGATCAGGTAGCCGTTGGCGGCGTGGATCTCGACGCCGTCAAAGCCCGACGCGATGGCGTTGCGTGCGGCATGGCGGTAGTCCTGCACGATGCCGGGGATCTCCTCGGCGTCCAGCGCGCGGGGCTCGGAGGTTTCGGTGAACACCGGCACACCGTCTTTGATGAGCACCGTCTTGGTGTGCGCGCGGATGGCCGAGGGGGCCACCGGGTGGGCGTTGCCGGGCTGCAGGGCGGTGTGCGAGACGCGGCCCACATGCCACAGTTGCACCACGATCTTGCCGCCCGCCGCGTGCACGGCGTGGGTCACTTTTTTCCAGCCATCGAGCTGCTCGGTGCCGTACAGGCCGGGCACGTCGGCATAGCCCTGCGCCTGGGGGCTGATGGCCGTGGCCTCGGAGATGATGAGGCCGGCGCTGGCGCGCTGCGCGTAGTAGGTGGCCACGAGGTCGGTGGGGATGGCCTCGGGCGAACGGTTGCGGGTGAGCGGTGCCATGGCGATGCGGTTGGCCAACTGGAGGTCGCCCGCGCGGACAGGTTCGAACAAAGAGGTCATGGGGAGATCCTGAAAGAGTTCTTGGAACAACAACAACAACAAGGGCCACAAAGGCAGCCACAAAGCTTACTGCTGCAGCGCAAGACGTGCAGCACACTGGCGTCAACAAAGGCTCCGGTTTTGTGTTAACCGAGGGCCTTGGCGGCGGTCTTGCACCCGATGTGCGGCATTGCATGAGAATGGGTCGCCATGCCAGTGCCACCATCTTCCTTCGCATCCATCGCGCCCTCGGCGCCGTCCCTGCTGTCACCCCTGCGCAGCCTGTGGCTGGCGGTGGCTTTGTCGATGGGGGCTGCCATCTCGCTGGGCATTACGCGTTTTGCCTATGCCTTGCTGTTGCCGCCCATGCGCGAAGACCTGGCCTGGTCGTACACGCTGGCGGGGGCCATGAACACGGTGAACGCGCTGGGCTATCTGCTGGGTGCGCTGGCCACGCCGTTGTTGCTGCGGCGCATGGCGCCGGGCGCCGTGCTGGTGGCGGGCGCGGTGATGGCCACGGTGTTCATGGCGCTCAGCGGGTTTTTTACACAGGCGGTGCCGCTGCTGGCTCAGCGCCTGCTGGCCGGTGGGGCCAGTGCGCTGGTGTTTGTGGCCGGGGGCTTGCTGGCCGCGCGGCTGGGGGCGCAGGTGCCGGGGCGCAGCGGCTTGCTGCTGGGGCTGTACTACGGGGGCACGGGCTGGGGCATCAGCCTGTCGGCTTTGCTGGTGCCCGCCGTGCTGGCGGTGGCCCCCGCGCCGCACAGTTGGACCTGGGCCTGGTGGGCGCTGGCAGCGGCTTGCGCGCTGGCCTCGGTGGCGTTGCTGTGGCCAGCGCGGGTTTTGAATGGTTTGGGTGCGGCGCTGGCGGCGCCAGCGGCGGCCGGTGCTGCCCCTGCAGCGGCCCCACCCGAGCGTGTGCGCTGGCGGGCGCTGGCCCCGGCGCTGCTGGGCTATGGTTTGTTTGGCGTGGGTTATATCGGCTACATGACCTTTGTGGTGGCGCTGCTGCGCGAGCAGGGCCGGGGTGGGGGCGAGGTGACGCTGTTCTATGCCTTGCTGGGGCTGGCCGTGGTGCTGTCGTCGCGCATCTGGGCGGGGTTGCTGGACCGCAGCCGGGGCGGCGAGGCGCTGGCGCGGCTCAATGCGCTGCTGGGCGTGGCCACCATCCTGCCCGCGCTCACAGGGGCCTGGCCGGTGGTGCTGGCCTCGGGCCTGCTGTTTGGCGGGGTGTTTTTGTCGGTGGTGGCCTCCACCACGGCCCTGGTGCGCCACAACCTGCCGCAGGCGCTGTGGGCCAGTGGCATCAGCGCGTTCACCATCGTGTTTGCAGCCGGGCAGATCGTGGGGCCCACGGTGGTGGGCTGGATCGCCGACGGCCCTGGGGGCCTGGCACGCGGGCTGGTGTTCTCAGCCTGCGCGCTGTGGCTGGGGGCGCTGGTGGCGTGGCGCCAGCGCCCGCTGTAGCGTTACTTGAGCAAACCTTCGGCCTTCATCGCCGCCTGTACGGCGGGGCGGGCGCCCACACGTTCGCGGTAGGCGACGAGGTGGTCCAAGCCGGAGAGGTCCACATGGGTGAGCTTGGCCCAGTTGGTCACGGTGAACAGGTAGCCGTCGGCCACGGTGAACTGGTCGCCCATCAGGTACTGCTTGCCTGCCAGTTGCCCGTCCACCCATTGCAGGCGCTTGCGCAGGTTGTCGCGGGCCATCGTTTTGGTTTCTTCGGGCGAGGCGGGGTTGAACAGGGGGCTGAAGCCCTTGTGCACCTCGGTGCCGATGAAGGTCAGCCACTCTTGCAGTCGGTAGCGTGCCATGGTGCCGTTGGCGGGCGCCAGTTGTTTGTCGGGCACCTGGTCGGCGATGTACTGCACGATGGCCGGGCCTTCGCGCAGGCGTTCGCCGTTGGGAAGCTCCAGCACCGGCACGTAGCCCAGCGGGTTGATGGTGTAGAAGTCGGTGCCGTCCTGCAGCTTGTGGCTCTTGGTGCTGGCGAGCACGGGGGTGTAGGCCAGGCCCGCTTCGTTCAGGGCGATGTGGGGCGAGAGGGAACAGGCGCCGGGGGAGTAGTAGAGCTTCATGGATCGGTCCTTGAAAACAACGTCGGAGCTGCCGATGCTATTCGCCGCGCCGGTTTTGTGCAGGCGTCGGGGTGTTTTAGCTGTCGTACCCTGGCAGGTCGCGTTGCGCCTTGCGCAGCAGCGCGGGCCAGGCAAACGCGCCACCCAGTCCACCGGTCTGCACACGCATGGCTTGGGCCACGCCGCTCACGATCTGCGGGTTCACGGCAATCAGCTCGCCACCGGCCTGCGCGTCGATCTGGATGCGGCAGGTGTTCTCGAAGGTGTACATCGACAAAAACGCATCGGCAATGGTTTTGCCCACCGTGAGCAGCCCGTGGTTGCGCAGCATGAGGAAGTTGGCCTCGCCCAGGTCGGCCTGCAGGCGCGGCTTTTCTTCGTCGCGGAAGGCCACGCCTTCGTATTCGTGGTACGCCAGCGAGGCGAGCACGAAGGTGCTTTGCTGGCTGAGGGGCAACACACCGCCCTTTTGTGCGCTTACGGCCACACCAGCGCGTGTGTGGGTGTGCAGCACACAGCCCGCCTCGGGCCGGGCCTCGTGCACCGCGCTGTGGATCACAAAGCCCGCCGGGTTCACGGGGAAGGGCGATTCGTGCAGCTTGTTGCACTGCATGTCCACTTTGATGAGGCTCGACGCCGTGATCTCGTCGAACATCAGGCCGTAGGGGTTGATGAGGAACTGGTGCTCGGGCCCCGATACCGATTCGGGCAGCTTGGCGCTGATGTGGGTAAAGACCAGGTCGCTCCAGCCATACAGCGCCACGAGCCGGTAGCAGGCGGCCAGGTCGCAGCGCAGCTGCCATTCTTCGGGGCTGACGCTGCCTTGCAGGGAGGGGATGGTGAGCATGGGGGTGTCTCCGTTGTAGTGGGTGTGGGAGGCACCACTGTAGGCCGCTGCCGCGCGGGGCACTGTCAGGCAGGCTACACAGGCGGGTTGTAGCTTGAATTTGATTTGCTATAAAAACAATAGCTGCTAGCGCTTGATAGATAAGCGGTAGCGGCCATTTTTGCTTGAAATTACACGGCCGGAGTCTCAGGAATCGGCGTGCGCATGCCCGCGTTGACCAGGTTCCAGGCATTGATCGCCGCAATCGCAAAGCTCAGCTCGGAGATTTCGGCTTCGGTGAATGCTGCCTGCAGCTGGGCAAACTCTTCGTCGCTGGCGTCGCTGTGGGGCGTGGCGGTGATGATCTCGGCCCAGCGCAGGGCTGCGCGCTCGCGGTCGCTGAAGAACGGCGCTTCGCGCCAGCCAGCCACTGCGTTCAGATGGCGCGGCTCCATGCCGTCCTTGATGAGGTAGTTCCAGTGCATGTCCATGCAGTAGGCGCAGCCGTTGATCTGCGAGACGCGCAAGAACACCAGCTCGGCCAGGCGCGTGCCCAGCGGGCCTTTTTTTATGGTCTCGGACAGGCTCACCAAGCCCATGAAGGCTTTGGAAGACAGCTGGTGGTAGGGGAGGCGGGCGGTGTGTTGAGGCATGGAAAGCTCCTGGGCGAAGGGATGGACGACAACAGGGTCGTGAACGGGGTCTGCAAGGCGATGCGAGCCCGCAGCCGCCTTCCATGTCCTTCAAGACGCGCCACCGCGTCGCGTTGTGACAGATGGAGCCGATCTATTCGCCAATCGACACGCTGCCGTCCAGCATGGCCGGAATGCCCACCAGCTTGTCCGGATTGCGCACCGCATAGATCGCCACGATCCGTTCGCCATCCGTCACAAAAGCCTGGGCCGACTCGATGCGCCCGTTCATATAACGCAGAAGCCCCGGCTCTCCGTTGATGAGCGCCATGCGATAGACCACCTGCGCACCCAGGCGCCGGAACAGCGCCCAGTACAGGTTGGCGATGCGAAACGGCCCCACCAGCGGCTTGGGGAACGAGGGCACCTTGCCGCCACCGTCGCCAATGAGCTGCGCGTCTTCGCTCAGCAGCGCCTCGATGGCGCTGCGGTCGCCGCTGTGGGCGGCCCGCATGAAGCGCTGCAGCAACTGGTGGTGTACCTTGTGCGGCACCTCAAAACGCGTGCGCGCCTGCTGCACCCGCTCGCTGGCGCGATGCACCATCTGGCGGCAGGCGGCCTCGGTTTTGCCGAGCTGCGCGGCGATTTCGGGATAGTCGTAGTCAAACACCTGGCGCAGCAAAAACGCCGCGCGCTCCTCGGGCCCCAGGCGCTCCAGCACGTACATAAAAGCCACCGACAGCTCCCCCGCCAGCTCGGCAGCCGACTCGGGGGTGTGCGCGTCGTGCAGCTCCACCAGCGGCTCGGGCAGCCACCAGCCCACATAGGCCTCACGCTCGGCCTTGAGTGCCCGCAGCCGGTCGATGGACAGGCGCGTGACCACCGTCACCAGCCAGGCCTCGGCCGACTGCAGCACGCTGGCGTCGGTGCGGCTCCAGCGCAGCCAGGCGTCCTGCAGCACATCCTCGGCATCGGCGCGCACACCCAGCATGCGGTAGGCAATGCCAAAGAGGCGCGGGCGCAGGGTGGGGAAGGGGTCGGTGGCTGTGGGGGATGGGTTAAGCGTCATGGCGGTGGGAGTCTTCCGGTTGGGTGCAAGACCAAGACGTGGGGGACCACCGGTTTGTGACAGTAGCGCTTTGGCACTTGGTTTTATTTATACATGGCTTCGGTTCTGCGCGAGAATTAATTTCCCGTGCGGACTTTCATTTCCCAACCCCCAGGAGAACCATATGGCCCATGTATTGAATTGGTTCGAGATACCCGTGACCGATTTCGCCCGCGCCAAGACCTTCTATGAGACGGTGCTGGGCATCACCATTGCGCCGATGGCCATGGGGCCCATCACCATGGGCATGTTGTCGACCGATCCAGATGCCGTGGGTGGTGCCATCGTGCACGGTGAGGGCGGGGCGCCTTCGCAGAGCGGGACCTTGGTGTACCTGAATGGTGGGGACGACTTGGCCCCCATGCTCGCGCGGGCGGAGCAGGCGGGCGGGCGGGTGGCAGTGCCCAAGACAGAGATTGGCAACGACTTCGGCTTTTTTGCCCACTTTGTGGACACCGAGGGGAACAAGGTCGGGCTGCACTCGATGAAGTAGCAGGCAGCGGCTGCCAGCCAGAGGCGTACCGCATTGGGCTGCTTCCGGAGGGGCGGGGGTGCCTGTGGTTCAGTCCGGTTGCGTCAGCCATTCCAGCCGCCCCAGATACAGGGTGGCCTCTTTCGCGCTCTCCCCACACATCTCCATCGACGGCATCAGCCCGCCGCACACCGCTGGCCGCTCTGGCTGCCCAAAGATGCGGCAGCGTGCGTCGTCCCCCAATTGAATGCAGCGCACCCCTGCAGGCTTACCCTGCGGCATGCCGGGGATGGGCGAGCTGATGGAGGGGGCGGTGCAGCAGGCGCCGCAGCCGGGGCGGCATTGCATGGGGGATAGTCACTATCTTTTGTATAGCTGCTCCCGCTTGTTGGATAAGCGGTAGAGCCTGTTTTGATTAAATATGCCTGATCACTGGCCTGTGGCGCCGTTGCCGTGCAAGCGGCTGGACGCCCACAGCACCTGGTCCACCACGGCGCGCACGCGGTCGCGGTGGGCTTGCTGCGCCAGGGCGCCGGTGTCGTCAAACGCGCTGCCGGCCGAGCCCAGCGCAAAGGCCTTGGGGGCCAGCCAGCATTCGGCGTTGATGAGCAGCGGGGCCAGGTGGCTTTGCGAGCGCAGGCCGCCCAGGGCGCCGGGCGAGGCGCTGAGCATGCCCACCACCTTGCCACGAAAGCTCTTGCCGCCGTCTTGCCAGTCGGGGTTGCCCTTGACGGGGCTGGAGGCCCAGTCGATGGTGTTCTTGAGCAGGGCGGTGTAGCTGCCGTTGTACTCGGGTGAGCAGATGACCCAGGCGGGGTGCTGCCACAAAATCTCTTTGAGCCGTATCACATCGGCTGGTGTGCCCTGGGCTTCGAGGTCGGCGTTGTAGAGCGGAATGTCGAAGTCCGACAGCTCCAGCAGCGTGACCGTGGCGCCTGCATCGCGTGCGATGGCGGCGGTGGCGTGGGCCAGTTTGCGGTTGAAGGATTGCTGGCGGGTGCTGCCTGCGAAGATGAGGAGGTTGGGGGTGGTGTTGGGCATGGTGCCTGCGATTGGAGCACAGGCGGGCGGCAGGAATCCTGCAAGCGGGGAGCGTGGTGCGGTTTTTTGGTTCTGTGCTGCGCGGGGGACGGCGGCGGCCAGCGTTGCCCACGTCAGCCCGGCATGCGGCGACCGGCCAGGCGCCCCACCAGCGTGCCCAGCGCCGCAGCAAAACACCCCAGGCTGAGCCAGGCCCGCCACAGGTTGGCGGCATTCCACTGGTCGCGCACCTGGGCCCAGTCGGCGGGCAGGGCCTGGGGGTTCCAGGCTTCGGTGGTGTAGTTCAGGGGCAGGTTGACCTGCTGGGTAAAGAACACGATGCCCAGCAGGTAGGCCGCACCGACCAGGGCCAGCAGGCGCCACCACAGGCTGCGGCGTTCACGCCAAGCCGTGCCTATGGCCAGCGCACACCACAAGGGCGGGCCAAAGAACAGACCAAAGAACAGGGCGTGCCGCACGTTGCGGTTGAAGGCCGACTGCACGGTGGCGTAGGTGGCGCCGTCCATCTGCAGCAGGGCCAGGTTGACGTTGGCGCTGTAGGTGCCGAAGAACCCGGCCATGAGGCCCAGCCACAACACGGCAAGGGTGTGGGGCAGGAGGGAGAGGTGCTGGGGCGGTGTGTTGTGGGCGTGTGGGTGGATGGTCATGGGCGGGACTGGTAGGAGCGATGCCCGCACTCTGCCGAAGGCCCGTGCCCCCCGCCTTATCCTTTGATAAGCCCCATCTCGCTGCGCAGGCGCGACAACGACACATCGGTCACGCCGAGGTACGAGGCCAGGTGCTTGAGGGCGATGCGCTCGGCCCATTGCGGGTGTTGCTCCAGCAAGCGGGTGTAGCGCTGGCGGGCGCTGAGCTGCAGAAATTCCTGCTCGCGCTGCATCTTGCCGTCGAGGAGCGCGCCGAGCACCCGGTGCTCCAGCGCGGCCCAGGGTGCCCAGCCCGCGCTGGGCAGCGGCTCACCTGGATCGACGGGGAGGGGCAGGGCCCACACCACGCTGTCTTCCAATGGTTCCACGTGAAACATCACCGGCTGCTGGCGCAGTGTGGGGGTGATGGGCCAGCACAGGGCGCCGTCCAGAAAGAAGTTCTTGTTGGACTCGGCCCCGTCGCGGTCCAGGTAGTACAGCCGCAGCGCGCCGCGCTCCACCCACCACAGGTGCCGCCAGTGTTCGCCCGCCCGCAGCAGGGGCTGGCCGCGCTCCAGCAAGCGCCGTTCGGCGCGCGCCCACCAAGTCTCCATAGCCGGAGGCGGAGCGCCAAGCAAGTCGGTCAGGAAGAGGGTGAGGGGGCTGGAAACAGACACGGCCTGCGCAAAGTGGGAAAATCGCGGGTTGCCTGCTGGGGCGCCAAGTGCGCCCACCTCCAGCAGGGCCGGTGTGCGGCGCCTTTGACAGGGTGCCCGCGCGCACCGGGTGTTTTGATTATCGGGCCCGCCAGGCCCCGGAGTGTTCCCCATGTTGTACCCCCAGGAATTTGATGTGATCGTTGTCGGCGGTGGCCATGCAGGCACCGAGGCCGCGCTGGCCGCTGCGCGGATGGGCAGCAAAACGCTGCTGCTGACCCACAACATCGAGACGCTGGGGCAGATGAGCTGCAACCCCAGCATTGGCGGCATCGGCAAGGGCCATCTGGTGAAAGAGGTGGATGCGCTGGGTGGCGCCATGGCGCTGGCCACGGACGAGGGCGGCATCCAGTTTCGCATTCTCAACAGCTCCAAGGGCCCGGCCGTGCGCGCCACGCGGGCGCAGGCCGACCGCATTCTGTACAAGGCCGCTATCCGCCGCATGCTGGAGAACCAGCCCAACCTGTGGCTGTTCCAGCAGGCGGTGGACGACCTGATGGTGGAGGGCGACCGCGTGGTGGGCGCCGTCACGCAGGTGGGCATTCGTTTCCGGTCTCGCACCGTGGTGCTGACGGCGGGCACTTTTCTCGACGGCAAGATCCATGTGGGCCTGAACAACTACGCGGCAGGCCGGGCAGGGGACCCGCCTGCAGTGTCGCTGTCGGCGCGCCTTAAGGAGCTGCAACTGCCGCAGGGCCGCCTGAAAACCGGCACGCCACCCCGGCTGGACGGGCGCAGCATCGACTTCTCCAAATGCACAGAGCAGCCCGGCGACGGCATGCCCGGTGGCGTGAACGAGGGCACCGTGCCCGTGTTCAGCTTCATGGGCCATGCGGCCATGCACCCGCGCCAGATGCCTTGCTGGATCACCCACACCAACGAACGCACGCACGAGATCATCCGCAGCGGCTTTGACCGCAGCCCCATGTTCACCGGCAAGATCGAGGGCGTGGGCCCGCGCTATTGCCCCAGTGTGGAAGACAAGATCAACCGCTTTGCCGACAAGGACAGCCACCAGATCTTCCTGGAGCCCGAGGGCCTGACCACACACGAGTTCTACCCCAACGGCATCAGCACCAGCCTGCCGTTCGACATCCAGTACGACCTGGTGCGCAGCATGCCGGGGCTGGAGAACGCCCACATCCTGCGCCCCGGCTACGCCATCGAATACGACTACTTTGACCCCCGCTCGCTGAAAAGCAGCTTCGAGACGCGCCAGATCCAGGGCCTGTTTTTTGCCGGGCAGATCAACGGCACCACCGGCTACGAAGAGGCAGCGGCCCAGGGTTTGTTTGCCGGCATCAACGCCGCGCTGCAATGCCGGGGCGATGCGCCCTGGCTGCCGGGCCGCGATGAGGCCTACCTGGGTGTGTTGGTGGACGACCTCATCACCAAGGGCGTGACCGAGCCCTACCGCATGTTCACCAGCCGGGCCGAGTTTCGCCTGCAACTGCGCGAGGACAACGCCGACATGCGCCTGACCGAAGCCGGGCGCCGCATGGGCCTGGTGGACGATGCCCGCTGGGACGCATTCAGCCGCAAACGTGATGCAGTTTCACGTGAAACAGAGCGACTGAAAGCCACCTGGGTGAACCCGCGCAGCCTGCCCGCCGCCGAGTCCGAGCGTGTGCTGGGCAAGAGCATCGAGCATGAATACAACCTGTTCGAGCTACTGCGCCGACCGGATGTGGGCTACACCAACCTGATGTCCATGGATGGTGGCAAGTACGCATCCAGCGATGTTTCACGTGAAACCCTGGGCGACCTGAGCGCGCCCGTGCTGGAGCAGGTAGAGATTGCCGCCAAGTACGCGGGCTACATTGACCGCCAGAAGGACGAGGTGGAGCGTGCCGCGCATTTCGAGAAACTCCGCTTGCCGCCCGATCTGGACTATATGCAAGTCACGGCCCTGAGCATCGAGGCCCGCCAGGTGCTCAGCCGCCACCGCCCCGAAACCTTGGGCCACGCCTCACGCATCACAGGCATCACCCCGGCGGCGATCTCGCTGCTGATGGTGCATTTGAAGAAGGGCGGGTTCAAGGAGTTCACCACCGTGCCCGCCAAGGCAGAAGGTGAAGTGGCGGCATGATGACCCTGGCAGTGAACAACAACGGCAACGACACGCTGCGCCAGCAGTTGCAGGCGGGCGCAGAAGCCCTGGCCCTGGGGCTGAGCGAAACCCAGGTCACCCAGTTGATGGACTTCCTGGCCCTGCTGCAAAAGTGGAACAAGGTCTACAACCTGACGGCCGTGCGTGACCCGCAGGAGATGATGACGCACCATCTGCTCGACAGCTTGGCGGCCGTGGCGCCGCTGCGCCGGCATGTGGCGGCCTTGGCGGGTGAGGGCAGGGCGGCTGTGCGCCTGCTGGATGTGGGCTCGGGCGGTGGCCTGCCCGGTGTGGTGTTTGCCATCTGCTGCCCGGATGTGGATGTGAGCTGCGTGGACACGGTGGGCAAAAAGGCCGCGTTCATTCAGCAAGCAGCGGTGGCCCTGAAGCTGCGCAACCTGCACGGCGTGCATGCACGGGTCGAGACGCTGACCACGCCGTTCGACATCATCAGCTGCCGTGCTTTTGCCTCGTTGCCTGACTTCGTCACCTGGTCGCGCAGCGCGCTGGCCGCCCCCCATGGCGTGTGGCTGGCGATGAAGGGCAAACACCCCGACGATGAGATCGCCGCCCTGCCTGTGGGTGTGCAGGTGTTTCACGTGGAACAACTCACCGTGCCCGGCCTCGACGCCGAGCGCTGCATCATCTGGATGCATTGTCGGAGCGCGCAGATGGCCGATTACACTCATCCCTCCTAAGTCCAAGGATGGGGCGCGCACCATGCTGAAAAAGTTCTTCAACGGTTTTGTGTTTGGATCGGGTTTTTTTGTCGCTGTAGGACTTCTGGGTTGGCTCTTGGCCTCAGCGCTGATAACACCGCCCATTGGCTCTGACGGTAAGACGATTTACTTTGGCTCATCTCTGCCAGGTGCGCCTGGGGCCACGAATGAAGTGCGCACCGAGCTACTACCCTCGCTGCATGATCTACCGCTTGAAAAGCAAATTGAGCGTGCCACCGTCATTGTTGTCACGCGCTTCGAAGACGCGACAGATGGGCGCAAAAAAGCAGTCATTGCAGAAATTTTGAAACATGCACCAGGGACGCGATTTCAATACGCGGTTGGAGATGAATATCCTTCTGCGAGCTACTACCCAAGAGACAATGTGATCCGTGGTGATGGCACGGTTGTTTTCTTTGAGGGAGCTTCGGCCGATATGCGGTACTCGGTTTCTGTTCAGGGCGAACGAGTCAGTGGATTGGGAGATATTCCCATGAAGTTGTTTCGAGAAAAGTGCAACCAATCAAAGGGGTGACCCATGTTCGGCATCGCAGACTACGGCGCCTTTGTCGCCGCCATTGTGTTGTTCCTGCTCATTCCAGGCCCCGGCAATCTGGCGCTCATCACCTCCACCAGCAAGGGCGGCGTGCGCGGCGGCATGGCGGCCACCCTGGGTGTGATCGCGGGCGACCAGGTGCTGATGTGGGCGGCGGTGGCCGGTGTGGCGGCCTTGCTGGCCACCTACCCCACGGCCTTCCATGCGGTGCAGTGGCTGGGCGCGGCCTACCTGGCCTGGCTGGGGTTCAAGATGCTCACGGCCAAGCCTGGCGCGCAACCCATTCTGAACATTGAGCCGCGCCACTATTTCAAGCAGGCGGGGCTGATCACCTTGCTCAACCCCAAGGCCATCGTGTTCTACATGGCGTTCTTCCCGCTGTTTGTGGACCCGGCCCGCCACCAGGGGCTGCTGACCTTTGGCGTGATGGCGGCCACCGTGGCGGCGCTGACTTTCATCTACGGCCTGGTCGCCGTGCTGCTCACGCACCACCTGGCCGAGCGCATGCGTGCCAACCCGCGCATCAGCCGCGTGCTGGAGAAGGTGGCGGGCGTCTTCCTCGTCGGCTTTGGCATCAAGCTGGCCATCTCCAATTAAAACAACGACAACAACAACACGGACTGCTGCATCCTCATGGCCAAAATCTTTTGCGTTGCCAACCAGAAGGGTGGCGTTGGCAAAACCACCACCACTGTCAACCTCGCCGCCGGGCTGGCCAAGATCGGCCAGCGTGTGCTGATGGTGGACCTGGATCCCCAGGGCAATGCCACCATGGGCTCGGGCGTGGACAAGCGCAGCCTGGATCTGACGGTGTATGACGTGCTGCTCGAATCCGCCTCGGTCAAAGAGGCGGCCGTGCTGTCGGACAAATGTGGTTACTGGGTGCTGGGCGCCAACCGCGAGCTGGCGGGTGCCGAGGTGGAGCTGGTGGCGCTGGAGCACCGCGAAAAGCGCCTGAAAGCCGCGCTGGCCGAGGCCGATGGCGACTTCGACTTCGTGCTCATCGACTGCCCGCCGTCGCTCTCCATGCTCACGCTCAACGGCCTGTGCAGCGCGCACGGCGTGATCGTGCCCATGCAGTGCGAATACTTCGCGCTCGAGGGGCTGACCGACCTGGTCAACACCATCAAGCAGGTGCATGCCAACCTCAACGCCGACCTGCAGATCATCGGCCTGCTGCGTGTGATGTTCGACCCGCGCATCACGCTGCAGCAACAGGTCAGCGACCAGCTCAAGGGCCACTTTGGCGACAAGGTGTTCAACAGCGTGATCCCGCGCAACGTGCGCCTGGCCGAGGCGCCCAGCTACGGGCTGCCGGGTGTGGTGTTCGACCCATCGGCCAAGGGCAGCCAGGCTTTTGTTGAATTCGCGCAGGAGATGGTCGAGCGGGTGCATACCATGCCTGCGGCAGCGTCTTCCATGGCAAAAATGGCACCTAGCGCTTGATGGATAAGCGCTAACAGCTATCAAATTAGTAGCAATGAAGGCTTCCAACATCCTGCTGCTGCCCGGTTGGCAGAACTCCGGCCCCGGCCACTGGCAAAGCCTGTGGGAGGTCCGCCACGCCTACCACCGCGTGGAGCAGCACGACTGGATGCGCCCGCTGCGCGGCGACTGGTCGGCCCGGCTGGAAGAAACCGTGGTCGACGCCGACGGCCCCGTGGTGCTGGCGGCGCACAGTCTGGGCTGCATCCTTACCGCCTGGTGGGCAGCGCACTCGCCCAACGCCCACCGTGTGGTGGGCGCGCTGCTGGTGGCCCCCGGCGACGTGGAGCAGCCCGACCTGGCCGCGCAGATCCACGGCTGGGCACCCATCGCCCACCAGCCGCTGCCGTTCCCGGCCCTGCTGGTGGGCAGCCGCAACGATCCGTATTGCCGCTTCGAACGGGCCCAGGGCTTTGCCCAGGCCTGGGGCGCGCGTTTTACCGACCTTGGCGACCGGGGGCACATCAATGCCGAATCGGGGCTGGGGGATTGGGATGAGGGGCATGGCTGGTTGATGCAGATAGTCGCCCAAGGCGCTGACGTCCCTGCTCAACCATGACCGTGCGCGGCATCAGCCACATCACCTTCATCGTGCGCGACCTGGAGCGCGCGGCGCGGTTCTTCTGCGAGGGGTTGGGTGCGCGTGAGGTGTATGACAGCGCCGCGCAGGCGTTCTCGCTCTCGCCGGAGAAGTTTTTCGTGCTCGGCGGCGTCTGGATTGCCGCCATGCAAGGGGAGCCTCCGGCTGAGCGCAGCTACCGCCACACCGCCTTTGCCGTGGATGCCGACGATCTGGCGCATTACGCCGAGCGCCTTGAACGCATTGGAGCCGACGTGCGTGCACCACGCCCGCGCGTGGAGGGCGAGGGCCAGTCGCTGTACTTCTACGATTTTGACAACCACCTGTTCGAGCTGCACACCGGCACGCTCGACGAGCGGCTGGCGCGCTACGCGCAGCCTGCCACCTGAGAAAGCAAGCACACCATGGTCACCAAAAAACCCAAGGGCCTCGGCCGCGGCCTCGAAGCCTTGCTCGGCCCCAAGGTCGCAGAAAAAGTGGAACAGGCCCAGGCCACCGAGGCCGGGCTGCCCAGCAGCCTGCCGCTGGCCGAACTGGTGCCCGGCGTGTACCAGCCGCGCACGCGCATGGACGAGGGCGCGCTGTACGAGCTGGCCGAATCCATCAAGGTCCAGGGCATCATGCAGCCCATCCTGGTGCGCCGCCTCACGGGTGGCGAGCATGCGGGCAAGTACGAAATCATCGCGGGTGAGCGGCGCTTTCGGGCCTCGCGCCTGGCGGGGCTGGCCGAGGTGCCGGTGCTGGTGCGCGACGTGCCCGATGAGTCGGCCGCCGCCATGGCGCTCATCGAGAACATCCAGCGCGAAGACCTGAACCCGCTCGAAGAAGCCCAGGGCCTGCAGCGCCTGGTGCGCGAGTTCGGCCTTACGCACGAACTGGCCGCCCAGGCCGTGGGCCGCTCGCGCAGTGCCGCCAGCAACCTGCTGCGCCTCTTGAACCTGGCTGAGCCCGTGCAGACCATGCTGATGGCGGGCGACATCGACATGGGCCATGCGCGTGCGTTGCTGGCGCTGGACCGGGCCGCACAGATCACGGCGGGCAACCAGATCGCTGCCAAGAAAATGTCGGTGCGCGAGGCCGAGGCCCTGGTCAAGAAGATCGGCGCCGAGTTCAGCCTGGTGCCCCAAAAGCCCAAGAAGGAAAAGTCGCGCGACTTGAAGCGGGTGGAAGAAGAGCTCTCCGACCTGCTCATGGCCGAGGTCGAGGTGCGCGTGAAAAAACGCGTCAAGCGCCACGGCCGTGTGGAAGACATGGGCGAGCTGGCGATCCAGTTCGGATCGCTCGAAGCGCTCAACGGTTTGATCGAACGTTTGCGCGGCGGAGGCTGAACGCCGGGCGAGAGGGCAGGGCAGCCGCCGTGCCTGTGGGCCCCCTCGCGGCCCAATGCGTGAAATAGCGCACACAAGCCGTTTCCACGGGTAACTTACGCAGGCAAAATGCATCTGCGCGGGGCCTACACTGCGCTGCGTTCAACACACCCGGGTTGACCGCAAGGCCTCTCCAGTGCAGCAACGCTGCCCTGTGGTCCATGAAGGTTTGCCGGGTGATCCGTCCACCCTCTGGAGCCTGCCCCATGAGTCCTTCGCGCTGCGTTTTGACCTTCGTCAATTTGTCGCCTGGCCTGTGCGACTTGCGTGGCCTGCTCAACCGCTGAGATGTCGATGACATGATGACCGCTTTGCGCATGCCCTGGCCCCTGCCCGCGCTGATGGCGTGGGCCTGCGCATGGCTGATTTTTGTGGCGCTGCAGCGTGCGGTGCCACCGGTGGCCGCCTTGCTGGTGGCGTGCCTGGTGGGCACGGCAGCCAGCGTGCTGGGGGGCAGCTGGTGGCGGCGCGGGCTGATCGCGGCGGGCTTCCCCTTGTCGCTGGCGCTGCTCGGCGCGGCCAGCCTGCCCACTTGGGCATGGCTGGTGCCCTTGTCGCTGCTGTTGCTGGTTTACCCCCTCAATGCCTGGCGCGATGCGCCGCTGTTCCCTACGCCGCGCCACGCGCTGCAGGCCCTGGCCGTGCAGGCGCCGCTGCCGCTGGGCGCGCGGGTGCTTGATGCCGGTTGTGGCCTGGGTGATGGCCTGAAAGCGCTGCGCCACGCTTACCCCGTCGCGCAACTGGAAGGGCTGGAATGGAGCTGGCCGCTGCGCCTGCTGTGCGCCCTGCGGTGCCCCTGGGCGCGGGTGCGGCGTGCTGACATGTGGAAGGCCGACTGGAGCCCCTACCACATGGTTTATTTGTTCCAGCGCCCCGAAAGCATGGCCCGCGCCGCCGCCAAGGCCCAGGCCGAACTCGCGCCGGGCGCCTGGCTGGTGAGCCTGGAGTTCGCGGTTCCGGGCGTGCTGCCCAGCGCGCAATTGCGCGCGCCGGGCGGGCGGATCGTGTGGCTCTACCGCATGCCGCTCGATAGCGCGGAGAACTGACATGCGCAGCCCTGTACACGCATGCGCACGGTGTCATTCATGCATGGGAACCCATGCGCGCGGTTACAGAAAAGATACAAGCTTTTGCTACATTGCGGCTTGGCTACAAACCCATACAAAACAACCAAGAAACTCACAGCCACAGGGGGCTGCAAGCCGCACGCACAAGCGCCGGGAGGGGGCGCACGTGTTGCCAACGCCTTCCTTGACCGGCCTTCTCGTCCTGCAGACAGCAGCCAGGGCATCCGTGGCGTACGCATTCACTGCCGTGCGCCCATGGTGCACAGCCATTGCGCGCAAGAGCATCGCCGGGGTTTTCTGGTGCGTAACCGATTGAGCTGCAAGGAGCATCCATGACCACCACCCCAACGTCCGTCTTCCGCCCGCGCCTGCTGGGCGCGCTGGCGCTGAGCGCCGCCCTGACCGGCTGCGCCACCATGCAAAGCCACGACAAGCTGGCCACCGACATGCAGAGCGCCGGGCGCAGCGGCGGCATCCCCGCTGCCATCGCGCAACTCGAAGGCACGGCCAAGACCGAAGAAGAGAAGACGGCCCTGCTGTACAACATGGAACGCGGCGAGCTGCTGCGCATGGACCGCCGCTACCCCGACAGCACCAACGCCTTCCTGCTGGCCGACAACCGGGTCAAGGAATGGGAAGAGACGGCCAAGGCCAATCCATCCAAACTCATGGGCACCGTGGGCGCCGCGCTGATCAGCGAGCGCCTGAAGACCTATGAGGGCCAGGACTACGAAAAAGTGTGGGTGACCACGCGCCTGGCGCTCAACCGCATGGCCGTGGGCGATTTCGAAAACGCCCGCGTGGACATCAAGCGCACGCACGAGCGCGAGGCCATCATTGCCGAGTTCCGCGCCAAGGAAACCCTGGCGGCGGAAGAAGAAGCCAAGTCCAAGGGCGCCACGTCGGGTGGCAAAGAGCTCAACGGCTACCCCGTCGAAACCCTCAACGACCCCGAGGTGCTGGCCCTCAAGAACGGCTACCAGAACGCCCTCTCCCACTACCTGGCCGGTTTCCTGTACGAAATGCTCAACGAGCCCGGCCTGGCTGCGCCTGGCTACCGCAAGGCCATCGAACTCAAGCCCGAAACCGGCGTGCTCGAAGAAGGCCTGCGCGGCCTCGATACCCGCTCGGGCTTCACCTGGAAGCGCCGCCAGCGCATGACCGACGTGCTCTTCATCGTCGAAGCCGGTGACGCCCCCGCGCGCAAGCCCAAGGCCTTCACCATCCCCGTGCCCACAAGCAGCGGCGTGGTCACGGCCAGCCTTTCCTACCCCGTGATCGAGCCCTCCAGGGATGCGCTGCTGACCACCGTCTCCGCCGCTGGCTCCCATCTCAAGCTCGAAAAGGTGGTGGACGTGAACGTGATGGCGCGCCGCGCGCTCAAGGACGAAATGCCTGGCATGGTGACGCGCAGCATCACCCGCGCCGTGGCCAAGGGCGTGCTGCAGAACGAGCTGCAAAAACGCGGCGGCCTGATCGGCGGCCTGATTGGTGCGGCGGCTTCGGTGGCCACCGAGCAGACCGATGACCGCATGTGGCGCATGCTGCCCGGACGCGTGTATGTGGCCCGTGGCTATCTGCCGCCCGGCGAGCATGTGGTCAGCGTGAACGGCCGCGCACTGCCCCAGCCCATCAAGATCGACGGCCAATATGCCCTGGTGCCGCTGCGCATGTATGACAACAGCGTGCTGATCGGTGACGTGGCCATGCTGGGCCAATTGCCCGCGGTTGCACCCGTGGTCGCGGCGCCTGCAGCGCCAGAGCCCGCCGCAGCGCCAGCGCCTGCACGCAGTACCACCGCCACCAACCGCAGCCGCACCGTTCCCAAGTCCGTGGTCAAGCCCACGTCGGCCACGCCTGCGGCGGCCGCCAAGAACTGAGTCGGCCCTTTTTTGACGATTTCCAAGGAGTCTTTGGCATGCGTACCCGTTTTTCCCCTCTGACCATCCCCGCCGTGGCGTGTGCGGCCCTGATGACGCTGGCCGCCTGTGCCGGCGCAGGTGCCCAGACGCACGACCCGGCCACGCCACTGGCCGTGGCCGCCAAGGTCGCCCTGCGCGGCGAAGCCAACAGCATCGCCGTGCGCGAGATGCGCATCGTGCGCAAGAACGACATCCTGGTGGTGCAGGCCGACATGTCCAACATGGGCCGCACCGACCGCACCGTGTTCTACCGCTTCAAGTGGCTGGACAACGTGGGCAACCAGGTGGGCGACGGCGAGTCCTGGAAGCAGATGACCGTGCTCGGCCTGGGCCAGCAGACCGTCAAGAGCGTGGCGCCCACCAGCGCTGCGGTCGACCTGCGCCTGGAAATGAACGTAGAGCCGCGCTGAAGCGCTGCCATTGCTTCGTAGAGAAAACCCATCCGTTCACGCTGAGCCTGCCGGAGCGCTCAGCCCGAACAGTTCTAACTGATCCGAACGCGAACCCGCATCAGGAGTTGAAAACCATGACCACCAAGAACCGCATCCAGCGCAGCGCGCTCATCCTGGCCTTTGCCGCCAGCACCCTGGCCCTCACGGCCTGCCAGAACCTGTCCTCGCCCACCGTGCGTTTTGACCGCCAGGTCAACTACGGCGACGCCAAGGCCGTCGAGCTGGTGACCAACGAGTTCGGCTCCACTGACCTGCAGATGATTGCCGAGAAGATGACCGGCGGCCTGCTGGAAACCGGCATCTTCCAGGGCCGCCCCACGGTGACGATCTCCACCGTGAAGAACAAGACCAGCGAGTACATCGACACCACCAACGTGATGAGCTCGATCCAGACCGCGCTGGTCAAGTCGGGCAAGGTGCGCTTCGTGCGCTCCATCAACGAAATGCAGCAGGGCGTGGATGAGCTGCAGCGCCAAAACCAGAGCGGCCTGTACAAGCAGGGCACCACCGCCAAGGTCGGCCAGATGACCGCCGCCAAGTACACCATGGAGGGCGAGCTGACCAGCATCGTCAAGCAGAACAACGCGACCAAGGACGTGTACTACAAGTTCACGCTCAAGCTGTTTGACGTGCAGGAAGGCACGATCGAATGGCAGGACGAAAAAGAGATTCGCAAGACGAGTAAGAGGTAACCCCCTGAGCGGCTGCGCCGCTTCCCCCTTTCTCTCGCGCTGCGCGCGGGAAGGGGGACGCCGCCAGTGCGGCGGGGCGGCCCTTGCACGGCGGCCGCTGGCTTGGGCCGCGCCAGTTTCGAAGGATGTAGGGGCGAAGGCGCACATCGCTCGATGAATTCATGACTTTCCGTTAGCTCACAAGGAGCATCACATGCAACGCAGAACCACTCTCCACACGGCCCTGGCCGTGATCGCGGCCACCACCCTGGCCTGGGGCGCCACCGCCCAGGCACAGCAGCCGGGCGCGGCGCCCAAGATCGCCGTGACCGACCTGGCCTACGCGCAGCGCGTGTCCGAGTACTTCATGGCGGGCACCTACCAGCGCAGCAGCCAGATGAGCGCGGGCGGCAGCGCCAGCGGCGGCTACAGCCATGGCCCCTACGGCGGTTCGGGCTCGCACTCGGGCAGCCACAACATGCAGGCGTCCGAGCAGGCCAGCGGCACCTACGTGGCGGGCCGCTACAGCTACATCGAGCAGCGCGAGTTGGGTGGCTACACCAACGACATCAAGGGCGCCATCCTGCAGGGCACCTACTTCCGCCTGATCCAGGGCAAGGGCTTTGACGCGGGCAAGCCCCAGGCCAGCAAGGCCGAGCAGGTGCTTAACCAGGTGCAGGGCGGCAAGATGGCCACGCCCCAGGCGCAGCCCCAGGTGGCCGACGTGATCAGCCGCATCAAGAAGGGCGAGTTCAACGGCGCCGACTACGTGCTGTTCGGCGTGGTGTCGAGCATCGACTTCACCGACGCGCTCTCGCCCCTGCAGGGCACCACCAGCGCCACGCGCCAGTACGGCCTGCAACTGCTCACCGATTTCTCGCTCATCAACACCAAGACCTACGAGATCAAGGCCGCGTTCTCCGCCCAGGGCGAAGGCAACGACACCAAGATCCTGTCGATCCGTGGCGACATCGCCCCCCCCAACCGCGCCAAGGTGATGCGCGAGACCTCGTTGTCGCTCGCGCAAGACGTGTACCAGCAGTTGGCGATGCAACTGGGCTACAGCGATGCCAACCTGGCGCGCGGCGTGCGCCCCCCGGCGGTGTACCAGCAAGGCGGCCAGCCCATGCCGCAGCCCCAGCAGCCTGAGCAGGTGCTGATCCTCAAGTAAGAAGCGCGCCGATGTTGCACGCCGTGGCGCACCGTTTCGTCACAGCAGCCCCATCGCTAAAGGCCAGCCCCGTGCTGGCCTTTTTCATGGGGGCGCGGCGGTGGGCTGGGCGGGTGGCGCTGGCCGCAGCGGTGGGCGTTGGGCTTGCGGGTTGCGCCGTGACGACGGAGTCGGAATCGTCCACCACCCCCACAGCGCCCACCAGCGCTTTTCAACCCATCGCGCTGCCCGGCGAGGGCGGGGCAAGCCTGTGGGCCCTGCAGCGCAGCGAGCGCGTGGCGCCCCTGCGCTACCGCGTGATCGTGGTGCCCGGCTCGGGGTGCGCGGGCTTGGGGCCGTTTGCCGACCGCTACTTTGCCGGGCTGCTGCACGCCCAGGTGCTGGTGCTGCACAAACCTGGGGTCGATCCCGAAGCCCGCACTGCGCCTGCCGATTGCGCGCGCAGCTTTGTGCAACAAGACCGCCATTCCACCTGGCTTGCCCACGCCCGTGCGGCCCTGCGTGCCGACGCCCAACAACGCCAGGGACAGCCTGCGCTGCCGCAGTGGCTGGTCGGTATCTCAGAAGGGGCCGAACTGCTGCCCGCGCTGGCCCCCGAGGTGCCGCACCTGGCGGGCCTGGTGCTGCTGTCCGCCAGCGGGCTGGACCCGCAGGAGGCCGGTGCGCTGCAAGCCCGCCGCCTGGGGGTGGAGGGCGATTGGGCCGCGCTCGCGCAGATGGTGGCGGGCACCCGGCCCGACAGCACCGTGGTGCAAGGGCGCAGCCTGGGCTACTGGCGCGACCTGTGGAACTGGCCGGTGGCCAAACCCCTCATCAACGGCCCCTGGCCTCTGCTGCAGGTATGGGGCGGCAACGATGCGCTGGTGCCTGCCGCTGCCTATGCGCGTTTTGCAGAGCGGGCCTCGGTGCGCACCGCGCCCTTCTGTGTGCGGCGGCTGGACGGCGCAGACCACGGCCTGCAGCGCCGCGTGGCCGGAGGGGAGGGCGTGGACGGCGTGCAGCAGGTGTGGGCCTGGACAGAACAGTGGGCACGTTACCCTGCGCATCCCCCGGCCGCCGGGTTGTGCGGGCCGTTGTTACCGTAGTTTGGCGGCTGTAGGCGGTGCCGGTGTGGCCGCGGCCTGTGCCTGCAGCCAGGCACAGAACACATCCAGGCGGTGCAGCGGGCCACCAGCGCGGCGGTGCAGCACGTAGTCGTAGCCCGAGGCCACAAACCCCAGCGGTGCCACCAGGCGGCCCGCCTGTATGTCGTCCATCACCAGATGCCAGGGGGCGATGGCGATGCCCAGCCCGCGCACGGCGGCCTCCAGCGTGAAGTAGTAATGCTCAAACTCCGGGGCCGCCTGCGGTGGTGGCGGCACGGTGGCGCCTGCTGCGGCGCCCCACATGGCCCAGGCGTTGCGCCGCGTGCGGGTGTGCAGGCGCAGGGGCTGCAGGGCCGGGTCGGCCAGGTCGGCGGGCTGGTGCAGCGCCATCTGCTGCGCCAGTTCGGGGCTCAGCACCGGGCCCAGGTGTTCTGGGAACAACCGCCGTTGTTCCTGGTGGGCTCCTTGCGCCTCGGTGGCCTCTTCGGCGGTGATGGCCAGGTCGCCCTGCAGGGGGGGGGCATCCGGGCCGGCGTCGGTGGTGCGCAGGCGCACCTCGATGCCTGGGTGCCGCGTCTGGAAGTCGAACAGCCGGGGGATCAGCCACTTGACGGTGAAGGTGCTGAAGCAGGCCACGTCCAGCGGGCCCTGGCTGTGGTCGCTGATCTCGCGCACGGCGTCGGCGATGTGGGCAAACGCGGTGGTCAGCACCGGTTGCAGCACATGCGCTGCCGGGGTGAGGGTGGGGCGGGCCTTGCTGCCGTCAAACAGGGGCACGCCCAGGTGTTGCTCCAACTGACGCACCTGGCGGCTGATGGCGCCGGGCGTGACCGACAACTCGTCTGCCGCCGCCGTCATGCGGCCCAGCCGGGCGGCGGCCTCGAACGCGCGCAAGGCGCTCAGTGGGGGGAGGCGGTGGCTCATCTATGTGATTTTATGGCACATAGATGCGGAAAATTCATCGCTTTTCAGATCACAAATTGATAGCAACAATCGTTTTTCAATAAAGCGCTACTAGGCAAATTTGTCTGAAATGTAGAGCTTGCTGCTCATTGAATTATTTAACTTGAAAGAACATAGGAGAAGCCCATGCCTTTTATCCGCACCAACGTCCCCCACGACACCCCTGCTGCCACGCGCGATGCCATCGTGCAAGGCATCCACCAGGCGCTGGTGGACGGCATCGGCATGCCGCCGGACGAGTTGTTCAACATGGTGGCGGGGTATGCGCCCGGCGAATTTGCCTGCAGCCCCACGTTCAACGGCGTGGCCCGCTCCGACCGCGTGGTGGTGGTCGAGATCACGCTGCGGCGCGGGCGCAGCGATGCGATGAAACGCGCCCTGTACGCCGCCATCGCGCACAACCTGCAGGCCACGGCAGGCGTGGCCCCGGCCGATGTGTTCATCTTCATGCACGAAAACGACTATTCCGACTGGTCCGTGGGCCACGGCCGTTTTGCGATGGACCTAGCTCAGAACCGGGCCACCGCCTAGTTCACCAACGGGGCTTGCCTATTTGCCGCCGCGGCTGGCTTTGGAGACATACAGCGCCAGCGCTGCGATCTGTGCTTCGGTCAAACTGGATTTGAAGGACGGCATGCTGCCCACGCCGTCGCGCAGGGCCTTGGCCACGCGGCTGGCTTCGGGCTGCAGTTCGTCCAGCACGGGGCCCACGGCGCCCTCGGCACCTGCGTCCTTGAGCGTGTGGCAGATGGCGCAGGCGGGGGTGGCGGTGGTGAAGAGCTTTTTGCCCAGGGCCATTTGGGCGGCGTCGTCGGCAGCGTGGGCCGCCATGCCCGCCAGACCGGCGGTCAGCAGCAGTGCGGGCGCCGTCAGGACGCGCAGCCGGTGGAACAGGGGAAGGGCTTGGCGGGTGGGGTGCATGGTTGTTTTTGGAGAGAAAAGAAGAATGATCAAACGATGCGCGGATTGCGCAGCTGTGCAAAGGAGAGGGAAGGGGAGAAGACGTTGAGCGCCCTGGCGATTCATCCGGAGTGGGTTCGATCCATCCAACCCGTTCGGGCTGAGCCCGTCGAAGCCTCGCGCGGCGCTTCGACAAGCTCAGCGTGAACGGATGGATGTTTTTGAATGCCGCCAATCCATACCAGGGCGCCCAGCCTGCTCAGGCCACGGTGACCGTGACCGCGTGGTCGGCCCAGCTGGTGTTGTTGTAGCCCCGCAGGTTTTCAACGCGCGCCTCGGGCTGCGTGTTGCCCGCGGTGTCGGTGGCGCGGCTGACCAGCATGTGGTTGCCTGCGGGCAGGCGCGCGGCCAGGGCGAACTGGCGCCAGGCGTACTTGCCCAGGTCCGGGCCGATGAAGCGGGCCTGCTGCCAGGTTTTGCCGCCGTCGATCGACACTTCCACGCCCTTGACGGCGTGCACGCCGCCAAAGGCCACGCCGAAGATCTGCACCACGCCGCCAGCGGTCAGCGTGCCGTCTTCGGGCAGCGGCGAGTTGATCCAGGACTTGACGCCCATCTCCTGCACCGAGGGCATGCTGGGGTCGCCCTTGCCGCCCAGGGGCGCCAGGCGGTAGCCGTGCGACATGATCTTGGCGTCGCTTTCGTTCTCGGTAAAGGCAACCTGCTTGACGTACTTGATGTTGTTCACGCCCTGGAAGCCCGGCACGATCATGCGCAGGGGGCCGCCGTGCGCCAGTGGAATCGGCTCGCCATTCATCTCCCAGGCCAACATGGCGTCCTGCCGGGCGGCGGCGGCCACCGAGCGCTCGACGATGATGCTCTTGGGGTCAATGCCGTCGGGCAGCTTCTCGCCGCCCGTGCTGGTCATGTAGCGCATGCCTTCGACCACACCGCCCAGCGCCTCGACCACGGCGCGCATGGGCACACCGCTCCAGACCACGCAGCCTGCGGCGCCCACCGTCCACTGCGTTCCGCTGGGCTTGCTGGGGAAGAAGGCGCGGCCGTTGCCCGAGCATTGCAGCACCATGGTGACGGTCTCCAGGCCCATGGCCTTGAGCTCGCGCAGCGTGAGCTTGCGCGGGTTCTTCACGCCGGTCACGTTCACTTCCCAGGCGTCGCGGTCGGCAACGATGGAGGCGTCGGGCGTTGGCAGGTTGTTGCGCAGGTAAAGCTGGTTGCTGGGCGTGATGGCACCCGTGCCGAAGGCGCTGCGTTTGGTCTCCACGGTGGAGGCGCTGTGCACGATGACGTCGGCCGGATTCTTCCAACTGACAGCGGCGGGCAGCGGCTTGGCGGCGGCAGCCTGCGCGTGTGCGCCCCGGCCCCAAGTGGCGAGGCCGACACCGGCAAGTGCGGCAGCGCTGCCGGTGAGCAGGCTGCGGCGGGGCATGGTGGTGTGGGAAGCAATGGTCATCGTGTCTCCTTTGGGTGAGTGAGTCAGGGTTGGAAAGGGATCGTCGCCAGGCGGGGCGGCGTTGCTACGTTGTTATCTACTGCGCGGGCGGTGCCAAGGCGTTTTGCGCCACGGCCAGCGCGGCTTTCTTTTGCGCCACCAGCACCAGGGGCTTGCCATCGCGCGAGGCGATCACGCGCCAATACACATTGCCCCACCAGCCGCCGCTGTCCTCGCGCAGCATGACGGGGGCGTCGAAGGCGAACACGGTGACCATGCCGCCTTTTTCGAAAAACGAGGTGAGGTGGTAGGCCAGGTGGCCGTTGATGTCGCAGGGGCGCATCAGCTGCGGGTAGCCCGGCACGGCCTGCGCATCGCCCAGCCCCAGGTGCTGGAGCAGCGTGGATGCGTCCATGAACTCGCCGCGCAGGGTGCGCTCGTAATACTCGTGCTCGATGGCGCCGCGCACCAGGGCAGGCGGGCGCATGGCCAGCACGGCGCTGGTGCCGGTGGCGGCCAGCAGCAAGGCCACCAGGCTGCCGCGCACGCCGCGCCGCGCCAGAAGCGGCGTGTGGCGAAACAGGTGCTGCGGGGGCTCGCCGGGGTCGAAGGCCAGCGCCAGTTCGGCACGGGCCCGCAGGTCGAAGCTGCTGTCGGGAGGGCGAAGATCAGGCATATGTCAGACGCTGCGTAGCTTGGGCGCCGTGTGCGGCGATGGGGGGGAGGATGCCGGCGCGGGCCGCAGCGCGGCCTTGAGCGCCTCGCGGGCCCGCGCCAGGCGCGACAGCACGGTGCCGGGCGCCACTTCCAGCGCCTCGGCCATCTGCGCGGTGGGCATGTCGTCAAAATAAAACAGCACCAGCACCTCGCGGTGGATGGGGGCGATGCGTGCCAGCGCCTTGACCACGTCGAGCTGGTCGTCCAGGCTGTTGTCGTCGTGCACGGCGCTGCCTGGCTCGATGGCGGTTTCGTCGTCGAGCGACTGCAAGGGCGGTGGCGCCATGTGGCGCAGCGCGTGGCGCCGCATGATCTGGAACAGCCAGGCGCGCGCCAGCGCCGGGTCGCGCAGCTGCTTGCGGTTTTTCCAGGCGCTGGTGAAGCAGTCCTGCACCACATCCTCGGCCTGTGCGCGCGAACCCGTCAGTGCCCAGGCACTGCGCAGCAGGAAGCGGTAGTGCTCACGCACCCACTGGTTGTAACGAGACTCCGAGGTCTGGATCATGCGTACAAGAGCAGCATGTGCGCCGATTTATTCCATCGCATGGGCGGAAAGTGCCCAATATTTGCCTGCAACGCAAGTTGCCAGTGCTGGAATGGCGGCTTGATCTTGTCAAGAATAATAGCTGCTTGCGCTTATTCCACGGGCGGTAAAACCTGTTTAGACGGCCAAAAGTACAGACAAACCCGAGTTTTCGCGAGTTCACGCGCCCGCGCCATGCCTGTGCAGGCCGTTTTGAGCCCAAAAAATGCGATGAAAACAGGGCCTGGCGCTTATATATCAAGCGCCAATAGCTATCATTTTTGAAGTGGCCAGGCATGGTGGCTGCTACGCCCCTTGCTGCCCCAAAAACCGCCCCGGCGGCTGCCCCACCGACTTGCGCACCATGGCGCTGAAGGCACTGGGGCTGTAGCCCAGCTCGGCGGCGATCTGGCCCATGGGCATGCGCCCGGCGGCCAGCGACACGGCCTTGGCCAGGATCACTTGCTGGCGCCATTGGGTGAAGGTGCTGCCCAGTTCCGAGCGGAACAGCCGGGCCACGGTGCGCGGGCTGGCGCCGGTGTCCTGCGCCCAGTCGGCCAGGGTTTCGTGGCGCGTGGGGTCGGCCAGCACGGCCTCGCACAGGTGGCGCAGGCGCTTGTCCTGGGGCAGGTCCACGCCCAGCTTCACGGCGGCGGCGCGGGCCAGCTCGTCGCGCACCAGGGCGCTCAGGTGCTGTTCGCGCAGCCGCTCGGCGGGCGTGATGGCGGGGCCGCCGTCGGGTGCGGTGGGCATCTCGCGCACCAGGGCGCGCAGCAGGTCGGACACCTCCAGCACCCGGCATTGGCGCCAGGCCTGGGTGGCCTCGCTGGCACGGTGGCCCTGGCCCAGCGCGCCAGGCCCGCACCGGCCGCGCGGCTGGTGGAAATACAGCGTGCGCAAATCGGCGTCTTCCACCATGGTCACGGCATGCTCCACGCCGGGCGGAATCCACAGCGCGCGCGAGGGCGGCACGATGTAGGTGCCGTGGCTCACCGTGAGCCGGATCACGCCCGTGGTCGAGATCGCCACCTGCGCCCAGGGGTGGCTGTGGGGCATGACCTGGGTGTCGGCGGCCAGCCAGCGCAGCTTGGCGCGCACCGGGCGCGCGGTGGTGGGCACGAACAGCTCGGGCGTGAGCGAGCCCACGTACGACAGCGCACGCGGCGTTCCGTGTTTTGGGCGGGGCACGACCTCGGGGGCAAAGTGCTCGGTGGCAGGGGTTGGCATGTTTGCGACAAAAGTTGTCTGCCTATCGTAAACCTGCCGAGGCGCATCTGCCTAAGATTCCACCCATGACCCTTTCTTCCCCCGCCAACGCTGCCAGTCCCGTTCCCTTGCGGCAGGACGCCCGCACCATCGGCCTCATCGGCCTGGCCCATGGCAGCTCGCACTTCTTTCACATGTTGCTGCCGCCGCTGTTTCCGTGGCTGATCGGCGAGTTCGGCTTTAGCTACTCCGAGCTGGGGCTGCTGGTGTCGGTGTTTTTTGTGATCTCGGGCGTGGGCCAGGCGCTGTCGGGCTTTTTGGTGGACCGCGTGGGTGCGCGGCCGGTGATGTTTTTTGCGCTGTCGAGTTTTGCGGCGGCGGGGCTGGCGGCAGGCACGGCGCAGGGCTATACCGGGCTGTTGCTGGCGGCGGCGCTGGCCGGGCTGGGCAACGCGCCCTTCCACCCGGTGGACTTCACCATCCTGAACAAGCGCGTGTCGCCAGCACGCCTGGGGCATGGCTTTTCGGTGCATGGCATCAGCGGCAACCTGGGCTGGGCCACGGCGCCGGTGTTCATGGCGGGCATTGCCACGGCCACGGGCTCGTGGCGCACGGCCTGCTTGTGTGGCGCGCTGCTGGCGTTGGCGGTGCTGGCCATCATGGTCTGGAACCGCGACGCCATCGACGACCGCCAGGGCGAGTGGGCGCACCAGGCCCACAAGGGTGGCGCGGCGGCCAAGCCCGAGCACCCCATGGCCTTCCTCAAGCTGCCCTCGGTGTGGCTGTGTTTCTCGTTCTTCTTCTGGAGCACCTGCGCATTGAGCGCCATCCAGAGCTTTGCCAGCCCCGCGCTGCAGACCATGTACGGCCTGCCGCTGAGCATCACGGCCATGGTGGTCACCGGCTACATGCTGTGTGGCGCGGTAGGCATGCTGGTGGGCGGCTTTCTGGTGGGGCGTGTGCAGCGGCTCGAGAAGATCATCTCGGTGTGCCTGCTGGGCTCTGCCGTGCTGCTGGTGGCGGTGGGCATGGGGTTTTTGCCCGGCATGGCGGCAGTGGTGGTGGCCTCGGTGGCGGGGCTGGGCACGGGCCTTGCGGGCCCCTCGCGCGACATGCTGATCAAGCGCGCCGCGCCGCCCGGCGCCACGGGGCGCGTGTATGGCACCGTGTATTCGGGCCTGGACCTGGGTTTTTGCCTGGCGGCCCCGGTGTTTGGCGCTATGCTGGACCACGGCATGACTTCGGGCATCTTCTACGGCTCGGCCGTCACGCTGGCGCTGAGCGTGGTGTCGGCCGCGCTGGTGGGTGTGGGCGTGGCGGCGCGGGCAGCCGCACGGCCCGTGGGGGCGGCCGCCTGACTGCTGCGCCAGGGGCTTTGTGCGCGCCCCAACGCGCGCGGCGGGCTTGTGTTGCAATCGCCGTGGCTACACGGCCCACCATTGCTTCCTCACTTCCAAACGCTCCCCATACCCCCCTAAAAAACCCATGACGCACTCCATCTACAACGCCAGCATCCCCGTTTTTCGCCAGATGCTGGGCTCGCTCAAGGACATCCTGGCCAAGACCGAGGCCCATGCCACGGCACGCAAGATCGAACCAGACGCGCTGCTGCAGGCGCGGCTGTTCCCCGACATGTTTCCGATGGCGCGCCAGGTGCTGATTGCCTGCGACTTCGCCAAGGGCATTGCGGCGCGCCTGGCAGGGGTGGAGGTGCCGTCTTTCCCCGACGCCGAGCGCCCCGGTTTTGCCGATCTGAATGAACGCATCAACACCGTGCTGGCGTTTGTCGAAAGCCTGCCCGAGGCCGCGTTTGCCGACGCCGCCACGCGCCAGATCACCATCCAGCCCGGCACGCCGCGCGAAAAGCAGTTTGTGGGCGAACACTACCTGCTGCACTACGGCCTGCCGCAGTTCTTCTTCCACGTGAACACGACCTACGCCCTGGCGCGCCACAACGGCGTGGAGCTGGGCAAGCGCGACTACATGGGCAAATACTGAAGCGGCGGACTCCGCGCGGCGGCCGCTACTGCGCGTAGTTCAGCGGCAGCGCGGTGGTGAACTTGAGCTCTTCCATCGCAAAGCTCGAACTCACGTCCGACAGCGCAACGGCCTGCGTGAGCCGTTTGTAGACCGCGTCATAGGCGCGGATGTCGGGCACCACCACGCGCAGTAGGTAGTCCACATCTCCGCTCATGCGATAGAACTCGACGATCTCGGAGATGTCCATCACCGCGTCGCGCAGGGTATCGAACCACTGCTGGTGGTGCTGGTTGGTTTTGATGGCCACGAACACCGTTACCCCCACGTTGACCTTGCGCGGGTCCACCAGGGCCACATGGCGGGTGATGTAACCCTTCTCGCGCAGCCACTGGATGCGCCGCCAGCAGGGGGTGTTGGAGAGGTTCACCGCGTCGGCCAGCTCGGCCAGCGGGGTTTCGGCGTCCTGCTGCAGCAAGGCCAGCAGTTGGCGGTCAATGGAATCCAGATTCTGTTTCATCGCTAATTGCAGAAATCGTTTCTCCTATTCGACGGCAACCAGGGCATAAAAGCAAAACAATTTTCTTGCCTGTGTCACATACTGGAAGGGCATTTCTGGCACGGAAACTGCGGCCCGCCTCCCATCGCGGTACGGGGTGTGCCGCACGCCGCACCTCTGTGGCCCGTTCTCCCTATTCCTGTCCTATTGTGAGGAGTTTCAGTCATGACGGCTTCTGTCTTTCGACGCAATCCCTACGCCACGGGCCTGAGCATTGCCGCTTTGGCCGTGCTGGCCGCTTGTGGCGGCAACGACGGCCCCACCCTTCCAGTGGCCATGCCCGAGCCGGTGGAGCAATACGTCCCGCCAGAGCCGCCGTCGGGCTATACCCCCAAGGCCATCAGCTATGCCAACAAGGACATGGTGTCTGCCGCCAACCCGCTGGCCGTGAAGGCGGGCGTGGAGATCCTTGCCAAGGGCGGCACGGCCACGGACGCCGCCATTGCGGTGCAGATGGTGCTGAACCTGGTGGAGCCGCAGTCGTCGGGCATTGGTGGCGGCGCCTTCATGCTGCACTTTGACAAGGGCGCCAACAAGCTGCTGGCCTACGATGGCCGTGAGACGGCCCCCAAGGCGGCCACGCCCAATTTGTTCATCGGTGCCGACGGCAAGCCGCTGGCCTTTCTGACCGCGGTGGACGGCGGCCTGTCGGTGGGCACACCCGGTGTGCTGCGCATGCTCGAAGCCGCGCACAAGGCGCACGGCAAGCTGCCATGGAAGGACCTGTTCGAGCCCGCCATCAAGCTCAGCGAAGAAGGTTTTGCGATCTCGCAGCGCATGAGCGTGTCCATCGCCGGGTCGGCCGCTCGCATCAAGGCCCAGGGCGAGCCCGGCGCCAGCTACTTTCTCAATGCCGACGGCACGGCCAAGGCCACCGGCACCGTCTTGAAGAATCCGGAACTCGCGGCCACGCTCAAAGCCATTGCGGCGGGCGGCGCCGACGTGTTCTACAAGGGCGATATCGCCAAGGACATCGTGGCCAAGGTCAGCAGCCACCCCACCAACCCCGGCAAGCTCGCGCTCGATGACCTGAGCGGCTACACCCACAAGGTGCGCGAACCCGTGTGTGGCGTGTACCGCGTGCAGTACCGCGTGTGTGGCATGCCCGCGCCCAGCTCGGGCGGCATTGCGGTGCTGCAGACCCTGGGCCTGCTGCAGGGTTTTGACCTGGCAGCCATGAAGCCCAACACGCTGGATTCGGTGCACGTGGTGTCCGAGGCCTACCGCCTGGCCTACGCCGACCGCGCGCTGTATGTGGCCGACCCCGACTTCGTGAGCGTGCCCCAGGCCGGCATGATCAATGCCGACTACCTCAAGGAGCGCGCCAAACTCATCAGCATGAGCAAGACCATCGGCACGCCCGTGGCGGGCACGCCGCCGGGGGTGAGCGGTGCCAAGGGGCAGGACAACTCGCTGGCCCTGCCATCGACCACACACCTGTCCATCATCGACAACGCAGGCAATGCCGTGTCCATGACAACGACCATCGAAAACGGCTTTGGCAGCCTGCAGATGGTGCGCGGCTTTTTGCTGAACAACCAGCTCACCGACTTCTCGTTCACGGCCACCGATGCAGCGGGCAACCCCATTGCCAACAGCGTGCAGGCGGGCAAACGCCCGCGCAGCTCCATGGCGCCCACCATCATCTTCAACGCCGCCTCGGGTGATGTTGAAGGCGTGATCGGCTCGCCGGGCGGCAGCGCCATCATCCAGTACACCGCCAAGAGCATTCTGGGCATGACGGACTGGGGCCTGAACGTGCAGCAGGCGATCAATCTGCCCAACTTCGGCGCGCAGACCAACGCCACCACGTCCATCGAAGCGGGCTCGGTGATCGACACGGCCGCCATCCGCGACGGCCTGAAGGCGCGCGGCCACACCGTGGCGCAGACCAGCAGCTTCACCAGCGGCCTGCACGGCGCGGTGTTCAATGGCCTGCGGCCCAACGGCAACGCGGGCCTGCTGGCACGCAACCCCGGCGCGGGCACCTATGCGGGTGGGGCCGACCCGCGCCGCGAAGGGATTGCCATGGGCAACAACTGAAGCGCGGCGATGTATTGATTGCTGGCCCTACCGGGGCCAGCGCGGGTGCATCGTGAGGCTGCCTGGGGCTCGACCGGGCAGCCTTTTTCTTTGGGAATTCCGTTTCTGACTTTGGACGTTGCCATGGGCCGGGTCTGTCCAATTGACGGACGGCAACACCGTTTTTACGATGCAGCGTGGCCCGGCCCACGATGACCCATTCAACGGAGACCCTTATGACTGCATTGCAGCCGCATTCCACCTGGCCGCGCTTGACGACGGTGGCCGCCGCCCTGGCCACGGCTTTCCTGGCCGCCTGCGCCCCGGTATCGACCCAGCCCAAGGCGGTGTCGGAAGCCGCACCCGCCGCCACGCCATGCCCCAAAGACATCACATCCATCGCCCGCTGCCTCTCGGGCCAGGACTCGGCCGGGGCCTACTACATGATCGCGGTGCCCCACCAGTGGAACCGGCACCTGGTGCTGCATGCCCACGGCGGCCCGGCGCTGGGGGCGCCCCGGATGGAGCGATCGGTGCAGGACCTGGAGCGCTGGGACATCATGGTGCGCGCGGGTTATGCCTGGGCGGGCAGCAGCTTTCGCCAAGGTGGGGTGGAGGTGCGCGCAGCGGCTGAGGACACGGAGCGCTTGCGGCAGATTTTTGTGCAGCAGGTGGCCCAGCCCCAGCGCACCATCCTGCACGGCCAATCATGGGGCGCCAGCGTGGCGGCCAGGGGGGCAGAGATGTTCCAGCGCACGGCCGATGGCAAGCGCCCGTATGACGCGGTGCTGCTGACCAGCGGCGTGCTCGCGGGCGGCACACGCTCGTATGACTTCCGCACCGATCTGCGTGTGGTCTACCAGTACCTGTGCAACAACCATCCCCGGCCCACCGAGGTGCAGTACCCGCTCAACACCGGCCTGCCGCGCGACTCGGCCATGGCGCAGGCCGACCTGCAGGCGCGGCTGAACGAATGCCTGGCGCTGAACAAGCCCGCGGCGGAGCGCACGCCCGAGCAGCAGCGCAAGGTCCAGACCATTGTGGACGTGATCCGCATCCCCGCCAGCTCCATCCAGGGCCACATGAACTGGGCCACGTTCCACTTCCGCGACGTGGCGCAGCACCGCACTGGCGGGGCCAGCCCTTTTGGCAATCGGGGCGTGGCCTACAAGGGCTCGCCGGACGACGCGGCACTCAATGCAGGCGTGCTGCGCTACCGGGCTGACCCACAGGCCGTGGCGCGCTTTGGCGAGGACACGGACCCCACCGGAAACATCCCCGTGCCCGTGCTCACCGTGAAGGGCGTTGACGACCCCACGGCCTTTGCTGAGCTGGATGCGCAGTTCAAGGCCACGATGGAGAAGGCGGGCAGCAGCGCGCGGCTGGTGCAGACCTTCACGCGCCACAGCGGCCACAGCTACCTGAGCGACCCCACCTATCCCGCGCTGATGGCGGCGCTGCTGCGCTGGGTGGATGAAGGCGTGAAGCCCACGCCCGAGGGCATCGCCCAGCAGTGCCCGGCCTACGAGGAGGGGTTTGGCAAGGGCTGTGCCTTTCTGCCAGCCTACGTGCCTGCGCCACTCTCCAGCCGTGTGCCGGACCGCGAACGGCCGTAGGCAGGCTGGCGCCAGAGACACAAAAGCCCCGCTGGAGAGCAGCGGGGCTTTTGTATTTGTGCTATTGAATTAATAGCTGTTATCGCTTGTTGAATAAGCGCTAGAGGCCAATTTTGCCTGATGGGTGACCTGCCTCAGACTTCACACCCATAACCCCGTTCGGGCTGAGCCCGTCGAAGCCTTGCACGTACTTGGCAAGCCCTGGCTTCGACAAGCTCAGCCCGAACGGATGGATGAGAGGTGTCTGAGGTGTGTACATAGTCAGGCAAGTTGACCCAAACCTTCACTCATCCGCGCCGGTAGCAGGTTAGGCCGCCACGCTCTTCAGCGCCGCGTTCAGCGTGGCGCTGGGGCGCATCACGGCATCCAGCTTGGCGATGTCGGGCTGGTAGTAGCCGCCGATGTCCGCAGGCGCGCCTTGCACGGCGGCCAGCTCGGCCACGATGGTCTGCTCGTTGTCGGCCAGTTGTTTGGCCAGCGGGGCGAACAGCTTGGCCAGCGCGGCGTCGTCCGTCTGCGCTGCCAGCTCTTGTGCCCAGTACAGGGCCAGGTAGAACTGGCTGCCACGGTTGTCGAGCTGACCGGTCTTGGGCGAAGGGTTCTTGTTGTTGTCCAAGAGCTTGCCCGTGGCGGCGTCCAGCGTTTGGGCCAGAACCTTGGCCTTGGTGTTGCCGGTCTTGAGGCCCAGGTCTTCCAGCGACACGGCCAGCGCCAGGAACTCGCCCAGCGAATCCCAGCGCAGGTGGTTTTCTTCCACCAGCTGCTGCACGTGCTTGGGCGCCGAGCCGCCGGCACCGGTTTCGTACATGCCGCCACCGGCCATCAGCGGCACGATGGACAGCATCTTGGCCGAGGTGCCCAGTTCCATGATGGGGAACAGGTCGGT